>CAIYBN010000056.1 GCA_903924465.1 uncultured Myxococcales bacterium | reverse complement strand
GAGCCGAGCAGTACTAATAGGTCGTGAGGCTTGTCACAGTATTCACATCTCATGTCTTCGTGGCTGCAGCACAGCGTTGCAGAACCACTTGTGTTCTCTAGCGTGATATAGGTACCCTTAGCGGGTATCGGGCCTGATAAGCCCAAAGTTGCTCAGGCAACACTGATTCACAGTTTCCGGTGACCATAGCGAGGAGGTCCCACCCGATCTCATTCCGAACTCGGAAGTTAAGCTCCTCAGCGCCAATGGTACTAGATGGGAGACCGTCTGGGAGAGTAGGACGTCGCCGGAATTTATGCAGAGAGACCCCCGTTGAGCGAGAGTTCGACGGGGGTCTTTTGCGTTTGTGGGCCCAGCATGGGCCGTAACTCGGAGGTGCAAGTCCTCCCGGGAGTTGGTCGCAGCGACCGAAGCGAACCGCAAGGCGAACCGCCGCAAGGCCGACGCTGAACGAAGGTAACCGCCCAGCCAGCCGCGCCTCCCGCCGCCGCCGAGCACGGTCCACACTCCGCATGGCGTCATCTCGCGCCGCGGACCACCGATGTTCCCTCTCCCCTCCGGCTGCCGGATTTCCCTGGCGCTACGCCCCTGCGATATGCGCAAAGGCTTTCACTCGCTGCTTGCCGAGGTCCGCCAGCGCTGGCCGGACGACGACCCGCTGGCCGGTGTTTTCTACATTTTCCTCGGCCGGCACCGCACCACTTGCAAAGCGCTCTGGTGGTCGGCAGGTGGGCTGTCGCTCTACAGCAACCAAACGTCTCCATACTACACCTCTTGCGATTCCAGCTGAGCACCTTGGGCCGGGCTCTGCGGCACGCCGTGTGCCGCCGCCCGGTCGCACAGGCGATCCCACCGGCTGCAGTGCTTGGCCGGGTGGTCGGCAGGCTCCTCGTACAGCCAAGCGTGGCCGTTGTAGGCGTGCCGCCGGACGATACCATGCTCGACCCATCTGACCAGGGTCGCTTCGTGGATGCCGAGCTTGCCGGCGAGTTCCTTCTTCGTGAGCAGTCCGCGGTCACGCAGTCGATCGAGGCGCGGGCGCAGACCATAGGTATGGGCAATGAATTGCACGCGTTGCGCCGTGAAGCGCGCGCCTTCCTTGCCTGGCCAGGCCGCGCCGCCCGGACGCAGGCCGCGCGCATCGAGGATGTCGGCGATTTCTGCGTACACGTGCTGGTCGAGCAGCCGGTCGACGAGTTCCACGATCTCGGCCGGCGTCTTGACCTTCTCCCACGAGGCCAGCGGGTTCGCGGTCGTCAGCGTCGTCGTCTGTCCACCGCGGAAGCGCACATGAATCCTGGTGGTTCCGGTATCCGACAGCTTCACGAGCGTCGCGTCCTCGATCAGGTAGGCGAGCATTCTCTTGCGCTCGCGGTTCGGTGTCGACGGGGCGGACCAGAGCTGCGCGAAATCCGTCGTCATCGCGACGAGGCGCTCGCGAATCACGTCGTCGACAGCGATGCGATCCTCGGTTTGCGCGCGCTCGCGCTCTTCGCGCGTCCTGGCCAGCGCACGCAGCTTGTCGTTCCAGTCCGATTCGAGCGTGTCGGCGACGAGCCGGTTGGCGGGGTCGACCAGCATGAAGCGGCGCTGGGCGAGGTCGGCATCGGCCTGAGCCCGCTGCACCGCGCGGCATCGAAGCTGGTCCGCCTCGTCGTAGCGGGACTCAATTTCCTTGCGGATTTCGAGCGCCAGGTCGACCGCGGCGGGCGTCAGCTTCTCGGCCACCAGGCGGCCGACCGCTTCGTCGATCGGCGTGCCCGCAAGAGACTGGCAGTTCGGCTCGCCGCGAGAATCGCTTGCACGATCACAGATGTACCAGGATTCGAGTCGGCCCCGGCTGTCGCGGTAACGGACGCGCATCTGTTGCCCACAGCGCCCGCAGACGGCGCGTCCCTGCAGGAGCGCGGCGCCCTCGCGCGGCGGTGATGCGCGCGCGGTATCGTAGCCGTGGCCGTTTGTCGTCAGAATTCGCAGGTTTTCCTGGTGCTGATCCCACGTGATGTAGCCGGGGTGGGAGTCGGGCATGCAGGCGTGCCAGTCGTCACGATCGCGATTGCGCAGGGTTTTCTTGCCATCGAGCTTGCGGCCGTAGACACGCCGCCCGTACGCGTAGGCGCCGGCATATCGCGGATTGTGCAGCGTCCGCATCGCCGCCGATGCCGTGAGTGGACGGAAGATCACGCCGGCGGCCGGGGCGCGCAGCCGAGCGGGAAAGCCAAGGCCCTGGTCCCGAAACGCCTTGACCGTCTGGTGCGCCGAGCCGACCCGGGCGAACGTTTCGAAGAAATACGCAATCGTTTCTCGCACCTGCTTGTCGGGATCCAGCACGACCGCGCCGCTGTCGTCGTAGCAGAGGCCGGTGGGCAGGACGCAGCGGTACTCACCGCGCCGGACCTTGTTCAGGACCCCGCCGCGCAGCCTGGCCTTGAGCACGTGCAGCTCGGCTTCGCTCATCGTGCCCTTGAGGCCCAGCAGCAGCCGGTCGTTGAACTGCTGCGGATCGTAGACGCCGTCTTCGTCGAGGATCAGCGTGTTCGCCAGCGCGCAGATCTCGAGCAGCCGATGCCAGTCGGCGTTGTTCCGGGCGAGTCTGGACACCTCGAGCCCCATCACGATGCCGGCGCGCCCGAGCCCGACATCCGTCACAAGTCGTCGAAATCCCTCGCGCCATGCCGCGGACGCCCCTGATTCTCCCTGGTCGGAGTCGATGACGACGACCCGGTCGGCGGACCAGCCGAGCGCCGTCGCGCGTGCCCGCAGCGCGTACTGCCGTTTGGTGCTCTCCTGGTTTTCGATGACCTGCTTCATCGACGACTGCCGGATGTACAGGTACGCGTCGCGTTCGAGATGATGCGATTGGATCTTGCTGGATTCGTTCATGGTTCCTCCGGTTGGTGAATCCTTGTCGCCAGCGCGGCGAAAAGGCGGATGACAGCTTGCTCGTCGCTCGTGGCGGTCGTCCTCAGCGGGCATGGTCTTGCCGTGGACGGCTGCGCGCGTGGGGTGGCGGTCACTTGGGCCCACGCCCACATCCCGCGTCGCTGCAGCAGCGCAAGTCCGCTCCTCGCCTCCACAGGGAGCCGCTCGCCCAAAGCAGCCGCCCGCAATGTCTCATACTGCTCGGTCACAATTGCTCCCGCTGCGGCGTGTGCGACTTTGACGCCGGCGCTCGCCGGGCCGTTTTTTTTCCAAGCGCGCGCTCGATGGTTCGGGGATGGACATCCACCGAGAATTCCTCGGAGATCAGCTTGGCCAATTCGCGTGCGCGCACGGGCTCGCCCGGGACAAACTGCTGCTCGACGAAGGCCAGGACTTCCCCCTGCACCTTGTGCGGTCCGCGCGGCCCCCGCTTCTTGGGCACGAGTCCGGCCACGCCGCCCGCGTCGAAGCCTGCCCTGGCCTGATAGTAGGTAGGCCGGGACACGCCGTACTCGGCCGCGGCGTCCGTGACGGACACGTGGTCCACCGACACGCGGCGCAGCATCTCGTACCGGACCTGCAGCAGGTCGCGCGGGTCGAAGAACTCGCCCTGCTGGAACTTCGAATCACGGATGCCTTCAGGCGATGGATTCCACGTCCCATCTTCGAGCAGGGCTGTGGTCTTGGGGTCTGGCTGGTCGGTTCGTTTCGGCATGGTCTCTCCGGCAAGTAGTAATGATGACTATGCCGCACTTTGCGTCGATGTCAAGCCAATCGGTCTACCGTACTGACACGTAATAGCCATGCTATCAAGCAATATGGCGCAACATCCCAACGCCATGCGGCAGAAGTTACCTGACATGTGCGGCATCATTTACTTTACGCTCAGCAATGCGCCGCGATTCGACCAGGCGCGAGACCAGATCGGCCAACGCCAGAAGATCCACCACGCGAAACAGCGACCGGCCCTCGCCCATGACCGCCTCCAGATCGGGCGCGACGACGTCCGTCCACTGTCGCGGCACAGAGCAGAGGCGATTCTCGTCGACACGCAGCAAGAGCCTCGTCCCGTAGCGGTTGTACCGCTCGCCGATGCAGACGAACTGCCGTCCGCCGAGCGGGTGAAATGGGTGGGTGACGCGCACAAGACGCTCGCCTGCGTGCGAAGTGTTTGCAGTTCGAACTGAGGTACAAGCGCCTGGAGCGCGGCGCGTTTCGCCTGCCTGCGATCAAGCCCGGCGAGGCGACGGTGGCGATTGCGTCCGCTGATCTGGCGATGCTGCTCGAGGGCATCGACTGGACGCGTGTGCGGTGGCAGAAACTTCTTGAGCCACCAAAACCACTTGCGAATTTGTCGCGGCAAAAGATCGACAAGCGCCTCGAAGTTTGATCTAACGTCGGCATGACGCCAGCTGATGCACACGACTGCGGATGGAAAGAAGAGGCGGAGAAGCTCAAGGCCGAGAACGCGGCGCTCAAGAAGCTGCTGTTTGGCAAGAAGTCCGAGAAGGGGCCCCACGGTGAGCAGAGCGAACGAGCCGTGACTCAATGTCACGGCGAGAGTGGGGATGCCGCCGCCGGACGACGCGCTGAAGAAGCGCGGTGATGTCGGGCGGATCGACCCCGAAGAGTTGCGCAAGAAGCGCGCCGACAACCAGAAGTGGAAGGACGAGCTGCCGGTCGAGCAGGTCGTGCACCCGCTGCCGGCGGATCTGCAGCCGTGTGGTCAGTGCGGCGGGCTGCCGGACCATGCGATGCCGCCGGAAATCTCGAGCGAGTACGAGAAGCTGCAGCTCAGGATGATTCGGCTGGAGCACCAGCGGCAGAAGGCGCGGTGCAATTGCGGGTCGCACATCGTGGTGGCGCCGCCGCCGGTGCGCGTCATCGACAAGGCGCAGTACGGGCCGGGGCTGACGGCGTGGATTGTCGTGCAGCACTGCCTGGATTCGATGCCGTTCTACCGGCTGGCGCAGTCGCTGGGCCGCCAGGGCGTGCCGATTTCCGACGCGACGCTGGGCATGCTTTTCCACCGCGCGGCCGAACTGCTGGTGCCGCTGTACGACCGGCTCAAGGTGCTGGTGGCGCTCCAGGATGTCGTGCTCGCCGATGAGACGCGGATTCACGTGCAGGACAAGAAGAAGGTCCGCGACGCGTGGATGTGGGTCTTCCTGGCGCAGAAGGTGATGGTGTACGTGTTTTCACCGAGTCGCTCGGGCAAGACGCCGATGGCGGTGCTCGGCGCGACCAAAGGCACGCTGCTGGTCGATGGCTACACGGGCTACAACAAGGTGACGACGCCGGACCAGCGCGAGCGCGCCGGGTGTATCGCGCATGCCAGGCGCCGGTTCTTCGATGCCAAGGAGAAGACGCCGGAAGTGCAGGTAGCGCTGGACCTGATTCTGGACGTGTACATGGTCGAGCACATCGCACGCGAGAACGACATCGCGCGCTCTCCGACGCACCGCGAACTGCGGCAGACGTTTTCCAAGAACGCGATGGAGCGGCTCAAGAAGTGGCTGGATACGCACGAAGAGTCGTGGCTGCCAAGCAGCCCGGCGGGTAGCGCGGTGCGGTACATGAGCAAGAGCTGGGAGGCGATGACGGTGTTTCTGGAGCGCGTGGACGTGCCAGTGGATAACAACGCCAGCGAGAGCGCCCTGCGGCTGATGGCAAAGCAACGCGATTCGTCGCTGTTCCTGGGCAACGACGAGGCGGGCAAGAGCCTGGCGGTGCTGATGTCGCTGGCGTGCACGGCGGTCGTGCACGGGATCAACCCGGAGACGTACCTCGCGGACCTGCTGATCCGGGTGCAGACGACCCCGTCGGCGCGGATCGATGAACTGCTGCCGCAGAATTGGGTGGCGCGGGTGCAGGCGTAGAGTTTGGCCAGCCTGCCGGACTGTGGCGGATTACGCGAGAGAGCGACAGGCGCGGCTGGCCAGGCGGTTACTTTCGCTGTCGGGCGGCATTGAGATGCTTGTTGGCCGTTACGGCGAGACACACAAAGTGCTGCGGTGGTCGGCGGCGAGCTCTTGCACTACGCAAGTCTTTGGAGCGCGGCGCTTGGCCAGTCCGCTTTTCAGCTTGGCGAGGCCACGGTCGCGACTGCATCGGTCGACTTCGCGATGGCAGCGGAAATCTTGCGCGAATACAAGGTGCTGCAGCTGATGATGATTTGGCTCGCGCATCAAGGAAGATGGCGGAGTCCAAGTTGGGGCAGAAATGGGTGGTGGCAGTGCATGGGTAGAGTTTGTCGAGGGTCGCGGAGTTTCCCGGGCGGCGCGAGGGCACAACGGGCGCGGCTGGTCGGGCGGTTTCAGTGAATTTTGGCCATTGCGATCCTCACTATCGGTTCTCGGCGCAGCAGATTGGAAGAAAGCAAGGTTGCGACGTCAGCTTTCGGCAGTTGCCGGCAACACAAACCAAAATGTGCTGCCCGTGCCTTCTTCGCTGTCGACGCCGATGCGGCCGCCGTGCGCTTCAACCGCGAGCTTGCAAAACGTCAGCCCCAAGCCGGTCGAGTACCGCTGGCGGTTGGCGCGCACTTCCACTTGGGCGAACTTCTCAAAGATCTTGTTGCGATATTCAGGTGCGATGCCCGGACCGTTATCCTGCACGCTGACGCGCACGCCGTCGTGGGCTGTGGCAAGCACTACCCGGACAAGCCCATCCGATTTGGTAAACGTGAGCGCGTTGGCCAGCAGGTTCTGGATAACGCGGCGCATGATGTCCTTGTCGGCCCGCACCAAAGCCGGACTTTGCGGACGGTCGAAGTGGATTTCGCGCTGCGCGGCGAGCGAGAGGCTTGCGGCGATGACGTCGTCCACCACGATCCGCAAGTCGCACGGCGCCAGGTGCAACTTCATCCTCCCGGCTTCCATCTTGCTGGTGTCCAGCACGTCGCTCACCATCACGACCATTTTTTGGGTGGAATTCATGCCGGCTTGCACGTAGTAGGCGGAGGTCTCGGTCAGCCTATTGTCTCTGTCATCCTGGATCAGCCCGAGGCTCATGTAGATCCCCGTCAGCGGCGAACGCAAGTCGTGAATGATCATGTGGACCAAGCTGTCGCGCAAATCTTCCAGTTCCCGCAACTTGTCGTTTGCTTCCTGGAGCTGCCGCTTCTGTCGACGCAGTTCCAGATGCGTGGCGACGCGCGCCTCCACCTCGGCAAATTGAAACGGCTTGGCGATGTAGTCGACGCCGCCCACGCCAAACGCCCGAACCTTGTCGATGGTGTCGTGGAGGGCACTGAGGAAGATGACCGGGATATCCTGGAGCACCTCGTCGGATTTCAAAAGCGTACAGACTTCGTAGCCGTTCATGCCGGGCATGTTGATGTCGAGCAGGATGAGGTCGGGCGGATCGTCGCGTGCCGACTGCAGCGCCAGAGGCCCGCTGCCTGCCGCGGTTACCTGATAACCCTTGCGGCCAAGCATGCCGCTGAGCAGCGCGAGGTTGGCGGGCGTGTCGTCCACCATCAGGACTTTGGATGGCGCCTGGGCAGGGCGCGTCGACAGTCCGATGTCCTCCCGCTCCTGAACCTCCCGTCCATTGCCCGTTTTCGCCATGTCCATGACCGACCAACCTTCCGCTCCAAGCCAATCTGCGCGTTCCGCACCGCCAATCTAGCGACAAGACAGCGTTGTTTTCGCTCTCTGACGCATCCGCAATTCGGCGCTGGCAAACCTCGAGGCTGCCATCACTTGTGCAGATTCGAGCCTGCAACGCGCGGCCGCACAGCCTGGTCCAGCGCCTCGTCCAACGCCTCCATCAACTCGGACACTTTGATCGGCTTGGTCACATAGCGAAAGAATCCCGCCTTGAGCCCCTTCGCGATGTCGCCTGGAATCGCGTTGGCGCTGACCGCAATCACCGGAATGTGCGCCGTCTCAGGGTCTGATTGCAGGATCTTCAACGCCTCCAGGCCATTGATTCCAGGCAGGTTGATGTCCATCAAGATCACGTCCGGGTGCGATGTCCGGGCGATCTCGATGCCCGACTTGCCATCCACCGCCGTCAGCAAGCGAATCTCCGGGTGGCGGGCAATCAGCCGCTCGATCAGCTGCAAGTTTGCTGGGTTGTCCTCGACCGAGAGCAGCGTGTGCAGACGC
The DNA here is from genome assembly GCA_903924465.1 of uncultured Myxococcales bacterium. Classification (GTDB taxonomy): domain Bacteria; phylum Myxococcota_A; class UBA9042; order UBA9042; family UBA9042; genus CAIYBN01. The sequence continues at coordinate 81,726 of CAIYBN010000056.1, read as the reverse complement.
GTTCGCTTCGGAATGAGTGGCAGACCCGATCCCGCGAGTTCGTCGCTCTCCGCCACCAACTGCGGCGCCGAAGCTGCGATGAGCTCAAACCAAAATACGCTGCCATCGCCGACGCGGCTCTCGGCGCCGATAGCGCCGCCCATCAACTCCACCAAGCGCTTGGCCACAACCAGCCCGATGCCTGTGCCTTCCTCGCCGTCCGCTTCCTGGCCAAGCCGGTTGAAAGGCTGAAACAACTGCGCCACTTGCGCCGCGTCCAGGCCGAGGCCGGTGTCCATGATGCTGACGCGAATTCGCCCCGACTCCGCGATCCGCCACGTCACGTCGACACGGCCGTGCTTGACGTTGTACTTGATGGCATTGGACAGCAAGTTGATGAGCACTTGCTTGACCCGGATGCGATCGGCGCAGACGAAACGCGGCTCGGCAAAATGTGGAAACGTCAAGGTGATTCCACGCTGGTTGGCCTGCGCTTCGACCATACCTTGGCACTCGGCCATCACTTCCGCGAGCAGTACTGGCTCCTCAGACAGCGGCATTCGACCCGACTCGACTTTGGCCAAATCCAAGATTTCATTGATCAATTTGAGCAGGTGCCAGCCCGCTTGCAGGATCTGCTCGACGCTCCGAAGCTGAAACTCGGTCGGCGGCGGTGTGTCAGACTCCAAAAGCTGAGCAAAACCGAGGATCGCGTTGAGCGGCGTCCGCAACTCGTGGCTCATGCTCGAGAGAAAGTCCGACTTGGCGAGGTTGGCCTTCTCCGCCAACGACCGCGCCTGTTCCAGTTCGACATTTTGGAGCTTGAGAGCGCTATCCAGCTTGCCTCGCTCGTTCTCGATCTCCGTTCGCGCGGTGCTGTCCCGCAAGATGGCGGTGAAATACGACTCACCGCCCAGCTCCATTCTCGTCATCCGCAGCTCCAGCGGAAACGAGCTGCCATCCTTGCGCCGCCCCAGCACCTCGCGCCCGTCTGAGAGGGACAGCAGTTGTTCGCCCGCGGCGCCATCGTCCGGCAGCGGCGTGTCCGATTCGTGTTTCACCTCGGGAATCAGCTTGGCGAACGCTGTGGTGAGCAGTTCTTCTGGCGCGTAGCCAAACATCCGCTCAATCGCCGGATTCACCTTCTCGATGTGACCGCTTTTGGCGCGAATCGTCATGACGCCGTCCGCCACGGTGTTCAGAATTGCCTGAAGCAGCGCCGACGAGTCACGCAGCCCTTGTTGCACCGCGTATTCTTTGGTCACGTCACGAAAGATTAGTACCGCGCCGACCACTTCAGCGCCCACGCCGCGGATCGGCGCGCAACTATCGGCGATCGCAGACTCGCGGCCATCCTTGGCAATCAACACCGTGTGGTTGGCCAGGCCCTGAATCGTCCCGTGCGCCAGCGTCGCCATCACCGGAATCGTCGACGGCTTGCGCGTCTCCTGGTTGATGATCTCAAAAACGTCTGCCACCGCACGACCAATCGCCGCCGTTTCGGTCCAGCCCGTCAAGTGCTCTGCCGCGGGATTCAGCAGCGTCACTTTGCCTTCCGCGTCCGTCACAAGCACCGCGTCGCCGATGGAATTCAGCGTCACCGCCAGCTTCGCCTCGCTGATCTGCAGGGTCGAATTGGACGCTTGCAGCGCCACGTTGAGTTGCTCTTGGGCCTCGAGCAGACGCGACGTCTCGGCATGAACGATGTTCTTGTGCCGCTGCTGCGTCTCCCGGTAGATGAGGTAGCCAAACAGCACCGCCAGCAGCAGCAGGAAAAGGCTGGACCCCACAATCATCACAAACAATTCACGCATGTTGGCTTGAAATTCGGCGTCGCGTTTGGCCAGTACGTTTTCCTCAATTCGGATGTAATCCTGCATTTCCACGCGGACCGCATCCATCAGCTTCTTGCCTTCGCCGGCACTAACGAGCGCCACAACCGAGGCCGTGTCGTTGCTGCGGCGCAAGGCAATCACCCGCGCAAGCTCAGCCAGTTTGGCCTGCACGAGAGGGCGCATCGCATCCAAATGCTGGCCTGCGTCAGCCACCAGCGTCATCGCGCGCAGCTCGGCCAGGTCAGGCTGAACATGCTTCTCGACGGCGAGATAGGGCTGCAAAAACGCCTCATTCCCCGTTAGCGCAAAGCCGCGCTCGCCCGTTTCGGCGTCGCGCAAGTGGGCGAGCAACTCCTGGCCGCGGCTGATCAATCCGTAGGCGTGCTTGCGCGCCTGTGCCGCGACCTCGGTTTGATGGAAGACGGAGAACGCGATGCTGACGCCGAGGGTAGCGACAGCGGCTACGGCGATGAGGAGAGCCGTGATTTTGTGACTTGCTTTCACGGCTGACCTTGGGACCGGGTGCGCACAGGGGCGATGGCTGGAACGCCACTTCGCCGCTGCGGACCGGCACCAAGCTACTCACCGGCGCGAATTGCGCGGATGATTGCACCGTTACAACAAGTTTGGGCCGCCCCGGATGTGCCGTCAAGGATTGATTGCGCCCTGCCAGCCGTGGTCATTTGTCCCGACGGCCAGCACCGACTTGCGCTGCCTGCATCAGGCGCCGTCGTCCTCGGCCGTGAAAGAATCGACGCCAGTCAGCCAGCCGCCCCAATCGCTTCGACTTCATTTGAATTCGCCCGAAAGCCTCGTCCGCTACGCCACCACTGCCAAATCCGCCAAAATCCGCTTTGCCGACTGCTCCCCCGACATCATCGCGCCAACGATGCCATGGCCCGCCCGCGTCGACGCGCCACAGAGGTACAGGTTCGCCAGCGGTCCGCGATAGCCCGGTCGATTGCGCATGAACTGCGACGGAATGGCGGCCAGACCGTAGCCCGTGCCGTCGGTCGCCCGCGTGAAGCGCGTGTGCGTGAGCGGCGTCGCGGATTCCTTGAACACCACGCGTCCCGCCGTGCCCGGGCAGAGCACGTCCAATCGCCGCAGGAGGTCGTCTTCCACTGCCTGCTTTTTCGCCAGATACTTCGGATTCTTGCGGTAGCTGTCGTCCCACAGCGACTCCGGCGTCACGCCCCACGCCTGTGGCTTGCCGGCCGACAGCGCCATGACTTCGACGCCAGTCATGCCCTCGGGCGCGTGGCCGGGCGTCGTGGGATCTTTCGCCGTGCCACTCGTGACATAGCAGCCGCGCGGCATCTCGCCCGCCGCGGCGTCGGTGTAGAAGCGCTCCGCATCGTAGTCATCAAACTGCCAGAAATTGGTCGCCGACAGGCCGTTCACCGCCGGCGTACCCTGCAGGCCAAAGCACGAGAGGAACAGCGCACCGCCCATCTGCATGTGGTCCGCCTTCTGCACCCAACTGTCCGGCAAGTGCTGCTGCCCGACGAGCTGGAGCAGCGTCGCCTTCAAATCGGCATTCGACAGCACCAGTTTGGCCGCCACGCGGTGCTGCACGCCATGGACGGCCTCGGTCAGCACACCGACCGCTTTGCCGTCCTCGATGACGACTTGCGCAATCCCGCAGCGCAAATGCACCGTGCCACCCGCGGTTTCGATCGTGTCCGCCAGGCTGTCGGCAATCGCCTGCCCGCCGCCCTTGGGATAATACGCGCCGTGGAAGTAGTGGTTGGCCAGACCGCAATGCAGCAGCGCGCTCGCCTGCGACGGCGGCACGCCATAGTCGCCCGATTGCCCCAACAGCACCGCGCGCAGCGCCTTGTCCTGCGTGCAGTCGTCCAGCACCTGGGCAATCGTCGCGTTTTGGTAGCGAATCAGCATCCGCCCGTGCAGCAGCGTGTCCAGCGCCATGCCGAAGCCCAGCTTGCCGCCCGCGCTGTCCATCTTGCGCGTTGTGCGGTCGATCTCCAGCAGGAGCTGCACGTACCGATCGATGCCTTTCTTTTCCTTGGGAAAGTACTCGTACAGCCGCTGCCGGTACTTCTCGTGACCGACCGGAATGCGAAAGCGCATGCCGGGCAGCACGATGGTGTCGAATCCATCGGGATCGAGCGGCGCGTAGTCCAGCGTCACCCCGACTTGACGGAGCAGCGTCGGAATCTTGCCATCCGGCCCGCAGTCGCCGATGTAGTGCAGGCCGACGTCAAAACGCCAGCGGGCGTCCGACCGGCCGCGCTCAAACATCGTTGCGCAGCCACCGGCAACGTAGTGCTGGTCAAAGATCGCGACCTTCAAACCGCTGCGGGCGAGGATCGCGCCGGCCATCAAACCGCCTGGCCCGGCGCCGATGATGGCGACGTCGACACGTTCTGGAATCGGCGTGCGGACCCGGGCCGCGGTCTTGGCGATGGGCGAATGCAAGGACATGGCTCAATCTCCGAAGCAAATGCCAACCGCGCGCGCGTGCTGGACCAACTGGCCCTGCGGATCGACGTTGTGGGCCTTGTCGATGCCTTCCACGAGCGGCACGTTCTGGATCGCTGTGCCGCGCAGACACACCATGCGGTTCCACTTGCCGGCCAACGCCAGCGTCGCCGCTTCCGCGCCAAAACGCAGGGAAATCAGGCGATCGTACGCACACGGTGAGCCGCCGCGCTGGATGTGTCCGAGCACCGTCGTGCGGACTTCCGGCGCACCGCGCGGGCGATCCCACGTCGCCATCGCTTCACGCAGGGCAAAATCCAGCCGCGCACCCGCACCGCCTACGCGCGCGACGCTGCCGGAGCGACCGCCCTCAATGTGCTGGACGTGGCCACCTTCCGGAAATGCGCCTTCGGCCACGACAATCAACGTGTAATTGCGGTGTTCCTCATCCCAGTGGCGGCGAATCCGCGCCAGCACCGACTCCACCGAATACGGGATTTCCGGAATCAGGATGATGTGCGCGCCGCCGGTCAGGCCACTTTCCAGCGCGATCCACCCGGCGTAGCGGCCCATCACTTCCATGATCATCACGCGGTCATGCGATTCGCCGGTCGTCTTGAGCCGGTCCAGCGCTTCCATCGCGGTTTCGACGGCGGTGAAGAAGCCGAACGTGTGGTCCGTGCTGCCGAGGTCGTTGTCGATGGTCTTGGGCACGCCGATGACGTTGGCACCCATCAAGTTGAGCTCGTGGGCGATGGAGAGCGTGCCGTCGCCGCCGATGGCGATGAGCCCTTCCATGCCGAGTTTCTGAATGTTGTCGACGATTTGCTGGCTGCGGTCTTCCGTGACCTCCTGGCCGTTGACCATGCGGACGTACTTGAACGGATTACCGCGGTTGGTGCTGCCGAGCATCGTACCGCCGCGCGAAAAGATGTCGCGCACTTCCGCCACGCCCAGATGGCGCATTTCGCCTGGCTCGACAAGTCCTTCAAATCCATCAGGAATCCCAAGCACTTCCACGCCCGCTTCTGCGCACGTCCGCACGACCGCCCAGATCACCGCGTTCAAGCCGGGACAATCACCGCCGCCGGTCAAAAGGCCAATCTTCCGCGCCATGTTCTTCTCCGAAGCGAGCCACCGCCACCGCAAGGGTAGCAGGCGGAATGCAATGCGCAAAGGACAGAACGGGATTCTGGTCCGCTCCGAATCGCCGTGTTACACTGCGCGCGCCGGGATTCCTGGCGACGAGGTGCCCATGCCCCGTTTCTGGACTTTGCTGTTGCCGCTCAGCCTGTTTTCCGCCTGCGGTGCGCCCATGGCGGGCAACTGGCACGGCACGTTCGACCGCGGTCCCGTGGCCGCCCATCCTCTCGCGTTGCGGATCCAGGAGGACGGCCAAAAGGGCTGGCTGGAAGTGCGCGAGCCCGGCAAGGCGTTCGCCCGCTTCTCCGTGTGCAGTGTCGACGTGGACCCGAACCGTCACGTGACGCTGACCTACGACGCCAACCGGCCGAACTGCGATACCGGCAACCAGAATCCCGATCCGTCGGAAATGCGCACGCTCAAAGGCCACGTCGGCGAAGCCGTATTCTACGGCGATGTCCTGCGCGGTACCGAAAATCTGGGATTCTTTCGTGTCTTTCGTGACGCAGAACACCTGCCAGCCGATGTGACCGGTAGCTAGCCGGCGCATTTTTTTCGCCTTTTCACCCGAGGAGTTTCGCCATGGCCGATTGTCAACTGACCCGCACCCACAGCTTTCCGACTGACCTCGCCACCACCAAGCTGCACACGCTGGTCGGCAAGTTCCAGGAATCGTATGGCAATATGATCGAGACCGTGACCTGGGCCGATGACAAGCGCAGTGCCACGGCGGAAGGCAAGATGTTCACCGCCCAGTTTGGCGTGACGGACACGGCGCTGAACGCGGAGATCGAGCTCAAGGGCTTTGCCGCGAAGATGGCCAAGGGCATGATTCAGCAGAAGCTGGACAAGACTGTGACTGAAGAGTTCCCGGCCTAAATGCCGCACATTTCGCCGTTTTTCGGCCGCAGCACCAGCTTGCGCGTGCTTGGGTGCGCGCTGCTGAGTGCCTGCGTGCTGGCCGCGCCCGCGTTGGCCGCAAAGCCTGCGGTGCGCGACGTGCTGGCCGATGCGCAGGCCTGCTATGGCCAAGGCGATCTGGCTTGTGTCCTGCGGATTCTGACGGAGGCCGCAGTGACGCCGGCCCAGGAATCGGAGAAATTCCGCCTGCTGGCCTTTGCCGCGGCCCGTCTGGACCAACACGATGCGGCGCGCCAGCATTTTGCCGCATGGCTGAAGCTGTCGCCGCACAATCGTCTGGAACGCGCTACGACGCCGCCCACCGTCTATCAGGACTACACGGCGGCGCTGCTGGCCGCGCAGACCGATGCGCTCGATTGGACGCCGCAGGTGGAAAATCACGCGGTGCTTGCCCCGCTGGGTGTGACGCCGACGGACCTGCCGCGGTTCGGTCCGCCTTCGCGTCTGCAAAGCGATTTGCCGCAGCGCATGTCCTATCTGCTCGGCCTGCACGGTTCGCTGCCGACCACCAAGGACTGGGGACCGCCGTGGGCGCATCTTGGCATGGCGGTTGGCATCGAGCTGGAACTGCCGTACGCGTTGCGCGCCGGCGTGCTGATGGGCGGCTGGCAGCGACCGGACAACGGCGGCTTCCGCTGGAATCCATACATGCTGTTCCGCGCTGGCATCGGCACGCGCTGGGGCGATCACGGCCTGGACCTGCTGCTGGGCGGCGGCGTGGCGCTGGATACCGGCGATGACAGCGTTGTCGGTGCGCTCGCGCCGGCTTTGCGCTATCATTGGCGGCCGGCAGAGCGCGTCGTCGGCTTCTACACGGAAGTGGCGAGTCAGACGCTTTTCGGCAGCAGCACGACCGCGGAAGTCGTCGGGCTGACGATTGGCATCCTCCTGCGGCCGGCACACTGAACCCTGGTGAGGCACTCTGTGGACAGCGCAGTTTCGACCGAGAATTTTGCCAGCGCGGAAGCGACCATGGACGACCTCGAGGCATTGGAATTTGCCCGGTCGGCCCGCGAGCGCGTTCTGGCGCAAATCGGCCGCCGCGTGGTCGGTCAGGACACGGTCATCGACCTGCTGTTGACTGCGCTGTTTGCCAACGGCCACGCGCTGTCAATCGGCGTGCCGGGCCTGGCCAAGACGCTGCTCATCCAGACGCTCTCGGAAACGCTGCAGCTCAAGTATGGCCGCATCCAGTTCACCCCGGACTTGATGCCGTCCGATGTGACTGGTACGGAAGTGCTGGAAGAGGAGCGCGCCACAGGGCACCGCGTCTACCGGTTCATTCCGGGTCCGGTGTTTGCGCAAATCCTGTTGGCGGACGAGATCAACCGCACGCCGCCCAAGACCCAGGCCGCGCTGTTGCAAGCCATGCAGGAACGCAAGGTCACGGTGGGCGGTGTGCAGCACGTGCTGGATGAACCGTTCTTGGTGCTGGCGACGCAGAATCCAATTGAACAGCACGGCACGTATCCGTTGCCCGAGGCGCAGTTGGACCGCTTCATGCTGGCGATCCATTTTGACTATCCGTCGTGGGAAGAGGAGCTGGAGATCGTCCGGCGTACAACCGGCGTCGAGCAGTTGAATGTCGAGCCAGTGCTGACGCGCGCGCAGGTGCTGCGGATCCAGGCGCTGGCGCGCGCGGTGCCGGTGGCCAATCACGTGCTGCAGTACGCGGTGCGCTTGGTGCGCGCGACGCGGCCGGATGATGCGATGTGCCCGACGGGGCTGCGACCGCTGCTGGCGTACGGGGCAAGTCCACGGGCTTCGCAATGCATGATTCTCGCAGCCAAATCGCGGGCCGTGCTGATGGGGCGCGCGACCGTGAGTTTGGACGACGTGCGCGCGCTGGCGGTGGCGACCGTTGCGCACCGTCTGGTGCCGAGTTTTCGCGCAGAAGCCGAAGGCATGGATGGCCGCAAGCTGGTGGAGCGCCTGCTGGCAGAAATTCCCGCGTCCGTGACGGGCTAAGCGATGGCGGATCGCGGTTTTGGCGGTCTGGGCGGCGGCCTGGGGCGGTGGCTGCAATCGCGGCGTCCGCCCGCGCCGTCGGTCGTGACGACACCGCAGAAGGCGCGTGATCGCGGGCGGCTGGAGCGGATGCCGGCACCGCGTGGCTACGACGCCCTGCATGAAAAAGCCTGGAATGCCCAGCTGCACTGGTTTGCCGATGATGCGGCCGATCGCCAGACCCTGGCGCAGCGCGCGACGGAGGTCCTTGCCGGCCTCGGTCCACTGCAACTGCCGGCCCGGCAGGTCGATGACGGTCAGCCCGGTGGCCTGCACCGTTCCCTGCGACGCGGTGGCGGCGTGGAGTTCAGCGATCACAAGGAATACGCGCCCGGCGATGATCTGCGCCATCTCGATTGGAAAGCGTGGGCGCGCACGGACCGCTACTACATCAAGCGTTACGAGCAGGAGGTGCACGCCAGCCTGACGCTGGTGCTCGATGCGTCCGCGTCCATGGGCTTCGCGGACGGTCAAAGCGACAAGTTCGACGCGGTCCGCCTGCTCCTGGCCGTGCTGGCGCTGGTGTTGGTGCGGCAGGGCGACGCCGTTGCGCTGGTGGTGATCGGTCGACCGGATCTGAGCGTGCCATCGGGCTCTGGACTGCGCCAGTTTGGGCAAATTTGCGAACGGCTGCAGGGAATTACGCCGTCCGGCAAGAGTGGCCTGGACCACATGGGGCCGGGATCCTGGCGCGGCATGGATCGACGCGGCGTGGCGGTCGTCGCGACGGACGCGCTCGTTGCGCCCGAAATGGCGGTCGAGCCACTGTACGACTTGAAGCGCACCGGCCTGGATGTGCTGCTGCTGCATACCTTGCATCCGCGGGAACGGGACCTGGATTTTCACGGTCCAACCACGCTGGTCTGTCCGGAAACGGACGACCGGCGGCTGACCGATCCGCGCCTGACCCGCCCAGCGTTCCAGCGTTTGATGACCCAGCACTGCGAGCGCCTGCGCACGCTGACTACGCACGGCGGACTGGGCTATTTGCAGGTGGACACGTCGATTGATCCGCGCGGCATGATGCGGCAAATCCTGCGCGCGACGGCGCGGCTACGCAAACGGGCGGATCCCGTGCTGGATGCCGGTGCGTACGGCGACGGCGGCATCGACACCGACGTCTTGCTCGCCGACGAAGGGTAGATTTGCCGCGCCGGCTTCGCCAAGAACTCCGAGCGCTTTCGCCGCCCGACCTTGCCAACCCTGCGTGCCCACCCTACCTTCTTGTCTCCGGTTTGTTCACACCCACAGGAGATTTTCATGGCCATTTCACTTCCGCCGCTGCCGTACGCCAAAGACGCACTCGCGCCGCATCTGACCGCTGAGACACTGGAATACCACTACGGCAAGCACCACAACGCTTACGTCGTGAATCTCAACAAATTCATTGAAGACGGCAAGGTGGACGCCAGCAAGCCGCTGGAACAGATCATCCTGTCGTCCGACGGCCCGATCTTCAACAACGCGGCGCAGGTGTGGAACCATACGTTCCTGTGGAATTCCATGAAGCCCGCTGGCGGCGGCAAGCCCACCGGCGCCATCGCTGCCAAGATCACCGCCGATTTCGGCGGCTACGAAGCCTTTCGCGCCGAATTCATCGCTGCGGCGATGGGCCAATTCGGCTCCGGCTGGGCGTGGCTCGTGCTGGACGGCGGCAAGCTCAAGGTGACCAAAACCGCGAACGCGGACCTGCCGATGAAGGCGGGCCAGACGGCGATCCTGACGATCGACGTGTGGGAGCACGCCTATTACATCGACTACCGCAACCTGCGCCAGAAGTGGGTCGAGTCGTTCCTGGACAACCTCGTGAACTGGGATTTTGCCAACGCCAATCTGGGGTGATAACAAGCCCGCATGATCGACTTCGGCAATCCATGGATGCTGCTTGGCCTGCTCGCAGCGGGTGTGCCGATCGCGTTGCATCTGTTTGGCCGCCGCCATGCGCCGACCATTCGCTTTGCTGCACTTGCTTTCATTCTCGCAAGCCATCCGCGCGAAGCACGTGCGCTCCGGGTCAACGAATGGCTGCTCGTCGCCGTCCGTGTCCTGGCCGTCGCGCTCGTGGCGATTGCCCTGTCGCGGCCGATGGTCGCGTTGCCTGGCGCGGCGGCCGAAGGCATTGACACCGGGGATCGTCCGGTCGCGGCCGTCATCGTGCTGGACGACAGCATGTCCACCCGCGCGCGGACGAGTGCCTCAGAAACGGTCTTCGACCGCCTGCGCGCCCGCGCGCTCGTCACGGTCGAGAGGCTGCCGGCGGGATCCAAGGTCGCGATCGTGGCTTCAGGCTTTCCGGCGCGCATGCTGACGCGTCAGCTGTCCAGCGATCGAAGCGCCGTACTCGACGCGATCCGGTCCCTGGCCCACAGACCACGCAAGGATGATGCCGCGCGGGCCTTGGCGCTCGCGGACAACGTGTTGCAGACGGCGGATCTGGATGACCGCCGTCTGTTGGTCCTGACTGACCTGCAGGCGAGCGGTTGGCAAGGCGTGGCGTTGCCCCCGCAGGGACGTGGTGGCATGCCCGTGCGCGTGCGCGTGGATCGCGTGGAGCCAGCGTCGCGTGAGAATGCCGCGATCACGGACGCGGTTGTTGCCCAGCAAACCGACCGCGGGCCGGATCAAGTGCGGCTCGACGTGACGGTGCAGCACTACGGCGAGCGTCCTTTCCGTGGCTACCTGACGGTGAAAGTGGCCGAGCGCGAATGGCAGAGCCTCGTGGAGCTGCCAGCCGGTGGCACCGTGCAGCGCAGTTTTCAAGTGACGGCGTCGGGACCCGTGGCGGAGATCCGTCTGCCGGACGACGCGCTCGACGTCGACAATTACCGGCAGGTGCGTCTCGATGGTGCGGCCGGCGTGCGCGTCGCGATCATCAACGGCGCGCCGCGTCCCGTGCCCCGTGATGACGAGGCGTGGTTCTTTTCGCGTGCCCTGGAGCTGAGTACAGATCGTCCCGGATCGCTGACCGCCGATACGCTGCAACTTCCCAGTCTCTCGGTCGAGGCGCTGCGCGACTACGACGTGCTCGTGCTGGCCAACGTCGCGGAGTTGTCGGCTGAACTGGCGGCAGGTATCGATGCGTCGGTTCAGGCTGGCAAAGGCCTGCTGGTGACCGTCGGTGATAACTTGCCAGCCGATCCGGCGAGTTGGCTGGACGGTCTGCTCCCGGTCCACGTCACCGGGCAGCGCGCCGCCGAATCGAGCGCGGGCCAGCGGCGCCGGCCGACGACGGCGTTGCGTGCAGAGCCGACCACCACGCACTCCGGCGTCTCAGCGTCCGTGCAGCGGCTGCGCACGGCACTCGAGTCCGCGGTGGGCGATACCTTGGGTGCGGTGACCGTGCGCCGGCACGCGCTGGTGGAGCCATCGGTGACTTTGGCGGACCAGACCGTGTTGCGCTATGCCGACGGCGCGCCCGCGCTGCTGCTGTCGCCCAAGGGCCGCGGCCAAGTGGCGCTGCTGACCACGACCATCGACCTGGATTGGGCCGATTTGGCGCTGCAGCCCGGCTTCCTGCCGCTGGTCAGCGAAGTCATGCGCAGTTTGGCCGGCGATCGCGGTCTGGAGCGGCGCGGTGCGGTGGAAGTGGGTGACGTGGCGGTTTTGGCGCGCGACGAGCGAGCGACGGAACTCGAGGTAAAATTGGATTCCCGGTCTTTTGGCCCCGCGGCCCCGACGCTGTCCCTGCCGGCTGCGGCGCAGCGTGGTCATTCCTGGCAGATTACCGGCCTCGACGAGCCCGGACGGTACACGGCGACCGAGCTGAAGTCGGGCTCCGCGTTGACCTCGCGTCTGCTGGTGACCGTGCCGCCGCTGCGGGAGAGCCGTCTGGTGCCGGCGAAGACCGGCGCGCTGCTGCAAGCCGACGCGACGGACCGCAAATCGACGCGCCACGTGGCCAAGTCGCCCGCGTGGTCCGGCGTGATCCTGATTCTGCTGGGACTTCTGCTGTTCGAAGGTGTGCTGATCCTGCGTGGTGGCATGCTCGGTCGGCCCGCGCGGTCCATCGTTCATCCCGCCTGACGGAGATCGACATTCGCGCAGCCGGGCTCTATGATCGCCGCCCATGCTGCAGCCAGACGATCCCCGCCAAGAACTCCTGAACGCCATCGCACTGCTGCCCGGGCACTCGCCCGCGGAGCGCGCCGCCATCGACGTGTGGCTGAACGCTCTGCCCGCCCCGCGGATGGGGCAATGGCCGGACATGGCGCTGGCGGCCAGCGTGACCCTGGACCAGCGGCGTTTGACGCTGCGGGCTGCGGGCGCGACGCTGCGGATGGCGCAGTCCACCCGGGCGTTTCTGCAACAAGCTGGCGGGGATCCGACGGAATTGGCCACGCTCGATCACGCGCTGCACACCCTCGACCCAATCGTGCTGGGTTCGTGGCTGGAAGTCGGGCCTCAAGGCGTGGATGGCGGCTGGTTCCTGCCATCGCCGATGCATCTCGGCGAAATCGCGTCACTGCTTCCCCAAAGCGACGCGCTGGAAGGGCTGCTGCGCTGGGCGATGGAGCAGGGGATTGACCAGTGTCTTGGCCTGCGGCGTTCCGTGAATGCCGCCGCGCCGTACACGGACTTGACGCTGCCGCTGCCCGATGGCCTTGCGCACGAACAGTTGGCCGCGACGCTGGTGCTGTTTGACGCGCTCGGCGCCCAGACGCTGCCGGAGCCGCTGCGCCGCGCGATCCTGCGCGAGCTCGATGCGCCACTGGCCGTGTCGGCGTGGCTGCTGCCGGAAGGATTGGCGCAACTGAGCGTGTTGATTCATGATCCCAGCGATGCGTTGCTCACGGCGGCGGGCATCGCGTGTGGCACGACCGCGGAAGGGATTCGGCCCTTCATCAACGCCTGCGGTCCGGGTCAAGTGCCCATGGCGCTGGAAATCCAGCGCACCGCGGACGCGCTGCAGGCCGAATTGCACCTGGAAGTCCGCGAGGCCGAACCGCCCAACTAACTCACCTTGGAGGTCCCATGCAATTTCAAGTCGAACATCGCTTCAACGGCATCACGCTTGCCGACTACGAAAAGCTGTACTTTGACGAGGCGTTCAACGGTGCCCTGTGCAGCTCGGTCAAGTTGGAGCGCGAGTTGCTGAAGATGGACCAACAGGGTTCGAAATTGCACCGACAGGTGCGCGTTTGCCCGGACCGCGAATTGCCGGCGCCCGCAGCGAAGGTCATCGGCTCCAGCAAGATCATCTACACCGAGCACTGCGACTACACGTTCGGCACCTACCGCGGCACCTGGAAGACGCTCTCCGGCATTTTGCCCGACAAGATTTCCTCAAATGGCACGTTCTCGTTTCGCCAGGACGGCAACGCCGTCGTGCGCCGCGTGGATGGCGACGTGAAGGTCAACATCTTCGGGATCGGCGGCATCGTCGAGCGCGGCATCATTGCGGACGTGGAGAAAAGCTACGCGCAGGCCGCGGAATTTACCCAGCGGTGGATCAGCAACGGCGGCAAGATTTGAGGTCTGGGATGAACAGGAACCTGGGGTTTGCGCTGGTCCTGCTCGCGGCCTGTGGGACCAAGGCAGCGGCGGATGCGACGACGACCGAGGACGTGACGCTGGACGTCGCTTCGTCGGACACACAGGATGCCGTGGCTGATGCGGCTGGACCGACGCAGACCGACGCTGGTGGTGATACCGCGGTCAAGCTCAGTCCAGCAGCGCAAGCGTGTGCTGACATGGCCGCGCAGATTTGTTCGACCGCAAAAACCTGCTGCACGGCTGGCATTGGTCCTGACTGCGCGACGACGCAGATCGATGCGTGCATGAAGTCCGGCTTCGCGGGCATCGACGACGCCAGTGCGGCCGGTGTGGTCAAGCTGGACGCCGTGCGCGGCAAGGCTTGCCAGGATGCGCTGGATGCCGCCGCCAAGAGTTGCGACTACGTCGGCCTGCAAGCTGCGCGCCACCAGTGCTTGCTTGCTTGGCTCGACACCGCATCCAAAGGCGACCAGTGCACCGCGAGCGCGCCCATCGCGTGCGACAGCTTTTCCGGCCGCTGCTCACCGGTCACGGTGGACCTGTACACCTGCAAAACAGCCGGCGCGACGGGCGACAAGTGCAGCACCACGGAGCTGTGCGGCGTCGATCTGGAGTGCTTGAACGGCACGCTGACCCGTTCAATGACCTGCGGCAAGCCCGGCAGCACCTGCAACCTCTCCGACACCTGCCCGCAAGGCACCCAATGCGCCGCCGGCAACTGCACGCCGTGGGACGGCGGCGGCAAGGATGGCGTGACCTGCAAGGCGGACAACGAATGCGCCGTCGGGTTCAAGTGCGACGTCGTCAAGTGCGCGCCATCGCTCTGCGGCCTGTGATCACGCGCCGGCGATCGCCCGCAGCGCCGCCAGCGTCACACCCGGAGCTTCGCATTCCGCGGCCGTGAGCACGCCGCCCGTCAGGGCATTTTCCACGAGCCACCAATCCGCGCCTATGACCGCGCGATCTGCGAGCTGCGTGCCAGCGAGTTCCGCACCGGAGCCTGTTTGGGCCGCCCGCGCGTACTGCACCGCCAGCGCCAGCGCCTGCAACGCCCGCGCGCGCGTGGGCAGCCAGGCGGCCTGGATCGGCGCCACTTGGTCCGGATGCAGCACCCACTTGCCGGCAAAGCCAAGGACCTTGGCATCTTCCGCATCGCGCGCCGCCAGCGCCAGCGCGTCCATGCGCGCCTGAGCCTGCGCGGCATGTTGCACCGGCTCGTTCACCGGATCCGCGGTTGGACGAATGGGCAGCATCGCCGTGACCGCGTCGATCGCATCCTTGCCTTCGCTCGCGGCGATGACCGGCAGCAACTGCCGCACTGCCGCCAGATCTGTCAGCCAGCTGTGCGCACGCACTTCGCCGCCGACCATCCGGGCAAAATCCCACGCGCCAAACGTCAGGGACGCCACGCTGGGAATTGCGGCGATCTGCTGGGCCTGGGCAAACGCCCGCGGGCTCTCGATCAGCACTTCCAGCATCGGCCGGTTGTCATGGCCCGCGTGGCGCTGGATCTGCGCAACCAGCCGGGCAATCGCGGTGATTTCGTCGGCCTCTTCAGTCTTGGCAATCACCAGCGCGTGCAGTTTGTTGCCAGCGGCCGTCAGCACATCGACCAGATCGTCCTCAAAATAGCGCGATCGCACGTCGTTGGGCCGGAACGCCACGACGCGCTGGCCGAAATCGAATTGCCGCAGCGCGTCGGCGCAGAACTGCCGGGCAAAGGCCTTGAAGTCGGGGTGATCCGGCGCGGCGTCTTCCAGGTCGTAGAAGAAACAGTCGATCGGCAGCTCCGTGGCCTTCTGCAGCAGCTTCCAGGTCTGTGCCCGACCGTCTGTCGCCGGATCGCCGCCCGCGCGCATCTTGAACGCTGGAATCGCCATCACGCCGCGTCGGCGGTAGGGCACCAGACGGCCACGCCGCTGAGGCGGTTGCAGCCGTTCTTGAAGCGCCTGTATTTCCTGATGAATATCTTCACGTTGCAACACGATCTTTCTCCCGAATGGCGGCAAGGTCTTGTCGGCGAGCCGCGCGCGTGCGACAGTGTGCCCATGCTGCTCGCCCGCGTCATCGGCAATGTCGTCGCCACCCGAAAAACGCCCGGCTTGGAAGGTATTCGCCTGCTGATGGTGCAGCCGATCGACGAAGACGGGCATGATCGTGGCAAGCCCTTGTGCGCGGCCGATGTGACCCAAGCGGGGCCCGGCGATTGCGTGCATTTGACCACGTCGCGTGAAGCGGCGCTGGCGATGCCGGACCCGTTTGTGCCGGTGGATGCCGCCATCATCGCGATCGTCGACGCCATTGACGTGCCAGCCCGGAGGCGCGCGTGATCCTCGCCCGCGTCCTCGGCAGCGTGGTCGCCACCGTCAAGCATCCCGGCTTGCGCGGTTTGCCGGTCTTTGCCGTGCAGCCGATCGAAACCGACGGCAGCGCGTCGGGCGACAGCTTTCTCGCCGTCGATCACGCGCAGTCCGGGCCCGGCGACACGGTTGTCATCCTGCGCGAAGGCAACGGCATCCGCCAGGTCCTCGGCGACGCCAAATCGCCGGTGCGCTGCCTGATCGTCGGCGTGGTCGACGCCGTGACCGCGATCGACTGATGGCGCTGCATCGCTTCCATCTGGGTGAACCGACGCTGGCGATGGCGCGGCGTCAGCTTCTGGCGATCGCCCAGGAGCTGCACACCCGCGGCTGGGTGGCGAATCACGACGGCAACGTGACGCTGCGGCTGCCCGGCGAGCATTTGCTGGCGACGCCGACCGCGATGTCCAAGCGCGCGCTGACGGAGAACGACCTGATCGTGCTCGATGCCCGGGACCGCGTGCTGCAGGGCGGCCGTCGGCCATTTTCGGAGATCAAGCTGCATCGGGCGATTTATGCCGTTCGGCCGGACGTGCGCGCGGTGGTGCATACGCACGCGCCCAACGCGACGGCGCTGGCGGTCGCGGGCGTGGCGATCGAGCCGAAGATGCTGGCGGAAGCCGTGGTGTCGCTGGGCGCCGAGATTCCGCTGCTGCCGTATAGGTTTCCGCAGAGTGCCGAGCAAATCGCGCAACTGCAGGAAGCCGCGCGCATCCACGACGCCCTCACCTTGGGCAACCACGGCGTGCTGGCTTGGGGTGACGACCTGGAGCAGGCCTATCTCCGCGCGGAGCTACTCGAGCATCTGGCGGCGATTCAGCTGCGGGCGATGCAGATCGGCCGGGTGACGACGCTGCCGGCGCCGGATCTGGTTCGGCTGCTGGACGCGCGGAAGAAAGCCGGGCTCGGCCCGGAAGCACGCAGCAAAGGGTAGTCGATGCGAAGTTTGTGGATTCTTTTGGTGTTGTTCACGCTGGCTTGCGGTGCGACGCAAACGACCGCGGCGTCGTCCGCGTCGGCACCGGTGCGGCGCTGTTTGCTGCTGACGACCAACGACAGCGAATCCAACTTCGATGGCGCCACGCGCGCCGCGGACGGCAAGCTGAGCTATGCCTACCCGCTGGCGCGCATCGCCACGGCCAAAAAGGCGGCGCTGGAGTCGCGGCCCGGCGGCGTGCTGTTGCTGGAGGGCGGCGACGTACTGCAAGGTCGTTTCCTGGAACGTCAGGACGGCGATCGCGCACGCGCCGCGGCGGAAAATTGGCCGCTCTACGAGGCGGCGGGTTACGACTTTGCCGTCTTTGGAAATCACGAATTCGACAATGGTCCCAAGGTCGTAAGGCGCGCGCTACAAGGACTGCATCAGTTCCGGCTGCTGGCAGCGAATGTCGATGGCGTGGGCGGTGCGCTCGACCCGGTCGATGCAGGCCATCCGCAAGGCCTGTTCGGCGCGACGGCGATGGCGGATTGCGGTGGCGTCAAAGTTGGGCTGTTCGGCCTGTTGACGCCGAGCACACGGACGATTTCGGATCTCGGCGACGTCAAGCTGCGGCCGCTCGAAGACAGCGCGCGGGCGAGCATCGCGGCGTTGCGCCAACAAGGCGCGGAGATCGTCGTGTTGCTGTCCCATCTCGGCGTGGATGACGACCGCAAGCTGGCTGGCGACGTGCACGGGATCGACGTGATTGTCGGCGGCCATTCGCATACCCGTTTGGAGCAAGCCATTCATGTCGGACCGACCTGGATTACTCAAACGGGCGCCCGCTTCGACCGACTGGGACGCATCGACTTGGCGGTGTCGCCGGACGGCCATCTGAACGACCAAACGACCTATGATCTTACCGCGCCGCAGTCCTATCAGGCCGATGCGGCGCTCGTCGCGCAGACGGACAAGCTGCTCGCCGCGCTGGTGCCGGAGCGGGTGATTGGCAAGCGCGATTACGCTTGGGATGTGATGGACATTGCCCACTCCCAGTATGCAGTGCGGGCGACCCGGGCCGTGGCGCAGTATGCGGAGCGCGTGAGCAAGCAGCACGTCGACGGCGGGCTCTTGAACACCGGCGGTTTCCGCAGCCACATGATCTACCCGCCGGGGGCGGTGACCAATCTCGAGGTCTCCGCGATCCACCCGTTTCGCAACCGCGTCGTGCTGGTGACGCTGACGGGTCAGCAACTGCACGATGTCCTGGAGCATGCTTGCGGCCACGCGCAGACCCAGGAGCATGGCGCCAACAGCATCGTGTGGGGCGTGCACATGCGCTGCGACGTGTC
Source organism: uncultured Myxococcales bacterium (assembly GCA_903924465.1). GTDB lineage: Bacteria > Myxococcota_A > UBA9042 > UBA9042 > UBA9042 > CAIYBN01. The sequence continues at coordinate 63,272 of CAIYBN010000056.1, read as the reverse complement.
GCGGACGCCGGCGCGCTACACATACGTGGACAACAAACCCGTGGCGATCGAGCAGGCGGGCGAGCGGGCGCAGGATGTGACCGTCGGTGGCCAGGCGCTTGTGCCGGGCAAACGCTACACTCTGGCCACGCTGGACTATCTGGCGCGCGGCGGCAGCGGCTACCTGCCGTTGCAATTGGCCGACCGGCACTGCCTGGACGGCCGACCGTTCCGGGCCGAGGACAAGGAGACCTGTGGCGAGACGGCGCTGCTGGCGGACGTGATTGCGGAAGCGGTGACGGCGGGCGAACTCGACAAGCCTGAGTGATGGCAACGCCGAATCGACCAGGCCTGGACTGGCTACGACTTATGCTTATCCGCCTTGTCGGCAATCATCCGCTTGGCTGTGCGGGCGACCGTCTGGTTGACGTCGCGACTGCCGGACGCGTCTTTCAAGTCCTTGGGGGAAAGCTGGCGCAGGAAGGTCATCGCGAAGGTAATCGGCGTCTTGGGATTGAACACGAGCGCTTTGCGTGTCGCGTAGTCCTTGACCCAATTGCGGTTGCGGCAAATGACCGTCAGCAGTTCTTCCGACAGCGACTTGTTGCCGGCAAAATTCGTCACTTCGCCTTCGGAAATGCGCGGCGACCGCAGGACTGCGAGTGCGACCAACTTTTTCGGGTCGCGGATCAGCAACTTGCGTACATTGGCATCGCCGACCATCGCCAGACGTACCTTTTGTGACACCGACATCTTGCTAATGAGCGTCTGCAGCGTTGACGTCTTGTCGTCCTCTGTCTTGTGGTTATCACCGGGCAGCGGCTGCGTCGTGCTGCCATATTCGCGTTCGTAGCTCTGCGTCGCCCAAGCCATGGCCAGGGAAAACTCGATGTCGGACAGGCCTTTCTCGTGCTCAGCGTCCTTTTCCTCGCCGGACAGGATCGCCTTGACCTCGCGAAAGCCGGCGATGTGCTCCAGCGGCAGATTTTGGCGCACGGCCAATTCCAGCAGTCCTTGCACAACACCTTGCGACGCCTTGGGATTCAGCCACAGCGCCTCGACGATCGCCGGCGTGCGCAGCGCCCGGACATGGTTGCGGCCAATGGCATCGCAGACGTTCGCCGAAGCCGTGCCGGCCAGCCAGCGGACCGTGTCGTCGGCCGTCCTGGGATTGGAGCCCAGTTCGATGGCGATCTCGTCGTTCCGGCGAAAAACACGCACCGCGGCGTCCAGCCCCGCCGGGGATGTCAAGTGCGCCAAAACCGGTTGCGTCAGATCGGCGGGCATTTCCAGAAGCGCCGCGGTCGCTTTCTTCTGCACCAGCTCGTCGCTGTCCTGGCTCAGGAACAGCAGCACCGTGATCAGCTGATCCGGGGGCAACGGCAACGTGCCGGCAGCTGCGCGCAAGCGCGTCGCGACGGGAGAAGTCGGGGCCAGATACGGTTGAATCCTCTCTGGCAACTCGGAGAGGGCCATCGCCGTGCCGCTGACATACTGCATGGGCTCTGCCATAGGTGCCTCGATGATTACGCGGTGACGACGTCCAACCAAAGCGGTAGCAACGTCGGGGCTTCGGCGCCCAGCGCGATTGCGCCCCGCAATTCTGTCAACGCCGCGCGCGTTTGCGCCTCCGTGCGCGCGTGCACGTACACGAGCGGTTCACCCGCGCGCGCGCGATCTCCAGGTTTCTTGGCCAGCACAAATCCGACCGCTGGATCGACCGCGTCCGCCGCAGTATTGCGCCCCGCGCCAAGATGGACCGCCGCGACGCCAATGTCCCAGGCATCCATCCGCTGGACGATGCCGTCCTGCCACGCCAGCAGGGGCGTCACCAGCGGCGCTTGGGGCAGGACGTCGTGCGGCGCATCGCAGACGTGCGGATCGCCTCCTTGGGCAGCCACCAGCGCGCGGAATTTCGCCAGCGCGCGGCCGTCGTCCAGGGCGGCCGCAATCGCCGACTCGCCGGCGGCCAATGTCGTCGCGACACCGCACAGGCGCAGCATTTCGCCGCCCAGACGCACGGTCAATTCGCGGGTGTCGGTCGGCCCGCGGCCATGCAGGATTTCGATGGACTCCGCGATCTCCAGCGCATTGCCGATGTGCGTGCCCAGCGGTCGGTCCATCGCCGTCAGGAAAGCCGTCACTTTGCGGCCTGCGGCAGTGCCAGCGTCCACGAGCGAGCGCGCGAGCGCCAGCGCGGAAGTGCGGTCCTTCATGAACGCGCCGGAGCCCACCTTGACGTCCATGACCAAGGCACCGACGCCCTCCGCCAACTTCTTCGACAGGATCGACGCGGTAATCAACGGAATGCTCTCCACGGTCGCCGTCACATCGCGCAGCGCGTAGAGCTTCTTGTCCGCGGGCACCAGACGGTCCGTTTGGCCAATCAAGCTGACGCCGATTTGCCGCACCATCTGGTCAAAAGCCGCGAGGTCAAGGTGCACGTTGAAACCGGGAATGGACTCGAGTTTGTCGAGCGTGCCGCCGGTGTGCCCCAGGCCGCGGCCGGAAATCATCGGAACGGCGACGCCACACGCCGCGACAGCTGGCGCCAGCGGGATGGAGACCTTGTCGCCGACGCCACCAGTCGAGTGTTTGTCAGCGGTCGGCCACGCGAGGTTCGGCCAGCGGACGACGTCGCCGGACCGTTCCATGGCGTCCAACAGCGCGGCCGTTTCGTCCGGCACCATGCCACGCCAGAACACAGCCATGGCAAACGCCGCCATTTGGTAGTCGGGCACGCTGCCGTCGGTGAATCCTGCGATCAGCCAGCGAATCTCATCGCCGGAGAGCGTGCGTCCGTCGCGCTTGCTGGCAATGATTTCAACGGCGCGATAAGCCATGGCAGCACCTCCCGCGGGCAGTGTGCCACATCCACCGCACAGCGCCATGTTCAGCGCAGCGCCACTTCCATGCTGATCACCGCGCCAGCCAAAAGGCCGCGGCCGATGAGCCAGACCCGCTCGCCCAGCTCCTGACTTTGGGCAAAGTGCATGACCGGGTATTGCGCGCGCTTGGGCTGAAGACCCGCGGCGAAATGCGCGCATTCTTTCGGCGCTTGGCCTGCGCGGAGGGCCCACACGTGCACGCGGCGGTCTGCCTCGTTGATGCCGCCTTCACACCCGGTGGCCAAAAGAACCGTGCCATCCTGCAGCGCAGTGACGCCGTGGACCGGACCTTGCAGCGCGCCCAGTTCGACCAGCGTCTGCGTTTGCCGATCCCAGCGCAGCGCAATGTTGCGAAATGGCCCGGCGTCGCTGCCGGCGTCCGTGCCCCAGATGACCGCGTCGGGCAAGAAGGCCAGCCCGATGGCCCGCCAACGCTGGTCGCCCCGGCCGATGACGTTCCAGCTCTCGCCGAGATCCGTCGAGCGCCAGAGCCCGCTCTCGGTATCGCGATCGCCGGTGCCGAGCCACAGCGAGCCGTCCACTGGATCCTGCTGGATGAAATGGATGTGCCGGACTTGCCCGGCCAGAAATGCAAAGACCTGTCGGAAGGTGCGGGCGTCGTCGTCCGAGCGCCACAGGCGAATCGCCCGGTCGCGGTGCGGATTGAGCGCGTATTCGGCGCAGAAAACGGCACCATCGGTGGTGCGCAGCATGCCGAGCCGCGCCGGTTTGCGGAAGTCAAAACGCAGTGCTTCGTGCCAGCGCCCTTCCTGCAAGCGCCACAGCCGGCCGGTCGCAACGACGACTTGGGCGCCATCGGACAGCGGCACGATCCCGTGGATGCCGAGGCGCAGGGCTTGACCGACCGCGGTGGAACGGCCGACCAGTCGCTGCCAGGCGGGCTCCGGCAGGCGCCCCTGCAACAGCCACGGCCCACCGCGGATTGCCCGCGTGTAGAGATTGCCGCCGCGGCTGGCCCACACGCGACCGTGACCGAGCGCATGCACGGCCATCCTGCGATGGACACTGAGGATTTCGAGACCTGGAGTCTTCGCGCCGAGAAGCATGCCGTTCCAAAAGGGGCGCATCGCCCCCGCTGGAGGTGAGGATTCTGCTTGCAGAATCCGAGGAGGCCGCGCGGCGGTCTCCTTACCTGCGCGCGCGAAAACAGCGCGCTGCAGCCAGAATCACAGCGGCGCGCGCTCCTGAAGGAAGTGTTCCAGCTGACGGTTCGTCGTCCAGCGGCGGAACATCTCCATGTCGCGTTCGTCGGCGTTCTCCAGCTTGTACATCAAATAGTCGAAAATCGACTTGTGCTTCTTGCACCACACCGAGTCGCGCATGTGGCCGTGCAACGACCCTTGCGTCTTGTAGTTGTACTCGACCTGCTGGCCGCACCACGGCTTGTAGACACAGCTGACGCAATCCGGCTGCGCGTCGTTCAAGCCCGCCATGACGATCGCGCGGGTCTGCGCGTTCGTCATCAACTGGTGGTACGTGTCCTCGACCGTGCCAATCCGGAACATGTCATCGCCCATTGCGGCGACAAACCGGCCTTCGTCACTCGAATACACGCCACCGTCGGGCGCGTAGCCCAGCTGGCCGATGCATGCGCCACCGGGCGTGCGCAGGTCCAGGTAGTTGGGCTCCTGATCGGCCAGAATCTTGTTCAGCATGATCGATGCATGCCGCTCCATCACCTGCGTGCCGTTGCGGTTCAGCTCGATGATGTAGTCCACGGCATGCGCATAGAACTCCAGGAAGTCGTCCATCGAATAGCCCAGCGTCTTGGCCGTGCGCTCTGCGAAGCCGAACGGGTCGAGCTTGCGCAGGAACACCGCTTTGCAGCCCGCTTCCACGTACGTGTCGACGATTTCCTTCCACCGGTGCAAGCCCGGCTTGGTGATCGTCGGCAGCGCTTCCACGCGGTAGAGGTTTGTATCCAAGCCCAGCTCGCCGTAGCGGTCGTTGATGCGCTTGATCCAGTGCATCAAGTTCGCGTGGCTGTTGCCGTCCTTGAAGATCCTGATCTTGTTGTGCAAATCCTCCGGACCGTCCAAGCTGGTGCAAATCTGCACCTTGCGGTCCAGCAGGTACTCCATCTTCTCGTCGTCCATCAGCGACAAGTTCGTGACCAATGCGAATGACAGCGCCTTGTTGGCCAACGCGTTCTTCTGCCGCGCGTATTCGACGACGTGCTGCAACACTTCCCAGTTCGCGGTCGGCTCGCCGCCCTGGAACTCAATCGTGATGCCTGGACTCGTGGTCTGGAACACCAGATCGACGGCACGCTCGGCGGTCTCGATCGACATGTCCGTGTCGGTCCGCTCCATGCCGACGATCGAGCTGTGGCAATACTGGCAGCCGTGATTGCAGCGGTGCGTGAGCACAAACGCGTGCAGCGTCGGACCGTAAAACAGGTATTGCTTCTTGCGCTTCCACCGCTCGGCCTGCGCCGTGATGTCGATTTCCTTGGCGATGAAATTGTGGGTCTTCAGTCGTTCATACAGCGGCTCGCCCGGCTGCGGCTTGCCTTCGATGAAGTCGCGGAATTCCTCGCGGCTCAGCAGATCCCAATCGCCCATGTCGTTGGTGATCAGAATCTTGCTGCCAAGCTGCCGTTGGTTGAACGGCACGGCGAACTCAGGTTTCCAGCGACCCGGGCTGGAAATCGTCGTCAGATCAACCTGTTTGCCTTTGGGCAGCAGATCGTGCTTCTGGCTCTTGGTCTGAAGCGTGGTCGCTGTCATCCGTGTTCGCTCCTCTCACTGCGGCCGTTCAGGCTTTCTTGGATTTCTTGCGGCTCGCCGTGTTGGCCAGCGCAAAGTTGCAGAATTCCGCGACCACGTCGCCGTCCACGTCCGGGTCGATGTCCCGGATGTCGACCGCGTAGTAATCGCCGTCGCGCTTGATGGCGAACGAGGCGAAATCCGCGAATGTCGTCGCCGCTTCCTTCACCGCCTGCTGCATGTACAGCGTGCGGTGCAGCTTGACGGATTGGTGTGTGACATGGCTCATGAAGAGAACCCCGCAAAAAGATCAGAACAGTTGGGATACGCTGACGTTTGTTGGACGTCTCTCAGGCGTCTTTCTTCTTCTTGAATTTCTCTTCCCACGGCACCGCGATGCCCAGCGGGTCGTCGAGAAAGTCCATGCCGTCGTCGCCTGCAGCGAGGAAATCCGTGGGCAGCGTGCCGCCCGCCGCGCCCGCGATGGCCTGACTGGTGATGTCTTCGATGATCTTCTGGTTGGCCTTGACGACCTTGCGGCGCAGCGCCTGAGCGAGCAGCTCGTTCTCAAACTCGCCGGACATCGCGGTCAGCTGCGCTTCGTCGAGCTCGCCTTTGCCGCGCAGGTGCACTTCAAAGCGCGGACCGGCACGATCCAGCAAGACGTACGCGCGGTCGAGGAACACGTAGGCGGCGGCGTACAGCACGTCCGCGGGGTACAGGCCGATGTCCAGCGACAGCGTCATCGTACTGGTTTTCGGGTCGAGTTTCTCAATGTGCGGCTGGCCCATGCTCAAGTACTCCTGTGATGCAAATTGCCCCAGATGTGGGAGGGCGAACGCGCATCCGGCGGGGGGCGACCGGACTGGCGTGACCTCTTGCTTCTACTCTTGTCCGGATCGAACATCAAGGCGCGACGCCGCAACCCGCCCTGTCGAAACGGGCTCTGGCGGCACGACGAGGCCTTCGTCCACGTCCTCTTCATCGTCCGACGGATGCCAGCCCGCCGTTTCCGGCGTCCAGTCATGCGCCGTGTGATCCGTCTTGCGCTTCGGGTCCATCGCCATTTGCACCAGCCGCTCGCCGGTCGGCGCCTGCACTTTACCGGGTCGCGACACTTCGCCGCCCGCCATGCTCTTCTGGCTCCCGGATTTACCCTGGTGCGCCGCCGGAACTGCCGCCAGGTTCTTGAATTTCGCCATGCGCCAAGCCGGATCGGACTGCAAATCCTGGACGATGCGCGCGATGATCGGTTTGGGATCGCTGAAAATCGGCGACAGCTCCTTCGGATCGTAAGCGTCGCCGCGGTCGAACAGGCCGCCACAGATGGAGCGCAGGCTGCAGACGTTGCACACATCGGCGTACAAATGGCCCCATTCGGTCTGGCGCACGGTGCCCTTGTTGTCGAGGAAATGCACGATGCGCTCTTCCGATTTGACGATTTTACGCGTTTCAGTCGAGCAATGCGCAAACTCAGTCATGTAGCACAGCGGCACGCGCTCGACGCGAAACGACCGGCCGGTTTCCGCCAGCATGCGCATCGCCTTGGACAGGCTCACCTCGATGTCCTGCATCCGCGCCGTGAAGTACTGGTTGCTGGTGGCGCGACCGATCGACGGGTCCAGGTTGTTCCAGACAAAATGCCGGATGAACGGGAAATTCTGGATGAACCATTCGATGTTTTCGTGCAGATGGTCGCAATTGTAGCGGTTGATGACCGTGTTGATGTTGACCGTGATGTTGGTCTTGCCCAGATTGGTCAGCGCCTTTTCCGCCCAGTCCAGCGAGCCCGGCGTACCGGTTAGAAAGTCTTCGAGCTTGTGTTTGTGACTGTGAATCGATACGTGCACATGCTGCAAACCGGCATCGGCCAAGGATTTGCAGTAATCCCAATCGGCGAGCTTCTGGCCATTGGTAATCATCCGCACGTGCAGGCCGTTCTCGCGGGCGTGGGCAATCGCTTCCGGCAGGATCGGCGACAGCGTGGGCTCGCCGCCGGTCATGATGACGCCAAAGTAGTCGCGACTGACGAAATCCTTCACGATTTCGTGAATCTGCTCCAGATTGTGGAAGAACGGCGTCTCCGGATTGGAGCAGAACCCGCAGTTCTGGTTGCAGTGCCGGACCATCTGGATGTAGCCGAGGTTGGCCATGAATCGACTCCGTGGACGCGGCTTCCGGGCCGGAAGGAACGCGAAAGGTCAGTGTGCCGGATCTTGGCACGCGATGCACGCGAATGACGGTAACTTCTTCCGGCACAGCGGGTTGCCGCGCGGGTGACGTCGTTCTCGCCAGCTGCAACCGTCGATGTGGGCGTGGAGAATTCCGCTTGTGCGCCATTGAACTTGACCGAGCCCGTGGCGAGGGGCAATCTGACCTCTCGCGGCATCGCCGCCGTGCTTGGGTCGTCCAATGGTCTTCCGGCGCCTTCACCGCAACCTCTTCCTGACACGCTGCCTGCTGGCCACGCAGTGTTTGCTGGCGTCCTTCGCGCTCGCGGCGCCGCCCACCGAATGGCTGGATATTCGCCGCAAGGGTGCGCCTGCGATTGCCGAGCTGGCGCTCCAGCGTTCGGCACAAAAGCCCTGGCAGCGCGTCTTCAAAGCGGATGTGCCGGCCGGGCACCCGATGGCAGGGCTGAAGATTGCGGTCGCCCGGAGCTTTGTCGGCCACGCTCAGCTGCAAGTGCGCGTTGTCGCAGGTCCGGCGGAGTTGCTGGGCACGGGCGTTGTCATGGATGGCGCCAAGGCGTGGCTGCGCGTCGGCGGTGAGAAGGCCAAATTGCTGCCGCACGAAGCGGTGTTCCGCCCCCAACCCATTCTCGGTGTGCCGTGGATCATGTTCTGTGCGCTGGAATGGCAATCGCAGTACACGCCCACGGTGGAGGGTGAGTTTGACGAAGTGGCCGTTGTGCGTCTGGCGCCGCGCTATGAATTGGGCGTGACGGCGCGTCCCGCCAAGGTGTCCATCTCCAAACGCTCCGGCTACTTGATTGCCACCGCCATCAGCGATGGCAAGGGAGCCAAGCTGGGAGAAGTCGACTGGGAAGCGTTCAACGGCGCCGGCCAACCCGAGGCGTTCCAATTGCGCGGTGCCGGCGATGATCCAAAATCGGTGCGATTTGTTGCCGAAGGACCGTCGACCGCGCCGGCCAAGAGCGCGTTTACGGCGGGTGCGTTGCGCTAGCCTTCATCAGCGTGACCTGAACGCCGCGCCTACGGGCGCCCAAACCAGCGGCCGACTTCCTGCCACTGCGCGCGAAACACGACCGGTCGGCCGTGCGGGCAGTAGGCGGACAAATCTACGCCTTCCATCTCCCGCAGCAGGCGTTGCACGTCGTCCGCGGTCATCACATCACCGGCGCGCCAGGCGGCGTGACAGGCGAGCGTGGCCGCAGCGCGTTCCAGCGTCTCCAGCGTGCGCGCGCCGCGACCGCCTTGGGCCAAGGATTCCGCCAACGCCAGCACTTCAGCCACCACATCACGGTCGCGCAGAATCGCCGGATGGGCCCGCAGACGCACGGCACGTTCGCCGGCCGCTTCCACGACAAAACCCAACGGCGTCAGCAGGTCGGCCGCTTCATCCAGCGCTGCGACCTCCGCCGGAACCAGGGGAATCATCTGCGGAATCAGCAGCTGCTGCATCGCATAGCCTTGGGTCCGGGCGCGCTGGACAAACTGCTCGAACAGGATGCGCTCGTGCGCGGCGTGCTGGTCGATGAGCACCAACGCATCCGCCGTTTCGCACACCAGGAAGCACTTGCCGACTTGCCCGACGTAGCGCAGGCCGCTGTACGTCGTCGGTTGCGGCTGCGCTTGCGGCAGCGGCGGCTGGAAAGCGTCCTCCACGCCGCTGGAAAACGGCTGCGTGTGCTTGAACGGCCGCACCGGGGTGTTGCGCCAGGCCGACGGCAGCTGCTCCCGCACCGGCCCCGGTCGCAGCGCTGGAAAGTCGTGGACCGTTGGCGTCTGCTCCGTCAGCGCAGCGAGATTGACCGTGATGGGCTCCTTGACCCACGGCGTTCCCGCCAACATGCCGCGGATGGCGCGCACGACCGCGGCAAACACCGCCTGGCTCTGGACAAACCGCACTTCCGTCTTGGCCGGGTGCACGTTGACATCCACCGTGCCCGGCGGGCAATCAATCGCGAGAATGCCCACGGGATAGCGGCCGCGCTCCAGCAGCGTGCCGTAGCCCGAGATCACCGCGTGCTGCAGCGTGCGATCCGCGACATGCCGACCATTGACCAAGAGCGTGAGCTGTCCCGGGCCGCCATGGTGCAGGCTCGGTTCGCTCAGCAGGCCGCGCACCTGGTATTCCAAGTCATCCGCCAGCGGGTACAGCCGCGCCGCCACCTCGCCACCCAGCACCGCATGCGTGCGGCGCATCAGGTCCCGGTCGGCGGGATAATCCGCGACCTTGCGGTCATTGTGGTGCACCGTCAGATGCAGGTCCGGCCGTGCCAGCGCCAGCGCATCGACAAAGCGCAGGATCTGCCCCAGCTCGGTGGCTGCCGTCCGCAGGAACTTCTGGCGGGCGGGCACGTTGAAGAACAGGTCCGCCACCTGGATGTCCGTGCCCACCGGACAGCCCGCGGGCTCCTCACGCAGCCCGGTCGCGCCACCGCCCGTCAGCCGCACGCCCACGTCCATGTCCGCACGCCGGGACGTCAGCGTCACGTGCGCCACCGCCAGGATCGACGCGAGTGCCTCGCCGCGAAAGCCGAACGTCTGGATGCCCATCAGCTCTTCAGCCGTGCGCAGCTTGGACGTCGCATGGCGCAGGAACGCCAGCTTCGCTGAGGGACCATCCAGGCCATAGCCATTGTCGATGACCTGCGCCAGCACGCTTCCGCCCTCTTTCAGGCGAATCTGGATGTGCGTCGCACCGGCGTCCAGGCTGTTCTCGACCAGCTCCTTGATGACCGACGCCGGCCGTTCCACCACCTCGCCCGCGGCGATCTGGTTGGCCACCAGCGGGTCGAGCAGTTCAATCGGCGGCGGTTTGGGTGGAACGAAAGCGCGGTGCGTCATGGCGCGCGAGGGTAGCATGAGCGATGCGGAGACTGCGAGTCGTAACTCCTGATCTTTGTCGGATGCCAAGCCGGGCCAGTCAGAGCTGTTGCCTTTCGGACTGGACCGCGAGCGTGCACCTCCTGTGGCACGCCGCGGCTGGCGGAGGCGTGATCTCGACCGTCGGTCAGCGAGTGCAATTGCACCGCAACGTTCCACCAGCCATCCTCGCCGCAGCAGACTTCCTGCTTCCGGATGCAACCATGGCGATGGCTCGGCAGATTCTGCGCCGTGTGCTCGTGGCGGCTGTGCTGTTGCTGGCGCTGCCGGTGTTGGCCGCACCGCCCGCGCCGGCCGTGGAAGCGTCGATGGTCGCCAAGCAGGCCATCGACTACTACCGGCATCAGGCGTACGTGGCGTCCGCCGATCTCTACCGACGCGCGTACCGGATCGATCCTACCAAGCCGGAATACCTGTTCGGCGTTGGGCGATCCGAGCAGAAGGCCGGCAAATTCAAGGCCGCGCGGCTGGCGTTCGAGAGCCTCATGGGGCTGCTGCCGGGCACGGACCCGTACTTCTTGAAATCTCAGAAAGCGCTGGATGAAATCGACGCGGTGGAGAAGAGCGCCGCGCCGCCGCCATTGCCCGTTGCGCCGCCGCCGGTGGCCCAACCGCCGCGGTCAACCGTGGAGCCGCCGCAGCCGCTACCGCCGCCCGCGGTGGTGGTGGTGAAAACGGTCGAGACGTTGCCGCAGCGTGAGCCGGTTGCGCCGCCGCCTGTGGTCCTTCAGGCGCCGCGCCGTCTAGCCGAGAACGAACTGGTGCCATGGGCATTGGTGGCGGGTGGCGGCGCGCTGTTCATCGCTGGCTTGGGCGTGAGCCTGTCCACGCTGGCGGATGCCGCGGCCTGGAAGCGCGACAGCGGCACGTTGGGGCCTGATGGCAAGATTGTCGGCACGAATTACCAGACGGCCTCGGCGACGGTGACCTCGCTCAACACCCGGCTGGGCGTGGGCATCGGCCTGGGCGTGGGCGGGCTGGCGTGCGCGGGCGGGGGCACGTGGCTCTTGCTGCGCCATCCCGACAAGGTCGCGCTGCTGCCCACACCGCAGGGTCTGCTGCTGACGGGGCGGTTTTGATGAAGCGCTTGCTGGCCATCGGCCTTGCCTGCCTGAGCGGATGCTTTGCCCTGCCGGCGCCGGATGCCTTTGAATACGCCACGCCGGCTGAACAAGCCGCGGCGGATGGACTCGTTGCGGCGGATGCGCTCGGTGATGCCGCGGATGGCGATGCTGCGGCGGATGTTGGTGACGCCCTCGCGGACGTGGTGGACGCCGGCGAGGACGTGACGGCCGCGGATGCGCTGGATGTGCAACTGGCCGACGCGCCGCCGGAAGTCGATGCCGTCGATGGCGATGCGCAAACGGTGGATGCCGGCACCGACACTGCCGTGGTCGACGAGGCGGCCGAAATTGTCGACGCCGTGGATGCCGCGGATGTAGTCCTTGCGGACGTCGGGCCGGATATCGCCGACACGGTCGATGCGCTTGCCGATGCGACCGATGCCAGCGCTGCCGATGCGCCGGACCTGGCCGATCTGGCCGATGGCAGCGATACCGCGGGCACCGATGCCACGCTGGTGGATGTCGCGGATGCCGATAGTGCGGACCTGATGGATACCGCCGACGTGGTGCTGGCCGACGACGCCTCCGCGGTTGATGCCGATGCCGCCGATGACGTGGCACTGCCCGACGCCAACACCAATCCCTGCGCAGGCATCGTCTGTCCCGTTCTCGCCTGCAAGGCCAACAGCTGCGATCCCAGCACCAGCCAGTGCGTCGCCGTCAACCTCGCCACCGGCGCCACCTGCGAGGACGGTAGCCTGTGCACCAGCGGCGACCAATGCGTGGCCGGCACCTGCTTTGGCGGTGGCGCCAGCAATTGCAACGACGGCAACGCCTGCACCGATGACAGCTGCGCGCCCGCGACCGGCTGTGCGAACGTGACCAACAACGCCAATGCGTGTAGCGATGGCAATGTCTGCACCGCGGATGCGTGCGTGGCTGGCGTGTGCAGTTCCAAGACCATCGACGCCGATGGCGATGGCTACGGCCCGAGCGCGACGTGCGGCGGGGACTGCGATGATGGCAATGCGGCGATTCATCCGGGTGCGGCGGAGGTGTGCAACGGGGTGGACGACAACTGCAACGGCAAGACCGATGAGGCGGGGGCGACGAACTGCACGTTGTTCTACAAGGACGCCGACAGCGATGGGTACGGCGGCGGCACCCCCAGCTGTCTGTGCGCAGCCAGCGCCATCTACTCAACATCCAAGGGCGGCGATTGCAACGACAACGATCCCACGATCAACCCGGCCAGGACGGAAGTGTGCAACGGCGTGGACGATGACTGCAATGGTCAGATCGACGAGGGCTTGGTGACCGTGACGTACTATCAGGATTCGGACTTCGACGGCTATGGCAACGCAGCTGTCAGCAAATCGGCATGCAGCCAGCCGATGGGCTACGTCACCGTCAGCGGTGATTGCAACGATGCGAGTCCCACCGTTCATCCCGGCGCGACCGAGATCTGCAACGGCGTGGACGACAACTGCAACGGCACGGTCGACGAAGGCGTGAAGCTGAACTTCTACGCAGATGCAGATGGCGACGGCTACGGCGACACTAGCAAGTTGGTGCAGGCCTGCAGCGCGCCTGTCGGCGATGTCAGCGACCATACCGACTGCGATGATACGCGGGCAACTGTCCATCCGGGCGCCACCGAGATCTGCAATGGCTTGGATGACAACTGCAACGGCCAGACCGACGAGGGTTTGGGCACGGCAACCTACTATGCCGATGCCGACGCGGATGGCTATGGCGCCGGTACGGGCAAAGCTGCCTGCGGCCCGCTGGCGAGCTACACTGCGATGGTGTCCGGTGATTGCAATGACGCCAGCGCGGCGGTGAATCCCGGTCACGCGGAGGTCTGCGGTAACAGCATCGACGACAACTGCAATGGCTTGACCGATGAAGGCTGCGCGGCTTGCTTGAACACAACGAATTCTCTCGCTACCGTGAAGGCCGGGTGGAAGCTGTATAACAGCGCGGACTACTCCTCGACGGCAGGCCCCGGAGTTCGGCTCGTGCCCGCAGCCGCATCGAAGAAGGGGCAGGTGTATTACACAACCGCGCGGATTGCGGCGGCAAAGACGACCATCCAATACGACGCAGCGTTTTTTGCCTCTCCGGAGGGAATGGCGCTCAACATCATCGACGTACCCAATCTCACCGCACTTGAGAGCTATATCGCCAACACGGCATCCGGAGCCTGCATGGGCTATGGCTCCAACAACACCATCTGCGGCAGTTACCCAGTCAACGGTGTCCACGTGAAGCTGGACACGCATGACAGCGATGCCGGCGATCATGGGCTCAGCTATGAGTTCGCGGCGACACTGAATGGTGACACCGGCAAGTATGCAGCCAATGGCTGGGCTGACGCATGGAACAATGTTCCCGGCGATGTCGGCGATGGCTTATGGCATCACTACGTCGTTGATATCAACGGCGCAAACGTCAAGGGCTCTATCGATGGCTATCTCCTGTTCTCCGGAACGATGCCAAGTGCCTTCGCCGGCGGCTTCATCGGATTTTCCGCGGGAACTGGTGGAGCGTACACTGAATTTGACGTCAGTAACTTCAGCGTGACGCAGACCTCGTGTCCCTGACGCGACGCGGCTGGGCATCGTGAGTGCACAAGAGGCCTCGACCAGCCGTCCCCAAAAAGTCACAATTCCCCGCCCGCCGCCCTCTTGACATCCCCCCAAACCCGCGGCAACTTTTCACCCGTTCCTATCGGTTACCCGACTTCCGGGCCCGTTGTTCCTACTTTTCGCTACCTGCGAGGTCATCGATGAGCTACGCATTTGCCCCAGAAGCATCCCTGGATTCGCTAATCGACCACGTCTCCGGCGTCATCGCCGGGTTGGAAGCCACACCCAGCCTCGCGCCGCTGGCGGCGCCGTGGCACAAGCTGCGCAAGGACCTGCTTGCGGCGCGGCAGACGCGCGACGAGACGCGGTGGAAGCTGCTGGGTGCGCAGCGCAAGGTTGCGGTCAGCTCGGTGGAATGGGGCGTGGTGGTGGGGGATCTCTCGGGCCGGGCGCTGCTTGCGGCGGGCAAGAACGTGCGCAAGGACCCGTACGCGTCCTTGTTCACGCCGCTGCGGGCCGCTGTACTCCGCACCCTGGGCCCCGTGCGCGCGATTGCCGCAGCCGCTGTCATCGCCGCCAAGGGTGCAGCGCTGGCGCACCCGGAGCTGGTGAAGTGTTTGGCGGCGCTGAAAACCGCGACGGAAGCCCTGAGTGCCGTAGAAGCGGATCGCAGCGCCGCGCAACAAGCTTCCCTGGTGCTGGATATTGCCCGCTCCGCGCAAGTCACGGCGCTGGACAAACTGACCGCGACGACCGAACTCGGCATCCTCACCAAGTTCCCCGGCCGCAGCGATCTGGTCCGCGCAGCGCTCGCCCCGGCACGCAGCACGCCCAAGAGCAAGCCCACAGCCGCGGATCCAACCACCCCGCCCGAGTCGGAGACCTGATCGCAGCTGCAAGATAGCCACTTGGTCGGCATGGGTGCCCATCCCGCAATTGCATGATAGGCACTGAGTCGGCATGAGTGACCATCCTGCAACTGCTTTATGGGCACTGAGTCGGCATGAGTGCCTATCCCGCAACTGCAAGATGGTCACTGAATCGGCTGTTGTGCCCATCCCGCACTTGCAGGATAGTCACCCCATAGGCATAAGTGCCCGCAAAGCAGCCGCCAGAGCCCCACCACACCGCCCCAAGAAGGTCGCCCCCATGCACCGAGCCATGCCCCGCGACCCAGTTGCCCTCAACACCTGCCCGCACGCCAGCCCCTTCCCAAGCGCGCTGCCCCTTCCTCCCCATCTCGGCCGAGGCGTGGGTCCCGATTTGCCGAAGCAAAGCTTCGGCAAAAGCTCGGGGGCCCCACGCCGACCCCACCTCTCGGAACTTCCACGCCCGAAAAGGGGAAGGGAGTCTGAGGGAAACCGGAACGGTTTCCCTCAGATCCGGCGCGCCCGCGGCGCCGGTTCCGCAAAATGAAGACCACTATGTCGCATAGCCCCCTCGACATCCAACCGGAGGTTGCCCAGGCCCTCGCGTCCCACGCCCCAGTCGTAGCACTGGAATCGACGATCATCTCCCACGGCATGCCGTACCCACAAAATGTGCAGACAGCCCTGCGGGTCGAGGCAGAAGTCCGCGCCCACGGCGCCATTCCCGCAACCATCGCCGTGCTCAACGGCCGCCTGAAAGCCGGGCTCTCCGCCGCGGAAATCGAGACCCTGGGCCAAGCCGGACCGCGGGTGACCAAGGCCAGCCGCCGCGATCTGCCCATCCTACTGGCCAACGGCGGCACGGGCGCGACGACGGTCGCCGGCACGATGGTCATCGCAGCCTTGGCGGGCATTCGCGTGTTTGCGACAGGTGGCATCGGCGGCGTGCACCGCGGCGCCGCGGCGACGATGGACATCTCGGCCGACCTGCCGGAGCTGGCGCACACGCCGGTGGCGGTGGTCTGTGCCGGCGCGAAGTCGATTCTCGATCTGGCGCTGACCTTGGAGTACCTGGAGACCCACGGCGTGCCGGTGCTGGGTTACCGGACGGATGCGTTCCCGGCGTTCCTGACCCGCGACAGCGGCCTGCCCGTGGACACGCGCTGCGAGACGCCCGAGCAGGTGGCGGCGATCCTGCGGGCGCGCTGGGCCCTGGGTCACGGCGGCGTGGTGGTGGCCAACCCGACTCCCGAGGCGTGGGCCATGGCGCGCGCGGTGGTCGATGCGGCGACAGAGGAAGCGCTTGCGGCGGTCAAGGCACAGGGGGTGACCGGCAAGGCGGTGACGCCGTTCCTGCTGGCCTGGCTCAACCAGAGCACCGGCGGCGATAGCCTGGCGGCGAACATCGCGCTGGTGCTGAACAATGCCGCGCTGGCGGCACAAGTGGCGGTTGCCCTCACTCGCGTGGCTTGACCGCGCAGAACTGCCGCACGTGTGGACCGGCCGCTTGCGTGCCATCCGCCGTCTGCCAGGTCGCACACCACGCGCGCTGCCACACCTCGCCCGCGCCCTCAGCCAGCCGGGCCTGCGCCGAGCGTGCCAACTCGTCATCCAGCAGAGACAGGGCCTTGGCCAGCGCGGCGTCATCTTCCGTCAGCCAGGGCAGCAGCGTGGCGCGGAGGATGCGGTTCTTCAAATCGCGGCCGGTATCCCCATCCGCTGGCCGCAGCTCCGGCACCACCAAAGTGGGCCGCTCCGCCGCCACCAGCAGGCGCACGGCCATGTGTCGGAGCGGACGCTCGGGGGACTCCAGC
Source organism: uncultured Myxococcales bacterium (assembly GCA_903924465.1). Taxonomy (GTDB): domain Bacteria; phylum Myxococcota_A; class UBA9042; order UBA9042; family UBA9042; genus CAIYBN01. Next base: position 46,266 of record CAIYBN010000056.1, on the reverse strand, counting down.
GCGGCTTTCCAGACCTCCATGGTCGCGCGCATCTGCCCGGCGGCCGCCAACGCCCAGAGCGCCGCGACTTGACGCGGCAAGTCACCGGTCCCACCGCGCACCGGACTGAACAGCAGCAGCTTGTCGACCGCATCGCGCGCGCTCGGCTCCTCACCGGAACGGCCCGCCAGCGTCCCCAGCGCCACCAGGGCATAGGGCGTCGCGTCGCGGCGGCTCGCCACCAGCACGTCGCTCAGTCGTGCCAGCGCCGGATTCGGCCCGGCCAGCTTGCCGAGCGCCAGTAGTGCCAGCATCTCGCCGCGGCGAATGAACTCGTCGAGCGGTCGTTCCACGCCAGGCACCGGCGGCAGTTGCACCAGCGCGGCCAACTGCGCGTTGCGCACCTCCTCATCCGGATCCATGCCGCCGTTCACGTGCACGTCGTGGCCATCCATCACCGCCACAATCAGCTTCGTCGCCTCCTCGGAGCCCGACGCGCCGAGCAGCAGCGTCACATCGCGGCGCAAGGCAGGATTCGGCGCGGCCAGCAGCTGCTGGGCAGTTGCCAGTGGGATGCTCCGATGCAGCTCCGCCAGCTGGCGCAGCGCCTTGACCTGCAGCGCCAGATCGCCGCTGGACAGCGCATCGCCGACGCCGGAGGCCATCGGCTCGGGGCCGGAATGGCCCAGGGCATGTTCCAGCGGCAGGGTGCGCAGCCACAGGTCGTAGCCATTCATCCGCAGGCGCTCGACCAGCTCACGCCGGGCGTGCTGCGGCACGATCGTGTCGAGCCACCGCACCAGCTCGCCCAGGCGCCCCGCCCCCAGCGCCACGGCCAGCAGGCGTTGCCCGGCCGCGTCGATCTCATCGCTGTCCGTCGCCCGCGCCACGATGTCGCGCAGTGCCTTGTCCTCGTCGTCCACCGCGCCGGCGAGGCGAAAGAGCGTCGCCAGCCGACCGGCCGCCCGCGTGTCGCGGGTATTCTGCTGTGCCGATTGGCGGAACAGCGCAGTCGCCCCGGCATTGTCACCCAGCCGCAGGTGCAGGTCGCCCAGGCGCATCAGCACCGACGTCTGCGGCGTCTCGTCGCCCGTCAGCAGCAGCCCTTCCAGCCGCTTGGCCGTCGCCGGCTCGCCGTGCGCCAGCGCCATCTCCACGGCTTGCGCGACCAACGGCGTCGCCGCGTCGCGATCGCGCTTCGCCAGCTGCTCCACCGCGGGCAGCGCGTCGCTGAGCTTGCCGCGGTTCAGCAGCCCGGTCGCCACCGCCAGCGCGATTTCATCGTCATCGGTATAGGCCAAGCGCCCGTGTTCCGCGGTCTTTTGCCAGTCCGCGTCGCTCAAGGCATCGCGGCCATCGTCGAGCTGCGTCTGCAGATCCAGCCACAGCAGCACCTCGGCACGCGTCGCCTTGCCGGTGTCGATCTTCGCCCGCAGCCCGGCCGCCGTCTCGGCGAGCTGTGACGTCCGCCGCAGCAGCGCCGACAGCGAAAGGCGCGCTTCCACCGCCCGCTGGCGATCCGCCAGATCCGGCGCATCCGGCAAGTGGGTCAGCTCCAGCCAGTGGCCAATCGCGTCTTGCGGATGGCCCTCGCGCTCGTCCAGCAGCGCCAGCAGCCGCGTGGCGCGCGGATCGCCCGGCCGCTTGGCGCTCAGCGTTTGCACGAGCTTGCGTGCCGCGACAAAACGGTTGTGGTTCATCAGGATCGCTGCCGACTTGGTCAGGCCCGCCCACTCGTCCGCAGGCGGTTTTTGCAGACGCGCCAGGAGAGCGAGGACCGGTTCGTCGGAGCGATTCGTCTGGCCATCTGCGCGCGACAGCAGCCATTCGGCGTAAGCCTCGATGTACTGCGGCTCGCGGGGCGCAGCCGTCAGCAGCTGTTCGTACAGCGCCTCCACGCGCTTGGGCGCATCGCCGATCCGCTGCTCGCGGTCGATCAGCGCCTCCAGCAGCACGTCGTGCTTGGGATGCTTGCGCGCCAGCTCGTCGATGAGGTTGCGCGCCGCCTCGATGTCCCGCGCGGCGATGTGCGCATCCAGCACGCTCAGCCACGGCATCGGGTCCGCGGGCGCCAGCCGCACCACTTCCGCGACGATCTTCGCCAGCTCCTCGCGCCGTCCCAGCCGCACCAGCAGCGCCTGATACGCCGCCTGGAGCGCCCGATGCCCCGGAAAGCGCTGCCACGCCAGTGCCAGTTCGTCGGCGGCGAGATCCGAGTCGCCTTGTTCTTCCAGCAGCTGTGCGGCGAGCACCGCGGCGTCGGGATCGCGCAGCGCCCGCAGTTGGTCGATCGTCTCACCGGCCGTGCCATCCAGCTTGGACACCACGACCAGGCGTTCCAGCACCGCACGGCGCTTGCCCACGGGCAGGCGGTTCAGCGCCGCATTCAGCAATTCCCGCGCTTTGGCCACATCGCCGGCCGCCAGCAAAGCGTCCAGATAGCCTTCGGAGAAGGTCTCGTGGCCATGTCCGGTCTTCGCCAGCCGTCGCCATATCCGCAGTTGCACGGGGTAATCATTGCCAGCGCCCAAGGCCGCTGCGGCGTCTGCAAGGATCGGCTTCGCGACTTTGGGCAGCTCCACCAGCGCTTCAGCAATCCGCACCGCGTCGGCCATCTCCCGCGCCGCCACGTGGCGCTTCAGCACCGCCAGCGCAACCTTGGGCTTGACGACCAGCTTGCCATCGACCAGCACGTCGATCGGCGGCACGTGCTTGGCAGCTGCCGCATGCGTCTTGCCGCCGTGATGGCTGGCGTGATGCGCCACGGGCTTCGCGACCTTGCGGGCGCTCCACGCGAGCGCAGACGACGGCACCGCCAGCACGGTTAACAGGAACAGAATCCAGCAACGACGCATCTCGACCTTTTCCCCCCGCCGACAGCGTAGGTGCGGCAGGGATAGCACACAAGTCTGGGCAAAAAATCCCCACACGCACATGGGCTTGCCGGACGTGGCTTGCCGATGCGGACCGGCCAACCGATACTGACCGAGCAGCGTTGGCCTGATTTGCAGGTTGCGCTGAGGTGAAAACCAGATTCCCGAGGCGAACTTGGCCCACGTCCTGTTGATTCAGCCGCCCCTTTTGCTGCATGCGGCGTACATCGACTATCCGACTTTTGCCAGCCTGGGGCTCTGGCAGGCCGCCGCGCAGCTGCGCGTGGACGGTCATGCGGTGACGGTGCTCGACGCGTTTTGCCTGCCGACGTCGAACCTCATCCACGAGAACAAGGAATTCCTGCGCCTCGGCGTGCCGATCTCGACGCTGATCGGCCGGCTGCCACAACAAGCGCCGGACGTCGTGGTGCTGGGCAATTCGCCGTGGCAGCGCGCGCGGGCGGCGAGCGCGGAGCTCAAGCGGCTCGTGGCGCACCTGGCGGAGCGCTGGCCGCACGTGCCAGTGGTGCTGGCGGATTGCGACGTCGGCGGGATGCATTTCATCGAATGGGATGAGCGCGATCTCGACGAAGTCGGCATTCCGTGGGGCCAGCAGTACGAGGCAGAAGGGCAGTTGACGCAGCTGGTTGCGACGCTGGCGGCGGGCGGCAAGCCGGTGGATCGCATCACCCGCGGCGCGCCTCAGGTCGAGGATTTGGACGCGTTGCCGCTGCCGGCGTACGACCTGGTCGACATCGCAGCGTTCCAGAAGTTCATGGGCCGCGTCTCGGCCAGCCGGCACAAGAACGAGATCTTCTCCTCGGCGCCGCCGGTCATCGCCGTCAAGACGTCGCGCGGCTGCGTCTACCGCTGCAATTTCTGCACGTCCAACCCGTGGCAGCGCGCTGGCTTGGAGGGCAAGCCATACCGGCGCCACGGCAAGGAGTGGCTGCGCAAGCACGCGGAGTTGCTCAAGACGACCTATGGCATCGACCGCTGGGTGGTGCTGGATGAACTGGTCAACGTGACGACCAGCCATTTTGACGCGCTGCTGGATGTCGCGGAAGAATTCGACCTCGGCCTGGATTTTCCCAACGGCATGCGCGCGGATCGCGTGACGGAGAGCCAGATCATCCGCATGGCGCAGCGCGTGCCGGTGCTGTCGATTTCCGCAGAGTCGGCCAACGACCGCATCGCCAATGACGTGATCGGCAAGAAGTTCGATCTGGCGGCGACGCAGCGCGTGGCGCAGTGGTGCCAGCAGCATGGGCTGCGCTTGGTGGTGCACTGGATGATCGGCCAGCCGACGGAGACGCGGGTCGAAATCCTGAACACGCTGAAGACCGCGTGGCAGCTGTGCGAAGACTTTGACGCTCAGCCGCTGGTGCAGTTTGCGACGCCGATCAAGGGCACGGAGCTGCACAAGACCGCGACCAACGACAAGCTGTGGACGACGCGCGAGGACCGCGATATCGGCCCGCTGTTCCAGGGCAAGCCGGTGCTGACCGGGCCGGATTGGACGCCGGGCGAGCTGTGGGCGGCCAAGCGCGTGCTGGAGACCAAGGCGTCGGCGTGGAAGCCGCGCAAAGTCATCATGAACACGACGTATGTCTGCAACAACCAGTGCGTGTTCTGCGCCACGGGCAACCGCAGCGACTGGCACGGCGAGCTGGACCAGCAAATCGCATTCCTGAAGGACCGGCGTGCCAAGGGCTACGACCTGTGCGATTTTGACGGCGGCGAGCCGACGACCAATCCGAACTTGCAGAAGCTCATCAGCGCGGCCAAGGACTTGCAGTTCCAGGCGATCAACCTGACCAGCAACGGCCGGATGATGAGCCTGCCGCGCAACGCCGAGAAGATCGTCAAGTCGGGCATCACCAGCCTGCTGATTTCCCTGCACGGGCCGAACGAGGCGGTGCACGAGGAGAATGTCCAGGCCAAAGGCGCGTTTCGCCAGACCGTCGATGGCATCCGGAATTGCCGGCCGCTGTGCGAGAAGCTGGGCATCGATTTTGGCGTGAATGTGACGCTGACCAAGGTCAATTCGCCGGTGCTGATGGAGTACGGCGAGCTGCTGGTGAAGCTGGGCGTGAAGCTGTGCAACGTGCAGTTCCTGACGCCGTTTGGCAAAGCCAGCGCGGAGTGCCAGCCGGATCCGGCGGAAGTGGCGCCGCTGGTGATGAAGCTGATTGACGATTTTGGCGATCGCATCAAGTTCCAGGTGATCAACCTGCCGCTGTGCTACATGCCGGGGTACGAGGACTATTGCCTCAGCGACATCGGCAAGATGGAACGTGACATGGTGTTTGTGACCATGGACGACGTGAACCTGTTCGACTACCTGCAATCGCGGCGACGTCACGAAAAGGCGTGCGAGACCTGCTTCTTCTCGATCGCCTGCGAAGGATTCTACTACTGGCCGGATGAGTGGAAAGACGAGGCACGCGCGCGCTTTGGCGACTGATCGGAACCCTGCGCCAGCCCAGTGACACGTTGGTTCGCGCCACGCACGCTGACCGAGTTCGAGCATCACAGCCGCCGTTACCGCGGCGTGTCACCTTCGGAACACGCTCGCGGTCCCAATCCGACATGGAACAGGTTCAACCGACCAAATTTGATGTTCGTCTTGGGTCAGCATGTGTAGCCGAAAATCACCGTTCATGCTCCAATCTGGGGACCGCGGCGACGCCGTCATTCGCCGCGCGGAGTTCCATGAACGCTCGTCGATTTGCCGTTTGCCTTCTCGTGCTGAGCTTCGCCGTTGGACGTCCCGCTTATGCCGTGGATACCGATGGCGATGGCCTGGATGACGCTTGGGAAGCCGGCTATTTTGGCGACCTGAAGCAGAACGGCAACGGTGACCCGGACGGCGATGGCCTGTCCAATGCCAATGAGCAAGCTGCCGGCACGGATCCGACGCGGAAGGATACCGACGGCGATGGCTTGTCCGATTTTGCCGAGCTGTTTCCGCAGCCAGGCAAGTCCAAGACGCAGCCGACCTTGGCCGATACCGATGGCGATTTCCTCAGCGATGGCGACGAGGTCCTGATCTACGGCACCAATCCGACGCTCGCGGACACCGATGGCGACAACCTGCCGGACAACCTGGAATTGCAAGTGTCGAAGACCGATCCGCTCAAGCTCGACACCGATGGCGGCTTCTCCGACGACGGTCAGGAAGTGCTGATTGACCACACCGATCCACTCAAGCCGGATGACGACAAGAAAGACAGCGACGGCGACAAGTTGACGGACTGGCAGGAGGTGACGGTCTACAAGAGTGATCGTTTCAAGGTGGACACCGATGGCGACACGCTGACCGATGGCGACGAGGTCAACCTCTACAAGACCGACCCGACGTTGAAAGACACCGATGGCGACGGGCTGGATGACAACGCTGAGATCGCCGCGACGACGGATCCGCTCAAGCCGGACACCGATGGCGACGGCTTGAAAGATGGTGATGAGGTCCTGACCTACAAGACGGATCCACTTTTGACGGACAGCGACTGGGATTCCTTGGGCGACGCGGATGAGATTGGCACGTTCCAGACCAATCCGCTCAAGGCCGACAGCGATGGCGGCGGTGTGTACGACGCGGTGGAAATCAGCGATGGCACGGATCCGAACAAGGCGGCGGACGACACGGGTGCGGATCCGGATGGCGACGGGCTGTCGACGCACTATGAGTTGACGGTGAGCAAGACGTCGCCCACCGATCCGGACACCGATGGCGACTTTGCTCCGGATGGTCAGGAGGTTTTTCCGCTGGACAACCACCTCGTCACGAATCCGCTGGACGCGGACTCGGATGATGACGGCCTCCTGGACGGCAAGGAAACCGGCGTGCTCGTGTTCCACGTGGTCGATGGCAAGAACGTCGGCCAGATTGTGGTGGGCGGCACGAATCCGCTCAAGTTCTCCACCGATGGCGATGCGTTGGGTGATGGCCAGGAAACGGGCGTGGCAGCGGCGCCGCTCTCGCAAAAGGGTGTGGACGACACGCTGTCGCCGCCGTTTTTGCCGGACTTGGCGCCCACGTCGACGACCGATCCGGCCAACGCGGACACCGATGGCGATGGCTTGGCCGACAGCGACGAGGACAAGAACCACAACGGCGCTTGGGAGCCGCAACTGGGTGAAACCGATCCCAACAAAGCCGACACGGACGGCGACGGCTTGGATGATGGCTGGGAGGTCAAATACGCCGACAATGCCAACGGTGCCGATGGCAAGCCGCTCAATCCGCTGGATCCGGCCGATGGCCAAAGCGACAACGACGGCGATGGCCTTTCCAACGCCGTGGAATACGCCCAGACTTGGCCAGACGCGGCCGGCAAGGCGCAGGCCAATCGCACCAATCCACGCAAGAAGGACAGCGACGGAGATGGATCGAGCGACAAGGTGGAAGTGTTGGGCGTCTATCAGGCGGCGACGCCAACGGGCAGCAATCCCAACGACAAGGACACCGACGGCGATGGCTTGTTGGACGGCGTGGAGGACAAGAACCACAACGGCTTGACCGATCCGGGCGAATCGAGTCCGCGCAAGAAGGACAGCGACGGCGATGGCTTGAGTGACGCGCAGGAAGACAAGAATGCCAACGGCGTTTGGGACAAGGTGCTGAACGAAACAGGTGCGGCGAATCCGGACAGCGACGGCGACGGTCTGAACGACGGCGTGGAGGTCAATTTCTACGGCACGAATCCGCTCCTGACGGACACCGATGGCGATGGACTGCTCGACGGTTTGGAAACTGGTAAGAAGGGCGACAGCGATCCGAACACGACGACGAGCCCGAAGAATCCCGACTCGGATGGCGACGGCTTGCAGGATGGTCAGGAGGATTTCAACCACAATGGCAAGGTCGACGCGAAGGAGACCAATCCGCAGAAGGCGGATACCGACAACGACGGCCTCAGCGACGGCGTGGAGGCGGGCAAAGCGGGCGATGCCGATCCAACCACGACGACGAATCCGCTGAACAAGGACTCCGACGGCGACGGCTTGAATGACGGCTTTGAGGACACGAACAAGAACGGCAAGCAGGATTGGGATGTCACGTTGTTGACCGGCGAAACCAACGCGGCGAAGGCGGACAGCGATGGCGGCGGTGTGCCGGATGGCAAGGAAGTGCTGACGGACCTGACCAATCCGCTGGACCCGACGGATGACGCGAACGGCGACAACGATGGCGACGGCGTCAAGAACAAGACGGAAATCAAGCTGGGACTGGATCCGAAGAATCCGGACACGGATGGCGACACGATTTCCGATGGGCAGGAATCGAACCTGGGTCAAGTGGTGGATACCGATGGCGACGGCACGGTCGATGCCAAGGACCTGGACAGCGACGGCGACGGCTTTCCGGACGCGGTCGAGGCGGGTGACGCCAATTGGAAGACCCCGGCGGTGGACACTGACGGCGATGGCATCCCTGATTTTCGCGACCTGGACAGTGACGGCGATGGCCTGCTCGACGCGGATGAGCCGAAATACCACACGGACCGCTTGAGCAATGACACCGATCACGACGGTTTGGCCGATGGCGCGGAAATCAAGGCGGGTACCAATCCGCTGGACACCGACAGCGATGACGACGGCTTGCTGGACGGGGAGGAATCGTTGCTGGATCTGGACGGCGACGGGCTCATCGGCGCGCTGGATCCCGATTCCGACAACGACGCGATTCTGGACGGTACGGAAGCGGGCAAGACGCTCAGCACGGTTGGGCCAGACACGAATTTGGCCAAGCGCGCGTTTGTGGCCGATGCCGATCCGACGACGCAGACCAATCCGCAAAAGGCCGATACCGACGGCGATGGCCAGCGCGATGGTGCGGAGGACGTCAACCACAACGGTCGCGTGGATGCGGGCGAGCGCGATCCGTTCCTGGCTGGCGAGACGCTGTACCTGGGCGATCAGGACGGTGACGGCGTGCCCGATGCGGAGGAGAAAGTGCTCGGCACAGCGCAGGACGACGCCGACAGCGATGACGACGGTGTGCCGGATGGCGTGGAATGGAACATGTCGTGCGACTCGGATCTGGATGGCGCGAGCAATGCCGCGGATGCCGATTCCGACAACGACGGCCTGCCCGATGGCCTGGAACGCGGTGCGGGTGCGCCGGTTGCGGCGACAAACCTGTTGGCGTTCAACTTCTTGCCGGACACGGATCCAGGGACGACGACGTCGCCCTTGCTGGCGGATACCGATGGTGATGGCCAGCGCGATGGCCTGGAGGACCAGAATGCCAACGGCTTCGTCGATCCGGGCGAAGGCGATCCCAACGCCGCGCTGACCCAGACGATTGTCGTGGATCAGGACGGCGATGGCCTGTGCGATGCCGAAGAAGCGCGACTGGGCAGCAATCCGCACGACCGCGACAGCGACGACGATGGGGTGCTGGATGGCGATGAACCCAATGCGGCGTTCGATTTTGACCATGACGGCCTGCCGGGCGCGCTGGATCCGGACTCGGACGACGATGGCTTGGGCGATGGCCTGGAGCGCGGCGTGACGCAAGCGGATCCGCAGACGGACGTGTCCTTGGGGCGCTTTCATGCGGATTCGGACCCGGCGACGCGAACGTCGCCTCTGGCCGCGGACACCGACCACGACGGTCAGCCGGACGGATGGGAGGATGCGAACCTGAACGGTCGGCTGGACATGGGCGAGGGCGATCCCAATGACCCGGAAGTGCAATCCAAGGTGCCGGACAGCGATGGCGATGGCTTGTGCGATGCGATGGAGACGACGATCGGCTCGCGACCGCATGACGCGGACAGTGATGACGATGGCGTGCCCGATGGCCGCGAATGCAATCCGTACGTGGATCTGGATGGCGATGGCCAGAATGCCGCGAACGACGAGGACAGCGATGGCGACGGCCTGTATGACGGCACCGAGGTGGGCCTGACGCTCGCGACCTTGGCCTTTCCGGCGGACACGAACCTGAAGACCGGCGTGTTCCTGCCGGATCAGGACCCGACGCACACGACGTGGCCGGCGAATGCCGACACCGATCGCGGCGGGCTGCCGGATGGCGTCGAGGATTTCTCCCACGACGGCAAGGTCGACATCGGCGAGACCAATCCGCTGGTGGCGGCCGACGACGGCAACATCGACGGTGATCTGGACGGCGACAGCCTGGACAACAAGACGGAGCTGCTGCTGGGCACCAATCCGCTGAAGCGCGACAGCGACGGCGATGGCATCCTGGATCCAACCGAAGTCGTCGACCCGAACCATCCGCTGGATACCGACAAGGACGGCATCATCGACGCGCTGGACCTGGACAGCGACAACGACACAGTGCCGGATGCGTACGAATCGGGCATCAAGCCGGGCGACAATTCACTGCAGCAGAAGCTGGTGGATTCAGACGGCGACGGCATGCCGGATTGTCGCGACACGGACAGCGACAACGACACGCTGTCCGACGGCGACGAGGTGTTCAAATACCACACCGATGCGCGCTTGCCGGACACCGACTTTGGCGGACTGAGCGATCCGATCGAGGTGCTGCAAACGCACACGAATCCGCTGGATCCGCGCGATGACTCGGAAGTGCTGGAATTTGGCGGTCGGCTGCGCGGCACCACGCCGTTGTCGTGCCAGACGACGCGGGCGCCACAGGCCGGAGGTGCGCTGCTGCTCGTGCTGGCGGGGCTTGTGCTGCTGGTGCGGCGGCGGTCGCGCGCGGTGCTTCTGCTCCTGTGTGTCGCGATGCCAGCGACGGCGCTGACGCCGCTGGATGTGACGTCGGGTCGGTCGAACGTCGATGGCGTCGGCATTCTGGGCGTGGATTCTGCGCTGCAGCTGGACCTGCACGCCCTCTCGGTTGGTGTGCAGTCGCAGTACGCGTGGCGGCCGCTGGTGGTGGGCACGGAGACGCGTGCGCTGCGCGGCCTGGTGGATCAGCGTTTTCAGGCCGATGGCATGCTGGCGACGCGCCTGTGGCAAGGGCTGACGCTGGGCGTCACTGTGCCGGTGTCCATCTGGCAAACGGGTTCGCAGCCCTCGCTCTATGGTCCGCAATCCGGTCCGCTGGATACCGCGACGGCGATCGGCGATATCGCCGTTGCCTTGAAGTACGTGGTCTTCGCGGAGCGGCAGCAGAAGATGGGGCTCGCGCTGGTCGTGCCGGTGACGATTCCGGTCGGCGATCCGAACCTGTACATGGGCCGTCCAGGCATGACGGCGACGCCGACGGCTGTCGCCTCGACGGCCTTGGGACCATGGCGCGTGGCAGCGAATTTCGGCGTGCGGGCGCAAGGCACCCAGACGCTGTTCAACCTGACCGACGGGCCAGCGATGCGCTTTGCACTCGCGGCGAGCCTCAATGCGGCAGTGGCGCAAGACAGCTGGCTGGGCAAATGGGTGCCGGACGGCTGGTGGCTGGACGCGAGCTTGGTGCACGAAACGCCATTGAAGAACGCGTACCAAAACGGCGCGGACGAGAAGCTGGAGGCGACGCTGGCCGTTGGCTGGCCGCTGGGCGAAGACCTGTACGGCAGCTTGGGCAGCGGTTTCGGCCTGTGGCCGGGTTTCGGCGTGCCGGCGTATCGGCCTTTTCTGGCGATTCGCTATGCGCCGCACGACAAGACGCCCGATCCGCAGGAACACAAGCCAGTGGCGCTGCCAAGTATCGTGACGTCTGCCGACGCGGTCGAACCGGCGCCGATGGCTACGTCGACCGCGCGCTGAGTCTGGCCGCCAATCCGCGCGCGGCCAAGGCCCGTTCACCCGCCCCAGGCAGTCGCCAAATCGGCCCATCCAGACCCGCCGCAACCGGGCCGATGGATTCGGCAGCGTCAACCGCAACCAGCACTTGCGCGCTGACCTCCCGCGCGACCGACTCGACCTGCCAAGTCAAAGCCAGCGCCCCGGCCCGTTCCGGCAGTGCTGCATCTTCTGCGACGGTTGATGTCAGCCCAGCCAGCCAGAGTCCGGCGTCAAGCGTGCGCACCGCCAGCGGCCGAGGCAGCCAAGTCTCCGGCCACGCCATCAGCGCCTCGTTGACTGGAAAGGAGAGCCGTGGCGACTCCGGCCACGCCTGAATTGCGATCCCCGGTGGCGGCTCAAGCGGTCGATCGGCGCACAACAGCGCGGTGAGTGCATCGTGGCTGCGCAGGTCGAGCTGATGCAGGGTCCACGCGCCGGACACGCCGTGGAGCCATGAGCGCAGACGCGCCAGCGCGTCCTCTCCCGCGACGGTCAGCGACACCGTCCACCCGGATTCAGCACGACGCGACACGTTCTGCGTCGGTTCCAGGGTCAGCGCAACGCCGTCCATCGCCCGACCGTGCGACGGCACGGATGGACACGGCACCAACTGGATCGTCGAGGCTTGCGCATCGAGGCGATCGCGCACGTACGCTGACACGCCCAGCGCGGGACCGCGCGTGTACGTGAGCTCCCACGGCCGCTCGTCCGTCTGGCCCAGGAGCGTGTGCAGCGCGACCGCCCAGATCTGCGCGAGCCCAGGCCCTCCCAGACTATCCAGTTCCGGCGCCCAGGTCGCCGCGTGCCCCGGTGGATCGAGATCCAGGATGGCAAACCGCGTGACGGACGCCGCCATGGCAGGATCGCGCGACGCCATCCGCAGCGTCACCGCGTCGCCATGCTCCAGCGCCACGGCCTGTTCACGCATCGGACAGCCACTTGCGAACGCCACGTCCAGCAACGCCTGACGAAATGCGACGGCATGACCGTGTACACGGCCCAGGCGGTTTGCGGCTTGGTCCAAATCAAAAGGCATCGGCCTCCGGACGCCAAGAACTGGTCTTCGCAGCCAAGTTGGATTATGGAGGCACGGGATGGAGGGGGCAACGTGCGGGCAGTGGTGCAACGGGTCAGTCAGGCGGAAGTGGCGGTTGCGGGCCAGACGGTCGGCGCCATTTCGCGCGGCCTGTGCGTGCTGCTGTCGGTGGGGCAGGGCGATGGTGAAGCGGACTTGCGTTACATCGTCGACAAGATCGCTGGGCTGCGGATCTTTGCCGATCCGGAAGGCAAGATGAACTGGGACGTCGCGCAAACGGGCGGCGCCATCTTGCTGATCAGCCAATTCACGCTGCACGGCGACGCCCGCCGCGGCAAGCGCCCGGGCTTTACCGCGGCCATGGCGCCGGACGCGGCCCGGCTTTGGATCGATCGATGCGCGGAAGCTCTGCGCGCGCTGCACCTGGAAGTCGCCCAGGGCATCTTTGGCGCCGATATGCAGGTTTCACTGACCAACGATGGGCCGGTGACGATTCTGTTGGATTCACACAAAACCTTCTGAGGTCATCATGTTGGAAATTCACGCCTCTTCCGTTCGCGCCGCTGATGGCACTGAACTCACGGCATTTGAGTGTGGTGGCGGACCGGGTCCCGTTTTCGTGCTGTGCAACGGCTTGGGCGGCAACATCGACGCGTGGCGCTACCTGATCGACGACTTTGGCCCGCACCACCGCATTGTCTCCTGGGATTACCGCGGGTTGTACAAGTCTGGTCCCGCCGCACCGGGAACGGGCTATGACGTGGAGACGCAGGTTCAGGACCTGCGCGCGGTGCTGCAGCACTTCGGGATCCAAAAAGCCGTGCTGCTCGGCTGGTCGATGGGCGTGCAAGTGTCCTTTGAAGCATGGCGGCAAATGCCTGAAATTGTTCAGGGCATGGTGTTGATCAACGGCACGTACGGCAGTCCGCTGGCCACAGCGTTTTCGCCGATGCTCAAGGATTCGCCACTGGCGCAGATGCTCCCGGCGATTGCCAAGGCCATGGAGTCCGTGGCGCATCTCGCCGAGCCGTTCCAGCCCATGGCGCAGCGGGTGACCAAGACGAAAATGGCGCTCAAGATCGTCAAGAACTTGGGTCTGGCGAGCCAGGCGCTCGACGAGAAGATGTTCCTGACGCTGGCGTCTGAAGTGGCCGGGCTGCACATGCCGCGCTACATGGCGACGCTGAATGCCCTGGCTGCGCACTCCGCCCTCGATGTCCTGCCGTCGATCACGGTGCCGGTGATGGTGGTGACGGGCGACCACGACATGCTGACGCCGCTGGCGCAGAGCCGCGAGATGGTCAAGGCGATTGCCGGCGCCGAGCTGCTGGTGATTCCGAGCGGCACGCATTACACGCCGCTGGAATTCCCGGAACTCATCCACCTGCGCGTGGAAAAATGGCTGCGCGAGCGTTTTGGTTTCACGCGACCGTTCGACCGTTAGCGCATGCGGCGGTGTTCGCCGCACGGCAGGTTGCGCCGCACGCTGGCTAGCTTCTCCGGGTCGAGCCACGCCGTGACATAGCCTTCGCCATCGGAGCACCGCGCGATCACGTGACCCCACGGGTCGATGATCATCGAGTGGCCGTAGGAGTTGCGGATGCCACCGTGAAAGCCCCATTGCGCCGGCGCAAGCACGTAGCACTGGTTTTCGATCGCCCGCGCCCGCTGCAGCACTTCCCAGTGATCCTTGCCGGTTTGCAGCGTGAATGCGGCGGGAATCAGCAACACTTCCGCGCCCTTGTCGAGCAGCTTGCGGTACAGTTCCGGAAAGCGCAGGTCATAGCAGACGCTCATGCCCCAGGTGGTGCCGAACAAGTCCGCAGTCACCGCTTCGCTGCCCGGCACGATGAAGTCCGACTCCTTCAGGCTGACGGTGCCGGGGATGTCGATGTCGAACAGGTGAACTTTTCGGTATTTTTGCACCAACGCGCCGTCCGGCCCGATGAGCACCGACGTGTTGTACACTTTGTAGCCGTCGCCGGCGCTTTCCTGGATGGTGCCGACCAGGATCGCAGCGTCGATTTCCTTGGCCAACGCTTGGAAAAAGGACGTGATTTTGCCACCGGGAATGGCTTCGCCAAAGTTTTCCTTGGTGGCGATGCGCAGGAAGCCAACGTTCTCTGGCAGGGCCAAAAAGCGCGCGCCATCAGCGCGAGCTGCGCGACACAACTCCGCGGATTTTGTAAGATTTGCGTCAATATCTTCTGTCGAACGGGTCTGGATTACGGCGACTTTCTGGCGTTGCATGGTACCCTCACGCCCGCATCGGGCGGCCGTACTGTGCTTGAGCGGGCGCGCGTACGCAAGCACTGTTTGACCCCTGCGTCGCCCGGGATTACCCTTCGCGCGCCCCACGCTGGGCGTCACTGGAGGTCCCATGTCCACTGCCATTTCCCGCGTCCATGCCCGTGAAGTTCTTGATTCTCGTGGCAATCCTACGGTTGAAGTTGAAGTTTCGCTCATCGGCGGCGCGTTTGGCCGGGCGATCGTCCCGTCGGGCGCGTCCACGGGCACGCACGAAGCGCTGGAAATGCGCGATGGCGGCGCCCGCTACGTGGGCAAGGGCGTGCAGAACGCGGTGGCGCATGTGAACAAGGACATCGCACCGGAAATCCTCAGCCACGACGCTGCCGATCAGCGCGAACTGGATGCGCTCCTGCTCGCGCTGGATGGCACCGACAACAAGTCGAAGTTCGGCGCGAATGCGATCCTCGGCGTGTCCCTGGCGGCTGCCAAAGCGGCTGCTGACGCCTATCGCTTGCCCCTGTGGCGCTACCTGGGTGGCGCGCAGGCGCGAGTTTTGCCGGTGCCACTGATGAACCTGATCAACGGTGGGGCGCACGCGCCGGGTGGCTGCGATATCCAAGAGTTCATGGTGGTGCCGCTGGGCTTCGATCGCTACGCCGAGGCACTCCGCGCGGGTGCGGAAACGTTCCACGCGCTCAAGAAGATTCTTGCCAAGCGCGGCCTGCCGACGACGGTGGGCGACGAGGGCGGTTTTGCCCCGAGCCTGGCCAAGAACAGCGATGCGCTGGGCCTGTTGACGGACGCGATCACCGCGGCGGGCTACAAGCCTGGGGAGCAAATCGGTCTGGCGCTGGATGTCGCAGCGAGCGAGTTCTACAACGCGGAGACCAAAACGTACGATTTGCACAGCGAAAAGCGCTCGCTTTCGTCCAACGAGTTCGCGGCGTATCTGGCCGATTTGCCCAACCACTACCCGATCGTCAGCATCGAAGACGGCATGGCCGAGGACGACTGGGCGGGCTGGGCGGAACTGACGCGCTTGTGCGGCGACCGCATCCAGTTGGTCGGCGACGATCTGTTCGTGACCAATCCCAAGCGCATTGCCCGCGGCATCCAGGACAGCATCGCCAATGCCGTGCTGATCAAGGTCAACCAGATCGGCACGTTGTCGGAGACGCTGGACGCCGTCGACTTGGCGCATGGCGCGGGCTACCGCTGCGTGATGTCGCACCGCTCAGGCGAAACGGAAGACGCGACCATCGCCGATCTGGCAGTGTCGACCAGTTGCGGCCAGATCAAGACGGGATCGCTGTCGCGCGGTGAGCGCACGGCGAAGTACAACCAACTGCTGCGCATTGAAGAAGCCTTGGGCAGCGCCGCTGTGTATCCGGGTCGTTCCGTGTTCCGCCGTCGATAATCCTTGAGCCTTGGGGCCGTTGCGCCTACGATCGGAGCCATGAAGCATCTGCCCCTCCTCCTTTTTGTCGTTTTGGGTCTGGCCGCTTGCGGCAAGGACAAACCCAAGGCCGTGGTGGCTGTCGCCGACGCGGGCGGTCCTGTGTTGAAGCAGGACGACGACCTTGCGGCAAAGTTGGCCGCAGCCTATCCGCGGATTCACTGTGCATTGTCGGCCAATCAACACGCTGTTGACTCGCTGTACAAGGACGCCGGCTTTGCCGATGGGCCGGCGTACTTCCAGGCGTTTGCGGTCCAAGCCGATGCGAATCCGGGCTGGGCGCGCAAAGTCACCGCGGAAGCACTCGCGAAGCCCTGCGTTGACCCGGCGGTTGCTGCGCCACCTTCCTCGGCGCCTGCCGCGCCACCTTCGACTGGAAACACACCGTGATGCTGTTCTGCCGCTGGACCCTCGTCGTCCTCCTCTGCACCGCCGCGTGCACGCCCGTGGTCGGCGATGTCTGCACCACGGATCGCGAATGTGGCGCGACCACGGGGCTGATTTGCGATCTGGCGACGCACGGCGGCTATTGCACCAAATCGCCTTGCCGCCCGGGCGAATGCCCGCCGGAAGCGACCTGCATCGATTTCGGCAACAGCCAGACCTTCTGCATGTTCACCTGCGTCCAGACCGGCGACTGCCGCGACGGCCTGGTCTGCCGGGGCGTGGACCCGTGTCCGATGGCCGCTGAAGCCACAGGCACCGGGGCCTTGAAGCCGTGCAGCGATGAGAACAAGTCCTTCTGCGGCATGGCGCCGAAAGAGTGAACAGGTTGGCGCTGGCTCGTGCGCTGGTTTGTACGCTGCTTCTGAGCGCGTGCAGCGGTGCGGCGTCGCAAGAAGTCGCCGTTGCCGCGCAGGGGAGCGGCGAGTTCGCTGAAGCGCAGACCGATCCACCGCAAGCCAGCGGTGCGACCGAATACGTGCCAGCGAAGCCACGCGTCCCTGAAGGCGCGATCGATCGCGTGCTGCTCGATCGCGTGCTGGCGGCCGGTCCCGGCTGGCTGCTCTCTGAAGTGCCGCTGCAGCCAACCTTTCTGGCCAAGCATAAATTCAGTGGATTCAAGCTGTTGTCCGTGTTTCGCAACGATCCGAAAGTCCTGCGCTATGGCATTTTGCCCGGCGACATTGTTCGATCCGTCAATGGCCAAAAGATCGTCACGCCGAGCGACTTGCTGGCGATTTTCGAACGACTCAAGACCTCAGATGTATTGGAAATTTTCGTTCAGAGGGATGGTGTGGAACGGCAGTTCCGGTTTCCTATTGTTCCAGCACTTGGACTCACAGCGATCGCGCCACCATCCGACGCAACAAGTTCGATTTCGCCATGACCGGCGCGATCGCGCGCACGTGAGGCGTCGTTTCGCGCAGAAAGTTGCCGGCTTCGGCGCTTCCTGTATACAGTTGCCTCAGGCGAAGGCAGACTCCGATCGCCCGCACGGATAGCGGCTGCCAACTGACGCAGGGACGACGGATCACATGGACCTCTCCAAAGACTTTTCCGTCAAGTACTGGGGATTGCGCGGCAGCATTCCCTCCCCCGGGGCGCACACGGTTCGCTATGGCGGCAATACGACGAGTCTGGAGATTCGCTGCGGGAATCAGCTTTTTGCCATCGATGGCGGCACAGGGGTGCGCCTGCTGGGCGAATCCCTCATCGGCAAAGGGCCCGTGCATGCGACCATCTTGATGAGCCACTTGCACTTGGATCACGTCCAAGGGTTCCCGTTCTTTGCTCCGTTTCTCATTCCCGGCAACCGCTTTGACATCTGGTCCGCGCGTCACAATGGCTTGGGCGTCGCGGACATCTTGCGGCAACTTTTCAATCAACCGGCGTTTCCGATTTCGATGGACATGCTCAAGGCAGAATTGAATTTCTGTATGTTGGAGCCAGGAGATACGCTGCAAGTTGGCGATGTGAAAGTGAGAACTGCGCCTTTGCATCATCCGGGCGGTGCAGTGGGCTACCGTCTGGAATACGGCGGTCGCAGCCTGGCGCATTGCAGCGACTGGGAACATCCGGCGGAGGGTCTGGATGAGGCGTTGGTTGAACTGGTCCGCGACGCCGATTTGTTGAGCGTGGATGCCACCTACACCGACGACGAGTATGCGGGTCGTACGGGTCCGGCGCGACGTGGCTGGGGGCACGCAACGCATGCCGCCGCGCTGGCCCACGCGGATGCAGCGCAGGTGCGCAATACCCTGCTATTTCATCACGATCCGTCGCGCACGGATGACCAGTTGGACGCGATTGCGCGGACGACACTGGGCCATCGGCGCGACGTGCGATTCGTCGCAGAAGGCCAAGTCTTTCAGGTTGGTCAGCCGTTGATGATGTAGCCTGAGCGCAATCAGCGCAGCAGCTCAATCGCCATTTCAAACTTGTTGAACGGCGGCATCAGGTACGTGCCAGCGACGTAGGGCTTCACGGCCGTCAGGAACTCGCGGCCGATCGCCACGCCTTCCTCTGGACCGTTGGGGCCGGCCAGGTTCATCCGCTCGCGAATCGCCTCCGGAATGGCCATTCCAGGCACTTCGTGGTGAATGAAGTGCGCGTGCCGGGCATTGCGCAGCGGCAGCACGCCCACCAACAGCGGAATCGTCGGTTTGGCGCGTTCGACAAATCGCTGTAGGTCCGCGGGATCATACAGCGGTTGGGTCAAAGCGTAGGTCGCCCCGGCGTCGACCTTGCGGTGAAAGCGTTCGATCTCCAGGTCCAGATCGACGGCGGTCGGATTCACAGCGCACGACAGGCGAAAATCCGTGCGAAACGGCAGCGGCTTGCCGTTGGCATCCTCCCCCTCATTGACGCGTTGCAACGTCCGCAGCAGGCCGATCGAGTCGACCTCAAACACGCCACGCGATCCCGGATAGTCGCCCAGCGACGGCGGATCGCCGGTCACGCAGAGCAGGTGGCGGATGCTCAGGGCGTGCGCGCCCATCGCTTCACTCAGCAAACCCAGGACATTGCGATCGCGACACGACACGTGCAGCAGAATTTCGATGTCGATTTGCTGTTTGATCAGCACCGCGAGCGCCAGCGGGCTCATGCGCGCCGTGGCCAACGGCGAATCAGCGATGTTGATCGCGTCCACGCCGGCCTGCTTGAGCAAGATCGCGCCCTGCACCAGGCGATCGCCGTCGACGCCGCGCGGCGGATCGAGTTCCACGGACACGACAAACTCGCCGGCCGCCAGCTTGCGCTCAAAACTCGACGTTTGGGTTTGCGGTACGCCGGCTGCTGCGATCGGTTCCACGGCAACCGATACGTCCACTTCCCGCCGTTTGCCAACCGTGAGGACATGCGGTGCACGAATGCCAATCGCGTCGGCCATCCGCTGGATATGCGCGGGCTTGGTGCCACAGCAACCGCCGATCGCGCGCACGCCGAGATCCGCGACGCGCACGGCCCATTCGGCAAAGTAATCCGGCGACGCGACGTAGACGTACCGGCCATCGACCAAACGCGGCATGCCGGCGTTGGGACTGAGCATGACGCGGGCGCCCGGCACCTTGAGCATGCGCTCGAGCACGGGGTCCAGCGCCTGCGGTCCGGTCGAACAATTCGCGCCCACCGCCGCTGCGCCCGCCGCGGTCATCACGCGAACGATTTCCTCCGGTTTGTTGCCAAAGATGGTTTTGGCTTCTTCGGTAAACGTCGCCGAGGCGATGAATGCGGCGTTGGGCGCGAGTTCAGTCAGCACGCCGGCGGCGACCTTCAACTCCTCCAGATCGCCAAAGGTCTCGAGCAGGATGAAATCCGGATCGGCGCGCAGGATCGCGACCATCTGCGTGCGATAGGCGTCCGCGGCGGCCTCGCGCGTCAGTCGGCCAATCGGCGCAAGCGGCTGCCCCAGCGGGCCGATGGACGCCGCGACCAACGGCCGGATATGCGGCGGCCGCGCTTCGGATTCGCTGCGCGCCAGCTGGACGGCCGCTTCGTTGATCGCCGCAACCTGATCGGCAAAGTGCGACCGTGCGAGCCGTAGCACATTGGCGCCAAACGAGTTGGTTGTCAGGACGTGCGCCCCCGCGTTGACGTAGTCGCGGTGCACGCGCCGCACCACGTTGGGATGCGTCAGATTCAGGCCGTCAAAGGCGCGCTCAAAGCCAAAGCCTTGCTCGTAGAGTTCGGTGCCCATCGCGCCGTCAAAAACCAGCACGCGTTCATCAAGCAGGGCTTCCAGCTGTTCTCGGGTCCACATACGTACTTCCTCTCGGCAGCGGTCGACTGATCGGTCGGCGGCGCGGCGGCGGAGCATAGCGTGACTGCCGGCGGTTTGCAGCCCTCGTTGGCGATTCCACCACGCGAATCGTCGCCTCCGCCGCTTGCAGGTCCCGCAACCGGGCGCTACAAGCTTTCTGCTGGCCATGGTGGCCTCGCCGGAATTGGCTGTGTCGCGCTTGCGTGCCCTACTTGTGCTGCTGTTGGCGCTCTTGGTGATCGGGCTGGTCTGGCGCTCTTGCCGCCCAGTGCCTGCCAAAGCGGTCCATTCGCCGGTTCCGCCGCGGCCCGTTTTGTCCGATGCCGCCGTGACCGAACCACCGCCCAATCCGGCGCCCCACCAGCTACAGCCCATGCCGCCCGCGGAAGAACTGACTTTGGAGATGGCCGCTGGCGCCGCGCTGCGTGCCCATTGGTATCCCGCCGATCCAGCGACTGCGCCGGTGCTGGTGATCGACGTGGGCGCGGCCGCGGATCTGCAGCGTTGGCGCCGCCCCGTGCAAGCGCTCCTGGCGCAGCGGCCCGCACACGTGCTTTGGCTGGAAGACACGCAGCCGCGGCAGCCGGACGATGCGCTGCGTCGAAGTCGCGCGGTGGCGCGCTGGACTGCGGCGTTGACGTGGCTGGATCGCCGCTCGCCGCAAACGCGCTGGGTCCTGCTTGGTGCGCGGGACGCAGGCGACGCGGTGTGGCAGGTGGCCGAGAGGCCGCGGCCGTTGTCGCTGGCGGTGATTGCGCCCGAGAGCCCGCCGCAGACTGCACTGCCACCAGAAGTGGCCGATCGCTTCGCGCTGGTGGCGCTTCCACTCTCCAGCGAGCCGACGCCCACGTGGCTGAGTCAACTGCGCAACGTCCGCCTTTACGCGTTAGCAGCGGATCAGTCTGGCGCCCTTGACCCACAGTTTCAGACCGATTTGTCCGGCTGGCTGTTCGTCGCGCTCGGTCCGCGCTAGACTGCGCGCCCCTTTGGAGCTTGCCATGCTGGACATTCGATACGTCGTCAACCACGAAGAAGCGGTCGCGCAGAACGTCAAGAACCGCAACGCAAAGGCTGATGTGGCGGCGGTCGTGGCCTCGTACAAGCGCCGCAATGAGCTGCTGACGGCGCTGGAAACGACGCGCGCGGAAGCCAACGCGTCCGCCAAGGCGATGCAAGGCAAGATGGAGCCGGATGAGCGGCAGCGGCGCATCGAGCACGGTCGCGCCCTGAAAGTACGCGTGGCGGAACTGGAAAAGGACACGGAAGTGCTGCAACTCGAGTTGGACGCTGCTGTGCGCCAACTGCCCAACATGACGCACCCGGACACGCCGATTGGCCATACCGACGACGATCACAAGGTCCTGCACACCTGGGGCACGCCGCGGGCGTTTGATTTCGCCCCGCTGGATCACGTGGATCTCGCCGAGAAACTCGACCTCATCGACTTCGAGGCCGGCGCGCGCGTCGCCGGGCAGAAGTTCTACTTCCTGAAGAACGAGATGGTGTTGCTGGACCTCGCGCTGCAGCGCTTTGCGGTGGATCGCGCCATGGCCCATGGCTTCAAGCCGGTGATCACGCCGGATCTGGCGCGGCCGTCGATCCTGGAAGGCATCGGCTTCAATCCGCGTGGCGAGGAAACGCAGGTGTATTCGGTGGCCGGCCACGATTTGTGTCTGGTCGGCACCGCGGAAATCACCATTGGCGGCATGTTCCAGGATCGCATCTTCAATGCCAACGAGTTACCGGTCCGCATTGCGGGAATTTCCCACTGTTTTCGCACAGAAGCGGGCGCTGGCGGCCGGGAATCGCGCGGTCTGTACCGCGTTCACCAGTTCACCAAAGTGGAGATGTTCATTTTCTGCGACGGCGATCTCGAGGTGTCCAATCGCCATCACGCGGAACTGCTGGCGATCGAGGAAGAGCTGTTTCAGGCGCTGGAGATTCCTTACCGCGTGCTGGACATCGCCTCGGGCGATCTGGGCGCGCCGGCGTACCGCAAGTTCGACATCGAAGCCTGGATGCCAGGCCGCGGTCTGTACGGCGAAGTGACTTCGACCAGCAATTGCACGGATTTTCAGGCGCGGCGGCTGGGCATTCGCCACTATCCGGACGAGACCAGCAAGGCGCGGCCGGTGCACACGCTCAATGGCACGGCGATTGCGTTGTCGCGCGGGCTGATTGCGATTTTGGAGAACCACCAGAACGCCGATGGCTCGGTGTCGATGCCCAAAGCGTTGCTGCCGTACTTGCCGTTTGACCGGATTGTGGCCAAGTAGCCGTCACGACTCGCGCATCCGGTACCCGACCGCCGGCTCGGTCAGCAGCCACTCCGGCCGCGCGGGGTCGCGCTCCACCTTCTTGCGCAATTCTGCCATGTGGACGCGGACGTAGTGCGGCTGCTCCAGCGCGCCAGGTCCCCAGACTTCCTTGAGAATTTGCCGGTGGGTCAGCACCTTTCCGGCGTGGCGGGCGAGCAGGGTCAGCAGTTTGTATTCGATCGGCGTCAGGTGCACTTCCACGCCGTCACGCGACACCATGCGGCGCACGAGGTCGATGCGCAGGGAGCCAAACAGCAACTCCTGGCGCTGCGGTTCCGGCGTCGCGTGGCGCAGGGCGACGCGCATTCTGGCCAGCAACTCATTGACGCCAAATGGTTTTGTCAGGTAGTCGTTGGCGCCCGCATCCAGCGCTGTGACCTTATCGTCTTCCCGGCCACGCGCGGAAATCACGACAATGGGCATCTGGCACCACTCGCGCAGGGATTGCGTCACAGTGATGCCATCGCCGTCCGGCAAGCCCAAGTCCATCAGGATGATCGCGGGATTGTGGCTCGTCGCGAGCATCAGCGCTTCCGCGGCAGAACCAGCTTCCAACACGCGGTAGCCGTGGGCATTCAACGATGCCCGCAGAAACCGCCGCATTTGCGGTTCGTCATCCACCACCAGAACCAGTGGCGCGAGTGGATCGACACCTGTCATGGTCGCGGCACCTCAGCCATCGTTGGCGGCGCGGCGGTCAGTGGCAGGGCGATCCGGAACGTCGCGCCACCTTTCGGGGTCGATTCCAGGGCGATTGTACCGCCGTGCACATCCATGATGCCCTTGCAAATGGCCAAGCCCAAGCCCACGCCGCCGACGCCAGTGTGCTGCCCGCGGACAAATTTGTCGAACACCCGCGCGGCCAATTCGGGCGGCAGTCCGGGACCATGATCGATGACCGCGATGGTCGTGATCGTCGGCCGCCGCTCGGCGCTGATTTCGATCGGCGAATCGGCGGGCGTGTACTTCGCAGCATTTTCCAGCAGGTTGACAAAGACCTGCTCAAACAGCAGCGCATCGACGTGAAGCAGCGGAAAGTCAGGCGGAATCGCCACCTGGACCTGACGTGCGCCCAGCCGGACCTCCAAACGTGCAAGCGCCGAGCCGACAATCTCCTCCAGCGGTACCCACTCGCGCTTGACGCGCATTTGCCCGGAAGCCAGGCGCGTCATGTCCAGCAGATTGACGACGAGGCGTTCCATGCGGTCCGCTTCCTCGCAGATCGCCTCGATGAGGTCGACGCGTTGTTCTGGGCGGAGGCTGATGCCCACCTCACGCAAGGTCGTCGCCGCGCCCGTGATGGCGGCCAAGGGGGTTCGCAGATCGTGCGAGACGGCAGACAACAGCGAACTCCGCATTTCCTCGGTCTTGGCCCGGAGCTCCGTGGTGCTCACAACGTCGGCCAGACGGGCGCGCTCAAGTGCCAGCGCACCCTGCCGCACATAGGCCCGCAGCGAAGCCAGCGCCTGACCATCCAAAGCCTTGCCGTATTGCGGCAGCAGCGCGATCGCCGTCCGGTCGCCTTCACCCAGCGGCATCGGCAGGCAGAGGGCGCGGGAGCCCGGCAGCGTCTCGGTGCCCAGGCCCGCTTCACGGCCGTGTTCGACGACCCAGCGCAGCAGACCGTCGTCGCCGGAATCGGTCTGCCAAGCACCGGTTTGGCCCAATTGCCGCCACTCCGCGCCGCGCCGTGCGACGACCTGTGCGGCGGAACCAAAGCCGCGTGCCACGTGATCGCAGAGCGTCGCCGCGACTGCCGCTTCATCGCGTGCGCCGCTCAGGTCGCGGCTGAGCGCGAAGAGCGACGAGGTTCGCGCCTCCCGTTCACGCGCGTCCCTTTCCTGCCGCCGCGTGCGCACCATCAGTGTACTCATCGCGGCGCCGACGACGAACATCGTCATGAAGGTCAGCACGTGTCGCGCATCGCTCACGGCGAAGGTGAAGAACGGCGGGACGAAGAAGAAATCGTAGGCCGCGACGGACAGCGCCGCAGCCAGGAAAGATGGGCCTTTGCCGGTGCGCACCGCGACCGCCATGATGCCCAGCAGGTACAGCATCACCGTATCGGGCGCCGGCAGTTGCACGCGCCCCAGCCAAGCCAACCCGGTGGCAGCGGCCACTGCTGCGACCGCAAATGTGTAGGAAGCTAC
Source organism: uncultured Myxococcales bacterium (assembly GCA_903924465.1). Taxonomy (GTDB): domain Bacteria; phylum Myxococcota_A; class UBA9042; order UBA9042; family UBA9042; genus CAIYBN01. The sequence goes on along the minus strand of CAIYBN010000056.1, from coordinate 21,270 downwards.
ATGGACGGGCGCCTGAGCAGGTGGCATCTCCGGCGGCGCCGGGGCGGTCTCGTCCGCTGAAATCACGTGCAGGTCGATGTCGCCACTGCCGCGCACGACTTCATCCAGCAACGAGCCGCGGACAAAATCGCGCAGTCGCGAATGCGTGGGCTTGCCGATGACGATGCGCGTCATGTTGTGCTTGCGGGCGTGGTCCAGCAGAGCGGCACTGACCTGCACGCCATTCAACCGCACGACGTTGCCGCCCAACGCCTCGACCAAGCGCAGGTGTGCGTCCAGCCGCTGACGATCTGCGGTCGACAACGGATGCAGGGGCGACTCCACGTACGCTGCAAACCACGGGGCATGCAGCCCCACCGCCAAACGCCGCGCCGTACGTACCAGACGCGCTGAGGCCGGCGCCGGGCCCACGCAGACGAGGATGCGTTCGGTGGTGCGCCACGGCGTTTCCACACCTTCATCGGCACGCTGCGCCAGTACGTCGGCATCCACGCGCTCCGCGGTCCGCCGCAAGGCCAGCTCGCGTAGCGCCAGCAGGTTGCCGCGCTGGAAGAAATGCTGCGCCGCCCGCAGGGCTTGCTCGGGCAAGTAAACCTTGCCATCGTGGAGTCGCTGCAGGAGTTCATCGGCGGAAATGTCGACAAGCTCGATCTCGTCGGCGCGCTCGAGGATGGAATCCGGCACGGTTTCCCGCACCTGGATGTGGGTAATTTGGGCAATGACGTCGTTCAGGCTCTCCACGTGCTGGACGTTGAGCGTCGTGTAGACGTCGATACCGGCCTCCAGCAAGTCCAGGACGTCCTGCCATCGCTTGGCGTGCCGCGCGCCCGGGACGTTGCTGTGCGCCAGTTCGTCCAGCAGGAGTAGGGTCGGGTGTTGCTGCAGCGCCGCGTCCAGATCGAACTCGCCGAGCACCGTGTTGCCGTGCTGGATGTCGCGACGTGGCAGAATGGCAAGGCCGTCCAGCAATCCAGCGGTTTCACTCCGGCCATGCGTTTCCACCGCACCGACCAGGACGTTGACGCCCTGCGCCGCGGCCTCGCGCGCGACCTGGAGCATCCGGAACGTCTTGCCGACGCCCGGAGCTAAGCCAAAGAAAATCCTAAGCTTGGCTCGTTCCTTGCGCGCGGCTTCGGCCTGAATGCGTGCCAGCAGCGCGTCCGGATTGGGACGGCGGATGGGCAACGATGAGCCTGATTCAGAATTCGCCATCATCACAACCCAGCGAGCGACAAGGCGTTTGTTCAGGGCCAAATGGGTGCACCGGACGTTGACGCGCGCTGGTCCAATGATGCCGAGAAAAGGCGCTTCTGTACACAGACGGATCAGTCGCTCGACCTCCGCTGCCGTCAAGCCACGTGCAGGCTGGCACGCCCGCCAACGGTGCCACGATAGGCGCACCCGGATCAGGATGATGGCAAGACCGCTGAGATGGGGATCAAGAAAGTATCAAGATTGCCTGGACAGAAGCCATCCGACCGACGGCGCAACGCGCTTGGGTTGCTTGTGCCTGAGATGGATGACCTGTCGCCGTGTGATGACTTGCGGGCGAGTCGACGTCACGGATAGGTCCGCCGCAATTGTGCCAGCAAATCCGCCAAGGTCGCGTACAGGAACGCATCGTCCACGACCAGCGGCAGCAGCTTGACTGGCGTTTCCACCAGGTACTTGCGCGCCAACCGCTCGCGCGGCCAGCGCAGGCACGATCGCAGGTTGTCCACGCGATCGGCGGCCTTGATCTGGCGGATCACCAGCGGCGATTGCGCCAGCACGGTCCAATACTGATCGTCGGTCTTCGTCGCGCCGTCGACCTCGCGCATCTCTTTGGACAACGCCCGCACCGCGGCGCAGACGTTCGAGCCAAACGCGGCGGTCATCTGGTCTGGATGGACCGGGCAATCCTCGAGGACGTCGTGCAGCAGCGCCGTGGCGAGCACCCAGGGCTCGTGCAAACTCGGGTCGGGGTGTTCCAGCAGCAGAACGTCCCGCACGGCGCGGGGATGCACGATGTACGGCACTTCGGGCGCGCTATCATCGCCGACGTTGCGCCTTTGGCCGTGGTGGGCCCGCGCGGCAAAAGCATCGACGTCGTCCAAAGTCCAATCCGCGCTCATGGGGCTCCTTCCGGCGAGACAGCGCCGTCTTCACCGTCTTCAGGCTCGTTGCCTTCGCCGGGTTCATCTTCTTCCGGCGAGTCGGCCGGATCGTCGTTCACCGCGGGTGGCGGTGCTTCCTCCACCGGGGTCGGCCGCTTGCCAATCGCCCGACCACGGGCACTCGTGTGCTCCGGCTGGCCATCCGCGGGCATCAGTTCCACTTCAAACTGCGCCGCCGACTCCCGCAGCTTGCTCTCCAGCACGCGCCCTTGGCCCACGACGACCGCCGTCAAATGCTCCGGCCTGATGTGCTCGCGCAGCACCCGCTGGATGGTCTTGTAGTCCACCGCCTCGACATGCGCCGCGTAGTTGTCGATCGCGTCCGCCGCCATGCCGAGCTGCTGCGCGCGCATCCGCATGCCCAGTTCGCGCTCTGCGGTTTCCAGGCTCGCCAGGTGCATGCCTTTCAAATAGTCCTTGGCGAAGCGCAGTTCTGCCGGTGTCAGACCCTGCTCGGCCATTTCTTCCAGGATCTTGACGGCCAACTCCAGCGCCGCGGTCGTGTCCGCCGTCTCGGGCGTGAACCCCAGGGCCCAGGTCGTCAACTGCGGCCCGGACGACAGCGCGGACCAGGTGTTGTACGACCAGCCGCGCAACTCGCGGATCTCGCGATTCAGCCGCGAGGTGAACGTGCCGCCGAGGATCGCGTTGGCAATGCCGATCGCCGTCATGTCCTTGTGGTGTGCGGCGACGGTTGGCCAAGCGATCACGACCTCCGATTGCGTGTGACGCGGCTTGTCGATGAGCAACAGCCGCCGGCCGTCGTGCACCGTGTGCGGCAACGTCAATTTGGGCGGCGTGCCGCTGGGCAAGGCGATGTGACGTTCGAGCAGCGACTTCGCCGTCGCTTCGTCGACCGGGCCCGCGAATCCGACCCGCACGTTGCCAGCGACCACGCAATGCTTGTGGAACTGCCGAACCGCGTCGGGCGTGATGGCCCGCAGTGTGCTTTCCGTGCCACCGGTCGGTCGGCCCAGCGTTTGCCCGCGGTACAGGTAGCGCCCGACCGCGTCGTGCGCCAACGCCGCGTCGTCGTCGTGCAGGTGGGTCAGGTCCGCCAACAGCTGCGCCCGCACCTGTTCGATGTCGTCGGTCGCCAGCTTTGGCTGCAGCAGCGTGTCCGCCAGCAACGCGAGGAACGGGTCCAAGTGCTCCAGCAGCACTTCACCCACCAGCGAGGCACCGAGCTTGTCCACCTGCACGTCCAGGTGCGCGCCCAGCGCGTCCAGCGCCTGCGCCATCTGCCCGCGATCTCGCGCACCCGCGCCGCGCAACGCGGTGTCCCACGTCAGCAGCGCCAGTCCTTCCTGCCCGGGTGGATCCGCCAGCGACCCGGTGGACAACAGCACGCGCACTTGCACCACCGGCGGCCATGGCCGCTCGACAACGATCAGGGGGGGCATGGCACCTCGCTTCGGTTTGGCCCAGGCGTCAGGCAACGCGAGACCGGTCAGCAGCACGATCAACAGGCCCGCCCAGCCATTTCGCAGCATGTTGGCTGTGCTGTGACGCGGCATCAGAATCATCCCTTGGACCCGCCCGTCCGCCGTTTGCCAGCGACTTTGGGCGGCGCCATCTCACCCAACACCACGACGCGGCGATCGGCCACCAGGTATTTTTGCGCGACGCGCTGGACATCGGCCACCGTCACCGCCTCGACGTCCGCACTGAACCGCAGCAGCGGCTGCAGCGAACCGTAGCCCGCGAGAAAGTGCCCCAGCTGTTCAGCACGGCCATCGACACTGGTCAACGCGCTGAAATGCGCCATTTTCAAACGATTTTTTGCTGCGAGCAGTTCGCTTTCCGTCATCGGCTGCGAGCCGTTGAGCGCCTTGATCGTCGCGTCAACCCGCGCCAGCGCCTCTTTGGCCACCTGCCCTGGCAGCAAAGTCACGTGGATTTGCAGCAAGCTCCCCAGCCGCGCGTCGTTCAAGTCCGCCGACGCGTGGGACGCAATCGGCTTGTCGTACAGCAGCGCCCGCGCCAGCCGCGTGGAATCGCCATTGGCCAGCATTTCCGTCAACACATCCAGCGCGGCCATGTCAGCGTGATCGCCCGGCGGCAGGCGCCAGGCCATGGCCAGTCGTTCCGCACCTGCATCAATCGCCAGCGAGCGTTGCGCCGCGCCCGTCGGGATCGCGGCAGTTGGTCGTTGTGGCGTCGGTCCCTGCGGCAACTTCCCGTAATGTTGAATCACTTCCAGGAGCAGCGCATTCGGGTCAAATCCGCCAACCAGCACCAACAGTGTGCGTCCAGCAGCATAATGCGTTTGGTAGAATTGGCGCGCGTCCGCGACGCTCAGCCCCGCCAGGTCCTTCTCCGTGCCAATCACCGGATGGCCGTACGGGTGCGCGCCCCAAGCCAGTTCGCTCATCGTTTCGTCGATCTGCCCGTCCGGATCGTTGTCGACCACTTCCCGCCGCTCATTGCGCACCACGCTCAATTCACTGCGAAACGCCGCCGCCGTCAGATCCAGGTTGACCAGCCGATCCGCTTCCATGTCCAACACGGTCGGGACGTGCACGCTGGGCACGGTTTCCTGGAAGAACGTGTAATCCAGCGATGTTGCCGCATTGGCAGAGCCGCCCATCTGTTCCAGCACGCGGTCCAGCGTTCCTGCCGGCCGTGCTTCCGTCGACTTGAACATCATGTGCTCAAAAAGGTGCGCCAATCCGGTCTTGCCGGCGATTTCATCGGCCGAACCGACGCAGAGCCACGATTGCACTGCGACCACGGGCACCAGGGCATCCACCGCCAGCACGATCTGCAGCCCGTTTGCCAGCTGCCAGTGCTCGACCACCCCCGCGCCGTACGGCAGCACCGCCAGCAGCCGGACCTGCGCGCCGCTCTGCTGGTAGGTCGTCTCGCGCGCCCGCGCCGCGGCCTCTGCGGCAGTTGCATCCACCGGTTTGTGCATCTGCATGGCGTGTCCTTTGCCGGCAACACGCGGCTCAACCGCCAGCGCGGCATGATTCATGGCCAGCAAGCCCAGCCACAGCAGGCAGCGCCTCATCGCGCCGCTCCGCGCTGACGACTTTCGGCGGCTTCCATCCCCGTGACAAGCGCATCGGCCAGCACCTCGATTTGCGCCCGGCCGATGGTGCAAAACAAGTGCGGCAGCTCCACCACCGGCAAGGCCGAGGCCTTTTGCAGCCTGCGCACTTGCAGCTGCTGGGCGTCGTGCCAGCGCACGTGCGCCGCGACCGCCGTCACCGTGTCCACCATCAGCGGCGTCTCCGGCTCCGCGCGCTGGATCGCCCGCAATTGGCGATCGTCCACAAGCGGCGGCAGGATCATGTTCACGAACAAATTGCCAGTCGGCATGCCCAGTTTGAGCCGCGCTTCATCGCACAGCTCCAGCGCTTCCGTCGCCGGCAGTTCCTGCGGCAGGGTCACGACATGCAGCGCCGTGCGGGCCGGGTCCTCCAGCAGCGCCTGCATCTGGCGGGCGTCGTCGGCCATTGGCCCCACCGGCACGGCGGCGAGAATCGTCTGCGGCAGGCGCAAGAGCGACACGCCGTGCCCCGTTGCCGGTGCATCGACGATGATCAGATCCCACGCTGGCTGGCCATCACTGCCGCGTTCCTGCGCCTCCATGTGCCAAGCCTTGCCCAACAGCACGAGCTCATTCATCCCCGGAATCATCCGCAGCAGGCGTTGCATCACGTCATTTTCAAAGACCAATTTGTGCAGCGTGCGAAAGTGCAGCTTCATTTGGCCATATTCGCGCAGCGCATCCACCGGGCGCAGGTTGCAGCCGAAAAGCGGCAGCCCGGGGACCAGGGGCACCGGCTCGTAACCGCTGGCATCGACGGCGAAGATGCGCCCCAGCTCGTCGCGGGTATTCAGTTGCACCACGCAGGTTCGCATGCCGTAGCGCGCCGCGGCGAAACCCAGCGAGGCCGCCAGCGTGGATCGCCCCACGCCGCCCTTGCCGGAGACAATCACAAACCGTCGCTGAAACATGCTGCTGCGCACTCACCGTCTCCACGTGCCCGGACAAGGGCCGGCGGATCGTCGCCGCAAGAGCACGCAAACGCAATACGCTTGCGGAATTCACCATCGAATCTCTGGTCACAGACCGCCGGCACGGCGCCACGATTGATTCCAGCGGCCCGTCCGTTTACCGTGTGCCCAGTCTGCGGAGTCCGTCATGCCCCGATTTCTCGTCGCCCTCACCCTGCTCATTGCGTCCACGGTCCTGGCACAACCACAGCCCTTGCTGCTGGAATCCATCCACGTGGACGCCGCATACGCAGACCATCCACTGGTGCTCGCCGTGCGATCGCAAGGCTACTTGACCCTCCTGGATCGGGAAAAGGTGCTCGATGTGCGCTTTCCAACCGATCGCGCGTGGGCGGTCGTGGATGCAGTGGGCGCGGCCGGCGTGGCCCGTCACGCCGTGGATGCATTTGTCACGCAGGGCTTGCTCGCGCGGTTGGCGATCGGCCCGTCCGGTGCGCTGCGGGCCCGCGACATCGACGTCGACCAGTTGAATGCCCGCCAGGCGTTCGTGCTGGGCTGGCTGCGCGCGCTGGCGGCGGGCGCTGACACGAAACGGCTGCAGACGCGGTCGGCCAAAGTGAGTGACGCGGGCGCGCTACAACTGCTGGAATACGCCGAACAGCAGGCGCCGACGATCCAGGCGATTCGGGCTGCCCATGCGCTCGTCGCGGCGGCGGCGGACCCGGATGCGCGAACCGCCTGTAGTCATGCGGTACAGTTGGCCAGAAGTGCGCGCGACGGCGGTGCCGAGAGTGTGCGTCTGGCGGCAGCCGAGCGCGTCGACGCGTTGGCACGCGGTTTGGCGACGGCCTGTGCCGGGCATGAGCTGGCGAACCTGTCGGCGCCGATTCAGTTGCCGCCTCCGCCTCCGGAATGGACGCCCGCTCAGCGTGCTCCGTCAAAGGCGAGTACGGCCGCACCGCCGCCCGCGTCGACGCCGTTTGTCGTCACTGCGCCCGTGTTCAAGGGCTGGCTCAAGGATCCGCTCATTGGCGAATTGGCCGGCGGTGCGCGGCTGGATGCGTTGTCCCTGATCGACGCGATGCAGCGCGATGCCACGGGCGATCTGGCGATTGTTGCGCTCAACGCCGCCGTGCTGGTTGCGCGCCAGACCGCGGATCAAACCGCCGATGTGGCGTGGCAGGCGATCGCGTCGCGGCACGGTGTTCGCGGTGATGCAGATGCCGCGCTGATTGGCCTTGCGCAACTGACTCCCGAGGAAGCGATCGTGTACGGCTATGCCCAGTCGCTCAAGCCGCAAGGCATCGCTGAACGCGAGGATTTGGCCAACGCGCGGCCGCTGAGTCCCGCGACGCTGTTTGCGGCGGCCAAGGGCAAGCTGCCGTCCGCGGCGACGTTGGGACCGCTGATGGCGCTGGGTCACAACATCGATCTGGAGCGCGAGCCCAACCATTGCCGACCGATCGACCTGGAAGATGCGTTGCGCGGCGTCGTTTTGCGCGCTAACTTGCCGGAACCTGCGCGCCAACCGTTGGTGCAGGCGCTGGACACCTTGCTCGGTCAATGCAAGGTCGCGAATCCGCAACGCCCCAAGCCGTGACCGACCTCAGCGAACGCGCCAGACGAGGCCCAGATGCCCAGCCACCGTGAGGACCCGCCGGCCATTTTGCCGCTGCCGCCGCGCGAAGCGGATGTGACGCTCCTGCAGCACGGAACGCTGCCGCCACAGGCGCGCGTGCCGTCGGACGTCGAGCCGGAATTGCCCGATCACCCGCCGTCGCGCGCGCTGCCCATGGTGGCGGACCTGGCGCGACAGAATCCCGAGCCGATGTCGGTCGAACGGCAGCCGCTCGTACCGGTTTTTGGCCCGAATACCAACTCTACACTGGCCGGCCAGCACGGGACGATCGCGCCGAAGGGGCTGCTCCCGCCGGTGCACGCGCCCGACCATCCGATTCGGCTGCCGGTGAGTGGGAAGAAGGAAAGTTCAGACGTCATTCAAACGTTTGAAGCCGGACCGGACGACGCCCATCCCGGGGTGCCGCATCCCGCGGCGCCGCAAAAGACCATTCCGCCGGGATCCGGCGTCGCGTTTCCACCGCCGGGCAAGATCCTGCGCCACGGGCCGCCAGTGCCGGCCCACATGCAGCCTGCGCGCCCGCTGCCGCCGACTGCCCCACGTTCTACCCTGGCGGCGCATTCGCCACCCTTGGAGACCGAGCACGTTGTCGCGCTGGTTTTGGAGCACCGGCGGCGTCTCAAAGGGTTGGACACCTGGACGCGCGTGCTGGAGGTGGCCGCCGTGCTGGCGGGCGTGGGCGCACTGTTGGGTGTGGGAATGGGCGCGCTGCCGAGTGCCGGCGGACTTGCGTTGGCGGCCGTGGCACTCGCAGCCCAAGCGACCACGTTGCGGCACGTCGCACACACGTCGGCGCAGGTGGCAGCGCTGCTGGATGCGTTGACGGGCGGTCGCGCGCCACCGCGTTGACCCTGCCGGCCGATCGACTTATCATCCCGGACCCCACGGGGCTTTCCTCCCCGTTATGGAGTCCAAAATGTCCGCCACTCGTCGTCCCCGCGTCGCTATCAACGGTTTTGGTCGCATCGGTCGCTGCTTGACCCGTGTTGCAGCACTCGATCCCAATTGCCCCTTTGAACTGGTCGCTGCCAATGATTTGGCCGATCCGTCCGCCCTCGCTTACCTGACGCGCTATGACAGCACGCACGGCAAGTTCAAAGGCACCGTTTCGCTCGACGGCAGTGTGCTGACCGTCGGCAATCAGAAGGTCAAGCTGTTCGCCGCAACGGATCCGGCGACGTTGCCGTGGAAAGAGCTCGACATCGATCTCGTGATCGAATCGACCGGCAAGTTCACCAAGCGCTCGGCCGCCGCCGCGCACCTGACCGCGGGTGCCAAGCGCGTGCTGATTTCCGCGCCGGGTGATTCCAAAGAAGCACCGGATGCGACGGTCGTGTTTGGCATCAATACCGAAACGCTCAAGCCGGAACACACGGTCATTTCGGCCGCTTCCTGCACGACGACTTGCTTGGCGCCGCTGGCCAAAGCGTTGCACGAGGCGTTTGGCGTCGTCGGCGGCGTGATGACGACGGTGCACGCGTTCACCGGCGATCAGGTCGTACTCGACCTGCCGCACAAGAAAGAGCCGCGTCGCGGTCGTACGTCCAGCCAGAACATCGTGCCGACCTCGACGGGCGCCGCCAAGGCGATCGGTCTGGTCGTGCCGGCGCTGATGGGCAAGCTGCACGGCGTTGCGCTGCGCGTGCCGGTTCCGGATGTGTCGCTGGTCGATCTGGTCGTCTCGGTCGAAAAGGCTACGACGACTCAGGAAGTGAACGACACGCTGCGGGCCGCGGCGGCCAAGTACCCCGCGGGCACCTTGCGTGTGGAGGATGATCTGGTCGTGTCCTCGGATCTCATCGGCGAGGCGACCGGTTCCGTGTTCGATCCGAGCATGACGCACGTGCAGGGTGGCAATCTGGTCAAAGTCGTGGCGTGGTACGACAACGAGTGGGGCTACACCAACCGCTTGTACGCGCTGGCGAATCACATCCTGACCGCGCTGTAGCGCGCGGCCGGCGGAGGCCACATGGAAACGACGCAAAAGGCGGCTGAACCCGGGGCAATGCTCCGGGCGCTTGGCATCCTGTCCATTCGCGATCTGAACCGGGAACAAAGCCGCGATCAGCCGACCCGCGAGGGCCTGCTGGCGCAAAAACGCGTGCTGATTCGCTGTGATTTCAACGTGCCGCTGGACGGCGACGTGATCACGGATGACTCGCGTATTCGCGGCGCGATTCCGACCATCGAGTTCTGCCGCAAGGCGGATGCGCGGGTGATTCTCTGCTCGCACCTGGGGCGACCCAAGGGCAAGAAGAATCCGAAGTACTCGCTGGAACCGGTCGCGCGCAAACTCGCGGAATTGTTGGCCTGTGATGTGCTGCTGCCCGACGATTGCATCGGCGATGCGGCGGTGCATCTCATCGCCAACCAGCGTCCGGGTCAGGTCGTGCTGCTCGAAAACCTGCGGTTTCACCCGGAGGAAGAGGAGAATAGCGAGGATTTTGCCCGGAAACTGGCGGATCTGTGCGATATCTACGTCGACGATGCGTTTGGCTGCGTGCACCGTGCACATGCCAGCGTGTCGGCGCTCCCGCGGCTCATGCCCGCGCGCGCGGCGGGTTTCCTGCTGGAACGCGAGATTGAGTACTTGTCGAAGCTGACGCAGAGCCCAGAGTCGCCGTATGTGGCGATTCTTGGCGGCGCGAAGGTGAGCGACAAGATCGAGGTCATCGAGTCGCTGGTGCAAATCGTCGACGTGCTGGTGATCGGCGGTGCGATGGCCTACACGTTCCTGACGGCGCAAGGCCACAACATGGGCCTGAGCCTGGTCGAGCGGGACCACGTCCAGCTGGCCAAGCACTTGCTGCAGCGCTGCGAAGAGCGCGGCGTGACCGTGCTGCTGCCGCAGGATCACGTGGTGGTCAAGGAAGTGAAGGCGGATGCGCCATCGCGGATCGTCGACAACGGCCATTTTGCCGACGACGACATCGCGGTGGACATTGGACCGGCGACGATCCAGACGTACTGCGACATGCTGGCGGGTGGCATCGGCAAAGGCGCGCCGCGGACGATCCTGTGGAATGGGCCGATGGGCATCTTTGAGATGGACGCGTTTGCGGCCGGGACGATGGCGCTTGCCAAAGCGATCGCGCAGACAGCTGCGACCTCGATTGTCGGCGGCGGCGATTCCGTCGCGGCGGTGAAGAAGGCTGGCGTCACACCGCTGATTTCACACGTCTCGACGGGTGGCGGCGCATCGCTCGAGTTCATCAGCGGCAAACCGATGCCCGGCATCGCGGCCCTGCGCGGCGGACGGAGATAGTCATGGCACGGACCCCAGTCACGGGCGGCAATTGGAAGATGCACACGACCTTGCCCGAGGCCATCGCCTTGGCCCAGGAAGTGCGGCATCGTCTGGGCTCGCAGCGGCTGGGCGACGTGCTGCTGTTTCCGCCGTTTCCGTTCCTGGCGGCCGTGGCGGACAAGGTTGCGGGCAGTCACGTGAATGTGGGCGCGCAGGATCTGCATTTTGAGGCCAAAGGCGCGTTTACCGGCGCGGTTTCGGCGGCGATGATCGTGTCCACAGGCGCCACGCACGTGCTCGTCGGCCACTCTGAACGGCGGTCCGTCTTTGGCGACACGGATGAAATCGTCGCGAAGAAGCTGCGCGCGGCCCTGGCGGCGGGTCTGAAGCCCGTGTTGTGCGTGGGTGAGCAATTGGCGGAACGGCAAAACGGCACGACATTTGCTGTGGTCGACCGCCAACTGACCGTGGCGCTCGACGGCCTGCTGGCCGATCAACTGCAGCATCTGATCATCGCCTACGAACCGGTTTGGGCGATCGGCACTGGTTTGACTGCGTCGCCGGAACAGGCGCAGGAGGTCCACGCGCACATTCGCGCTTGGCTGGCCACGCGTTTTTCCGCAGCTTTTGCCGCCAACTGCCGCATCCAATATGGCGGCAGCGTCAAAGGCAGTAACGCCACGGGATTGTTCGCACAAAGCGACATCGACGGCATGTTGGTCGGCGGTGCGAGCTTGACGGCAGATGAATTTGCCGCGATCGTCCGCGCCGGCCGCGCAGTTCCGTAATCCGGGCATTCGCGCAACAGATTGAGAATCTTCAGGAGTTTCAGTGCTTTATTACCTCGCCATCACGCTCTACATCATCATTTGCCTGTTCCTCATCGTCGTGGTGCTGATCCAACCGGGTCAGCTGGGCCGCGGCGGCTCCGGCTTGGGCGGCGGCGGTGGTACAGGCACAGCGGGCCGCGGCGCATCGAGCGTCTTCAAGCGCGTGACGACCGGCGCTGCCGTCTTGTTCATGCTGCTGTCGATCGTGCTGTCGCGTCACAATTCGGATCGTTCCGCCGTGGAAGACGTGACGCCGATCGCGCCCGCCACCGCGCCCGCTACGCAGGCGAAGCCGGAAACCGACGACAAGTCGCCGCCGGCGCAACCCAATCAGGCCGCTGCTCCGAACGCGCCTGCTGCCCCGGCCGCTCCGGCGGCAGCGCCATCCCCGGCAGCGCCGTAATCATGCAGTTCGCAGAACTCGTCTCTGCCGCCTATGCCGACCGCGCCTTGCTGGCGGAGCGGCGCTACGTGGAAGCCGTCCTGGACACCATCGCCGCGCTCGACCGCGGCGAGATTCGCGTCGCGGAGCCGACCGCGGACGGCTGGATCGTTCACGCGTGGGTCAAAGAAGCGATTCTGCTGTACTTCAGCGTCGCGGCGATGACCGTGCATGAAGTGGGACCGTTCGAGTTCTACGACAAGATTCCGCTCAAGCACAATCTGGCCGGGCAACAAGTGCGCGTGGTGCCGCCCGGCGTCGCGCGCTATGGCAGCTTTCTGGAGCCCGGCGTCATCCTGATGCCCAGCTATGTCAACATCGGCGCTCGGGTCGGTTCTGGCACGATGGTCGACACGTGGGCCACCGTCGGATCGTGTGCGCAGATCGGCCGCGACGTCCACTTGGCCGGCGGCGTCGGCATCGGCGGCGTCCTGGAGCCGACCAGCGCGCGTCCCGTCATCATTGAAGACGGCTGTTTCATCGGATCGCGCGCCATCGTCGTGGAAGGCATGCACATCGAACGGGAAGCCGTTGTCGGTGCGGGCGTCGTCCTCACGAGTTCAACGGCCATCATCGACGTCACTGGCGCCGCCCCCGTGGAACTTCGCGGCCGCATTCCCGCCCGTTCCGTCGTGATTCCAGGCACACGCCTGAAATCCTTTCCGGCGGGCGACTACGGCGTGCCCTGCGCGCTGATCATCGGCCAGCGCAAGGAATCGACCGATCGCAAAACCAGCCTGAACGCGGCACTACGCGATTTCGCCGTCGCGGTTTGACCGCCGGACTACTTCTCCCAATCCCAGAAGAAATCAGCGTTTGTCGCTTCCGGTACGTCCACTTGCGGCGCGACGACCGCGGTATCCGGGGCCGCCCACGTCAAATCCAGGGCCTCCTCCAGCGTGTCCGTCGTTTCGTGCCAGAACGCGTCGGTCGCGAACTGCGGCCAAGTCTGCGGGAAAATCGGGTCGTGCCAACGCGCCGCCAACCAGCCGCAGAAATGCACCAAGCGCAGCCCGCGCAACGGCTCAATCAGCCGTAGGGAGGTGCGATCAAACGGTCGAAATTGCTCGTAGCTTTGCAGAAACAGCTCGCGGCGACGCACCGTGTCGACGTCGCGGCCCGGCAGCAACATCCACAGATCCTGGACCGGCGGCCCCGTCAGGGCATCGTCAAAGTCCAGCGCGTACAGGATATTGTCGCGCTGGATGAGATTGCCCAAATGGAAATCGCCGTGGATGCGCTGCATCGCCGTGCCTTGCAGCCACTCGTCGGTGACGACAATCAGCGCGTTCGCGGCGGTGAAGAAACGCCGCCGCAGCGGTGTGGGCACGCGACCTGACGCTTCCAGCACCGAGAGCGGCGCACCGCCGTAGGTCGCGCCGCTGAGCTGCTGTCGCGCCGCAAAGGGCTTGCGCGCGCCAACCACATGGATGCGCGCGCACAGGGCACCCAGGCGCGTGGCGAGGGCATCATCCACTTCTTCCGGTGCGCGCCCACCGAAACGCGGAAACAGGCAAAACCACACAACATCTGCGCCGCCCGCGACGGCGATTTGCCGCAAGGTGCCGCCATCTGGAAATGTCAGCGCTGGCACGACCGGCACTTCATCGGCGTGCAATTCGGCCAGAAGCGCGTGCTCCTCCAGAATTTGCGCTTGGCTCCAACGCTGCGGCCGGTAGAACTTGGTCACCAAACGTGTCCGCGCTTCATCGGCCAGTTCCACTTCCATCACGCGATTTTCATAGGAATTCAGCGGCCAGCAGACCGACGTACAACGCAGCCCGGAGGCCTCGATCGCCGCGAGCACGGCGTCGGGCGTCAGGCCCAGGAACAGGTCGGCTGCGGATTTCATCGCGTGGAATTTCTCCTCTGGCTTCTCAACACCTTGCTATTGCACGCGTTCGAGACGAAAGGTCCGGCCCTTGATGCGCAGCCCGGGCGACTTGGCCAGCAGTCTGGCCACCACGCGCTGCGGCATCGCCACGTAGGTAAAGCGATCGCTGATCTCGATACGGCCGATCTCCGTCGCCGCCACGCCCGCTTCGCCGGTCAGCGCGCCAAGGATATCGCTCGGTCGCAGCTTGTCCTTGCGCCCGCCGCTGATGAACAGGGTATCCAACGCCACAGCCGCGGCCACTGACTTGGGCGGGGCGCTCGTGGGCACCGGGAGCCGTTCAATCGCACTTTCCGCGGCCTTTTCGCAGGCCTTCAGCCGATCCACGTCGCGCGGCGTCACCAGCGAGATGGCCAGCCCTGGAGCGCCGGCCCGTCCGGTCCGCCCTGTGCGGTGCACATAGGTGTCCGGCGTCGAAGCAAATTCGTAGTTGATCACCGCCGCCAGCCCGGCAATGTCCAGCCCGCGCGCGGCCACGTCGGTCGCGACGAGGAAGGGCGTTGTGCCATTGCGGAATTTCGCCATCACGCGATCGCGGTCACGCTGCTCCAGATCGCCGTGCAGCGCCTCGACGGCAAATCCTGCTCTGGCCAGCGCCGCTGCCACGTCGCGAACGGAGTCTTTGAGATTGCAGAACACCAACGCCGATGTCGGCGCATGACTGCGCAGCACCGCATCCAGAGCCGCTTGCCTTTCTTCGACGGCCACCAGATGGACGATGTGGCGGATGGCCGGCTTTTCGCTTCCGGATTCGGCAATCGTCACGTGCTGCGGCTTGCGCTGCCAGTTCCGGCTCATCGCGGCGATGGACGGCGGAAAGGTCGCCGAGAAGAACAGGGTCTGTCGCTCCACGGGCAGCGCGCGCAGAATTTTCTCCACCGATTCCTGAAAGCCCATGTCGAGCATCCGGTCGGCTTCATCGAGCACGACGGTGCGCACTTGCGCCACATCCAGGCCACGGTCGAGGTGGTCCTGCACGCGCCCCGGCGTACCGACAACCACGTGCACGCCCTCCTGCAAGGCCTTGCGCTGCGGCCCGGACGGCATCCCGCCGGCGAGCACGAGCACCCGCAAGCCTGGGCGATGTCGGCCCAGCGTGCGAATCGCGGCCGCCACCTGATTGGCCAGTTCGCGGGTCGGACACAGCACGAGCGCCTGAAGCATGCGCTGATCCGCGTCGAGGTGATCGAGGAGCGGCAGCGCGAATGCCACGGTCTTGCCGCTGCCCGTCGCGGACTGGCCGACGAGATCCTCACCACGCAGCAATACCGGCAAGCTTCGGGCTTGGATCGGCGTCAGGCGGGAAAAACCGAGCTCGCGCAGGACGCGCAGCGAGGCTTCGGACAATCCAAGGTGGGCAATGTCCGGATGTTCGGACGGCAGGGAATCGGTGGTCATGGCAGCTTCCGGCAGGTACAAGGGCTTGCCAATCCGGCGGCGCCAGCGCGAAGCGTAGCACAGATGCAGCCAGCGCTGGACGTGGTTGACGCCGCTGGTAGTGCGACAGTTTGAACCGGGACGCGCTTGCAGCCCGATCCGCCGTCGCTTACACTGCGACCATGCCAAACCGCTCACGCAAACGACCCCGCGACGTCAACCAACTGGCCCACCTGATCGGCGAGATCGCCACGCGCCAGGTCGCGCCCGATCCTGAGCCAGAGGACACGCGCGATCCTGCCGCGGTTGCGCTCGGCCGTAAAGGCGGCCTCAAGGGCGGGAAGGCGCGCGCGGCCAAGCTCACGCCCGAGCAGCGCGCGGAGAGCGCACGGAAGGCTGCTGCGGCCCGCTGGGCCAAGAAGCCGTAGCCGCCGCGCTCACTCCTCCCGATCCAGCCGATTCAGATCGCGTCGCGCCTTCCACCGCGTGGCCTGCGATGGCGTGGCGGCTGGCTCGTCCGCGAGCAGCAACCGACCAACATCAATCTCCAGCGCATTCGCGAGTTTCTGTAGCGTTTGCAGCGTCGGGCTGCGCTTCTTGCTCATCACTTCGCTGAGCGCTCCGCGCCCAATTCCCGCCGCGTCCGCCAGCCGATTGATGTTCCAGGATCGAGCCGTCATCTGGCGCTGAAGATGCTCGACAAGGGCTGAATGCGCGTCCTTCATCTGGACAGCGTAGCCCCGGCAAGCTATGTCTCCGCTCCGACTTCGGAGCACCACCAGGGGAGGCGAGCCACATGCACATCATCCAGACCACGTGCGCCAATTGCGCTTGCCTGATCAACGTGCAAGTTGCTGATGACATTGCCGGTTCAGTCAACTTCGACTGCCCGGACTGCGGAACGTCCGGGCAGGTTGAGCCCGCGGTGCCAGATCGCCAGATATCCTCGGCCGACCCAATTCCATCACTGAGGCCGCGACGACGCATTTGGTGGCGCTGGGCCGTCGCGGGCTTGTTGGCGACGTTGGTGTTCTGCGCACTCGTGGGTGCGTCCGTGGTCACGGAGGCGCGCACTGCCCGCAGCGTCGCCAATCGCGCCGAGGAACGCGTGGCATCTCTGGAGTCCAAACTGACCGCGATCGACGCCGCGGCCGGGCGCACGGATGCCGCGGTAGCGGCGGTCCAGCGATTGGGTGCGGTCCACGGCAAGGTCATCAACGACGAACTGCTGCATGCCAAACGAAGGCCAATCACGCTCAACAAGTCAGGCAGCGAAATTTGCGGCGAGAACGGCGAGGAGTGCATAGCCGTGAGTGCCTCAAAGGCGTGGGACCGGCATGGCACGTTCCTGGGCTACCAGTCCTTTGGGTGCAATGCGCGGGTTGCGCCACATGCGCTTTGCATGGTTACCGACGACGGCTTGCGATCTGACTTCAAGATCTCTCCGGGTACCTTTCGCCGAGCGTCAACGAGCCCGGCTGGCATCTATGTGTCCGCGGCCACGGTAAACCACCCACCGAGGGCCGAGTTCGGCCATCGGGATGGGACCGGTATTCGGCCACAAACTAGGGACCACCCGCTGGCGTGAATCGGCCCGTAATGTCATGGACTTCTCCTGGAAACACTGGGAGGAGTGATGGCATACCGGGAGCTGACAGTGACGGAAATCAAGGAAGTACTGCGGATTTGGCTCGGCGGCAAAGGATTTCGCGCAGTTGCCGCGATTTGCGGTGTCGACCGGAGGACGGCGCGGCGCTACATCGAGGCGGCGCAGCGGTTCGGTTTGCAGCGGCGCGACCCGCCAAGCCGTGAGGATCGGCGGCTTTTGACTGACGAGTTGATCGGCCAGGTCGCGCACGCGTTGCTGCCTGGGCGGGACAGCACGCCTGGGCAGATGCGCGCGCATTGCCTGACCCACCGCGAGCAGCTGCTGGCGTGGGTCGAGCAGGACATCAAGACGCCGAAAATCGGGGTGTTGTTGCACCGCCTGACCGGTGTGCAGGTGCCCGAGCGGACGCTGCGGCGGTTTGTCGCCGAAGATCTCGGCCGCAGCCGCAAGCCGGGGCCGACGGTTCGCGTGGCTGACGGCGAGCCGGGCAAGGAGCTGCAGGTCGACTTCACCGATCTCGCCTGGGTCATCGATCCCGACACTGGCAAGCGACGCAAGCTGCAAGCGCTGGTTTTCACGCCGAATGTCAGTCGGCACTGCTTCGTCTGGCCGTGCTGGGACCAGACGACCGAGACCATCATCGAAGGGATGGAAGCCGCCTGGGCGTTCTACGCCGGCGTGTTCGAGGTGCTGATTCCGGACAATTGCAAAGGCATCGTGGCCGAGGCCGACGCGCTCACGCCGCGATTTGCCCGCGGGTTTCTCGAGTACATGCAGTCGCGCGACTTCTTCGCCGATCCGGCGCGGGTGCGCACGCCCCAGGACAAGGGGCGGGTCGAGCGCGACGTGCAGTACGTGCAAGGCAGCATGTGGGCAGGAGAAACGTTCACGACGCTGCCCGCAGCGAAAGAGATTGCGCTGCGCTGGTGCTTGGATGTCGCCGGTCCGCGGCTCCACGGCACCACGTACTGCAAGCCCGCCGAGGACTTTGCCGCGCGCGAGCAGCCGCACCTGCTGCCGGCGCCGACGGAGCCGTATGACATCGCGGTCTGGGGCACGGCCAAGGTCGGGCGCGACCAGATGCTGATCGTGCAGAAGGTTCTGTATTCCATGCCTTCGGCGCTGGTCGGCAAGACCCTGGAGTACCGCGCCGACCGCAGCACCATCAAAGCCTATCAGGGCGCGGTGCTGGTCAAGGTGCATGTGCGCGGGACGCTGGGCAAGCCGCAGGTCGACCCGGCTGATTATCCCGAGGAAAAGCTGGCTTACGCGCTGCGCGACACGCAAATCCTGCTGCGCCAGGCTCAGGCGCACGGCGATTCGGTGGCGCAGATGGCGCAGCGCCTGCTGGATAGTCCGCTGCCGTGGTCGCGCGTGCGGCACGTGTACCGCCTGCTCGGGCAGTGCAAGACCTGGGGCGGCGCTGCGGTCAATGGCGCGTGCCGGCAGCTGCTGGCCCTGGATCTCGTCGACGTGACACGGGTCGAGCGCATCGTGGCCCGCGGCTTGCATGACCGGCCGACGCCACAGCCCTCGCCGCCAGCGATGGGCCGCGTCGTGCCACTGCGGTTTGCGCGCGCGCCGGCGGAGTTTGCCGTGAGAAAACAATCAAACCAAGGAGATAGCCATGATGACGGTTGAAGTGAGCCAGGATCTCAAAACAGCGCTGCGGCGGCTTCGGCTGTCACCGCTCTTGGACACGCTATCGGTGCGACTGGCCCAGGCGAAAGAAAAGCACATGCCGCACGAGGACTTGCTGCTGGTGCTGTGCCACGACGAGATCGGCCGACGCGACGCCCAGGCCACGCAGATGCGCGCGCACAAGGCCGGCCTCGATCCAGTGATGGTGTCGGGCGTCTGGGATGAGACCTCCAGGGTGACCTACGACCGCACCAAGCTGGCGGAATTGCTGACGCTGCGCTTTATCGACGACCATCAGAATGTGCAGATTCTCGGTCCGGTCGGCGTCGGCAAGACGTTCTGGGCACACGCACTCGGCCATCTTGCCTGCGCGCGCGGGCTCAAGGTGGTGTGCGAGCCGGCCATCAAATTGCACCGCAGCCTGCGCGCCGGACGGCTCGACCAGACCTGGGCGGAGCAGATGCGGCGGCTGTGCACGGCGGACCTGCTCATCATCGACGACTTCGCGCAGCAGCCGCTCGATGCGATGGACACTGGGGATTTCAGTGAGATTGTCGGTGAGAGGCTGCAGCGGCGTTCGACGATTGTGACGTCAAATCGCGAGCCGGCGGAGTGGCTGGAAATGATGACGCCGCAGCTGCAAGCGCAGGCCGCGCTGGACCGGTTCGTCAATCAGGCGCATGACCTCGTCATCGATGGCGAGTCGTACCGCAAGCGGCGCAAGCCTGGTCGGGCGGAGTAGCCGACCGACTCAAGTCCGTAGCTTGCTGAAATCACGACAATAACAAGGAAACACGGTCGAGGCGGTCGCGCGCGCCCCCATAAGCCCCCTTGCAAGGGGGCTTATGGGGGCTGGTGTCCGCTGCGACGTCAGGTGTGCGTGTAAGCGCGGGTACGCTTGTTCGCGCTGCGCGCGACCTCGCGGGCATGCGCTCGCTTCGCTTGCGCGGGGTGGTACCTAGTTTGTGGCCGAACTGTGGTCCAGTTGGTGTGGCCGTTGACAATCTATGCCAGCGATACACTTTGCCTTCGGTCCGGCACATATGAGGATGCGATTTGCCTCAAGACCGCGACATCAGTGACCAATTCGCTTCTTGGAAGATAAGTCCGCGGGATGGGCGTCGGGAGGTTCGGAATGGATGGCACTCTCTTGGTCAAGTACGAGGCGCGCAAGAAGTCGGTCACAGTCGCGTATCTACTATGGTTTTTCCTAGGCTCCATCGGGGCGCACCGGCTATATCTGCGTTCTTGGTTCGGTTGGCTGTTCGTCACGATCTTCAGCGGGGTGAGCATTTGCTTGCTCAGCGCAATCCTTCTCGGGTCGATCATGATCGGGAGCGGGCGGTTGTTTCTTTGCGTGGCGATCGGCGGGATCACCACCTGGCTCTGCCTGATCCTGGCAGAAGTCTCTTACATTTCGCGCCGCGTGGAGGAGTTGAACACGGCGCTGGTGTTTGACCTAGAGACGACCTGTCGCCCGCCAGCGCCGACCATTCAACCGACTCCGCCGATGCTCGCCCCGCCTGTGGTGCCAGCGGCTACCGCTGAGGTTGCGCCAGTTGCATTGCCTGCGCTCGACGTCCCAGCCGCGACGCCGCCACCGCGCGATTTGCTCGGCACGGTCACCGGCGTGGTGTTCGTCGTGATGATGCTGACGGTCATCGGCTATTTCGTCGGCAAGGCGGTGGTCGAGACGAAGGCTTCCACAGCACAGGCGCTCCAAGCCGACAGCGCGTCAGCAGACGCCACGAACGGCGAGGACGCTACCACGCCGCCAGTGGCCGCTGCGACGCCGCAGACTACCGTCGCCAAGCCAAAGCCACCCGAGAAGCACCGCAAGCCAGCCGCTGTCGAGACCAGCGACGATGCAGCCGAGCCGGCGCCATTGGAAGGCGGGCGCGTTTGGCCGAAGGGACACAAGCCGTCGCACGAAGTTGACCAATAATCACAAAGGCATGCGTTTCAGCGAGTTGGCACTGCTCTCCGCGCGATCGCGCCGATCTGTGCAGGAAATGACACGCAACCCAGCGTAATCACTTGACGTCCGCGAGCGGCGCTATCGTGGATGTCGCGTCAAGTAGGCGAATTCGTTGAGTCGGGAAATCGTGGGCGATCGCATCTCGCGGAAGCCTTGATCCGATCTTGATCGCCGATCCTTGCGCGGACCGTCGCGGATCGCTGAGACTCAAAAGCAACGAAGGGCCGCCCTGGCAGGCGACCCAACGTGCGGTCATTCAGACCGTGATCTCGCTGCGGGCAAAACGCAGGGCGACCACCACGCGCTCCAGATTGCGTTACGCCCGCGGCGAAGTCAACCGACTTTGAACCGCGGGGCGCATCTGCAGACTGATCTTCGATCTGATTCCGCAGACTTCCAGCCGACCGCTGTTCCGACGGCGGCGTAACCTCGCAAAAAGACAATGACGGCGTATCGTTCCGGTGACTTCAAAACCACCGCGTCCACCGCGG
>CAIYBN010000055.1 GCA_903924465.1 uncultured Myxococcales bacterium | reverse complement strand
CTTGAGCCGAAACGGCATCATCAACGACGACATGATCCAGGTCTTGTCCGTCGCCAGGAACTGTCGCGTGTACAGACAGTCTTCGTGCTTGGGGCAACCGTCACAGGCCAGGGCGCCGTCTTGACCAAGCAGGCCGGCGCGACGGACCTCTTCACGCCGCTCCGGCGCCAGGCACATGGCTTGCTCACCGTCGGACTTGTCCATGCCGCGCAATACCTTCACGTGCCCGGGGCGATTGATCATCCGGGCTAGGTCATCAGCCAGGTCCAACCGGTCGACGACAATTGCACCCTTCACGCCTGCATCGATTTTCGCCGCGACGATACCCGCGAGGATCGTCGTCTTGCCCAGCCCAGGTGGTCCGCCAACCAGCAATGCGTGTTCAACCGGCCCGCCTTCGAGGTACTCGTTGATGCTCGCTGAGATCATCGTGCGCGCCGTGCTGAGGTCTACATGCTCACGGTGGGGAACCTGATCGACCTGCTTGAGCACAAATGCCTTCGGCGCGTTCTTGCTCCTGCGGAAATGCTGGCAGCCCAAGCAGGGTGTGACATCGGCATTTGCTTGCTGAATCCAGGTGCAGCCCGGCGCCGATTTGTCGGACGCGATGTCGGCCTCGACGTACTGCTCTTTGTCGAAGCGATCGACGAGCTTTTGGCCAAGCGCTGCATCGTGGTCGAGCACGATCTGCACGATGTCGTCGGGGTGAACGCCAGCTTCGTCCAGCATTCGGGTAAGCGCGAACAGCACTGCTGACCGGCCGTGAGTCGGATGCGCCACGGTCCGCATGAGCAGGTGGTTGCGGCCGGCGCACAGCAGGTCGTGCGGCTCCAGCGTCGATGCCTCACGATTCTGGTGTCCAGACGCTGGTTGTTGTTGTTGTCGCCGCGCGCGGCCCGCGTTCTTGTCCAACACGGCAACCGGCGCGGACAACCGCGCGTTGAGAGTGGCGCAACCGTCACCTGAGCCGACGCGGACGATCTGCACCATGCGGTGGTGGCGGTAGCGGGTGTCAACGCCATCGCGCTTCCATGTGCCGGGGAGTGCCGCAAGGCGCGACAGATCCCACATACCGAGGTCGACGTGAAGATCCGGGCTGTGGAACGGCTGCGCCTTCCACCACGTCTGGACTTCGCGCAAAAAGGCCTTCACGTTGTGCGCCGCAAACGTGTTCAGCTCTTCATTGGTTCCGACCAGCGTGACAGGGATCCAGACTTGCGCACCGTTGGTCGCAACCACGAAACTGCCAGCGTGATGTGCTGCAAACGCAGTCGCGGCGCGAACGGCAAGCGTGTGTTCTTCATCCGTGCAGGGCGCCTTCTTGTGGCCAGTGCGCGTCGCTGCTTGCTTTCGTCCAGGCGCGACCACATCGAAGTCGACCAACACCAACCTCGTTGACGCGATATCCAACTTGCCGGCACGCGCGCCGCGTGCGAAGCAATTTGTGACCTCGTAACGCGGGCTCGGCGCCACCGGGTTGAGCGTGAAGTAGAACGCCCGGGCATCCGTGACCCCGGCGCACGCGTGCACCATCGCAACCTCGTCGTCGAACAACCCAGCATGGATCGCGCCGTCCAGACTGACGTAGGCCAACTCCGTCGCGCCGAAAGGCGCATGGCGTCCGCGCAGGTAGCCGACGAAGCTCGCGAGCTGTGACAAATCGAGTTCATACTGCGGGATGGCTGCCTGTGAAGCGGTCGCCGGACCCGTAGTTGGCGCGGCGCGCGATGCACCGGCAATCGCGAGATCGGTCGTCGACAGGCCGGTCGTGGCAGCTGCTTGTCGCGGTTCCGACGCGGCCATTGCGCTGCGAAGCTGTCCAATCACTCGCGCCAGCGAGCCGGCGCCGACCTGAACCAGACGCCACGGCACGTTCACCAAGGCTGCGAGGCGGTGTGGACGCTCGTCACTAGCCTCGCCCGTGCGGTCCATGGTGCCGAATAGGCTGATCTTCGCGCTCCCGCTCGCGGCGTTGGCGTCGATGCGCACGTCACCGCCGCCGTAGTTTGCTGTCACGACTGCCACGAACTCGGCTGGAAGCGTGCTGTCCGCAGGGAGGTCGATGGGCCATGTGCAATACGCGCCGTTACCACTACGGGCAAGCACAGGGTCCGGCAGCCCCAACCGCGCCATATTATCGGTAATGCGGTCGATCGCTTCGAATGCCGCCACCTGTTCTGAATCGGTTGACGCCACCGCGTTCAGCTCACGGCCGTCCCGGTCCCGACGCACCGGGTCAACCGCCAGAACGAGCCACTTTTGGCGCGTGACGTCCGAACCCACGGCTGCCTCGACGTCAACCGACGGTTTCAGCCGTCCGCGAGCGAGCAACTCTTGCCGCAACGGGTTGACGCGGAAGTACGCGCCGTCGCAACCGGTCAGCTTGGAAAGATCGGCGACAATTTCATCGGCGTGCGCGCCGCGGTAAAAACCGCGCATGACGGGCACGCATGAGCCGTCTACACGCATCGCGCCCAGTACGACGACCTCCGTGACGACGTCCAGGCCGACGAACAAGCGGCACGTCCGTTTGACCGTCACTGCGTCGAGCCATACAGGAACATCCGGTACACTGGCATTGTCCCGCTTCACGGTCTCACCGCCCGGTCGGAACGCTCGTGCGGCTGCACGTCCCACAAAGGGTGCGGCGACAGAACAACAGCCGGGGGCAGTGCGGTGCCAAGCGGCGACCGCGCACCTTGGGCATTGCCGGGATGCGCGCCGAGGACAATCGCGCGATAGACCTCGGCGAAAGCGACATCGTGTGCATGAAGACCACCGTCAGGCACCTGAGCAGCACCGATAAGCTTTGAATCTGAATCTGAAATCATTGACATCGTCTGGCTCATGGCAAGTATCTCGTGCCGTCGGCATAGACCGCGGCAATGGCGTGAAGGATGCTGTCTCCGGGTTGCCTTCCGTGGGCTCTGGCATGGACGCCGATACAGCCGCGGTCACGGCGAGCCCTAATCGGCCTTCTGGCGACGGACCAGGACTACGTGACGCGCGGCGTCTTGATTGGCGACGCATGCCGCGGAGGCGGGCAAACCTGCACGCGCTGGCCCCGATTTCAGGAGCAAAGCGCGGCAGGCGGCCGGCAATTACGCCAACTCCTCCTTCAATTTTGCAAGCTTGGCCTCGGCGCGGGCGATCGCCTTGGTCTTTTTCGTCTGCGCCTGAACGTGTTTTTGGTAGTCGCTGAAGGTCATGCCCATACGGATCGAGTCCAACTCGTCCAAGAGGCTCTGGGCACCGTCCGGGGCTTCGTCGACGATGACGCGTAAGACGTCCTCAAAGGACATTGGCGCCCACGTGACCGACACGAGCGGGGTCTCATCGTCCAGATCCCAGTGCTCATTGCCAATTTGGTCGTCCGGAATGGCGTACTCCTTCGTAACCGCATAGAACACAATACCATTCGTGAACGCGAAAACCTCCTTGTACGTCCGCCCATCCCGCGATAGATCAAGCGTCCAGATTTCTTGGCACTCACCAGGTGCTGCTGCTCGCGGTACTTCGTTGAAGATTGGTTGGTGTTGCTCTGCCTTCTTGCTCATCTCCTGCTCCTCGTGGTGCTCGGCCGTCTCCGCCAATTCCGCACAGTTCTATTGTGAATCTGCAATCTTGTAGGTGCGCTGCCGGTTCGACTGCGCGGTGTGCCTGAACGCCTCGCGAGGAGGCGTCCGTCGCGGTTCTCTGTTGCCGCGGGTCTGACCCTATCCGGCCAGACCCACGACACAGCGATTTGCCCGTTTGCACGGGCGTAGGTATTGCTCGGCGATGCGCCGGGCCAACGGCGTGCAAATCTGACGTACGCTGTTCTCCAAGTTCGCCATCCGCGCACCGAGTTAGTGAAACGAGCCTAGGCGACCGGGGTTGTCCCGCCCGCGGCCCGCCCGTTTGACGCCTAGTGCGCCTTCGATTTGGCTGCTTTCGTTGCCTCCGCGCGGGCGATCTTCTTGGCCTGAGCCTCGATTTCGTCGTCAAACCAGCGCGCCGGGGTGGGATCCTCCCAGAGAGCGTCGCTGTCGCGCTTGCTTTGCGCCTTGAGGAGCGCACGAAGCGCACGGGCAGGCAGAGGCAGCTTGCGCGGCTGATCCACCAACGCCAGCGGCACTGGACACGCGATTTCGCTGCTGGTCACCTCGGTCGCCACGGGCGCGGCCGCAGTCGTCGCGACGTCGGTTGTGGCGACCGATGCCAGTTCATTTTTATTATCGATGATTTGCGGCTGATTCGCGGATTCGTCAGGGAACACGACGTCCGGTGAACCGGTCGCTGTGGCGCTGTTCTCTCCCGGATTCTTGCTGAATTCTTCAGTCATTTCATACTCCCACGCGCTCAGACGCGTGATCTTTGTCGTCAATTCACAAGCGCCAGCGTCGCGACCGTCCAACCTGGACGGCCGAAAACGGCAAAGGCTAGCGCAGCGTCGGTCGCGGTCGTCGGAGGCGAGAACCACTTGGACCAGCGCCACGGGCGTTGCCGAAGTCGTCAAGGTGATGGCGGAACCGCGCGATGACGCACGCGGATGCCAGCAACAGGCCGGCTGTTGGCGGTGATGGTAATCGGGTGCCCGCTCAGGACGACGGTGACGTCGGCAACGAGCAGGGTAAGGATTCTTGGCTGACGGACGTCGTTCGACGCATTCAGCCACTTGGTATCAACGCGCGAATGCGTGCGTTGGAAGGCAAACAGCAGCCATTCGGCGCCGCGAGGTATGTGCCGGTTGGCCCTTGAGGCGGCCGGACACGTTTGGAAGATGCCCGATCGGGTCGGCGACGGCAAGGGTAAAGATCGCCGTGCCGGTCAATGCACCGGGCTGGCTTGCCAAGTGACGGATGCGCCAGCCGGTAGATCAACGCGGAAAAATGCAGGCTTCTTCTGGGCTTATCCGCCAGATCGGCCATGAGGTTTGAGGCGATGTGTGCTTGATCGCGTCGGCCTTGGGTAACTGCTACGCCACGCGCAAATCATTGATCCGACTGACTTCAACAACACGACCGTGGCAGCAGCTCAGCCCATGACGCCACCATGCCTTGGTCCCGGTTCAGCTCGCCGTGCAGGTTGGCGACGAGGGCACGGTGTGGGTCGTGCCGAAGATCACTGCGGTGGCGTCCTGCGGGCTTTCGGGGCGAGGCCTGGTAGGAAGCCGCTCTGCCGCCGCTCGATGCCGCAGATTCCGTGTGGGATGCAGAGCGCCGCAACCTCCAAGGCGGCGCTTCCGACGCACTACGGTCTCCCAGCACGTCGTGCCCGCCCGCCAAAGCCGCCTCATCGAGCCTGCAGGACCGGCCGCCAGGCGATCGATGAGCCTTGGCCAAAGATCAGCTCGTGACGCCCGGCTCGGCGAGTGCTATTTTGTGCAGCGGCATCGGACCGAGCCCATTCGGCCACAGTGCGCAGCGCTGCATCTACACGGTGCTCGCCCAGCGGTTAGACTCCGCTCCAACGAAATCGCGAACCTGTCCTCGCTCACGCCACGTCAGGCGCTGCCCGCCGTAGCTAGCAAGCTTGCAGCCATGTGCTGCAAGTCCGCGATTTCGATCTGGATTCAACTTGTTGCTTTTGCAGGTCTATTCCACATGCTAGAACACAACCAACCGGAACGGACCGCCCGCTCCGCTGACGAAGGCCCGACCGCCCCGCCGGAGACCGAAGCGATGGCCCACCCCGCCCGACTACTGGATGAGACGCTCCACGACATGTACGCCGAGCCGCCACTGACCCGGCGGTTGGTCGCCGCGTTTCGCCATGAGCAGCGCCAGTCAAACCTCACGATTCCGATTCCTTGGGCGGGAATGGTGGACTGGCGAGTCGAGCCGTTCGAAGAACCAGTTGACCTCGTGCGCACCGATCGACGCCCGTTGCTGCCAGTACCTAAAGACGCTGATATTTGGGTGGATTTTGAAGACGGAGCGGACTACTTGCGCCTGCCGTCGGCTGATCTGCTCCGTGCCGCGGTCGATGCAGGCCTTCTGCAGCCCGACGGGCGCAACGGCCCTGACGGCGATCTGCTCTTCCGTGTTTCGACGCTCGACGCCTACGCTGCGCACTGTGCTGCGGGCCAAGGACCGCAGGCGAGCAACGATGACAGCCATCTCAAGCCTCGCGCAAAGTCACAGCGCCGAGCAGCCAAGGCACCAGCAGCGGCATTCCAGCCCGACCAGGTCTGGTACACCACCGTGCAGTCAGCCGCCTTCCTGCAGTTGGGCAACGCGAGCACGATCCGCGGCCTGGTATCACGCGGTGATTTGAAGCCAGACGGCAAGTCGGGCAAAACGATGGTCTTCAGCCGCGAGACCTTGGACGCGTACGTCAAGCGAGGACAACATGGCAATCGACCAAACAAAATTGAAGAAAACCAGGCACCCGGGCGTGTTCAAGACGCCGGACGGGCGACTGTGGGCGCGGGCCGCGGTACGGCAACCGAACGGCAAGGTGGTGACGCATCGTCGCTTGCTGCCGGAGGGCGCCAGCGACGCGGACGCGGTGCAGGCCGTGTTGGACCTGCGGACGGCGATCAAAAACCCGCCGTCGATCCCTACGCCCCGCCCGCCGACTTCGTCTACGACCGTGGGCGACTACGCTGAAGGCTGGCTGCGGCAGCGGCGCCAGAGGGTCAAGCCGTCGACGGCCATCACGTACGAACTGGCGTTGGGCAACCACATCCTGCCGCGTTTGGCGCATCTGACCTGTGAAGCCGTGGGCCGCGCTGCGCTGGAAGGCTGGACCATCTGGGCAGAAGCTCAGGTCGACAGGAAGGGTCGTCCGTACAGCAACGACACGCTCAAGCAGTGGTGGCGCGTGCTCTGCAACGTCCTGAAGGACATGGCCGCCGAACTGCACCTGCCCGATCCGACCCTTCGCGTCAAGCCGCCGGCGCGCCCGCAAGAGGCACCGCGTCGGGAACAGCGCACGCTGGAAGCCGATGACCTGGCTGACGTGGTCGAAGCCGCGAAGTTCCATACGCCCAAGCGTTTTGCTGAGATCGCCGTGCTCCTTCTGACCGGGATGCGCGCAGGCGAAGTGTATGCTTTGAAATGGGATTCAATCGATCTCGACACAGGCATCATCACGATCCGCCGGAGCATCAGTCGGGGCAAGCTGACCGAGACGACCAAGACCAAGGCACAGCGCACCGTGCCGTTGCACCCACTGCTGCGTGACATCGTGCGGGAGCACAAGTTCGCGATGCACAAGGACAAGCCGCCGGGGTTCGAGAGCGGCCTGGTGTTTCCGTCCAGCAAAGGCACGCCGAAGACGCCGCACACGCTGGACCGATCGTTCCTGCGCATCGCGAAGGAGATGGGGACCGACCTGAACCTGGGCGCACAGGTCCTGCGGCGCTCGCTCAACAGCAACCTGCTGCGGCAGTCGGTGGACCGCCTGACGATCCGCGCGATCATGGGCCACACCTCGGAGCAGATGACGGCGCAGTACTACGGCGCAGGCGAGTCGGAAAAGATGACGGCCGTGTTGCACATGCCGGTCCGGCGCAAGAAAGTAGTCGACCCGAGCGAGTACAATTAGTGGCGCACCCTTGCCGCCGATCGGGTTGCGCAGCCGGCTTGCCCGTGTCGCATGCGCGCCCTGCCCGTCCGCAGGCCTCGATCGCAGCGGCGTGCGACAGAGCCATAGCGCCCGACTTCTTGGTCAATCAGCGTCGTTGGCCAGCCTCAGGCCAGGGGCTGGGTAAGGCAGATCGTCAAGTCGCGGGGCCAAAATGTTGTCACCCAATGTTGTCACCCAACATTGTTGTCACCCAGACGCCGCTGTAACCCATTGTTTTCTTAGCGCGCGACGCCGGATTCGAACCGGCGACCCTTGGCTTCGGAGGCCAATACTCTATCCAGCTGAGCTAGTCGCGCGTCTTCCGCGGGGCGAACCCGGGAGCGCGGGAGTCTACTTGCGCGGACTTCCGGGGTCAATGGTGGGCCGCGCGCTGGACCTCGCGCGTGACCGCCCGCTCCACACCGCTGGCCGTTGCGTGTTTCACGGCGCGCCCGTTCACAAACACCGTGGGCGTCGCTTCTGCCTCGCCACGCACGGCTACGGCGTTCGCGCGCTCCAGGATCGCGGCGACCTGCCCGTTCGCGACCAGTTCCGCCAGCCGCTGCCGTTTCAGGCCCGCGTGCGCGGCGAGCTTGGCCACGAGTTCTGCATCCAGCTCGTGCGAATGGGCGTACAGTTCCTGATCCAACTGCGCAAATTCCTTGGCCCCACCGTCGATCCACGCCGCGATTGCCGCTTGAGCCGCAGGCAGGAACGCCGGATGATCCGCCGCCATCCATGGCACCATCACGACGCGAACTTGCGTGGGGAACTTCTCCGCCAGCCGCCGCAGCGTCGGTGCCAGCCGCGCGCAGAACGGGCATTGATGATCCGTCACCATCGCGACCGTCACTTGCGGATTCTCAGCGCCAAGCGCCGGAAGGCCCGTGAGATCAAAGGGCAAGGCGATGTCTTCGAGATCGTCAAACGTTTTGCCATCGGCGATGCGCGCTTCGTACCAGGACGTTCCTCGCCGCTGCGCTGCCTGTGCTGTCGCGACTTCCTCGTCGATGACGACCGAAAACACCTCCAGCCCTTGCGCACCGACGATCTTGCGGCCGTTGACGAAAAACGTTGGCGTACCGCGTGCTTCCACTGATTCGGCGACGGCCATGTCGTCGTCCACTTGTCGCGCCAAGGCAGGGTCATTGCGATCGCGGCGAAAACGCCCGATGTCCAGTCCCAACTGCTTGGCCCATTTGAAGAAATGCTGCTCGTCCAGCTCCTGCGGATGGGCAAATAGGTGGTCGTGCATCGGCCAGAACTTGCCCTGACGCTGCGCGGCGATGGCCACGATCGCCGCCGGACGCGCAAGTGGATGAAACGGCAATGGATTATGCTTCAGAACCACACGCAACGAGGTACCGTACTTCTGCTGCAGGGCGCGCACGGTGTCCGCCGCCCGCGCGCAAAACGGGCACTGAAAATCTGTGAATTCAACAAGAGTGACTTCCGCGCGTTCTGCGTCACCCTGCGTCGCGTCGCGCGCATCCAGCGGCAAGTTCCAGAGCGTCAAGGCCGACTCGGGAACCGGCGGGCGCGCGACCGGAGCCGGCTCTCCCAGCACCAGCCAACGGTACACCTGCTCGCCCTCTTCGCCTGCGTGCGCCCGCCAGCGCACCGCATCCACGTCGCCACTCGTCGCGGTGACCGCCGCCGCCGACTGGATGGCTGCGTCCACCTCCCGCCGAAACGACGGCTGCGGCTGCGCACCGACCAGCCGTTTGCCGTTGACAAAGAACGTCGGCGTGCCCGTGACACCTGCCGCGCTCGCTTGTGCCACCTCATGGTCCAGGCGCGCGTCCAACAGCGGGTCCGTCACGTCAACCTGGAAGCGTTGCAAATCGAGCCCCGCAACGACCGCTGCCGATCGCAACCCGGCATCGCTCAGGTCGGCATCGGCAAACACGGCATCATGCATCGCCCAGAATTTGCCCTGGCGCTCGGCCGCGAGCGTCGCTTTCGCCACCGGCCGCGCGCGCAAATGAAACGGCAGCGGATCATGGCGCCACAGGATGCGCACCTGATCCCCATACTCCGTACGCAGTTGCGCCAGCGTCGCTTCCGCACGTTTGCAGAAGGGACACTCATATTCACCCACCGCAACGATCAGGACCGGAGCGCGCGCGGGACCACGCACCGGCGCGGGCGGCAGCGGTTGGTTGATCACGGTCTGCGGCGGAGGCACCGCGTGGGCCTGCTGGGCCGGCAGCAAGAACGCCGCGCCGAAAAGCGAAAGACAAAAGACGAAACGACCTGTCATCGCGCGACCTCCGCCGCGATGATGCCCGCAATCGCCGTGCCTCGCCAGTAGCCCGCCGCGTGTGTGCACGTGCACACGCGTGCACATGTGCACATCGGCTGCCAAACGATGGTCAAACGGCGCAGAAAATCAATTTTCACCTTTGAAGTCAGCATCCTAAATACTGTTTAGCGAATCTTGGCACGAACATTGCTTACTGACTTGGGCGTGGTGCAAGGCGCACCAAGATTGTCTCTGGCCGCGTTTGCCCCCAATGAGGTCCTCCATGGCGCACACCCACTCCGTCGATTCGCTCCTCGAGATGTTCGTCGCCTCGCCTGCGCTGAACGCCCGCGACCTGATTCGCGCCCTGCCACCCGCGCGGCGGATCAGCTGCTACGGACTGACCGCGGATGGCACCCGCCAGGTTTTCCCGACGACGCAAGCGCTCTTGCGCTGGGCGACCCGCACACCGGACATCCAGGCGATCTGCCTCGACAACTGCGTGTGGCGCAGCTACGCCTCGTTTCGCCGCAACCTGAATCAGGGCATGCCGGTCGACTTGGCGTTTGACAGCGCTGAATTGCACAACTGGGACGTCCAGGTCGGCAACCGTCGGCGCTTGCGTGAGGTACGGGCTGCGTAGTTCCTGCCCCCAGCAGCCGCCCCCAAGCGCTGCAGGACTACGCACCGCCCGCGCCTTCGTGTATCATCCCGCGCCATGACGACGCCCACTTCCTTTCCCAAGCACGAGATCAAAGTCCTCCTCCTGGAGAATATCCACGCGACCGCACTGGAGGTTTTCCACGAGGAAGGCTTTCAAGTCGAGGTCGTCAAAGGCGCGCTCAGCGAAGCGGAGTTGGCCAAGCGCCTGCGTGACGTCCACGTGCTGGGGATTCGCAGCAAGACGCGTGTCACGGCGGCGTCTCTGGTCGACGCGCGGCGCCTCCTGACCATCGGCGCGTTCTGCATCGGCACCAACCAAATCGAATTGGACGCGGCGAACGCCAAGGGCATTCCCGTCTTCAACGCGCCCTTCTCCAATACCCGCAGCGTGGCCGAGCTGATCATCGGCGAAATCATTTCGCTTTCCCGACGCCTTTTTGACCGCAGCCGCGACGCGCACGTCGGCAAATGGCGCAAATTGGCCGATGGTTCGTTTGAAGTGCGCGGCAAGACGCTGGGCATCATCGGCTACGGTCACATCGGTTCGCAGGTCGGTGTGCTCGCCGAGTCGATGGGGATGCGCGTCCTGACGTACGACATCCGCTCCACCATGGCTATCGGCAATTCGCAGCCGTGCACCACGATCGAGGAATTGCTGGAGCACAGTGATTTCGTGACGCTGCACGTGCCGGAAACGCCGCGGACGGCGGGGATGATCGGCGCAAACGAATTGGCGCGGATGAAGCCGGGGGCGAGCCTGCTGAACGCCAGTCGCGGCACGGTCGTCGACATCGAGGCGCTGGCTGAAGCGTTGCAGCGCGGTCATCTGGCGGGTGCGGCCGTGGACGTCTATCCGAAGGAGCCCGAGAGCAACAGCGACGACTTCGTCACGCCGCTGCAGGGGCTGGACAACGTGATTCTGACGCCGCACTTGGGCGGATCGACGGTCGAGGCTCAGGCGGCGATTGGCAAGGAAGTCTCGGCAGCTTTGACCAAGTTCGTGAACGCGGGCATCACGACTGGCGCGGTGAATTTTCCGCAAGTGGAGTCGACGCCGCTGCCGGGCTCGCACCGCATCCTGAACGTCCATCGCAACGTGCCGGGCGTGCTGCGGGACGTGAACCGCATTGTGTCGGACCTCGGCGCCAACGTGCGCGCGCAGACGCTCGCGACCGATGCCAACATCGGCTATCTGGTGACCGACCTGGACAAGGACGTGTCGGCGGAAGTGACCAAGGCCATCGCCGCGCTGGAAACCAATATCCGCACGCGGATTCTGTACTGACCGTCAGTCGAAGATCTTGCCCGGATTCAGGATGCCGTTGGGATCCAGCGCGCGCTTGATCGCCCGCATGATCTCGATCTCCGCCGCGGTTCGGGTGTAAGGCAGCGCAGCCTTCTTCAACAAACCAATGCCATGTTCGGCAGAAACGCTGCCGTGATGAGTTGCAACCAACGCAAACAGGTCGCGATCGGCGCCTTTGGCGTGGGCCAGAAACTCAGACTTCTCCATTCCCGCTGGTTTCATGATGTTGATGTGCAAATTGCCATCTCCAACATGACCAAAGACCGCAATTTCCCAGCCCGGATAGCGTGCCGCAAAAACTGCATCCAACTCGGCTGTAAAGGCCTCCAAGGCTGCGACCGGCAAGGAAATATCGTTCTTGTGCGGCATGCCCGTTGCCGACAGACTCTCGCTGATGCCTTCGCGCAGCGACCACAAGTCCGCCGCCTCCTGCGGACTTTGCGCGAGCACGCCGTCGCGAATCAGCTCGCGCTCAAAGAGGCTGGCGATCCAGTCGTCCAGCTGATCACCGCGCTCGACTTCCAGCAGGACATAATGGCTCGACGGCTGGGCAAACGGCGCCCGCAGCGCGCGGTGCTGAAGCAGTCGGCGCAGGCAGACATCGGTGAAGAACTCGTAGGCCATCGGCACCAGCGGCGCCCGGCGCACCTCGCGAAACAGCCGCAACACACCCGCCAAGTCGTCCACCGCAAACAGCAGCACGTCCAGCTTGCCCGGAAGGCGCGTCAGTTTCAGCGTCGCTTCCGTGATGACGCCGAGAATGCCTTCGCTGCCGATGAACAGCTGCCGCAAGTCGATGCCCGTGTTGTTTTTTTCCAGGGCACCGCCCAATTCCAGCACTGTGCCGTTCGCCAGGACGACTTGCAGCCCGAGCACCCATTGCCGGGTCAGACCGTAGCGAATCACCTTCACGCCGCCCGCGTTCGTCGCGATGTTGCCGCCCACCTGGCTGGAGCCCTTTGAGGCAAAATCGACCGGCCAGGTCATGCCGTGTTCGCCGGCGTGCTGATGCACGAGTTCCGTGATCGCGCCCGCCTGCACGCGCACGGTGCCGCCGCTGACGTCAACGGGCGCCATATGGCGCATCCGCTGGAGCGACAAGACCACTTCACCGTCACGCGCCACCGCTCCCGCCGCAAGCCCGGTTCGTCCACCCGACGGCACAACCGCGACACGGAAGGCGTCGGCAAGACCGAGAAAGCGCGCCACTTCCTCCGTCGTCCGCGGAAAGACGATCAACGAAGGCGCCGCATCAAAGACCCGTGTCCAATCACGGCCAAATTGCTGGAGTTCATCCGGGTCAGCGGAGGCAAAATCGTCCGGAAATTGCCCGGCGATGGCGTCCAAGAAGGCTTGAGGCAGAGTTTGCATGGCAGGCGGATGTCCAGATGTGGGCGCGACGGATCGCGCGAAGGGGCAGACTAGCGCCCGCTCCACGAGGTCGCAAGACGGGAACGGAGCTACTGTTTGCGCATTTCGCCGAGCGCACCACCCAGAACCCGGTACAGCTGCCGTCGCACCGTGCCCGGATGCCGTCCCAATGCCGCCGCCATCCGTTCGGCAAAGTCCTTCACATTGCCGTGCGCCTCTGCCTGAATCGACTGGGCCAGCGATTCCGCGTCGAGCAGCAGCGTGTTGTACCGGGCGATTTCCTGGGCATTCGCCGCCGGCGCCCGCGGTTCATCCACGCGCACCCGGTGCTGGCCGGTCACCAAGTTGAGCAGGCGCGGACTGCATGCTTCCAGGATCGGCGGAATGATCGTGTCCAGCCGGCGCATCAGTCTGGCGCGCATCGCGTCGGCCAACCGTCGCACTTCCTCGCGCAGTTCTCGCACGTTGCCAGGCCATTCGTATAGCAAGAACCGTTCGACCAGTTCCGCGGCCTGCCACGCGTCGGCCGGCTGCATCTGCCCGAGCTGCCGAAGGGACCGCACGCCTGACTCGATCAGAAAGTGCTCGACCAACGGCACAACGTCCAGAACGCGCTCGCGCAGCGGCGTGATGTCGATGGTTGACAGGCCAATGCGCCAGTACAGATCCGCGCGGAACTTGCCTTCGACCGCCAATTCCGCGAGATCGCGGTGGGTCGCCGTCACCAGCCGCGTGTCGACCGCGTGGGGCCGCGCGTCGCCGATCCGGTGCACTTCGCCGGCCTCCGTCACACGGAGCAGCTTGGCCTGCAGACTGGGCTCCAACTCCGCGATTTCGTCCAGCAGCAGCGTTCCGCCGTTGGCCACGTCAAATGCGCCTTGTTGGTCATGGTGCGCGCCTGAAAAGGCGCCGCGGCGATGGCCAAAGAGCTGCGATTCCGCCAAGCTCGCAACGATATTCGCCATATTCACGCCGAGAAACGGCCCGCTGCGTCCCGACGAGGCATGCAAGGCGCGGGCGACCAGCTCCTTGCCCACACCGGACTCGCCGGTGATGTGCACCGGTCGCGTCGACGGACCCAAGTGGCGAATTTGCGTGCGCACGTGCGCCATGGCCGGCGAAGCGCCAACGAGTCCGTATTCGTCGGAAGGTTCGCTGCCCACGTCCAGCACCATGACCGTGCCACCTGCGCGGATCACGTCGCCCACGCGGACGATCGCCCGATTGACCCGTAGTCCGTTCAACAAGGTGCCGTTGCGCGTGCCGAGATCTTCGAGCAGCCACGGTCCCTGCATCGGAACGCCGCCTTCGGCCAGCGAAATGCGGAAATGCTCGCGGGACAGCCACGAGTCCAGCACCGTGTGGGTCACATCCGTGCCGCGCCCGACCGTCGTGGAAATCGGTCCCAGCTCCAGCAATCCGGTCGCACGCGCAACGTCGGGCGCCATCTGGACCCACAGCCCCAATCGCAGCGGCTCGCTCTCGGTCGGCGCAGGCGGTGGCGGCGGCTGGATGGTGTCGACGATGGACATGATGCGGACGGCAGACCTCGGCCCAAAGGTAGCCTGCCCCTGCGCAGACGACAACACCCTGTGACCGTCGGTCGGCGAAGGAACGATCCCTCCTTCTGACGATGCGCGTCGGCGCCCTTGCGCTTGAAGCCCCAGCAACAAGGCGAGTGCGGCCCGCGTGACGCAAGGCGCACCGTGATACAACTCGACACAACTGGCGAAATTGCCCGTCACACGACACAACTATGCGCAATTATTTGCGACTAAACGTGAATTCCACCATGAAATTGTAAAGCCTGTGGCGCCGTTCGGCGGGATCTGAGTCCATGTCGACAGGAGGTGTTGAGTGCCAACTCAGAAGGTTCCGGCCATTCGAACAGCGTGGTCAGACTGGCGCGGGCCAGCACTGCTCATTGGCGGCATGCTGATCGGCGTCGCCGCGACGGCTGCGTGGCTGGTCCCGTCGCTGCATCGGGCACGCGCGGCGGAAATGGCGGTCGAGAAGCGCTTGGCGGCGCAGCCAGCGGTGCAAGCGAAGCCCGTTCGAGCTGTTCACGGCCGATTGACCCATCCGCTGCTGACCTGCTCCACGACCGCGCCGGATTCGGGTGCGCTGGCGGACGTACGGGCGTCCGTGACCAAGATTCTGGATGCTGGCTTGCGTCAAGGCCTCACGCGCGCGGCCGTGCACGTCAGCGATCTGGAGACGTGCGAATGGTTTGAGATCGGCGGTTCCGAGCTCTTTCACCCGGCGAGCATGATGAAGTTGCCGCTCGCGCTGACATGGTTGCGGCGCGCCAGTCAGGACGGCGCCGTGTTGAGCCAGCAACTCCTGTTCGACGCCCCGCCTGACGCGGACTCACGGGAGGACAAGAATGTGGCGGTGGCACTGGTGAGCGGGCAAAGCTATGCAGTTGAAGATCTGCTGCAGCGAATGCTCATCCACTCGCGCAATGACGCCAAGTGGCTGCTGGCTCGCGACGTGCCGCCGTCGGTGCAGGATGCAGTGTGGACGGATCTCGGGCTGCTGCCGCCTGCACACGACCGCGACGTGCTGGTGAATGTCAACGAGATCGCGCTCATGCTTCACGCCTTGTACGACGGCGCCTGGCTGGGCCGTGACGGGTCGGAGCGCGCCCTGGGTTGGCTGTCCAACGGCGTGTTCACGGACGGCTTGACCGCGCGGTTACCTGCCGGGGCGATCGTCGCCCACAAATTTGGCCGCCGCGTGCGCTCAGATGCGCTGCCGGGCATGTGGTGGCTGCAACTGCATGAATGCGGCATCCTCTACCGCACAGGCCATCCCGTGTTGGTGTGCGTGATGACGGAAGGGACAGACGAGCGTGTCCAACAGCAGGTGATTCAGGAGATCGGCGCCGCGCTCTGGTCTTATCCGCAGCACCCAAGTCAAAGCTGACGGGGTCTACTTGAGCGTCAGGATCTCGCTCAAGTTGGGAATCAGCAAGAACTCCACGCGGCGATTGCCTTTCTTGCCATCGTCGGTGGAATTGTCGGCCACCGACTGGTACATCGCGTAGCCACCCGCCGACAAATTCTTGCCGTCCACACCGCCGTCCTTGATCAGAAAACGCACGACCGTCAGCGCCCGCTGCATCGACAGGTTCCAGTTCAGGTCTTCCGCACCGGCGTTATCCGTGTGACCAGCCACCTGGAACAGGCGATCCGGCAGCGCTTTCAGGACATTCGCCAATTCCAGCAGCACGGGTTTGGCATCCGCTTTCAGATCGGACTTGCCGGAATCGAACAGAATGTCGCCCTGCAGCGCAATCACCAGGAAGCCGCGCTGGACCTTGACTTGCAGCTTGCCCGCCGCCGACATCGCCGACAGCGCGTCACGCACCTTGTTGATGCTGCTCTCCACGCGCTGCAACCGCTGCTTGGCGTCGTCGCGCTCGATCGAGCAAGTCGCCAACTTCTTGGAACTATCGCCGCCCTTGTTGGTGCAATCGTCGAGCGCCTTCTTGACGGTCGCAAGGTCATCCGCCGCCTTGCGCGCCGCATCCGCTTTGGCCGTCGCATACGCCGCGTCGCGGTCCGCAAGGTTCTGATCGCAAGCCGCTTTGGCCGAGCCCAAATCGTCTGCGGCCTTTTTGCCCATCGACGCATTCAGATCGGCAAGATCCTTGTCGTACTGCTCCTTGGGAATGCCGCAAGCGACGACGGACAGCGCGGTGCCCAGGACGAGCGCGCGGCCCAGAAAACGAAAGCTCAGCGAGAACATGAAAACTCCTGCGCCGGGTGCGATCCGCGGCAATTCGGACTCAATCTAGCACCGTACGGAAAAGCGGCAACTCGAAACGCTACGCCGTAGGCTCCTGCGGCGCCACGACAATCGCCACCTTCATGCTTGTACCGGCCACATCGTGCCAGTCCAGCCCGCCGCGGTTGTCCACAAGCAGTTCCTCAGCGCGCGACGCCGCGAGCCAGTCCGGGATAAGCGGCTCGATCTGCGCGCGATCATCCACCGACGCATCCAGGTGCACCGCCAGCAACGGCCGACCGCCACCGATCTTCTGCGCCGTCCGCGCCGTCCGCACCGCACCCACGAGCGCCAGCAGCGTCGACCAACCGCTCGCCACGAGCGTCAGCTGCGGATTCGCCAGGCCAAACACGTCTGCCTGATGCGCCTCATTCACCGGCCACGCAGCAATGTGAATGGATTGCGGCGGATCGCGCAAAAATCCTTTGATCGCCAGTTGGTACAGCTCCTCAGTGATGAACGGCAACACGGGCGCAAGCAACCGCAGGATCGTCCAGGTGCCTTCCAGCAGCGTCTGGCGGGCCGCCTCCACTTCCCCCGGTGAGAACCGCGTGCCTTCCTTGAAGCGATCCTTGATGATTTCCAGGTAATTGTCGCACCAGTCGGCCCAAAACAGCGATTCCGCGGCACGCACCGCTTTGGAATATTCGTACCCTTCGAACGCCTCGGTCGCCTGCAGCGCCGCCTCGACCACGCGCGCGCGAATGCCGATGTCCGCCGCCGTCGGCGTTTCCTTCACCTGCCCCGGCGTCCAACCGCTCAGGTACATCATGGCAAATCGCGTGGAATTCCACAGCTTGGTCAGGAGTCGCTTGCCGCCTTTGACATCCTCTTCCAGAAAGCGCAGGTCGTTGCCGAGCGACGCACCCGCCGCCCAGTAGCGCAGCGCATCCGCCGAATATTTGTGGATAATCTCGCCAGGCTCGACGAAATTGCCCAGCCGCTTGGACATCTTCTTGCCCTGCTTGTCCAGGCCCCAGCCGGAGATCATCACGTCCTTCCACGGCAGCGAATCCGTGTGCAAGTGCGATTTCGCCACGGTATAGAACAGCCATGTTCGAATAATTTCATGCGCTTGCACGCGAACACCCGCTGGATAGATCACCGGACGCGGCTGATCCTGGATCGGCCTTTCCAAGCCCGGCTTGTCGTTCCACATCGCCCAGTTCGCATTGATGAACGGCGTCAAGCTGGACGTCATCCACGTGTCCATCACATCCGGCTCCGGCCGCAGATCCGCGCTGCCACAATGCGTGCACGGGCGCGGGCACGGCGCCATCAGCGGGTCAACTGGCAGTTCGTCGATGTGCGCAAAATTCGGCTCCTGACAGGCATTGCAGAACCACACCGGAAACGGCACGCCGTAGAAGCGCTGGCGCGAAATATTCCAGTCCCACCGCAGGTTTTCCACCCACTGCTCATAGCGTTCCCGCATGAATTCCGGATACCAGTTCAGCTCGCGTCCACGCGCCAGCAGCGGCTCCTTCAGATCCAGCACGCGGATGAACCACTGCGGCGCCACCTGGATTTCCACCGGCGTCGAACACCGTTCGTGCAGGCTGGCACGACTGACGTTGTCCTTGATGCCCAGCAAGTAGCCATGTTCTTTCAGCAATTCCACTGCCGCGAGGCGCGCTTCGTTGTAGATGCCCGAACCCTTGGCCTGAACATGCACCCGTTGACCGTGCAGCGTCGGCAAATCCGGTGTCATCATGCGACCTTGCGGATCGATGATCAGCACCGTCTCCAACTGATGCTCGCGCCACTTCGCGATGTCTTCCGTGTCGCCAAAGGTGCAGACCATCATCAAGCCGGAGCCGAATTCCGGATCGACGCTTTCGTCGAAAATCAGCGGCACGGTGCGGAAGTGACTCTTGGCACCTTCTGGACGCAAATCGGTCAAAGGCACCTGAAACCGCAGGGCTTTCAGCGCACCGTAGCGCTTGTCCGTCGGGTGACAAGCCAGCGCGACGCACGCCGTCACCAGCTCAGGTCGCGTCGTCTCGATCACGCCATCCGCCGGGCTCGTCGGACCTGCCGTCGCCGGATCGACCGGAAAACGCACCGCGTGCATCGGCCGGTTCTGCTCGTCGCCGGCTTCCACGTCCGCCTGCGCCAGCGAGGTCGCACACAGCGGGCACCACAGAATCGGATCCTCGCGCCGCTCCAGCCTGCCCTTCTTCACCAGGTCGAGGAAGCTCTGCTGCGCATGCTTCACCGCCCGCGGCTGGATCGTCGAGTACGTCATCCGCCAATCGACAGAAAGTCCCAGTGATCGCCAGAGGTTCTCGTACACCGCCGCGCCGTCACGCGTCTCTTTCAGGCACAGTTCGATGAACTCCTGCCGGGTGATCTTGCCCTTTTGGATCTTGTACTTCTGTTCGACGTAGCGCTCGGTCGGCAGGCCGTTGTCGTCAAAACCCATCGGGTAAAACACTTCATGTCCGCGCATCCGCTTGTAGCGAATCACGAATTCCGCCTGGCTGTAGCTCATCGCATGGCCGGTGTGCAGGTGCGCCGCGCTGACATACGGCGGCGGCGTGTCGATGGCAAAGGTCTTGCCGGCCTTCGCCGCGGCGCTTTCGGCGTTGTACTCGTGAATTTTCCAATCGTTCCACGTCTTGACCCAGCGCGGTTCGACGTCCAGGTGATCGTAGTTCTTCGGCCAAGCGTCTGCGAGGTTCTGCGGCGTTTCTGACATGAGAGGCTCCGGAAGCGGCGGGTCGATCCGCGGAAAGCGGGGCAGCCTTTGTAGCACGAGGCGGCGATGGATTGAACCCGGGGCGCGCTCTTGCTACCGTCAGGCGTGGAGGCCGTTGTGAAGCGAATCCGGAACTGGTCAGGACTCTGCGCGCTGGCATGCACGTGTGTGCTGGCGTGTCGCGCGCCGACGCCGCCGCACGGGTTGAAGCCGGTCAAGCCGTTGGCTGGGCCAAGCAAGTCGGTCGAACTACCTGTTTCTGCAACGGCAACCAGCAAACCAGCACTTTCGCTCGCCGCCGCCGCGACCTTGGAAAACAGCGTCAACTCCGCCGATTACGCCGCTCCTCTGAACGCGCATCCGACCGGTTTTGACGATGTCCCGTGGCTGCTGGACCGCGCAAGTGCGTGGCTGCGCGCGCGTGCGGGGGGCGCCAAGACCCAACCCGCTGTTTGGCAGCGTCGCGATCGTCACGGTTGGCAATCTGACGTGCTGGAATGGCGACCGGAAGGCTTCGCGCTCCGAACACAGGGCGACGACGCGACGGTCCTGCTGACCGAAGCCGGTTGTTTCATGCGCGTGGGGAAGTTTTCCGCGCGCTGTGAGCCCGATATCCGCGCGTCGGCGCTGGCGGCCGCCGTCCTGACGGGCCTCGCGTGGCCCGACGGCCCGGGTCGGGCAGCGTGGACGGTCGAGGCGATCCACGTCCGCGGCGCGAAGGGCTCGTACTTGCGGCTGGCGCTCGCGAAATTGCACCTGCGCGTCGACTTGGATGTCGCCTCGGACGGCACGGTCGCGTCAATGACCATTCTGGGCGCGTTGCTGCAACCCGATGCCGACGGTTTTTCCTATGCCAACGGCGCAATAAGCTGGCATTGGAGCGTGCAGCCGGCCGGCACCAAGGAGGCGCTCACGCGGTCGTACTTGCGCGTCGACAATTCCGCTGGCGGCGATGTAAACTTGGAGGCTTGGCAGGCTGCGGCGAAAAAGCGAGGGCTCGTGCCCGTCGGTCCGTTCACCGTCGAACTTGACCTGCGCGAAGATGGCCCCCGCCCCCGCGTAATTGAGGCGCCCGTGCTGGCCGACCCGGAGCCACAAGCCCAGGAAGGCGCGCAAATCGTCGCGCTTAGCCTCGCGCCCGCAGTATCCACTTTCCATTGCCGACGAGCGGACTTGATGCGAGCGCTTCGCGAGGCCACCGAGCCGGGCTGCCACATCGCGCAGCTCCTGGGCCTTGATCCGGCGGCGCCGCCCAACATGAACGATGCGGAGCGCCACCGAGCCGACGTCATGGTCGCACTCCGTCCGTGTCAGTAGAGCAAATATATCAAATAGTTCTAGGAACTTGCGTGCGATCATCCAGATTCAGCCCGCAGCCGGCGGCACAAGTCAGGTCGACTCGAGGATGGTCTCCACCGGCATCCGCCGCATCGCCTTGGCCGCCTGAATAGCCAGTTTTTCCGAGCGCTTGCGCATGGCTTTCGCTGCTGCCTTGACGCGCTTGGGGTGCGGAGCGCCCGGCAGATCCCGGCGACGCAGCGCCTTCTGGATGTCCAGTGTGTCCCGCACCACCGTCTCGTCCAACTGCAAGCGGGCGGCGATCCGCGCAACTCCAAACTTTACAAACGTCAACTGATTATATGTCAATTCCCCGACCAGTTCTGCAATCTGCTCGTGCGCCTGGCGAAACGGCACCCCGGAGTTCACCAGCGCATCGGCAAGATCAGTCGCCAGCAGAAAGCCCTTGTCCAATGCTTGCAATAGGTTGCGTTTTTGCCAACGCGCGCGCGCCAGCATGTCCGCCGTCGCCACGAGACAGTCGTGCCAGGTCGCCAATGCATCGAACAGCGGCTCCTTGTCTTCCTGCATGTCTTTGTTGTACGCCAGCGGCAGGCCTTTGAGCACGACGAGCAAGCCAACCAAATCGCCAATCACCCTGCCCGCTTTGCCGCGGACCAGCTCCGCCATGTCCGGATTCTTCTTCTGCGGCATCAGCGAACTGCCCGTCGTGAACGCGTCCGGCAGACGAATGAAGCCGAATTCCGCACTGGTAAACAACACCAGCTCCTCGCCGATCCGCGACAAGTGCACGCTGCCGAGCGCCGCCGCCGCCAGCGCCTCAACGAGATGATCGCGATCCGCGACAGCGTCCAAGGAATTACCTGAGATTCGCGAAAAACCGAGCAGGTCAGCAACTTTTTGCCGATCAATCGGCAATGTCGTCCCCGCGAGAGCGCCGGATCCAAGTGGACAAACATCCAGTCGCTTCTGGACATCCAACAAGCGTTCGGCATCCCGGGCAATCGCTTCGGCATGGGCCAACAGGTGGTGCCCAACCGTCACCGGCTGCGCGCGTTGCATGTGGGTATAGCCCGGCATAGGCCAGTCCGCATGCAAGGTTGCTTGCTCAGAGAGCACTGCCAGCAAATGCGCCAGCGCCCCGCCGATCTCCGCCAGCTTGCGGCGCATCCATAGACGTTCATCAAGTGCAACCTGATCATTGCGCGATCTTGCGGTATGCAAACGTCCAGCCGGTGCGCCGATGCGATCGCGCAACGTCGCTTCCACGTTCATGTGCACATCTTCGCGCTCCATGCGCCAGTCAAACCGCCCCGCTTCGACGTCGGCCAGGATC
The DNA here is from genome assembly GCA_903924465.1 of uncultured Myxococcales bacterium. Taxonomy (GTDB): domain Bacteria; phylum Myxococcota_A; class UBA9042; order UBA9042; family UBA9042; genus CAIYBN01. Next base: position 5,952 of record CAIYBN010000055.1, on the reverse strand, counting down.
TCCCGCAGGCCGCGCACAATCGCCACATGGTCGTCGTGACTCAGGATGTTCTGGTCGCGCAGCATGGTCGCGTGGGCGACCGAGCCCAGGATGTCCTCGCGCGCGAGCACCTGGTCGTAACCCACGGACGCGTTCATCCGCGCGACCAGCGGGTGCGTCGCTTCTTCATAGCCGCCGCCCCACAGGCGATCGCCTTTCGTACTCATGGACTTGCCTCACCTTTTCGCCAAATCATTCCAGCCACGCGTCGCCATCGCCGTCGTCGCCGCCAGCCACAGCCTGCTGCAAGCGCGCCAATTCTTTGGCCAATCTGGCGATCTCCGCGTCTTGCTCGCGCACCACGGCATCCAGCGCGTCGATCGTCGCCTGCTGTTCCATGTAGCGCAGTTCCATTTCGGTCAGCCGCGCCGAGAGCGCATCGAGCACATCGCGGGTCATGTGAACAGGCCGACGGCACCGGCGACGGTCAGAGGAATCGCGAAATTGTCATCCAGCGGCTCACAGTAGACTTCCGTCACGGCGCCGACCAGCGACGCCCATGCGCTCAACGCCAAGACGCGCCACAGCGGCATTCCGACCAATTCAATGTGCGGCGTCGCCAAAAGAAACACGGCAATCACCAGCGTGGAGATGCCGAAAAAGCCGAGCATGCCCGCGAGCGACTTGTGGCCACGGAGTTTGCGCCGACCAAAACGCTTGCCGAGAATGGCCGCCGCCGGGTCGCCCACGCCCAACGCCAGCACGCCGCAGATGCACGCCAGCGGATTGAACAGCCAAATCATCAGGAACAGCGCCATGCCGTACCATGTGCCCGAATTCATGCGGTACGCTTCGATCGGCCGGGCAATCGCGCCGAACATCTTGTCGACCATGAACTGGTTGATCTTCGGGCTCAGCACCCGCATCCCTTCCATCGTCAACATGCAGCCGGTATAGATGCCGGCCACCCACAAGACCACGGTCCGATTGGGAAAAATCGTGTAGGTCGCCGCGCCCATGAAGCCGCTGATGATGTGGTAGGCGTTGCGGGCGTAGTTGCGCGGTTTCAGCGTCGGCAAGTCCACGCCCTGGACGTTCGCTTTTTCGCGCAACAGCTTCGCGAGCGTCTCGTATTGTCGACCTGCGCGCAAGGTAAGTGATTTCAGAGACTTGCCTTCGCCAGCCGCTACCCGCAGCAATTCCAGTCGCGCGGCAACTTTGGCCAGCACCTCGGCGGTCGTCGGCTGATTCTGGCGCAGCTCTGCGGCGTAAGCCCGCGCCCGTTCGGCCATCTGCCGCATCTGTTCGATCTTCGGCGACGGCTGTCCCGCCCTCGCCCGGCGCGCATCCTGCAAGTCAGCGAGAAGATGATGCAATTCCAGCGCCAACGACACGAGCGGGTCACCGTTCATGCCGGGAGAATTCATCGCACTGGGCTGGGCAAAGGCAATCATGATGCTCGGGTCCGAATGCTGCAAAGGTAGGGCGCGGAACCGGGTGCGTCAATTGCAGAGCAACTGGCTAGACCGCCTCGACACGAATGACAACCGCGGTGACGTTGTCCTTGCCGCCGTTGGTACACGCCGTCTGGATCAGCTCGTTGACCATCTCCGGCAAATTCGCCTGCCATTTCACCATGATCTGCTGTATTTGCGGATCATTCACTTCACCAGACAAACCGTCGCTGCACAGCAAATAGACATCGCCCACCTGCGGCTGGTCGCGCTGCAGATCGACCTTGACGTCATCTTTCAAGCCGCACGCGCGGACGATGATGTTCTTGTGCGGAAAATTCGCCTGTTCTTCAGCCGTTAGCGTCGCAATCTTCAAGTAATCGTTCAGCAACGAATGGTCTTCCGTCACTTGCTTCAAGTCCGTGCCGCGCAGGCGGTAGCAGCGCGAATCGCCCACGTGGGCAATGGTCGCCTGCTCGCTGTCGAAGTGGATCGCGACGACGGTCGTGCCCATGTTTTTGTAGCGCGAATCGGAATGGCCGCGTTCCCAGATGCTGTAGTTCGACCAGCGGATGCCGGCGTTGAGCATGTTTTCGGATTCGGAAAGGCCGCGTTCCTCGCGACCGGGCCACGTGGCCGCGGCGTCGTTGGCGACGCGGGTGTAATATTCACGCATGGTTTCCACGACCATCGCGCTGGCGACTTCGCCGCACGCGTGGCCGCCCATACCGTCTGCGACGACGAAAAGGCTGACGTCGTCCATGACGAGGAGATTGTCCTCGTTATGCGTCCGTTTACGCCCGACGTTCGTGTCGCCGGCACTGGAGATACGAATGGCCAATGAGCACCTACCCTCAGCAACCTGCAGCGACTGTAGCGACCGAAGTCGCATGCGTCAACGAATTCGCCGCGGATTTTGCCACGACAATGCGTCGATTCGGTCACAGTTCGTACACCTCGATGTCGTCGAAACGCACGTCGCTCGCCCAATTGTTGAAACCAAAGAAGTTGCCGTCGATCGGCACCGCATCGTCATACGCCACCATGAACTTGCCATCGATGTACCAGCGCACCACGTTATCCGTTCGCACCACCGTCCAGGTGTACGTGCGCCCTGCCTCCACTTTCGGTGGCTCACTCTGGTTGCGCCGGTTCGGCTCGTGCTCGCCGTGTCGCGCGATCGCGTTGGTCGTGTTGTTCCAGCCGCCAAAGAGTATCGAGTAGCCCTGTTCATGGCGCGGTTCTGTGTTGAAGATCTCGCATTTCGTGTCGCCGACCGCCGTCATCGACCGCGATTTGAACACCACGCGCGTCTTCTTGGGCAGCGGCTTGAGCAGCCACGCACCCTGATTGCGCAGATCGTCGTTCGGCACTTTCTCGGCTTTCAGCCAGCCGTCCACGATGTGCCACTCGCCAGGCTGCGGCGCATTCCAATCCGGACCCAACTCCGCGCGCTCAAAATGCTCTTCGAACACGAGTTTGCCGCCCGTCAGTCCATCCTTGCGCGCGGCCAGCTTGGCCTGCGGATCCTCGGCTGGCGCTTCCTGCCCCGCCTCCACTTTGGCGGCCTTGCGCGGCGGACGTGGCGGCGGCGGATCGGGCGGCGTACACGCCTGAATCATCGCAAACAGCACCACCCATGCAAACTTCTTCATTCAGATCCCTTAGTTACGCGACTTGATGTGGCTGAGTTCGTCGCTGGTCGTGCGCAGACGCGCGTTGAGCATGCGCACGAGCCCCCAGAGCAACTTCACGGCGGTTTGTTCTTCGCTCAGCAGCCCGAAGAAGGCATCGCGTTCGATCACCAGGACGGACATGGCGGTTTTGGCCCGCACAGTCGCCGAACGCGGCGCGCGCTCGATGAGGCTCATCTCGCCGACGTGCTGGCCAGGCTGCAGCTCGGCAATCGTCACGCCATCGCCCTTGAGCACGACCGCGGAGCCTTCCAGGATGATGAACAGGCTTTCGCCAAACTCGCCTTCCGTGCACAGCTCTGTGCCTGCCTTGATGACGCGTTCGGACGCGATACCGGCGACGCGAATGAGGTCCGCATACGGCAAATAGCGGAACATGGAAACGCCTTGCAGGGCTTCCAGACGGCGACGGACGAGCATGGCGCGATCGGCGGACTGGTCGTCGAGAATATCCAGCACAACGGCCGTCGCATTGTCCGGCGCGCCGCGTTGCAGCGCCGCCTCGATCAGATCATCCGCAACTTCCTCGACCGAACCGCGCGGCACCACGACCTGCATTTGGTCATCGCCCAACACCCCGTGAATGCCGTCGGTGCAGAGAATGAAACGATCGCCGGGAATCAGTTCCAAATCCAGCAGATCCACGCGCGCGGAGTCGAGCACGCCGAGCGCACGGGTCAACGCTTCCGTGAACGTCTGGCCGATGTGACCGCGCTCCGGACCGCGCCCGCGTCGCTTCATGTCATTCATGACGCTGTGGTCTTCCGTCAGCGGATGCATGACACCCTGACGCACGAGGTAGACGCGCGAATCGCCGACGTGGGCGATGAACGCGTGCCCGCCCGCGACCAGCAACGTCACGTTGGTCGTGGCCATGCCGGCAAAATCCGGATTGGCTGCTGCTGCCCGACGGACCGCAGCGCTCGACGCACTGATCGCTGTCTCCAGCATCGCGCCCATGTCGCGCCGCGTCGCAGAACCGCTGTTGCTGGAAAACTCGCGAATCAGATTGCGGGATTTCGCCACTTCCGCGGCGATGAATTCGCACGCGATGCGACTCGCTTCGGCACCGCCCGCACGGCCGCCAACGCCGTCGCAGACGATGAACAACTGCAATTGCGGATCGACAAAGTGGCTGTCTTCATTCTGCCGACGAACCAGACCCACATCCGTGCGACCCGCGTGCTTGACCTGCATGGCAACTCCCCGTTTCAGGACGATCGGCGGCGATGGTAAACCGATTTCGGCCGCGACGGCAAACGGCGAGCGGGGTCAAAATCGCGAAGTCCATTGCGCCAGAATCTGGCTGGCCAGTTCCTTCCCGATGAGCGACTGCAGGCTATCCGCCGGCAGGAAAATGCCCGCGCCGAGGAAAACTTCCGAAGAGTGGAACACTTGCCAGCGCGCCAGCAGGTCCAATTCAGTGCCCAGCACGCGCCAACTGCCATCGCCCGCCAGCGTCGGATTGCCCAAGCCGGGCACTGGCGCATTCTCGCGACTGGCCGACACCCGACCGTTCAAATCGATGGCCAGCGTTTCCGAAGCGTCCCAGCGCAACCTGCCGCCATACTGCAGCAGATTGGTTTGATTGAACAATTGCAACAAGCCGACGACCTGATCGAGCGACGGATAGAGAGGACGCCAAGCGGTCGCCGTCTGCGTCGTGCCCGTTTGAGCCGGCGCGCCCGAGTAGACCTGGGCAAACGGCGCGATGCTGAGATGGCCACGCCCGACCGACATATGGCCGGCCACTTCGCCAAAAAATGCGCTCGCCACGAGACTCTGGCGATCCCGCCCCGGTTTGTCCTCGTCACCGACCTGAAGCGCCGCCTCAGCTTCGCCGGACAGCCAGTTCGCCGGCCGCCAGTCCAGCCGCGTGCCCATCGTCGTCAGGTAGGCGTGGCCGTTGCTTGTGCCGTCCACGAGGTAGAGCATGTACAAATCCGCGCGCAACCGTTCGTGCGGCTGGCCGGTGATGTACGCGCCAAACAGGTTGCGATCCTGATCCGGCTCGGCACTGTTGCGGCGCAGCTTGACCGCGATGACGTCCACATCCAGGAATTTCTGGTAGCTCATCCGCACACGCAGACCGTCGAAGACGTTGCTGGCCGCCTGAAAGTCGTACGCGCCGATCATCCTTCCCGAACCATAATCCAGCACCATGCGGCCCATTTCCGCCGTGGCCCACTTCACCGAGGCCGGCTGGAGTCGAATGACGGCTTGTTGCAGGCCGACCGTCGGCAGTTGGGACGCGCCCGGATCCGCGTCGCCAAAAGCGCCGGAAGCTTGCAGTTGAATGTGGGCGTCGACCGGACCTTGGGCAAAACTGGCGCCCAGACGTTCGCGATGAAACACAGCGCTGCGAATGACGTCTGCTCCGGGCTCCAGCGGACTCAGCCGATGCGGCAGCGAGACCCGCAGGCGCAGATCCGCATCCAGCGCCGTACGGGCACCCAAATCGTCAGCGGGTGACAGCGGCACCGTCGGCGCGGAGGTCTGGTCGGTCCGGGTCACGTCCGCCAGCAAGCCCGCCAGCCCTTGTTCCGACACCAGTGGCGTCGCGGCCCGTGGCAGGGGCACGTCGCCATGCGCGCGCGGCGCGAGCAGCCAAAGCTGCGCCAACGCAATCAGCCACTTGGTTGACGGTCGGCGCAGAACTGGCGCGCAAAAATCGCTCATCGTTTGGTGCCGGAGGAGGGACTTGAAGCCGCACTGGGGGCGGGCCTTTATGGTCAACCCGCACGCCCTGCTCTGTCGATTGCCGATCGCCATGTCTGCCGTTCCCTCGCCGCTATCGTAAACGGCGGTGCGAAATGAGCCAAGTT
>CAIYBN010000054.1 GCA_903924465.1 uncultured Myxococcales bacterium | reverse complement strand
TTCACGGTGAACGCGGTGGTTTTGAAGTCACCGGAACGATACGCCATCATTGTCATTTTGCGAGGTTACGAGGCTACTGGCACAGCGGGCGGCTGGAAGTCTGCGGAATCAGATCGAAGATCAGTTTGCGGATGCGCCCGAGCCAACGAGACTATTGAAGTCGAAACGCGAATGGCGTATATGCAGGTTGGCAGCGGCTGTCCGTGACCACGGGCGAACTTGTCGTTTGATTCGGACCATATCGGAATTCAAGTGCCCAGCCTCGTTGCCAGTCATGGAGAACCATCAATGACACGCGAACCAGCGTTGAACCAACCCCCACCGGTAAGCAACGGTAGCCCTAGCAAGGCGAAGGCGGCGCTTCCAGGGGAAGGACTTCTGCGTGGGACTGCCTTTCTTGGGGTGTTCGTGACTGCGGCGTTCTGCGTATTCATGATTTGGAGGGCAGGATGGGGGACTCAGCGCACAGTCGCCTGCGCTACATGTGTCGAACAAGCAATTGACGCGCAAGGGGCATCTGGTTCCAAAAGGACATTGGTCACCCTCGACGAGATCTGTACTGCCAATTGCCACGGAGCGGACGAAAGTTCCATCGCCCGATGGGTGGTTGCAGCAACCGTTTGCGCACTTGTAATCATGGCGTTCATCACAACTTGGATTCTCACAAAGAGACGGTACGATTATGCGATTCAGAAGAATCGTGATCCTCACGGTTTTCTGGTTCACGTGATCCCATTTGCCATCATGGGCTTCGCCTTGGTGTTCGAACTTCACCACGTTGCCGACGGTGAACTGAAAGGGGTTATCGCGATGTCCAGCATAATGATTCTGTTTCTGCTTGCTGAATTGGCGTCGCACGTGATCACGCAGGTGGAGAGTGCCGAAGGCGCTGCCAGTGAAGCAGGGGAAGCAGCTAGAATAATTACAGAATCAACCAGAGCCATGACGAGGCTGGCCGAGCAATCACAACAGATGACAATTGACGCCGCATTGGTGGCGCCGCTCGTAAAGATGGAAAGGCAGCGGCGACGCGAACATGACGCTCCCAGTCCGTCAGCTGCCGCCTATGATCTGCTTCGGGCGGCAGTCGATGTGGCGCAAAACGGAAAAGACCTCGGACGATCAAACCGCACTAATCCGCTCGTGATGGACATGATCGGTGTATTTTTTGCTGAGGCGGCAAATGATATCACAGCAAAGCTGGACCCAAACAATGTGCCGCGGGCAGCACGGCTGCCCGACTCACTTAAGCCTGGATTTTCGTACTTTGCAAGCAATCTAACCACATACACAACGTTCTTGTCGCACGCGCTCGCGACGCTGGCGACAGAAACGAAGAAGTTCAATGACAACATGACTGACGAAAAGACGCCGCGACGCGTCCCATTCATTGTGACAACCACAAACCATTTGCCGACACATTTCTTCGGCGCACCAAGCTTCGTCGCCGATGATGTGGTTGAAAGGCGCGTCCATATGGCCGTTTTGAAGTTCTTCGGCGAAGCCAGAAGATTCGCAAAAGGTGGGGATAGTCAGGCTCCGGGGCTAATCTTTCGCATGGCCTTAGTACGCGACAAGTCCGGGCAGGGCGCGGAGACCTACGCTGCAAGTTTGGATTGGCCACTGTGGCCGCACCGTCTTTGGGAGGCAGAGAAACGACGTAGTTTGGAAGTGTCGGAGGTGACAAATTGGCCGCTTTGGTGGCACCCGGCGACGGATGCGGCGGAAGTAAGAGAAATTGGAACTGTGTTCAAACGCGCTGGGTTTTCACCGATAAAGGCTGCACCACACGGTCCGTCTGACGGTTGGGAAACTGTGCCTCGATTCGTAAATCGTAAAGACAGGCCAGTCGAAGTCGATTTGCCACCAGCTCCTGCGGCTCAATTTGCTGTTCGGAAGCCGATTGCCGATGGCGCTCCACCGCTGGATGCCGAAAACATAAAAGCGAGGCTACAAATTGAATTGTATAAGGACGCAATGCACCCCGACGGCGGCATGACATGGGTCGGCGAGTGTACCAAGGATCTGTTCAGAGGCGAGGCAGGATTTGCCGGACGTCACGACGTCATCTTTTTCGGAACTTGCACAGAACGCAAGGCTATGACGTTGCGAGAAAATCCGGAGGGAATCTGGACGGAAGACCAGCGCGTCGTTGACCAAGGTGACGAGGGGCAATCAGACAGGGAAGATTTTGGCCTTTGTCTCGCGGCAACCGCAAACTTGAGTCCAGAATCCGAGACTATGTTCGTCACCTTGTGCTATTCGGATTCGGCGGTGTCCTATTTGTGGAAGCAAGTGCACGAGGCTGCAAGCACCCTTGCGAACAATACGACGCGGATCTAGCCGATCCTGTTCTGCAATTGGAGATGTCAATGTTTGCGAGACCAACCATGTACATCCCGAGCATTCTAGCTACAGCGGTCTGTTTTTCCAGCGTTGTTTTTGCTAGTTGCGGCAAGAACGTGCACAATGACCTCCACAAGACCTTCGGCGCCATCCTTCCCCTCACAGGCCCCGTCGCCTCCTACGGCGAACGCGCGCGCAAAGGCATCGACCTCGCCGTGAAGGACCTCGCAGCGGCCGGCACGTCCCCGATCACTGTCGTCTACGAAGACGACCAGGACAAGACCGCCCTTGCGGTCGCTGCTTTTCAGAAGCTGGTTGACGTTCAAAAGGCGCCGGCCATTCTGGGCTCGGCCTCCTCCGGCGTGACCATGGCGCTGGCCGGTGTCGCAAACCAGCGCAAAGTTGTCGTCCTGTCACCCATTGCGTCGTCGCCGGAATTGACGACCAAGGGCGGGCCGTTCTTTTTTCGGGTTGCTCCAGCCGACGACGCGCAGGCCGAAAGCATGGCAAAATGGCTGCTTGCAGATGGCCACAAGAAGATCGCCGTGCTCTACATGGCAACAACCTGGGGCCAGAGCCTGTTCGACGCCGTCGGGCGGCATATCACGACGGGCGGCGGGACGATCGTGGCCAGTGACAGCATCCAAGTCGGCGAGACCGATTTCCGCACACAGATTGAGAAGTTCAAGCAGTCGGGCGCCGACGCTTTCTACATCGCAACGCACGGCAAAGAGGGCGGCACGTTCGTCAAGCAAGCCCGGGAGCTGGGCGTGACGGTCCCGCTGTATGGCGCTGATGTCTGGAGTTCACCGGAATTCGTCGCAGTTGGCGGTGGTGCGACGGAGGGTTGCAAGCTGATTGCGCCGGCCAAGCCATCCGGCCCGGCGTTTGATGCTTTTTCCAAGCATTATCAGCAGGTCTACAACGAGGCGCCCGATGTCTATGCGGCCAATGCATACGACGCGACGATGGTCCTTGCGCAAACGTTGGCGGCCGGGGCCAAGTCGGGCGAGGCGATTCGCGCATCGCTCGCGGCCATGAAGCCTTACGCCGGAGTGTCTGGCCCCTTGTCGTTCGACGCGCACGGGGACGTCGTTGGACGCGGATTCGATCGCTTTGAGATCAAGTCCGGAAAGGTCGCTGAAATTCCAAGGTAGCCAAGGAGTTGGAGCGCGTGCAGCTTGTTGTCAATACCGCCATCTATGCTGCCGCTGTCCTGTTGTCCGCGCTTGGCTTCCGGCTTGTCTACGTCACCGGGCGTTTTTTCCACTTTGCGCATGCCATCACGATCCCGCTCGGGGCGTACACCACCTGGCTGTTGATGACCTCCTTTGGCATGCCGTTCGTGCTTGCCGCAGGACTTGCTGCTCTCGTTACGGGACTTCTCGGCAGCGGCCTGTTTCTGGGAACACTCGCGCCACTTTTGGACAAGGGCGCAGGCCCGCAGGTCCTGCTGCTGGCTTCGCTAGCCATTTTCTTTGTTGCGCAGCATGGGCTCGCGGTCGCCTTCGGCGATGACGCGCACGCGGTAACTGGGACAACCGCTCAGGCATTCGAGTTTTTCGGCGGACGTGCGACCGGTACGCAGGTGGCCACGGTGGCGGTCGCGGTCGCATGCGCTGCCGCAGTCTGGGCGACTGAGGCCTACACGCGCGCAGGCGCGCAGCTTTTGGCAGTCGCAGAGCACGCCGAACTCAGCCGCGTCTTTGGTATTGACGTACGTCGTGTTCAAGCCATCGCTTTTGCAGCGGGTTCTGGACTGGGAGGTGTGCTTGGTGCGCTGATTGCCGCAGACCAATCCTTCGCTCCCGACATGGGCTTCCAGTGGCTTCTGCCCGGCGTCGTCGCCGTACTGCTAGGTCGCGTTTGGCACGTCGGATACGTCGTCCTCGCCGCGTGTTTGGTCGCGGCGTTGAGGACATCTGCGATCTGGTTCCTCGGCGGCGCATGGCAGAACGTTCTCATCTACGCCCTGCTCTTTGCCTACTTTGCCGCCAAGCCAACCCGTTTGGCGGCCGCAAACCCGTTAGGGTAACCAGAGGAGGGCCAGACCGTGGAATATCTCGTCTTTGTCCTCTCTCTCTGGGGCATCTATGCGATGCAAGCGCTGTTGCTTGACGTCCTTGTCGGCGAGATGGGCCTCCTGGCACTGTGCCAGGGCGTCTTCTTTGGGTGCGGCGCTTATGGTGTCGTCATCGTCGGTTCATACCCCGGCAGTTCCCTTCCGCTGGCCGCAATGGCAGGCATCGTCATCTCCGGTCTACTCGCGGTGACCGTTGGCGCCGTCCTCTCCCGACTTGGCGGCGATGATTTTGCGCTTGCGACCTACGCGCTTGCGCTCGTCTTTCATGATGCAGTCCTGCACTGGACCCGGGCCACAGGCGGTGCGCTCGGCTTGGTGCTCCCGGAACAGGTTTGGCACCGCGGCGACGGTTTATGGGCCAACTTCGCGATCTTGGCGGTTATTGCCAGTTTGGTTGGGTGCGCTGTTTGGCTGTCAACGCGGTGGCGTGCAGCACCATTGGGGCGCCTCGTCAACGCAATTCGCGAAGACGAAACACTGACTCGGAGTCTCGGGCGCCCCGTTGAGCGACACCGCCTGGCTGCCATGCTCGCCACGGCCATCGGCGGCGGCGTTGGCGGCGTCTGCTACGCTCTGGTTGTCGGCGTCGTCGATCCGGGTGGATTTGACCCGATGGCGTCGATTCTTCTGGTCGCGATGATCGTCATCGGTGGCGCCGGCACTGCACTGGGGCCCGTTGTGGGCGCTGGTCTCGTCATCGTCATTCCAGAGGTGCTCCGCTTGTCTGGCCTTTCCGGCAGCACCGCTGCGCACTTGAAGCAAATGGCATTTGGCGTGCTTTTGTACCTGATTGTGGCATTCCGGCCGAACGGACTATTCGGCCGGCTGGCGATCGGCGTGGAGCGAAGGAGCTGAATGCTGTTGGAAGGCCGAAACTTGATCAAACATTTCGACGGCGTCCACGCCGTCGACGGTGTTTCCATACGCGTCGCACGTGGTGAAATCGTCGCCGTCGTTGGCCCGAACGGCGCCGGGAAGAGTACGCTTCTGGATCTTCTGACCGGTGCCCAGCACGCGGATTCCGGTGACATAGTTGTCGACGGCACGTCGGTCACTGGGCAGTCTCTGGAATGCTTTTCACAGGTTGGTTGTATCCGCACGTACCAGCAGCCTCGTTATGTTGCCGAACTCACCGTGCTGCAAAACGTTCTGCTCGGCTATCGGCGGCAGACTGGGGAGGGCTGGATCGCCGCCCTGCGTCGTGCAGGATGGTGCGACGAAGAGGCGCGCCTGACGGCCAGCTCCATGACCATGCTCGCCGGGTTGGGGCTCGACACGCTCGCTCATCAACGAGCCAAGGCGCTATCCTTCGGTCAGCTGAAGCTGCTGACGCTCGGGATGGTTCTGATCGACCGACCAGCGATCGTTGGATTGGACGAACCGGTCGCCGGGCTTGCGTCGCACTTCCGCGACGTGGTGGCGGCGACCATTGAAAAACGGCGCCAGGACGCCGGATTCCTGATCATCGAACACGATCTTGCATTTGTCCGCTCGGTCGCCGACCGGGTTCTGCTCATGGCCGAAGGTCGGGTCCTCATGGAAGGCCCGCCCGATCAGGTGCTGGACAGCGATGTGGCGTTGGACGCTTACGTGGGGCGGGAGGCCGGTCATGCCGCATGACGTTCTGGAGGTCGAGGACCTATGCGGTGGCTACGGAAGTCATGACGTCATCGAGAATGTGAGCTTTTCGGTGAAGGCCGGACAGGTCGCGTTACTCGTCGGCGCAAACGCCGCGGGGAAATCCACAATACTGCGCGGGATCATGGGACTTCTACCGCAAGTGTCCGGAACGATTCGATACCAGGGGCAACTGATTTCAGTCCACACGCACCGTTTGCGAAGTCTCGGGATTGCCTACGTGCCCCAGCGTCGTCCGGTCTTCAATTCGATGTCCATACGACGCAACCTCGAGTTGGCGTGCGAACATCTGGCAATCGCCCAGAGAGCGCACGAAACAGCTCGGATACTGGAGCATTTTCCTGCTTTGTTCAGCCGTCTTGACCAACTGGCTGGCACGCTTTCGGGTGGTGAGCGTCAGCAACTGGCGATCTCGTGCGCGCTTGTCTCACGCCCAAGCCTCATCCTGGCTGACGAACCAACCGTGGGCGTGGCACCCGCACTGCGGCCGGTGTTGCTGCGCACACTGGGCACGATCGCGCGTGAGGGGCGCGCGGCGGTCGTCCTGATCGAGCATGACGTGGCGAACGCTGCGGCGATCGCGGATCAGGTCATTGGTCTGCGTTCTGGTCGTGTCGTGGTTTCCTGCCCGGTCGCCGAGTTTTCGAACAAAGTAAAGCGTCGGATATTCTTCGAATAGTACCGGCGCAACGTCGACTTGACGGCCTATGTTTTTCCCTTCGGCACCACCACCCCACCAAACCCCGCCTCCACCGTCGTCACATCCTCCGCGCCAAAGTATCCCGCCACCTGCGCGTGCTGACCCGCGCGCGTATACACGTCCGCGCGCGGATTTTGCAGGCAACTCACAATCACTTCCGCCACTTCTTCCGGCGACTGCGCCCCGGGAAACTGCCGAGAATCGAGACCTCCACCCAGCGCGTGCACGCCGAAGCCTGTCGAGACGACGCCCGGGAAAATCGTCGACACGTGGATGTTGGGATAGTCGACACGCAAATCCATACGGAGATTCACGGTCAGTGAATTGAGAAACGCCTTGGACGCACTGTACGCCGAGCGGATGGACGCAAACGGCACGCGGCCAAGCATCGACGACACGTTCACGATGTGCCCCGCACCGCGCTCCTGAAAATGCGGCAGCACGGCCTGAATCCCGTAGAGCGCGGACTTGACGTTGACCGCGATCATCGCGTCGATATCCTCGTCTGTCAGTTGCATCACCGGCCGCGAAATGCCGCGCCCGACGTTGTTGACCCACGCATCGATACGACCAAACCGATCGAGCGTCTCCGCGACCACGCGTTGCACTTCGGCACGTTGCGTGACGTCCGCGACGATGGCCAACGCCAGCGGATGCGCTTCCAACGCCACGGCCTCGAGTTCGAGTTGGCTGCGCGCCACCACGACCGGAATGGCCCGCTGCTGGCCAACCTGCCGCGCCAGCGCCGCGCCGATTCCCATGCTCGCGCCCGTGATGACGATGATTCTGTCTTGCATCTGGAACTCCTGCAGTGTCGGGCGCCGCCCATTGGACCGCTTCGAGTGTGGCAGAAACGGCGGCTGGTGTCGCGCGCGCCGACGTGCTTGACGGCGGATCCCGGCCCGTCCAGACTGCTTGGGACCCGCTCGGCGCATCCGTGCTGTTTCGGGACGCAACGACTTCAGGATGTTGAGCGGGGGAGGCGCCAGACCGTGGACGAGCAGATCCTGCATGCGGTGGACCCCGGCGCGCCGAGCGGATCGCGCAAACTCGACCTGAAAGTGGGTTTCCGCTGCAACAACCATTGCACATTCTGCGTGCAAGGCGACAAGCGCGACCACACGGCGGACTTGACCACCGACGAGGTGAAGCAGCGTCTGGAGCAGGCGCGAGTGCAATGCGACCGTCTGGTGCTGACCGGCGGCGAGGCGACGATTCGCGACGATATTCCCGAGATTGCCAGGCACGCGCGCGCGCTGGGCTACCACACCATCCAATTGCAGACCAACGGCCGGCGGCTGGCCTACCGCAAGTATTGCGAAACGCTGATCGAAGCGGGCGTCAACCGCTTCAACCCGTCGGTGCACGGTCACAACGCCAGTTTGCACGACAAGTTGACTGGCACCCGCGGGGCTTTCGACCAGTGCATCCGCGCGATCCAGAATCTCGTCGCGCTGCGGCAAATCGTGCTGACCCAGACGGTGATTGTCCGCGACAACGTGACGTATCTGCCGGATATCGCGCAAATGTTGGTGCGCCTTGGCGTCACGCAAGTGCAGTTTGCCTTTGTCCATGCGATTGGCACCGCGGCGGCGACGTGGGACCAGACCGTGCCGCGCTATCAGGATGTCGCGCCGCAAGTCGCCAATGCGGTCGCGCGCGTGCGTGCGGCGCGCCGGACCGCTGTAACGGAGGCGATTCCGTTCTGTTTCCTGCAAGGCATCGAATCCGCGGCGTGCGAACTCCGAACGCCATCGACGATGGTGTACGACGGCGAAATCACGATTGGCGATTACGGCAAATACCGCTTGGAGGAAGGCAAGATCCACGGCCCGGTCTGCGAGGCGTGTACGTGGAACGGTCGCTGCGAAGGTCCGTGGCGCGAGTATCCTGCGCATTTCGGCTGGGATGAATTCGTCGCCCGCAGCGACGCGCCGTTGCTGGCCTAGTCTGCGAGAGAGGTCGCGTGCGCCGTTTTGTCCCCATTTTCCATTGGCTCGACGTCGCCGCGCTGGGCACATTGGCGCTGACGGCCGTCGTTCTCTGCGTGCCCGTCTTCCAGTCCGGTTGGCTCACCTACATCGACAATCCCGCGCATGTCGCCGAAATCCAGAGCCTTGCCGGCGAGGGCTGGTGCGGTTGGTCGCCCATCGCGTTTGCCGGCCTGTCGCTGGACGCGCTCCATTCGCCGCTGCTGTGGCGCGGTCTGGCGCTGCTGGTCCACTTGGGTGCGCCGATCCACGCGCTGTACGCTGCCTGCATCGGCCTCGCCGTGCTGGCACCCGCGCTCGCCTTGTTCGCAGTCGCCCGACGTCGCACCGGCACCTTGCCCGCTGTCTTCCTGGCATGGCTGCTGCTGATCCAGCGACCCTCCATCGTCGGTGTTTCGTCCGCCACGGGCGGCATGTGGACTTTCTACCTCGCCTCGGCGGCGCTGATCCTGCTTGCCGACCGGCTGGCGCGCGCCGACACGTCGCGGCGGAATTCCGCGGCCATCGCGGCGCTGCTCGGCTTGATCGGCCTGACCCACCTGTTCGTCCTGGTCGCCGCCGTGCTGCTCCTCGGGGTCGCGTTTGTGGCGTTGTTGCTGCGCAAGCTGGCCGCGTCCACGCCGTCAGCGCCGACCTCCCTGCGCGTGCGCCGCGACGTCCTGGCCGGTTGCGCCGCGCTCGCGATTGCCACGCCCTACTGGCTGCCCGTCCTTGCAGCATCGGGCGGCGGTTTTCGCGCGCCGCAGAACTTGCAGTTCACCTCCATCCTGCGCCTGCTCGTCCTGCCCACCGACGTCATCGACGTCTACAACGGCGCCTCGTGGTTTTCCGCGACCTCTGCGCTGCCCTACGGCCTTGAGTCCGTGCCGCTCATTGCGTTGCTCGCGTGGGGCCTCGTCGGCGCGTTCTTCGCGTGGCGCGACAAGTCCGATGATTTGCCGCTCGTGGGCGCGCTGTTCGCCGTTGTCATCGCCGGCCTGGTGTGCGCCGCGAAGCCGCTGCACCTGACCCTGCTCGGTCCCTTGTCCTGGCGTTTTCTCTATTTCGTCCGGTTGGGCTGCGCGCTGGCGGCGTTGGTCACGCTCCAGCGCTATTCCGGCCGGTTGACGGCTAATCTGCGCCGGGTCGCCGCGGTCAGTCTCGGATTCGCGCTGATGGCCTCTTCGGCTTTCCTCTGGGGCAAACCGCTTGCCGCCCAGGTGCCGCAGGTGGACAGCGATGAAATGCGCGACGTCGAAACCCTCTGGCACTGGCTGGCCGCACACAAGCTGCCCGGCGACCGCGGCCGGGTGTTCGTGCAGGACACGTTCATGACGGGGCTGACCGACGCTCAGCTCGTGCGCTCACACATTCTCGCGCTGACGTTCGCGCACACGGGCATCGAGCCTCTCGGACCGCTGTACGGCATCGTGCCGTCGACAACCGCCAAGTTTACCCGTTCGGAGTTTGGCAAGCTGTTCGGCCTGCGCCCGGATCCGGCGACCTTGAGCCCGGCGCTCCTGCGACGGCGTCTGGCGCAGTTTGACGTGACGCGCATCGTCACGGCCGCAGTGGAAGCCGAAGCCTGTGTGGTGAGCGCGGGCGTCGCCACGGAAGAGCAACGCATCGGGCGCTTTGTCGTGTTTCACGTGCATCCAGAGCCACCAGGTGCGGACACGCCCGTCCGAGCGCACGAGCCAACGCCAGGTGAGTTGGAGCTGGCGGTGAGTGCAACGGCACAGGCGCCGGTGACGCTGTCCCACGCATTTCACCCGTTTTGGGAAATCGCCCGAGGCCCGGAACAGGCGTTTCTGGCGGCCGACGACACCGGATTGCTGACGATCCGCGGGCTGCCGGCCGGCAAATACGACCTGGTCCTGCAGTACCGGCATCCCGCTGGCACGTGGGCCGTGAGCGCGGCGGGTTGGCTGGCTGTCTGGGTGCTCGCGCGCGTGCGTCGACCGCGTGAGTCGGTAGGATGAGCGTGCCGGCAAACTTGGGAAAATACAGGAACTTCTTGCGCCGACATCCGTGGTGGGCCGCCGCATGGCTCGTCGCGCTGCTCGCGTCGGTCGTGCCCTTGTGGCTGGCGGACATGCTGCCAATTCTCGACCTGCCGCAACATCTCGCCACGGTGCGGATCCTGCGTGACTTGCACACGCCGCAGTGGCATCTCGACGCATTCTACGCGCTGGACCTCAGTCACACGCAGTATCTCGGTTGGTACGTGCTGGCCACGCTCCTGTCCTGGGCGGTGTCGATCGAGACGGCCGCCAAGCTGTTGCTGACGGTCTATCTGCTCGCGTGGCCGCTGGCGTTCGCCCGGTTTCTGCGCGCCCACCATCGCCACCCGGCGTTCGCGCTGGTCGCCGTGCCCTTTGCCTGGAACGGCACGCTGTGGCTGGGCTACGTCAACTACCTGAGCGCGCTCCCGCTGGTCTTCCTGTGGCTCGCGCTGGTGCAGGAGCGTCTGGACAAACCCGCGAAGAACGCGGCGTTTGCGTTGTATCTGCTGCCGCTTGCCGTCTACTTTCTTCATGCCCAAGCGTTCCTGCACGCGTTGCTGCTGTTGGCGCTGACCGCGCTTTGCCATCCGGCGCCGTGGCGCGAAAAGCGCAAGCTGGCGATGTACGTGCTGCCGGCGGTGCTGCTTTTCGTCGCGTGGTCGGCGACGTCGGCCGTCCTTGCCAACGCGAGCAGCTGGCAGGCCACGCGCGCGGGTCACAACGCGCCGAGCACGGTCTTTCACTACCTGCCCTGGTCCGAGCGCTTCCGGCAGCTGCCGTGGACGCTTTCCGACATCTACCCGGATCTCGCCGACGCACACATCCTGCTGGCGCTGCTCGGCCTGGCGACGCTCGGCGGGCTGGCCGGTTGGCTCCGTGCGCGCCACTTGCCGGACTCGACGAAACTCGTCTGGTTCCCCGAGGTTGGTTTCGTCGTTTCGCTGGCCCTCTACTTTGCCGCGCCGCTGCAATATCGCTGGATCTACTCCATCAATTCGCGGACCGTGCCCGTCGCGCTGCTGCTGCTGCTGGCGGTCCTGGCGCGGTTCCGGCCGCCGCGCGCGGGGTTGCTCGTCGGTCTGCCGGCGGTTGCGCTGACTCTGGCGCTGTGCGCGCTTCACGCCGAACGTCTGCCGTGGTTTTCCCTGGAAGCTGCGCCTGCGCGCCGATTGCTGGCGCAGGCACCGGTGGGCGCCCGCGGCGTCGGTCTGATCTACAACCCGATGAGCCAAGTCGCGACCCACCGGCCGTTCATGCACTTCGCCCAATGGGGCGTCGTCGATCGCGGCGGCATGGCGGATTTCTCATTCGCCAATTTTCCCCAATCGCCGGTCGTCTTCGTGCCGCCCGGCCCGCCGCAATTGCCGGAACGGTTTGAAAAACACCCCGAGCGCCTGGACATGCAAACCCACGGGCAATACTACGATTGGTTCCTGATGCGCGACTTCGGGCCCGACCACCCCATGCCGTTCGCAGTGAACGCCGGCCCGCGTGTTCGCCTCGTGGCCCGCGATGGCCTGTGGACGCTCTGGCGCCGCGTCCAGAGTCCACCAGTGAATTTGCCTGGGCCGCCGATTCTGGATGCAGTTCAAGGCGCAAGCCGAAATCGGTCCGAAAGCGACCTTCGCGGTCGGTGAGGGCCGATTCCGGCGCAGCAACGCAGAAATGCGCCAGAAGCGGTGGATCCAGGGCGTGGATTTACCTTGACCGCCTGAACCTGCGCTACTTCGGCGCGTCCGGCTTGTCGTTGTCTGCCGGCTCAACCTGAAAGTCCTTGCTCTTGTCCATTTCCTTGCGCGCGTCGTCCGACTTCCCTTCCAGCATCCAGGTCTTCTGCAGCGCCTTGAGCACGACCACGGCCTCGCGCAACGTCACCGTCAATTCATGCGTCAACTTGGGAATTTCCGGACCGATCTTGCCCGTCTGCTCGGCCAGGATGCCCACGTTGTCGAGAATCTTCCCCAACTTCTTTTCATCCGTCAGCCGTTCCACCGCGCCGACCAGCCGCTCCAATCGATCGTTCGCGACCAGCTTGTCGGCGCTCTCCAGCAAATGCGTCACGGCGCCCTGCTCCGCGGTCAGCGCATCCAGCCGCGCCACCAACGTTTCGGCGTGGTCCAGCAGCTTGTTGATGCGCGCCGGTTCCAACGCCTCCGCCGCGCCATGCACGACCTTGCGCGTCGCCGGATCGTTGAGCACCTGACTCGCGCCGGCAATTGCCGTGTGCAGCAGCGGGTCGTGCAACAGCTCGTTCGCACCCTCCAGGGCCTGCGGCAGCGCCGGATTGCGCAGCAACGCCACCACCGGTTCGTGCACCTCATCCAGCAGCTTGTCGACCTTCTCCACCACCGGCCCCAGCCGATCCAGCGCGCCGACGAGCCGTTCCAGGCGATCCTGATCCTCGAATTTCTTCAGCACCAGCTCAATCGCGCCCATCGCGCGGTTCATCGTGCCCAGATAGGCGCCGAGATCCAGCGACGCGAGCGCTTCCGGAATATCGGTTTGCTCCACCGCCGGCAGCGTGGAACCTGGCGCCAGGACACGGCTCGTCGTGGCCGGTGGCGTCAGATGGATGCGCTTTTCGCCAAAGCCGAGCAGGCGCCGCACCGTGGCTTTCGTGCCCTCCTGAATGAGCTGCGCGTGTGACTGCAGCACCACCATCTCCACGTCGATCGCGCCGTGGTTGCGCAGGTGCAGCTCGGCAATTTCGCCAATTTCCACGCCGGACAGCAGGATTGGCGATCCTGGCCGCAAGCCATCGCCGTGCACGACGGTCGTGTGAAAATGCACGCGTGCCGCCAGCCATTTGTTCTGGATGGCTGCGCCGACGAAGAAGAGGACCACCAGCGCGAACGAGCCAACGATGAACAGGCCGGCCGTACGTTCAGGTTTGCTGAGAAAAATCTTCATGGGACCCTGCTCCCCGGCGCAAACGCGGGCATCGATGGGTGGACGTGACAGCGCAGGACTTGGCCACCGTGGGACAGCCACCACCGCTCGAACGCGGCGATCGGCCGGGGCAGACAGACCGCGACAGCACCCTGGGCCAATTCCACATGGCGCAGCAACCGTTGCCAGGTGTCGGAACCGTGCGGCTCGGGCTCAAAGTCGCCCACGCCCTCGACCACGACCCAGCGCGGCTGCAGCACGAGCGCCCGCGCGACGCATGCGCGAAAGCGGCTGACGTCATCCAACACATGCGGCCGCAGATGGGCGACGGTCGTGAGTTCGAGGTCGTCGAGCAACGCATTCACCCGCGCCATTTCCTGCACGTGGTCCAAGCCAGCATGGACACTGAGCGGCAGCGTCACGTTGTCGCGCACGGAGCGGTTGGACAGCAAGCCGCCGCGACCTTGTACGAGGCCGATCGACGTGCGCATCTTCAGCGTGTCCAGATACGGCATGGCCAGAAGCGGCCGGCCGAAAAGTTCCAGCGATCCGTGCAACGGCGGCGAGAGCCCCGTCAGCGCACGGGCCAGCGACGCGGCTACGTCATCGGTCGCTTCCCGCACATCTGGCGCGAGGAGCACGCGGTCCGCTGGCCGACAGGAAAATGCCGGAACGTGCAGGAACTTGGCGCCAATTGGCAGCCACAGCGCGTCCGGCGCGTGGGCAATGCGCTCGCCGGTCATAGCAGGCCTCCGAGCATCGACGCCGCGTCGACCCAGATCAGCACGGCGACGGTCACCACGCCGTGGACGCCGACCAGCAGAATCAGCGCGTTGAGCGATGCCTTGGAAACCGCGACCGGCACTTCACTGGGCGAGGAACCGACGTCCATGCCGTGGTAGCAGGCGGTCGCAAAGATGCCGAGGCCGCCGAAGACCGTCTTGCCGAGAAAGGCGAGGACATCCGCCGGTCGCGTGGCGGAGAGCACGGAGCCGAAAAACACGTTTGCCGGCAAATTCACCAGCAATTGCGCGATAACAAAGCCGCCCAGCAGCGCAATCGCCGAGAACACGACGCTCAGGCCAAACAGCGAAATCAGGCCGCCGACGACGCGCGGGGCCACAAGCTGGCGCATCGGCGGAATCCCCATCACCTCCAGCGCTTCGATTTCGCGCTGCACCCGCATCAAGCCCAGTTCGGCAGCGATCGCGGTGATCGAGCGCACGATGACGACGATACCCGTCAACAGCGGCGCCACTTCCCGCAGCACGACGACGGTCACCATGCGGCCGAGATTCTCGGCACCGGACAGCGCGCCCAGACCGGTCACGCCTTCGACAATCGCGAAAACACCGACCGCGAGCGCCAGCACGGCGACCGGGCCCAAAGCCTGCCACGCGGTGAAATAGACCTGCATCAGGACCTGGCGGGCAAAGTCGCGCTGGCCAAAACGCCGACCGGTCCACAGCATCTTGAAGGACAGGTACAAAAACGCCAGCAAAAACCATAGATAGCGAATGAGACCGACGAGCTTGGCGCCGATGGCGTCGATCCAACTCACGCGCCGGCCTCCCTGCGCCACGCGCTGGCGATCGTTGAGCAGGCGAAACGTGGAGGGGAGGAGGCGCTCATGCTGGTCCACGCGGCGATGTGCCGCAGCCGCCAAGTGTAAACGCGGATGCTGGAAGCGGGAAGTGCCGCGGACGGGCGCAATCCGCCGCGTCTGGCGCGTTTCTGCGTGCAGAATCGGATGCCTTGGAAAGTTCGCTGGTGCTTTCGGGCGGCGCGGGCGAAAACGACGACAACTCGAATTGCAACGGTGGCGTCTCGGCGCACGGGGGCAAGGTCCGTATCGGCGCGATTTCCTGCCGCGCCGTAGCCTTACGGACCCTTGACGCCGAGGTTCAAGCCGCCCGGGTACATGTAGCTCGTGTAGGCCGCGTAGCCGTAGACGACAACGCCAAAAGCGCTCCCGCCGGTGATGGCGTGGTTGCCGCCGGTGAGCATCTTGCGCGCCACGCCAAAGCCGCTGGTCCCGATGGGCGTGAAGGCGGCGGTCAACGGCGCGCCATCCAACTGGAGCGTCGCGCCGGTCGGGGCGATGACGTTGATGAAGTCGTAGGTGTAGGAATCCGGCACCAGAAATACGTAATCCTTGCGGAATTGCGACGACGGCACGGCCAGCGACAGGCTTGGATCGCCCTTGGACGCCGGAGTTCCCGAGTCCGCCGGATCGACTTTGTCGCCGCTCGCCATGAACTGCGCGACGAGAATCGGTCCAGTGCCATTGATTTGATAGCCTTTGTTGTCCATCGGCACATCCAGAAACGCGCCTGCATTGAGCGTCGGCGTGCCCAGAGCCGCGATCGGCGGGTCAAAGGTCAGCTGGTTGCCATCGGTGCCCGACAGGATGCGGATCAGCTGCACGTCCGGCTTGCCGTTCGCCGTCGCCGCGCCCGTCACCGATTGCGGTGGCGCGACCAGCACGGAATTGCCCCAGGTCGTGACCGGGAACAGCGACTCCTCCACGTGATCGCACGCCGCGCTGGTCCCCGGCACATTGGCGCAGTCGTGGCCACCAATCACCTGAACCGGCGCCGACGCCGTGATGTGCGAGCCCGTCAGGTCGTAACCCGCCACCCACGGGCACAGCTTGGCGCCACTCGGCTGCGTCGCACAGGACGTCGTGCTGGCGGGATTGGGCGGCGTTTGACTCATCAGCTGCAGCACGTCGCCGGCGTTCAGGATGAAGTCCTGCCCCGCGCCGATCGCCATCGCCGTGACACCCTGCCCGGGGCGCACCTTGCCCGCGGCATCCACGTGCACCTTGGTGCCGTTCACCGTGCCGACGATGGTCACAAAACCCGGCGAGGACAGCAGTTTGAGGGTCGGACTCCAGAAGCCGCCCGACGCCAGCGAGACCGCGTAGTACGTCTTGCCCAGCGCGTTGACTGGCAGCAGCATCGACGCGTCGTTGGTGTAGGAATTGCATGTGCCCACGTTCATGATATCGGGGCAGATGCCGTCTGACGGAATCTGGAATTCCAGCGGGTTGAACTGCGACACCGTGACAGGCCGCGTACTCTTCAAGTGATACGCGCCATTCGCGACCAACGCGCTGGTGAATATGGCGTCGAATGCGGCTTTGGTCTGGGCGGTGGACGCGTCGTGCTTCAGCTGTGGGACCCAAGGCAGCTTGACTGCCACAACGCTGCCGGGCGCGACTTTCTGCGTCGCAATCAGCTTCGTGCCCTGGTAGATGACGATGTCCGCGCTGTCCTTGGAGGCGTTGGCAATGGCGACCGCAAAGTCGAAGCCGTTGTACAATTGGCCGTTGCTGGTCACGGTCGGATAGTACTCGCAGCCGATGTAGGAGCGCTCCAACGTCGTGTTGGCGCACGGACCGACGCACTTGCCGAGCGTGAGGTCGCAGCTGAGTCCGAGCTCCGCGTCGCAGCTGGAGTCGAGCCAGGCGCTGCCGTCGTCGCTGCATTTCTTGGCGCCGTTGCCGTCACACGTTGTCGATCCGGGGATGCACAGGACGCAACCGAGCGCGGGCGCGCACGTGTCGGGGCAGACAGTACTGGAGCTGACGCCGCCGGCGCCGTCGCAGATGACTGAGGTGGCGCCTTGGCAGACCTGCGTTCCCGCCGTGCAGTTGTCCAAATTGCCGCCCGTGTCGGCGGTCGTCGTGCCGTCGTCGTCAAAAAAGCCGCCGAAGTCGGGCGCGTCGGGGTCGAACAGCGCGTCGCTGCCGATCTGGCCGTCCTCGGTGGTCGCGCCAACGTCGCTGTCGGTGCCGTCCACGGCGCTGTCGGTCGCGTCGGAAAGCACCCCGTCCTTGTTGCCCAATGTGTCCAGCTTCAACGCGATGCCGTCACCGGATGCATCTTTGGCGAAGAAGGAGCCACCGCCGCCACCGGAAGTAGACGAGCAGGCCGTGGTGAGCAACGCGGCCAGCAGGAGAATGGGGAAGCGAGGGGAATGTGGCACAATCGACTCCAGCAGGGTTCTCTGTCGCAGCTTGGCAAACTCTGCCGGGCGGGGCAACTGTCTGACCGCCCTGACGTCGCTACAAACTGGACCGCGGCGGGCCACGCGGCCTGTCCCTCAACCGTTTTCGTTCGCCATCACGGAACGCACGGCGCCACACAGTTCCGCGAACGTGAACGGCTTGGGGACCACGCCGTGAAATCCGGCGGCGCGGCAATTCGCCATCACGGGGTCGTCGTTGTAGCCGCTCGACACGATCGCCCGCACCGTTGGGTCGAGAGCGCGCAGATGTCGCAGGGCTTCCACGCCACCCATGCCACCGCGCACGGTCAGGTCGAGGATCACGATGTCGTACGGTTGGCCAGCCCGCAGGGCACGCGCAAATTCCGCGACCGCCTGTTGGCCATCTGGCGTCGTGGACACGAGGTGTCCTTCGCGCTGAAGGCTCGCCTGCGCCACGTCACAGACGGAATGTTCGTCGTCCATCACCAGGACGCGCAATGCCCCGAGCGCGGGCTGCGGCGCGTCGGGAACGTTTGGTTGGCCAGCGGGCGCCTGTGCGGTGGCAGGCAAATACAGCCCAAACCGCGTGCCCTGACCGGGACGCGAGTGGACATCGACGTCGCCGCCGTGCCGCCGCACGATCGACTGAACAGTCGCGAGGCCCAGACCACTGCCCCGCGCTTTGGTTGAAAAATACGGATCGAAAATGCGTGACACGATCTTGTCGGGGATGCCCGCGCCGGCGTCCTGCACCTCGATGCGGACGTAGCTGCCCGGCGGCAACGTGGGATGCGCGCCAACACCGATCGCTGCGTTGGCAAAATGCAGGCGAATCGCCCCCCCAGCGGGCATGGCCTCGGCGGCATTCAGCAGCAGATTCTGGAAGACTTGGCCGATCTGTCCCGGATCAACCTCCACAGCGTGCAGGTCCGCATCCTGGTTGAACACCGCCCGACTGCGGGTGCCGCACAGGCAGAATTCCGCTGTCTCTTCGGCAATCTGGACGACGGACACCGCCTTCTTCACCGGCCCGCCGCCGCGCGCGAACGTGATCAGTTGCTTGGTCAGATCCCGCGCCCGCCTCCCCGAGAGCTGGGCTTGGTCCAGCGCATTCCTGACGGAGGGCGCCAACCCGCTGTCGTCCAGCGCGAGTTCGATGTTGCCGAGCATCACGGTTAGCAAATTGTTGAAATCATGGGCAATACCGCCCGCCAGCAGGCCCACCGCCTCCAGTTTCTCCACGCGCGCCACGACCGCCTCGGCCTGTTTGCGCCGCGTGGTGTCCTGCACGATGAGCACGCGCGTGTGGGGCACGCCATCGTCCGCAAGCCAGGAGTTGCTGACTTGGCCCCAGACCGGCTCGCCGTCGGCACGTTGAAAACGCCACTCGGCGCCACCGCTCGGCGGCGGCATGCCCGCGCCCACGTCGGGCAGCACGGAAAGCTGTGCCTCCGCCTCCGCACGCAGTTCCGGCTCCACGAGGTCGATGAGTTGCCGCCCGACAAGTTTCGCCTCGGAGCAAGACAAGAAGTTGCAAAACGCGTGGTTGACGCGCACGATCGTCCCCGTCGGCGTGGCCAGCGCCATGCCCACCGCGCTGCTGTCGAACAGCACCCGAAAGCGCTCTTCACTCGAACGAAACGCCCGCTCCGCGTTGAGACGTTTGTCCAAGCGTTCAGCCACGCCTGAGACAATCGTGACGGTGCCGTCGCGTCCGAACGTTGGCACCAGCGACATCAGGACATCGATGGGCGTGCCATCCCGCCGTGTGCGCTGCGCCTCAAAGCGGATGTACCCGTCGCGCTTCAGGTCGGGATGGCCGTAGATCCGCACCGTCGCTTCGTCGCGTTCACGCGGATCGGCATAGTGGTCCTGAACGCTGACGCCCAGCATCGCGGCGGCGTCTTCATACCCGAACATGTGGGCAAAAGTGTCATCGCATGCCGCGATCGTGCCGCGCACATGGTCGATCGTAAACGTCCCAATACCGAGGGCGTCCAGGGTGACGAGGAAATCCGACGCGACGTGGGTCTCCTTGACGTCGCCGATGGAACGTGCTGGTTTCATGAAACCTTACACGGCAAAATGCCGGCGTCGAAATCGCACCGATGCCAAGCCGCCTGCAACCACTCCTCGACCGTGACCGCGCCTTGCGGTCGCTTCTGCGCTGTCCTCTCAGGATGGCCCGGTCAGGCTTTCGCGTCAAGCGCGGAGTATCGCTTTGGATTTCATGGCTTTGAGGATTCAGCCTGCTTCCTGGCGTCCAACTCCAATGGGCGTTTGAAGAAACGCAAGCCGCAGGCAAGCATCCATGGCGCCACGCCGCGCGCAAAGGCAGCGATCAGGTCGGGACGGCGTTATTGCCACGTCGCCTGAAAGCGCGTGAGTCCGCCGGGATCGGTGAACGTCTGCAGGCTGATCAAGCTGCGCCCAGCTTGCTGCGCCTGCGCCGCCTGCGCTTGGTAGGTCACGCAGTCGAGGTGGAGGCCGCTCTGGAACGTCGAACCAGCGTGCAGCGGCATGAACTGTCCGCAAAATTGCGCTGTGCTTCCAACCATTTTTCCTTCCACGCGGGCGGGAAATTGTCCCGCTGCGACAGCCGCCGCCAAAGCCACTGCGTACTGATCCGCGGTCATCCAAGCGGAACAGGTGCCGAATTCATCAAAGAAATCCTCACTCGTCCACGCGCTGACGCCTTTGAACGCGGTCCACAGCGCGCTGTCGAGGTCGCTGGCGAACTGGTTGCTGTTCGCCGGCCGCGTATTGAAGAACGCCGCGAAATTGAAGCCGTTATTGGCGACGACGTCTTCGGTTGCCGTGCCAGGCAGGGAGCCGGTGTGCCAGTAGTTGCCGTACTGGTTGACCTGGAAGCCAAAGCCATACCAGGACGCTGCTGACGCGGCCGACGTGCTGCCATCGGCGTTGCAGGACGGCACTTTTGGATTCGCCAGCATGGCGGAAAGGCTTTGTGCGGTCAGCAGGCTCGGCGTGCCCACGTATTTGTCCACGCTCACGGCGAATCGCAGCAGATCGATCGGCGACGCGATCCAGCCGCCATGCGCCATCAGCGCCGCCATGTTGAAGCCGCCGTAGGGCCACGGCACGGGTCCGGGAACGTCCGGAAAGACCGACTTTGCCAAGCCAGCGCCGGGGTAATCGTAATACGTGACTTCTTCAGGCGCTGCTTGCGATTGCAGCGAACCGCCGATGATCATGTCGGTGACTTGTTGCGGCGCCAGGATCTTCTGCTGGATATACGCGGGGTATGGCGTCGCCGTGACCTGTTCCAGAATGGCGCCCAGCACCGCGTAGCCAAAGTTGGAGTAGCAGTAGGTCGATCCTGGCGCGTAGCTGGTCGGCTTGTCGAGCATGTAGCGGATCGTGTCGGTCGCGCTGGCCGGACCAGGCGTACCCAGCGCCGCGGCGATGGTCAGCGATTGGAACATCGGATCGCCCACAGTTTCGTGCTCGCGGTTCCAGCCGCCCGTGTGGTTCAGCAGGTGCCAGATGGTAATCGCGGCGAGCTGCGGATTTAGCGTTTTGCCCGGAAGCGGCTGGAGGCCGGGGAGATAGGCAAAGGCCGGCGCGTCCAGACTCAGCTTACCGGCTTCCACCAGCTGCAGGATTGCCGTCGCAGTGAGCTGTTTGCTCAAGCTGGCGATGCGAAACAGCTGAGCCGGGTGACTGGGTTGCTGGCTGGCGGTGTTGGCGAAACCCCATGCCCGCGCCAGCACAAGGTGGCCGTTTTGCGTGACCGCAATCGCCCCGCCTGGCACGTTGTGTTGGGCCATCAGGCCACCGATGACCTGGTCGTAACTGGCGATGCTGTCGGGCGAGCCCATGCCGACTGCCGGTGGCGTTGTCGCCCACTGCGCGGTGAGATCCTTCTGGCACGCCAAGTTCTGTGCGTTCGTCGCCGCTGCCACATCCGCGTCGGCGGTCTCCGGGCCGGCGTCGCCAGAAACCGCGACCTCGGCTGGTGCGGCATCGGTGCCTGGCGTGGCGTCCGTGGTCGCATCGAGGTCCGTGGCGCTGGCGTCGGCACCGTCGCAAAAATCATCGCCTGACGCGCAAGTCGTCCCCGCGGTGTCGGCCACACCGGCGGTGTGCGCACAGGCAGACATCAGCACCACCGCTGCCAGTGCGCGCGCGCCAGACACGAGACCAGGAACCCGCGACCAGGGCCACACACGAGTGGCGCGTTTGGGTCTCAATGTCAGGCGTCCAGCCATGCTGTCGCCTCCAACAGTCGGATCGCGACCGAATACCAGTGCTCGCCGTCGTGGTTGAGCCGCGACACGCTGCCATCGGCCACGAGTGCCTCCAGCGTGCTGCGCACCAGCGCCTCCTCCCACCGTTCATCCAGCTCGGACCAGACGTCGGCAGCGCGCATTTCGCAGTCGGGATAGAGGGTCAGCAAGTCCAGGATGGCAGCAGCACACGTGGTTTCGGTCATGGTTGTCGGCCTTCTTGTCTCGCTGTAAGAGGAACCTGAGCATACTCACCGCGAGCGTGAATTCGAACTCCAGACACCGCAGGCATGTCCAGCGTCCGACCCGCGCCTACGGACAGCACTTTGCCGCGCCGTGGCAGCACAAGCCGAGCGCGCCGTTGGTGTCGATTGCACACTCGAACGAGGTTGGGTCACACGAACAGCCGCTGATCGGCGAGTCGCCGCAGACCGCGCATTCGGACTTCGCGGCAGTCAAGCACGCGCCGGACGTGCTGGCGCTGCCGCAGGTGGTGCCAAAGTCCTTGCAACAGCCGGTCATGTCGGTGAGGCAACTGTAATCGCACAGGCAATTGCCGCTGGGTGAGAAGCTGCCGCACGCGCCGGCGCACGAGTCGCCCGACGAACTCCCGGGGCACGTGGTGGCGATGTCGGCACAGCAGTCGCCGATGCCGCTGCAGGCCGAATCGCAGTAGCAAGTGCCGCCAGCGAATTTCACGCCCGTGCTGCTGCCGCAGTTCCCGGAGCACGACCCGGTGGCGGGCACCGTGTTGCACTTCGCCTGGAAGTCGCTGCAGCAATCGCCCGCGGCGACGCACTTGGTGTCGCAGAAGCAGCCCGCGGTGGCCGACGTGGTGCCGCATTTGTTGGCGCAGGAGCCGGCGGTGGCGACGCATGCCGCCTGGTAGTCGCTGCAGCAGTCGCCGGCGCCGACGCAACTCGCCTTGCACGAGCAGGTGCCGCCCATCGCCGTCAGGCTCTTGGTGCAATTGTTGACGCAGGACGGCCCGGTGCTGACCGGCGTGCAGTCTTTGGGACAGTCGACAGAGTTCTCCGACGCGGCGCAGACGCCGTCACCGCAAACGGCACACGGACCGCAGTCGGCCGAGCAGGACGAGCAGTCCTCCGGCAAGACGCAGCTGCCATCGCCGCACGTGCCGACACAGGCACCGCAGTCCCCGGGGCAGGTCTTGCACGTCTCCGTTTTGGAACACGTGCCGTCGCCGCAGCTGCCGACGCA
Organism: uncultured Myxococcales bacterium; assembly: GCA_903924465.1. Taxonomy (GTDB): domain Bacteria; phylum Myxococcota_A; class UBA9042; order UBA9042; family UBA9042; genus CAIYBN01. Next base: position 142,403 of record CAIYBN010000054.1, on the reverse strand, counting down.
GGCGCCGCAGTCCTGGACGCAGCTTGTGCAGTTCTCCGCCAACGCGCAGACGCCGTCGCCGCAGACCGGTGGGCAAGCGCCGCAGTCGGCTGAGCACGTCTTGCAGGTCTCGGTGCCGTTGCAGCTCGCGTCGCCGCACGTGGGCGGGCAAGCGCCGCAGTCCTGCGCGCAGTTCTTGCACGTCTCGCCGGTGTCGCACGCGCTGTTGCCGCATTGGGTCAGCGAGCAGTTGGCGATGGCGGCGTGGCTGCAGACGTTGGTCTGGCACGCGTCGGTCGTGCAAAAGTTCTGGTCGTTGCAGTCGGCGTCGCCTTTGCAGCAGCCAGAGATGGCGGTGTGGCCGCACTTGTTGCTGAGGCAAGCGTCCTTGGTGCACGGGTCGGTGTCGGCGCAGTCGCCGTCGACCTTGCAGCAGGAGGGATCGACCGTGTGCGAACAGACCGTTGCGGCGCAGGCGTCCTTGGTGCACGCGTCGCCGTCGCTGCAATCGGCGTCGCTGGCGCAGCAGGGTGTCACGGATTCCGCGTGCTGGCAGGCGTTGGCGACGCAGCTGTCGGTCGTGCAGGGGTTGGTGTCGCTGCACGCCGCATCGGACTTGCAGCAGCCGGGAATCGGCGCGTTGCCGCATTTGCCGTTCTGGCAGCCGTCGGTGGTGCACGGGTCGTTGTCGTTGCATTCCGTGTCGCCGGCACACAACACAACCGCGACGTAGCTGCAGCGGAATTGGACGCAACTGCCGTTCGTGGCGCCGCTCGGATCGACGCAATCGTCGACCGTGGCGCAGCACGCCGGGTCCTTGCCTTTGGGGTTGCTGAGTGCCGCATAGCTGCAGACGCCAAGCAGGCATTTGTCGGCCGTGCAGCTGTTGCCGTCGTCGCAGTCCTTGGTGCCGGCACAGGCACACGCGGCGGTCGCTTGGCGGGGATGGACACAGACGCCGGAGACGCAGCTGTCCGTGGTGCATGGATCCTGATCGGCGCACTCGGCATCGGCTTGGCAACAGACACCGGTGCCGCAGCCGGTGTCGCTGGGCATCAGATCGCTGACACTGCTGTCCCCGCCGCCGCCGAAGGTGTCCGACTCGCTCGTGCTGCCGCTGTCGCCGCCCACGTCGCCGCCACCCAACGCGTCCGCCAGTTGCCCGCCGGCCAGGCACTTGCCTTTGCTGCAGCTCTGGCCGCTGTTGCAATCTGCCGACGTCGCACAAGCGCCAACGCAGAAGCCGCCGACACAGTTCTCGGCGGACAGGCAGTCGCCGGACGTGTGGCAGGTCGCGCCGGTGCCGGCGGTCGACGATGTGGACGCGCCGGAGCTACAGCCGGCAAACGCCAGGGCCAGGATGACGCAGCAGTATTTCAGTCCCATGATTCCCCCTCGTGATGCCATTCGCCCGCGCCCGGGCCGGCCCATCGAAGGGCCTGCCGACGGTCGGCACGCGGTAGACCACGCGGGGGGAATCTTAGGGGGCTTGGCCGGCCGATTCAACCGAAATCGTCGCGAAATCAGGGGAATTGTGCCCCGCATGCGCGGCGAACCACCTCCATGCGCTGCAACCGACCGGGCGTACCCATCGCAGTGCACCGAGCTGTGGGCAGCTTGGCCGCGGTCGCGTGCGCCCCGAGCGCTTCGGCACATGGTCTGGCGGCATGCCCCGGCTTCCTACACCTTGACGACCACGGCCGCCTCGGCACAATGCCCTGTCAGCGGCGGTTTGGAAGTTCCAAAGCTGCGCGCGCCCGGATGGCGATGTCACTCCGGCGTTCTGGACGGCCTGCCAGTCCTGGCGGGCGCGGAGACCTGCGATGCGCATCGCGCTGATTTCTGACCTGCACGGCAACCTCGCGGCGCTGGACGCGGTGCTGGCCGACATCGACCGCAACGGCGTAGACCAATTGGTCTGTCTTGGTGACGTGGCGACACTCGGGCCGCAGCCGCGCGAAGTGCTCGCCCGCCTGCAGGGCCGCGCCTGCGTCTGCATCCTCGGCAACCACGACGCGTTCCTGCTCGACCCGGCGCTTGTCCACAGCTACTCGGACGTGCCGATCATCATCGCTGCCGTCGAATGGTGCCGCACGCAACTGCACGACGCCGACCTCGCCTTTGTGCGCACCTTCGTCGGCGAGCACACGGTCGCCCTGCCCGGCAAGCAAACGCTGCTGCTGTTCCACGGCACGCCGCGCTCCAACATGGAAGACGCGCTGGCGACCACGCCGCCCGAGCAACTCGACGCGATGCTCGCCGGCCGTCACGCGACGCTGGTCGCCGGCGGGCATACGCACATCCAAATGCTACGGCAGCACAACGGCCTGCTGTGGCTGAATCCCGGCAGCGTGGGCATGCCGTTTCGTGCCTATGCCCACAATGGCCCACCGCAGCTGATGCACCATGCCGAATACGCCGTGGTCGAGGCGGAAGTTGGGGCGGTGAGTGTGACCCTGAAGCGCGTTGCCGTGGATTTGGCTGCGGTGCGCGCGGCGGTGGTGGCGAGCAGTAACCCGTTGGCGGGGATGTTGGCGGCGGGGTTGGGGTCGGTGTCAGGCATGCGGACTTGAGCGCCTGAGGGCGGTGGATCGACAGCGAGGCGAGGAGTTTTGGCGGAGTAAGGGCGGATTGTGAGGGGTGAGCAGCGCCACACCAGATCGTCAAGACGATGTGCACGTTCTCAAGGACCGCATGGGGATTGACAGGCTCCCAGTCCATGAATGGACCGGCTCATGGTGGTCCGCCATTTTCAACGGCCGGGTTGTTGTGTTTCCTCTTCCCGCTTGACGCCGCCCTCCACATCGCCACACTTCCACCAGCGCCCTGCCCGCGCGCTGGATCCCGCCCGTGTCGCTGCTTGACTGGCTCGTTCTCGCCCTCACCACCTTCGCCATCATCGGCTACGGCCTGTGGCGCACGCGTGGTGGCGGCAGCACGACGGCTGACTACCTCCACGGCGGCTACGTCGAGAACTGGCGCACCATCGGCCTGTCCGTCATGGCCACGCAAGCCAGCGCCATCACGTTCCTGTCCGTCCCCGGCCAAGGCTTCGAGGACGGCATGCGCTTTGTGCAGTTCTACTTCGGCCTGCCGCTCGCCATGGTGGTCATCAGCATCTGGTTCATCCCGATTTACTACCGCCTGCGTGTCCTGACCGCCTACGAATACCTGGAGACGCGCTTTGACCTGAAGACGCGCTTGCTCGCCGCGAGTCTCTTCCTCATCCAGCGCGGTCTGGCGACTGGCATCACCATCTATGCGCCGGCCATCATCCTGTCGGCGATTCTCGGCTGGCCGTTGCAGCCGACCATCATCGGCCTGGGGCTGTTCATCACGTTCTACACGGTCGTCGGTGGCGCGCGTGCGGTCAGTCAAACGCAGAAGCAGCAGATGATTGTGATGCTGGGCGGGATTGTGGTCGCCGCGGTCGTCATCGTCCTGCGCCTGCCCAAGGACGTGACGTTCGGCAACGCGGTGGCGATTGCCGGCGTGCATGGCCGCATCAATCCGGTCAACTTCCACTTTGCGCTGAACGACCGCTACAACGTCTGGTCCGGCCTGACCGGCGGCTTCTTCCTCGCGCTGTCCTACTTTGGCACGGACCAAAGCCAGGTGGCGCGGTACTTGAATGGCAAGTCGATCACCGAGAGCCGCCTGGGCCTGCTCTTCAACGGCGCGCTGAAGATTCCGATGCAAGCGTTGATTCTTTTCATCGGTGTGCTGGTCTTTGTGTTCTATCAATTCACGCCGGCGCCGCTGCTATTCAACCAGCCGCTGGCGGAACAGGTCGCGCACAGTGCCCAAGCGCCCGCGTGGACGCAGCTGCAGGCACGCTGGGAGGACGTGCAAGCGCGCAAGCACACGCACGTGCAGGCGTTCCTGACGGCTGAGCGCGCCGACGAGCCGATCCAGAAGGAGCTGGCCAAGGACGCGATGCGGCAGACGGAACTGGAAGCACAGGACGTGCGCAAGGAAGCCAAGCTGCTGGCCAAGCGCGCGGTGCCGGGTGCGGAGACCAAGGACACCGATTACATCTTCATTTCGTTCGTCACCCACTGGCTGCCCAGCGGCCTCATCGGCCTGTTGCTCGCGGTTATCCTCGCCGCGGCCATGGGCTCGACCGCCAGCGAGCTCAACGCGCTCGGCTCCACCACCACCATCGACTTCTACCGCCGCGTCTTCCGGCCGCAAGCCAGCGACGCCGAGACACTCCTCGCGTCGCGCGCCGCCACCATCCTCTGGGGCATCCTCGCCGTGGCGTTCGCCAGCTTCGCCTCGCTGCTCGACAACCTCATCCAGGCCGTCAACATCCTCGGCTCCATCTTCTACGGCACCGTGCTCGGCATCTTCCTCGTCGCCTTCGGTCTCAAACGCATCAGCGGCAGCGGCGTGTTCTGGCCCGCGGTGATTTCGCAACTCGCCGTCATCGCCCTGTTCTTCGCCAGCGACATCGGCTTTCTCTGGTACAACGTGATTGGCTGCGTGGGGGTCATTGCCTTGTCCCTGGGCGCACAGGTCGTGGGGCACAAGCGCCAACGCGCGGTTTGACGGCGCCCTTGCCTCAGCAAATTAGACAGCGTATACAGGATCATGCGGAGCATTTTGCCGCACGGTTGTTCAACCTCATGCGCGGTTCCGGCTCAAACCTTCCTCCGTCGATCCGCATCGTTGCGCTGGCTGTCGTCCTGGCGCTTGGATTTGGTTCAGCGACGCCCGCTTTCGCCCACAAACCGCCCGCGCACAACCGTGCCAAAGCTTCGGCGACGACGATGGCCGGTCAGGCGGGCAAGGCCTACGAAAGTGGCGATTTCCAGCGCGCAGCCCTGCTGTACTACAACGCCTGGCAGACCGACGACGAGACGCCCGATTACCTGTTCGCGGCCGCGCGCGCGGCGCATGTGGGCGGGCTGCTGGACATGGCCGTCGAGCACTACGAGGAGTTTCTCAAGACGCCCGGCATCGATGCGGTGCGGGACAAGAAGGCGCGGGCGTACCTGGCGGATATCCGCGAAGCCAAGGCCGCGGCCAAGGGTCAGGAGGCGGAAAAGGCCCAGCGCACGGGCGATTGGGCGCTGGCGGCGCAACTGTACCAGCAGGCGTGGCAAATCGCGCCGCATCGCCAGGAGTACCGTTTCAAGTCGGCGGTGGTGCTGCAGACGGCCGGGCAAATGACCCAGGCGGAAACGCTGCTCAACGCCTATCTGGCCGACGCGCCGGCGGATGCGATGGATCGACCGGAAGCGGAGACACGTCTGGCGTCGATCCAGAAGGCGAGGATGCCGGTGGTTGTGGCGCCGGTGGTGGCGCCCGTCAAGCCGGTGGCCGTTATCACCCCGCCGCCACCGCCCGTGCAGGTCGCCGTTGCGCAGCAGCCAGCCGTGGTTACGCCGCCGGTCGTTGCGCCGCCGCCGCCCAAGCCCACTGTGGTGCAAGTCGTGCCAGCGCCGAAGCCCGCTGTGGTGCAAGTCGCGACGCCGCCGAAGCCCGTGGTGCTGCCGGTCCCCACGATTCAGCCAGTCAGGGCGCCGGTCGAGCAAGTCACCACGCCGCAAGTCAAAGGGCCAAGCCGTGTGGCGGGCTGGGTGCTGACGATCACGGGCGCCGTGCTGCTCGCGGCGGCCGGTAGCGCTGCCTACACGCAATACCAGGACACGCAGACGTACCAGAATCCGACGCGCGATGCGTCCACACTCATCATCAGCATGACGGCGGAACAAGGCCGGACGTTGGCGGACAGCATCGACCGCAACCGTGCAGTGGCGGGCGTCTGCGCGGTGCTGGGTGCGACGTCGTTGGGTCTCGGCATCTGGCAATTGACCCGGTCGCCAGCCGCCGAACACGTGATGGTCCTGCCGACGGCCAATGGCGCCGCGCTGGCGGGGAGGTTTTGACATGAAGCAGCACCTCCTGATTCTGCTCATCGCCGCCGGCTTTTCTGGGTGCATCGACCGCTATCCGGACTCCGCGTACATGAGCACCTACCTGGTCGCCCCCGGCACCGACGCGCAGGACACCGGCAGCAGCGGCGGCCAGGATGCGGTGGTCGAAAACGATACGATCAGCAGCCAACTCGACACCCTCCAGGACACGCCCTTTGTCACGTGCCTGAAGTACAACTGCCCCATTCCGCTCGCCGCCTGCGGGCTGAACCAAGGCTGCATCGCGATCTTGCAGTGCCTGAACAAGTGCTCGGCCACCGACAGCACCTGCCAAGCGTTCTGCTACCCCAGTGCCGGCGCCAACATTCCCTTCGAGAACCTCTACGTCTGCGCCGCGTCGTCGTGCGCGCCGTAGCCCCGGTGTTTCCGGACTTGCCGTCGTGCCCCCAGATGCGCTAAGTCCAGTTTTCAGGCGCAAGTCGCCAAGGACGTGTCCCTTTGACGATTCTTCACTCCGTCCGCGCGAAATTGATGGGCCTGGTGGCGCTCTCGGCGCTGGCGCCTTTGGCTGCCATGCCGCTGCTGAATTGGCTGATGCGCGACGCGCTCGTCGATCAGATGGACGACCGCGTGGAGGATGTGGAGAAGGAGTTCCTGCTGGAGCTGCAGGACGACGTCAAGGACATCACGCTGGCGGCACGCATGCGCGCGCTCGATCCCGCGACGCGCACGGCCCTGCTGGCCCACGATGCCACGGCGCTGCACGCGGTCGCCAAGCAATTCCACGAGGTCTATCCCGAGTTTGACGTGCTGTTCTACGACGCCAGCGGTCAGCTGGTGACATCACTCGGCTGTGCGCACCCGGCGCAGACGCTGGCGCAGCAGCCCTTTGCTGCGACACTGCAAGGTGGCGAATTCCATGCCGTCGTGGCCAATGGCTGCGAAACGGTCGCGGATCCAGCCAAGCCGCCGCCGCCCGCGTGGACAGTGGCGGTTGCGATTCCCGGCGCGGGCCTGATTGTGGCGTGCCTGCCGTTGGACAACGATTTTGCCAAGAATGTCGCGATGAAAGTCGGCGTGTCGCTGTGCCTGTACGACACCAACAAGCGGCCGATTGGTGCGCATCAGATGAACGGCGTCGATGCCTGCATTGCCACGGGCGACCTCGACGCGGTCATGCTCAATCGCAGTCTGGCGTGGCAACGCTTTGCGCCCAAGGACTTGCCCGGCATTTCCGTGACGACGGCGATGAAGATTGGCCTGCACGAAACGCTCGACCAGCACCTGAGCATCGCGACGGGACTGGTGGCGCTGTCGGCGCTGCTGGCGATGAGCCTCGGCCTGCGCATTGCCAGCGTGATGTCGGTGAACTTGAAGCGCATCACCCAGGCGCACAAGAAGCTGGCGGACCAGCAGTACGTCAAGGTGGCCGAGATCAAGACCGGCGACGAGATCGAGGACTTGGCGGAGGGCTTCAACTCGATGGTCGATGGCTTGCAGGAGCGCGACCGGTTGAAGGCGACGATGGGCAAGTACATGACCGAACAGGTCGTGGAACACCTGATGGCCGGGCGCGTGCAGCTGGGCGGCGTGACGCTGCCGGTGACCATCCTGTTCACGGATATCCGTAGTTTCACGTCGATTTCCGAGACAATGAGCGCGCATGATTTGGTCAAGCTGCTGAACGAATACTTTACCGAGATGGTCGGCATCGTGATGGAAGAAGGCGGCGTGGTCGACAAGTACATCGGCGACGCGATCATGGCGGTCTTTGGCGCGCCGGTGCCGAAACTGGACGACGCGGAACGGGCCGTGCGCGCGGCCGTGCGCATGCGTCAGGCGCTGATTCCGTTGAACGAACGCTTGGTGGCGCGCGGCATTGCGCCGATCCGCACAGGCATCGGCCTGCACACCGGCGAAGTCGTCGCGGGCAATATCGGCTCCGAAGCGCGCATGGAATACACGGTCATCGGCGATGCAGTGAACCTCGCATCGCGCCTGGAGACCGCGACCAAGGAACTCGGCGTGGACGTGCTCATCAGCGAAGATACCGCAGGATACTTGAGTGATCGCTTTGAGCTGCGCTACGTCAACGAAATTACGGTGAAAGGTCGCAAGCAGCCGGTGAAGGTGTTTGAAGTGATGACCAGCAAACCGATGACCTGATCGTCACGGCTGCACGGGTGCTACGCCAGTCGGTTTCACCGGTGGCTTCGTCCACTTGAGCGTGCGCTTGCCGTCGGCGTCGATGACCGTGAGCGGCGCGGTCGTCGGGTCATCAATCGCCACGAACGGCACGGCTTGATAGACCGACTGCACCTTGGGATTGGCCATTTGCGTCGCAAACACCGTCGCGGCTTGCAGATAGTACCGGTAGTCGTGGTTGGACGGCTTGGACGCCTGGGAGCGCAGGATCACCGACTGGCCATCGAACGGCTGCGCTTGGATATTCTGGCGAAATGCGTCGGCGTACTTCCAATACTGCTCCGCGTTCGACAGGTACAAGCCGCGGATCGTCACGCCCAGCTTGCGCGCCGCGTCCGCCACGCCGCGCAGGCCCTTGTCCGCGAGCAAATTGCCCAGCATCGGCCGCACCCGCCGCGCGACCACGAGCGCGCGCACATACGCATAGTCGTCGGCATCGTTGACGAACGTCTTCACCTTGTTCTTGCCCACCGGCCGCGACAGATACTCCAGCCGCCGCAGCGTGTAGTACTCCTGCTGCTCGAAGAGGCGGAGCATCGCGGGCAGCTGTGGATCGCTCGCCGCGCGCCGGTTCAGCACCGCGAGCCCGGCCTTCTTGTCGCGCCACAGCGCCTGGAACTCCGCGGGCGTCGTCGCTTCCGTCAGAAACGCCGCATAGACCTTGTGCATGAGGACGACCAGCGGGTCGTAGTCCGTCAGCCAGGCAAAGGACGGCCGCATCCAGCCGATGAACAGGTACGCCTGGTCGGTGCCCACGCCCATGTAGCCGCCGCCGAGGTTGCGCAGCAGGGGCTCGAAGAGTTCCAGGTGGAGTTCGTCGCAGTAGAGAAAGTGCTGGCCTTCGTTTTCTTTCTTGACCGCGTGGCGGACTTCAGGGATGGCGTCTTCTGGGCTGGACCAGAAGGTTTGCGACTCGGCGGCGGTGAGCGGCGGGAGATCGGTGGCGAGGGCGGTGGATGTGACAAAGCAGGCGCAGGCAAGCGCCAGTGTCACCGGACCGGAAATAGTGGAGTTTCGGAAGAACACGTGGCCGTACCGCGGTTGGGGTCAAAGGTCGGGGCTACACATTCGCCCGCTCGTACAGGTGCTTCTGGAAGCCGACGAACACTTGGCGAATCGAGGCGGTGCTGCCCAGAATCGCCGTCGCGTCGCGCATGCCATGGTACTTCAGCGTCAGGAGGCCCGGCAACTTCTGCGCGTCCAGTTCGCCGACGCCGGCCTTGACGTACTGCCCCAACACGAACTCCAGGAACGCCTGCTGCTTGTCGTCGTAGGACTCGAGGATGCGGTCCTTGTTCGTCTCGACCCGCGTCCGCCGCGTCAGCGGCGGCAGGGCAAAGGCGACATAGGCCAGCACATCAAAGAGGTCGCTCCTTTCCGCGTCAATCACCTGTGCCACAAGCGCAAGTTCCGCGGGGCCATAGTTGCGCTCCTCCAGGCTCTGCAGCAACCGCTGGCGCGTCTCGGGGTCGCTCCACAGCTTGCGCAACTCGTCCTCGTCGCGGAACAATTCTGGCAGCGCGCCAAAGAGCTGCGTCAGGAACTCGGCGGCCGATATGGGCTTGCCGTCCACGCCCCAGAAGCTCGTCACCATCATGTGCTGGATCGTCCGCTCCTTGCCGTCCGCCAGCTTGATGATCACCTTTTTCGCTTTCGGCGCGCCTTCCGGATCGCTGCCGCTGTCTTCGACGCCGTCCTCGTCGTCTGGATCCAGTGACTCCACGGGGATGTGCGGCGTTTTGGGCGCTGGCGCCACCGGCTCCTGCGGCTCGCCGTCCCATTCTGCATCCTGAAAGTGATGATACGCTTGGACGAAGTCGTAAATCGTGAAGTGATCCTTGCCGTCAAACAGCCGTGTCCCTCGGCCGATGATCTGCTTGAACTCAATCATCGAGTTGATGGGGCGCATCAGCACGATGTTGCGGACGTTGCGCGCATTCACGCCGGTCGACAGCTTCTGGCTCGTCGTCAGGATCGTTGGAATCGTCTTCTCATTGTCCTGGAACGTGCGCAGGAACTGATCGCCGATTTCGCCATCGTTGGCGGTCACCCGCACGCAGTAATTCGGTTCCTTGCTCGCCTTCATCTGGTTGACCAAGTCGCGCACGATGAGCGCGTGGTCCTGCGTCGCACAGAACACCAGCGTCTTTTCCTTCTGGTCGATCAGGTCCATGAAGATCCTGACCCGGTGCTTCTCGCGCTCGGTGATCTGGATGATCCGGTTGAAATCGCTCTCCACGTACAACTTGCCGGCCTCGACTTCGCCATCCAGGATGGTGTCGTCGCTGGTGTAGGTGTAATCGTCCAGCGTCGTGGCAATCTGCTTGACCTTGAACGGTGTCAGAAAGCCGTCATTGATGCCTTCCTTCAGCGAGTAGCTGTACACCGGCTCGCCAAAGTACTTGTAGGTGTCGATATTCCACTTGCGCTTGGGCGTCGCGGTCAGGCCCAACTGCACCGCGGGCTTGAAGTACTCCAGAATCGCCCGCCAGTTGCTCTCATCCTTCGCGCCGCCACGGTGGCATTCGTCGATGACGATGAAATCAAAGAAGTCGGAGGGATATTCACCAAAACTCGGCGAATCGTTGCCCTCGGCATCCTTGCCGGTCATGAATGTCTGGAAGATGGTGAAAAAGACGCTGCCGTTCTTGGGCACTTTGCCCTTCTTGCGGATCTCGTCGGGCTGGATGCGCACGAGCGCGTCCTCCGGGAACGAGGAGAAGTCGTTGTAGGCCTGATTGGCGAGGATGTTGCGGTCGGCGAGGAACAGGATGCGCGGCCGGCGCGTCGGCTCACGGCTCAAGTTCCAGCGGCTTTGATAGAGTTTCCAGGCCAACTGAAACGCAATCATCGTCTTGCCCGTGCCGGTGGCGAGCGTCAGCAGGATGCGGTCCTTGCCCGCGGCGATGGCTTCAAGCGTGCGGTCGATGGCGATGGCCTGATAGTAGCGTGTCTGCCACGTGCCGCTCTTGTCCTCGAAGGCAACGGCGGCGAAGCGGTCGCGCCACTGGTTTTGCTCGGCGAAGGTCAAGTCCCACAGCGCATCGGGCGTGGGATACGCGGCAACCGGACCTTCCTCGCCGGTTGCCATGTCGATTTGGTAGATGCCCACGCCGTTGGTCGCGTAGGTGAATCGCGTCTGCAGCTTCTCCGCGTACTTCTTGGCTTGGCCGACGCCCTCGGTGACGGGCGCGCTTTGCTTCTTGGCTTCCACGACCGCGAGCGTGTGGTTGCGGTAGACCAGCAGGTAGTCGGCGACATCGGCCTTGGCGCGCTTGCCGGCTCCTTGCAGACGACCGAGCGTGATGGGGACCTCCAGCAGCAGCTTGCTGCCCTCGACAACGCCCCATCCCGCGGCGGCCAGCGCTGGGTTGATCAACTCATGGCGGGTCTGCGCCTCGTTCATGAACTTGCCTCCATCGCGAGGGTAACTGCGGCGGAGGCGTTGGACAAGGCGGGATGGAGGCGCAGATGGCACGAGGCGGGTGATGGCGTGTTTTTTTTGGTTTCGGGACGCTTACGTCTGACGCGGCGCGTGCGGAGGCGAACGGCGCCGCGATTCGGACGGCTCGGGGCGCGCGTTGCGGCCTTCCGGCCGCTCTTGTGCGCGTCTACGACGCGGGCGTGCGGCCAACTCGGTCATTTTTTGGCCTGCAGGCCAACGATAACCGTGGCGCGCCGCGGACGCGCCGCTGAAATCGAGGTGCCATTCCGCGGCGATCGCGCGCGACTGGCAAGCAGACCGATGATTCCGACTTCGTCGGGGTCCTCCAGCCCCAAAAAACAGCCCTCCCCGTCGCTGCCTCCAGCTTGCGCTGGACGCAGCTCCACAATGCGGTCCCGCAGCTTTCGCTGCGCCGCCCATCCTGCCGCGATGCGTGGTCTCATAGACTCCCGCGCCGCCAAGCCTGGTGGTTGTGGGCCCGACGTAGTGCCCCGTGCGCGCGCCCGGGTCCACGAAAAGCACTGCGCCCGACACGCACAGCAAAACCATGTTCGTCACTTGCCGACTTTTGCCGCGGTCAGATTGTGGCCAGTCATCGGCTCTCGGAAATCGGCGATGACGGTGCCGCTCTCAAGCGCATTACGCTCGCCGCGCGCATCACCGACCCGCATGAGCAATCCCGGGGGGCGATGACAAGATCCCGCTTCGGGCCTGCAGCCTCCCGGCCGCTCATCCCACCGGCGGCTTGACCTTCTTCGCCTTCTTCGGCGTACGCGGATAGAAGCTCGCCACGACGCGCGACTGCCGCGGATTGCGGGCGATCAGCTCGCCGCGCAGCTTGGCCAACGCGATGAACAAATCACCGCGCGCCGCCTTCACGCCCTTGGCGGCCGTTGCCACGCCCTCATCCGCTGTCGCCAGCGCCGCCAGGGCCTTGACGTACTCGGCATAGCCTGCGAGCCAGTCCTTGGCCAGCGCCTTCACTTCCTTCGGCGTGTCCGCGGCATTCAATGCCTTCGCGATGTCGCCGAGCAGGCCTGGCTGGTCGCGCAGCGGTGCATTGCTGACCACCGCCGGCGTTTTGGGAAAGATGGCCAGAAAGTCGGGCGCGGTCTTGCTGTCAAAATGCGCGGCCACCTTCAACGCCAGCTTGTCCAGGTTGGGCCCGGTAATCTGCGAGAGCGTGTAGTTCAGGTAGCCCTGCGCATCCAACGCGAGGTTCTTGGCGGTAATCGCGGCGCTCATCGACTTGAGCAACCCGTCAAGCGGCGTCTGCAGAAGGATCACCAGATCCTTGTGCTTGGCGTCCGGCTTGAGGCGCGACAGCACGACGCGGGTAAAGCCGATGGTGAACTCGTTGGTGGACGTTTCCGTGGGTGTAGACATCTCGAATCTCCTCAAAGGTTGATGTTGTTCGGAACGGACACAGGTACAGTGAAAAAGTTAGCGCCGCGGATTTGGACTGTCAAAAAAGTGTGATGTTTGCCTGTCAATCGGTGTACGGAGACGCCTTGCCCGTGCCGGAGGCATGTCCAGACTGGCTTGGCAGTGAAACATGAGGCGCGCGGCCGGGCGCTGTCTGATTGGGAATGAAGCCATGATGCGCGTTTTGCGGCGGTGTGCGGCTTTGCGCCGGATAGCGAGGGTGTTGATGCGGCGCGGAATGACTTTGCGCCGGACCATGACGATGTTGGTACGGCACGACGAGGCTTTGGACGTGAAAGTGACGGCATCGGTGCGGCGCGGTGAGGCTTGGCGCGCCATGAGGATGCCATGTAATGTGAAGCCAGCGACAATGCCGCAAGCAAGCGCGATCCGCCCATGGGTTCGCGCCAGCCTTGATTCGTTCCGTCGACCATGTCACGCTCTCTGGCAGTCCAGATTGCATAGAAATCACCCCGATGGAGGACAGCGATGGAGTTTGCCCAAGAGGAATACAAGTTGGTATCTGAAGCGGTCGTGCGGGCGCGCTGGCTGCTGTTTGCCTCGGTTCTGGTCGCTGCGGTTGCGTTGACCCACTTGTACATTGAGCAGTTCAGCATGCAGGAGGGCCAACTGGCCATCTACGAGGTCATGAGCTCGGTCGAAGATGAGCGGTTGCACGAGTGGGAGAAGCAAATCAAGAACCTGGATCGTCTGCGCCAGCGCATCGCGAATGGCGCTGCCTGCACGATTTCGCCACGGGACCCGCACTACGTGCCAGGCGTGGCAGCTTGCGTCGCTGGAGTTGTTGTTCTGGAGAGGCTGGACGCCTACATTGCGGCCAACAAACTGGAGTATGGCCGCGCAGCCTACATGCGCAAAGTGACGACCAATACCTTGGCCAACATCAAGACTGCGGAGCGTGAGTTGCCGCTGGTGAAGTTCCCCGTCCCGGCCAATGATTTTCTGCCACTTCTGGCCATGCTGCTGGCGTTGCTCAACGTCGCGCTGTGGATGACCTGCCGCTCGGTGCAAGGCGGCGTCAAGGTGTTCTGCAAGGACCAGATGGGCGAGGAGCCGGCCCGGGTCGCCGGACTGCTCTACCGCGCCTGCACGATTACCGGCGTCGAGCGCGCCTTGCCTGCGCAGATCGTTCGTTTCGTGATGTTCGTGGCGCCCGGCGTCAGCCTGGCGGTCGCGGCATTCATCGATTTGCTGCCCGTGCTGACCGATGGGATTGCCGGCTCAGCTGGTAAGTCGGCGCTGCTGGCGCGTATCGCCACCCTGTTCATCTGCATCGGCGTCGTCGCCATCGCGAGCTTCTTCAGTTTCCTGAGCGTGCGGCAGATCGACCGGTTGATCGATGACCTGGCTGCGAAGGCCGCACCGCCGTCGCCGGTTGCGCCAGAGGCCCAGCCGAAGAGTGGCGATGCGCTGGAGCCGGCTCAGGGGTGATGCGGTTGGCTGCTTTTGATCGCCAGCAGACAAGCCCGCTGCGCGCGAATCCTTGGAGCGATGAAGCGCTTCGTCACCCAGCCGTGGAAACGATGGGCTGGGGAACTTCCCGCCCCGCCACACGCCCGCCCATCACAACTCGCCGGCAAACGCCTTGCGCAAGACGGCCTGCTTGAGCTCAGCCAGGGCGGCGAGCTTGCGGCGGTAGAGGGAGGCGAGGCGGTCGCATTCCTCAGATGCGATCTCGATCTCGGTGACGATCAATCGCTGTTCCGCTGCGGGCGGGACCGGGACGATTGCCTTCTTCACGAGATCGCCGCTGATATTCTTGACGATGGCGCCACATGCCAATTCGTCGAACTGCCTTCGCAGAAGCGGCGAGACGAGCGCAAAGTATAGGTACTCGACATCGATTCCCGGTCCAGGCCGCAGCACGAACCAACCGTCGTGGATATAGCCAGTCGTCTTCATGATGTATGGATCGCCGTAAGACATCGAGTTCGTCAGAATCAAGTCGCCTTCTTTGACATAGCGCGAGGAGAGCGCCCCTTCAGGGGTGATCTTTTCCCGCGTCGACCAGACATACTTCTTGTCGCCCTTCGTGTCCCCGATCCGAATCCAGTTGACGCCATCATGCGCCTCCGTGATGTACTCCTTGATCGGACGCGGTGAACTGCCTCGGTCAACCACACAAATGTCGCCCAGTTTCTTCTCGGCCCAACCGATGCCGCTGTCAATGAATCGCGCTTCCAGATACCTCTCAAACACCTCCCCCGCCGCCGCCAAACACCGCTCCGCATGCGCCGTCGCCGTCGCGATGCCGGCAAAGGCCTCGTCGAGGAGGGCGACGAGGCGTTGCTGTTCGGCGAGCGGTGGCATCGGCAAGACGTGCTGCTCTATGAATTCGTTCGTTACGCGCTTGTGGCCGACGGCACCCGCCATCCGCCGCGCGCCGTCGAATCGGAAGCTGTCCTGATCGAGGAAGTAGTACAGAAACTCCGGAAGGATCGTCCCTTTCGACCGCAGAACGATGAACTCGCTGGAGCCGAAACCCACGCCATTGGTCAGGCCACGTGCGATGCCGAGCTTGCCATTCTCAAAGCACGGCGTGATCTTCGCCAAAAGGACATCGCCATCCGCGAAATACGTGTAGCTGCCGACCACCTCGGATAGTGTCCGCTCGCCTTGCGCGTCAAAGTACTTCGCTCCGATGCCAAGATCGCACATGGGCACGAACGAAACTGAAGCCTGCGCCCGCAGACGGCGGCTCGCTTCGCTCTTGGATGGCTTGATCTCAAAGGCTCCGGCGATGGTAGTCGATGGCCAAGGACTCACAACATCCCCCGCAACCCATCCAAAATCGCCGCCGCCTCCAGATCCAACGCCGCAATCTCGTCCAAAATCTCCCGCGGCTCACGCGCCACCTGCTCTTCCTTCACATTCGGGTTCTTCACGCTCAAATCCCACGTCGCCTGGTCAATCCCCGTCGCGTCCATCGACCACGACTTCGCCGAGTCCGCCGTCGTCTTCTGCAGCGCGACGAACTCGGCCAGGTCCGCGTCGTTCAGCGGGTTGGTCTTGCCCATGTTGCGGCCCGGGTCCAGCTGGTAGTACCAGACCTTGCGCGTCGGCGCGCCTTTCTCAAAGAACAGCACCACGGTCTTGACGCCCGCGCCGAGGAACGTGCCGCTGGGCATGTCCAGCACCGTGTGGAGGTTGCAGGCTTGCAGCAGCTCCTTGCGCAGGCTGACGCTCGCGTTGTCGGTGTTGGACAGGAACGTGTTCTTGATGACCACCGCCGCCCGACCGCCCGCGCGCAGGCGCTTGATGAAGTGCTGCAGGAACAGGAACGCCGTCTCGCCGGTCTTGATGGGAAAGTTCTGCTGGACCTCCGGCCTCTCCTTGCCGCCGAAAGGTGGATTCGCGAGGATGATGTCAAAGCGATCCTTCTCCTGGATGTCGCTCAGGTTCTCCGCCAGCGTGTTGGTGTGCACGATGTTCGGCGCCTCGATGCCGTGCAGGATGAGGTTCATGATGGCGATGACGTACGCGAGGCTCTTCTTCTCCTTGCCATAGAACGTCGTGGTCTGCAGCTTGTGCAACTGCGCCGTGGTGAGCGTCGTCGAGGCGCGCAAGTAGTCGTACGCCTCGCAGAGAAAGCCCGCGGAACCGACCGCGCCGTCGTAAATCGTCTCGCCGATGCGCGGCTGGACGACCTGGATCATCGCGCGAATCAGCGGCCGCGGCGTGTAGTACTCGCCGCCATTGCGCCCGGCGTTGCCCATGTTCTTGATCTTGGCTTCGTACAGGTGCGACAGCTCATGCTTCTCGGCCTGCGAGCCAAAACGCAGCGCATCGACGAGCTCCAGCGCGTCGCGCAGGCTGTAGCCGCTCTGGAACTTGTTCTTCAGCTCGCCAAAGATCTCGCCAATCTTGTACTCGATCGTGTCCGGACTGGTCGCGCGCTGCTTGAAGCCCTTCAGATAGGGAAACAGCTGGTCATCGACGAAGTCGACCAGGTCCTCGCCCGTCAGCGCGTGGTTGTGGTCGAACGCGCCATCGGCCGTCTTCGGCGCCGCCCACTTCGACCAGCGATGCGAGGCGTCAATGATCGGCTGATACGTCTTGCCTTCCAGTTCGGCAGCCATCTCGCGGTCGTGCTCCAGGTCGTCCAGGTACTTGAGGAACAGCATCCACGACGTCTGCTCGGTGTAGTCCAGCTCGGACGCGCAGCCGGCCTCTTTCCAGAGGACGTTGTCGATGGCTTTGAAGGTCTGTTCAAACATGGTGCCTTGAATGCGCGAGGGCGAAAGCGCGGGAGCGTCTAGCATTCGCCCGGTTCACAGGTCAAGCATGGATGACACGCCTCCGCGCCCGCGCTACAACCTCACGCAGGAGCGCCCGCCATGCCTCGCCCGCACACCCTGCTGCTCGTCGCCTCGCTGTGGACCGCCCTGCCCGCGCTGGCCGCGCCAAAGGCGAAGCCGCCGGTTGCCGAAACGCCCGCACCGTTTGCGCACCTGACCTGCGATTGGCGGCCCGAGGACGTCGACACGACGAAGCTGGCGGCGATTTTGCAGGCGCGCAACTTCCATCCGCCGCCGAACTTTCGCGCGTTCGTCGCGGTGTTGGATGCGCCAGGCGACGGCATTCGGCAGTTGCAGGCTTTTGACTGGGACGGCCACGGCGACGATCCAACCGGCTGGAATCCGGCGTCGACGGTGAAGATCTTTTCGTCGGTCGGCGCCATTGAGGAACTGCGCGCCCGCGGCTTTGGCAGAGGCGGCGACGTTGTGTTCGACTACCCGCACGGCAAGCGCACGTTCTCGTTTGCGCAGCTGCTGTGGCTGGCGATCTGGGAGTCGGACAACATCGCGCACGACCGACTGATGCAAATTGCCGGTTTCGATCGCCTGCACGGGCCCACGGGCGTGCTCGCGCGCGCGGGGCTGGTGCATTCCGCGGTGATGCGCGCGTACCAGACGCGTGACTGGGAGGCGGAGGGCCACAGCCGCTCGTTCCAGGACACCCCGGGATTTACGCTCAAGGCGGGCAAGAAGTCGGTGAACGTGCCGCCGCGCCAAGGCGAGGCGACACCAGCGTGCCGCAACGCCGCGTGCACGTCGCTGCAGGAGCTCTCGCGGATGATGTGCGTGGTGATGCTGCACGAACAACTCCCGCCGCAGCACCGCCTTGATCTCGGCGAGGGCAAGGACACCGCGCTGCTGAAGCAACTGCGGGAAGCGCTGCGCACCAAGCGCACCAAACACCCGGACGGCACGTGGCAGGCGTTTGCGGATGCGTTTCCGGGCAAGCGGAAGGCATCGCAGGTCTACAAGAAGGGCGGACTTGCCGGCAATTGGGTGAGCGACAACCTGTTCATCCGCGGCCCTGGCAATCGGCGGTATCTGGTGGCGTTCTCGGCGCGCGGCGGACGGAATGCGCTGGACCACGCGGCGCGGCTGATAGCCGAGGTGTTGACGCGTGACGAGTTGGTGCCGGGCGTGGGCGGGAAGAGGAAGGATGGAAAGATGGGGCGGGGGCGGTGACAGGTGCGCGTATCCTTTCGTCGCGTTTCGCCCCCCAAACGTTCAAGGCGCGGCGACGGCCGTCAAATGCACGCCGCATTCATAAAACGTTCCCGTCACGCTCGCACTTTGCCCGCTCGCGGATAGCTTGACGATGATCTTGTTGGCACTGACCGGAATCGCCAAGTTCTTCAAGATGATAGAAGACGACGTTTCCATCTGTGGGCCGCCACTCAGGTCCGTATTGGCGCTGTTGAAAAGCTGCACGGCGAAGTCGAGGACGCCGGAGCCCATGTATTTCGAGCCACAGCTGACGCTGATTTTGGTCATGCCGCTCGGCACATTGACGTAGAAGTAGTCGACATCCGCGCCGCCGCTGATGATGTCCCCACCGAAGAAGAAGTCGACGGCCTGGGCGTTGCTCGACGAGGCCTGCAGAAACTCCGCGCCCGCAAAGCTGTTATTCCCCGATTCGTTGGTCTCCAAGGGATTGCTGCCACCCAAGGAATGTTCCACCACGTACCAGTCCTGGGCCGTGAAGCCGCTCGAATTGTGTTGTAGCACCAGGGCATACTTGGCGCCCGTGCTCAGCGCCTGGACCGGCACGCGCAAATCGTTGTTGCCGATGTCGACCATCGCCAGCACCGCGCCCGTTTGGACGTTCACGACCGACGCGGTCACCTCCATCAGCGGCGACCCGTCGCCGCTTTGTCCACCCGGCAGCAAGGAGAATCCGGCGGTCAGTCGGCCTTGTGAAACCGGCACATCGTTGGGAATGGCGAACGCGTAAACATCCTTGTCCGCAGTGGTCATCAGGTCACCGAGGAGCATTTCCATGTAGTAGCCACCCGCGCTTGCCTTAGCGTAGCTCAGAAGATTCGCGGTGTTCGTGCTGTTGTTCGGCTCGGTGTCAAAGGCCACGCCGGGCAGCGGATTGATTTGCAGCGAATCGAAGAACAAGCCAAATTGCGTGTTGGACTTGGTCGGCGTGCCACCGCAATTGATGGGTGTGCCGGGATTGGCGGCGGCCCAGGTCCAACATTCGGAAACTTGCACGTAGTAGGTGCCACTCTGCGCCAGTTTCGACCACAATTCGCTATCCGGCGTGACCGAATTGAGCGCGTCATCGTTCATGGCGATGGGCTGCTGGTCGGGTCCGTAGAGTGTGATAACGGTGTCAATGATCGTCGGGTCGTATTGGTTGGCCACCTGCGCGGTCTGCGTGGCCAGCACGATGAAGTCACCGGCATTGCCGTCAAACTGGAACCAGCGCGAGGCGCCGGTCGATGCGAGCGAATCGCTCGCGGACTTGCTCGACGTCAGCGGCAACGCCTGGCTGTGGTGGTGCCGTCCGCGCAGGTCACGGCCGTGTGCTGGCAGCTACCGCCCGAGCAGGAATCAGCCGTGCACGGATCGCTGTCATCGCAATTCGTTGGCGTGCCGTTGCATTGGCCGCCCGTGCAATGGTCATTCTGTGTGCAGCCGTCGCCGTCGTCGCACGCCTGGCCGTTCGTGCAGGTGCCGTCGTCCGTGACCGCCGCGTCCGTGCCGCCGACTTCCTGAACATCCGGCGAGCTGTCGACCGTACTCACGTCGCCGGTCGTTCCGTCCAGCGATTGACCGTCGCCGGAAACCGCGTCGCCGCCGGAACCGCTGTCCAGGCAGCCGCTTTGCATGCCTTTGCCGTCGGCCGCTGGCGTGACGACACATTTTTGGCCGCTCGGACACGTCGCGAGAATCGCCCAGACGTTTGAGATGCACGCCAAGCGCGCGGTGCCATTGCACAATTCCTTCTGGAGCGCGGAATTGCACGGCGCGCCGATGGTTGCGCCCGCCGCGCCGCCGCCGCCGCCGCTGGTCGAGCCGCAGGCGCTCAGGACCAACAACAAGACGCTGATTGCGGGGAGGAAAATTCGAGCAGAAGTCGCGGAACGAGCCATGTCCATTGTCCAGCGCGGTAGTCAGCCGCAAACCGTGTCCGATCTGTCAGCGACCCGGCGTCGCCGGCGCGAAGTTTGAGCGCCGCGGAGCGCGGTGTCAACGTCGCACAGTTGCGAACTGTAAGGACTTTCGTGACTTGCTACCCAGCACATGACTTCGCAGGCCACAAAAGCGCTGTGGCGCTCTGCCTGAAATGGTCATCGCGTCGCCCCGTTGGACTGCGCGGCTCGGTCGCGACCGGCCAGCGCGATGGCTGCAAAGCCGCAATACCACGGCAGCAGCGGCGCATGATAGCGGGCATCGCCTGGAAAGAACGTATGCACAACGATCCACGTCCCCAGGACAATCAAGTGCCACTCAAGCGCGTGGAGCGCTCGGGCGTCCCGCGCCATCGACGCCGCACGCGCGCGCCAGGCACCCACAAGAAACAATGCGGTCAGGGCGAGATACCAGGACTGTGCGAAAATCATCAATGGTTCAGAAAGACTGGCCATGCGCGCTTCACGTGTCGACCAGGAGACTTCGGCCATATCCACGTCAAATGTCGCCTTGAGCTTGAACGGAATGAGACGGAGAAAATGTCCGGGATGGGTGAGAATCCACTCTTTGGCCAGACGATAACCAGCGCGATTTTGCTCCACCTCGGTCTGGCCGGGAATCGTGAACGGCAACTGCATGTAGCCGCCACTCGCTTGGTCGAAGTTGCCGTAGGTGAGCCACACACCGCCGTTGAGCGTCGTGAGGTTGAACTCCCCCATCACCGCCTGATTGCGCAAGCCCCACGGCAACAGCGTCGCCAGCATCACGATCGTGACCACCGCGGCGTACCCGGCAAGGCGCCAGCGACGCCGAAAGACGGCATAGCCGAACCACAGTGGCGCCAGTAGGATCGCATTGGACCGGGTGTACGTGGTCGCACCGAGCAGCAGGCCGACCAGGATGATCCGCGACCACCGCGGTCGTTCAGTCACATCCAGCGCCAGAACGACCGTCCAGACCAACAGCATGGTGCACAACGGTTCCGTGGCAATCAACGCACAGCTCGCGATTTGGGATGGCCAGAAAACCCACAGAAGGCTGGCAATCTTGCCGACGTCCGCGCCGCCCAACCGCCGTGCGAGCAGGAAGACACCCGCTGTCGTTACGGCAGAAAACGCCGCGTTGGCTAGCCAAAAGGTCAACGGAAACGGCAAACCACCACAGGAGATGAGCGCGACCAACGCGGGCGCCCCGAGCGGTCGATACGCGCTGGGCGTAGGATAGCCGTATTGGCCGTGGCGACAGAGATCCAGACCGAGGTCGCGGTACGTGGCAAAATCGGAGAGTGGCTCGGGATGTGCGAAGAGCGCCCAGCCGAGGCGCAGTGCAAACGCGACAAGGCCAAAGAGCCAGAGCCATTGTGCGGTCGACAAGCGCGCCAGCCAGGAAACGCCGCGCTCGAGGGAATGGGAGACGCCGATGAGCGCGACGGCGAACGCGGCTGCAAGAATCGGTGCGACAAAGCGCGTTTGGCTGCCGTGCACGGATTTGACAAGCGTCAGCGCAAAGATGCCCGCAGCGATGACGCGGACCGCCCCAAGAAGCCACTGAGCATGACGTTCGGTTGCAGGCGGCGCCTCAGAATCCGTTGTCAGGTTCATGGCTTCCATGCCGCAATGACCACATGAGGATAGGGCAGCACGTCCGGGACGCGAACGGCGCGGATGCGCATCCCAAACCCGGCCAGCATCTCACCCCATTCACTGTGATGCCGGTAAGCCAACGGCTCATTCCACCCGACCATCAGCCGGTCCAGATACTCGGTAAACTTCAGACCCAGATACGGTTCCGTAGTGATGTCCTTGAGAATCAATACGCCGCCCGGCGCCAGCAGATCCACCAACCGCCGCAACAGCGCTTCCTGGTCGTCCTTCGGCACGTGGTGCATGACGTCCAATAGGTAGGCGCCCTGGAACGGCCCGGCAACCTGGACGTCGCGCGCGTCGCAGGCCAGGAACTCGTCACCCTCGTGGCCAATCGCCTGCATGACTTTCTGCGCCATCGCGATGCGGCGTGCGTTGGAATCGACGCCGGTGAACACGCGGCCAGGCTCCGTCTGGGCAAAATACGCGGCGAACAGGCCAAAACCGCAGCCGACGTCCAGAATTCGACCCTCGGCCGGCAAAAGGAGATCCATCACGCTCAGCAATTTCGAACGCATGATGGTGAAGCGCGCCATCGCGTACGCAGCCTCCACTGGCGGCAAAGCGGCGATGATCGGGCGCATCGCCGCGCGTCCAAACACTTGCGGTGCATGCAGACGGCCGCGCGAGGGCACGTTTGCCGACGATGACGCGACTTGGGACGATTTTTGGGATGCCACGTAGATCCTTCTTGCGCGACAGGTCGTCGTCAGGCTACTTCAACCGGTCACCGCGAAGCCCAAAGCAGGTGCAGCCATGGCACCGCAATTCGCCGCCGGTCGAAAGAAGATCGTCAGTGAACCCGCGGGACATGTCAAGGGCGCCCGACCCGAAATGGCTCGCACGTCGCGGGATCTGCGGCCAAACTGACCGCATTCGGACTGCGAATTGACACGGTTTGCCCCGCTGCGTACGCTGCCGACCGGCGCGGCTCGGCACGTGTCGGAGCGTCCGGCGGGCAGCGGCCCCGCTCCACGAGAAAGTCTTGGCATCCTAGTCAGATGCGACGAGAGTGTGACATGGATTTCCGTCAGCCGCTCCGTCGGATTGCCCAGCTGTGAGCCTCGCTACGGTCCATGGGAACAGCCGCCGCGTGCTTGTGCTCGTCGCGACGTGCGTCGTGGTGCTTGCGTGTCTGCCGCTTGCCGCGGTGACGTTTCCGCCGGCGACCGATCTTCCCCAACACCTCGCACAAATGCAGCTGTTGGCCGAGGCAATCCGCCATCCGCATGGGCCGTATGTCGTCCAGTGGTGGGCGCCCAATGGTCTCGCGTACCTGTTCGTCGCGCTGAGCTCGCTTGTTGCGGCGCCTCTCGTCGCCGGACGGCTGACCCTCGCTCTGCTGGTGGCCGCCTGGATCACCGCAACGGCGTGGCTCGCGCACGAACGCGGCCGTCGCCCAAGTGCCTTCGTGCTCGCGAGCGTCTTTGTCTTCGCCCATCCGCTCTATTGGGGATTCATTGAGTTTCTTGTTGGCTGGCCCTTGTGTGCCGTCTACATGGGCCTGCTGTCGCGGCCCACGCTTTCCCGCAGGCGGTGGATGCTACTCTGGCTGGTCGCCGCCGCGTTGTACGGCGCACATGTGCTGTGGCTCGGTGCCACGTTGGTCGGCGTCGTCGTGTTCTCCGTGGCGGAACGGACAACGGCCCGCACCTGCCTGCGCCGCATCGCGCCGCTCTCCGTGCCCTTCGTCGCGGCTGCGTTCTGGTCGTGGCGACTTGGCGCTGAACGTTCCGCCGGCGGATTCGAGGTTGGCGCGCGCTGGAGTACGCTCCCCTGGCAGCGAGTCCTTCCCGACGCGTGGGTTTCGTCGGCGTTGGGCGGGCTGCAGGGGCCTCTGGAGAGCGTGGTCGTCGGGCTGGCCACGCTGTACGTCATCGCCGGGGCGATTGCGACACGAGACAGCGAGCGAAAGTTGGACCGCGGACTCGCGGCACTCGCGGGGCTGCTGCTCGCAACCGCGCTGCTCGCTCCCAACAAGTACCTGAACACGCTAGGTTTTGCCTCCAGGTGGCTGGGGCCCGCCTACGTGCTGGCGATTCTCGCCGTGCCGCCACCACCGCGTATTCGCCCCGCGCTGATGCTTCTGCTCTCGTTCGCGACGCTGACCTTGTTCGTGACGGCCACCACGGCGTCGTGGATGGCCTTTGAGAATGAGGAACTGCTTGGGCTCGAGACGGCGCTCGCTCAGGTGCCCGACGGGTCGCGCGTCGTGGGCCTCGACTTTGTTCGCAAGAGCGACATCATCGCCGGCGACCCATTTCTGCAACTGTTCGCCTATGCGCAAGCGCTGCACGGTGGGACGCTCAATTTCAGCTTTGCCGAACACGGTTCGAGCCTGGTCCGCTACCGCGCTCCCCGCAGCGAGGGCTTTACGCCCATCATGGAATGGTTTCCGGATCGGTTCCAACCGTCCGACGCCCAATACTTCGACGTTGCGCTCGTGAATGCGCCGCCGTCGTTGCACATTCGCTTGGCGCAGACCGGCGAATTCGAGCCCACGTCAGCGTCTGGCACGTGGCGGCTGTATCGGCTGCACGCGAAGCCCGTCGCACATCGCCAGTGACCCGTCCACTCAAGCCTTGACGGCGTCCCGAGCATCGTTATGATGGCGATCGGTAAAATTTTGGGGTAATTCATGCGATATTCTCGGCAAAATTGGCTGAAAGTGCCCGAAGGTCTGGGCAAACGGCATCCCGGCACATTGCTGCTGGCCGCCCTGCTCACGATGCTGGCTGCGTGCGGCGACGATGCCCCAGTCCAGGATCCGACGAACGTGAAGGGCTACGGCCTCGATGACATTGGCCAGTTGACCGGCAGTGATGCCAGCGACGGCCAAACCAGCGACGCGACGGGCGCGGACGTTTCGGGGCAGGACGCTTCCGGTGAAGGCTTGGCCTACGACGTGCTGTACCCCGACGGCAACGATGCGCAGTGGCCCGACGGCCTTGAGTTGGACGACGCCGATGGCGCGGCAAACCCACAGGACGCAACGGCGACCGACGCGACCGACGCGGCAAACGACGTGAGCGGCGTTGACTTCGATGTGACGGACGCAGCACCCGACGACGCAGATGCGGCCGTGGGCGATGCCGACGATGCCACCGCAACGGACGACGGGAGTACAAGCGATGCCAGCGACACCGATACCGGCGCGACGACCTGCGTGACGGACGCCGACTGTGCCGGTTTGCTCTTCGCTTGCGCCATCCCAGTCTGTGGCAACGGCATCTGCCAGGCCGGGCCGAACACGAATTGCGACGATGGCAACGCCTGCACCGAGGACACCTGCAACGGCGACGCGGGCTGCCAACACAAGTCCACCGGCTTGCCGTGCGATGACGGCAATCCGTGTACGGCCAACGAGATTTGCCAGCTCAACGGCTCGTGTGGCGGCGGTCTATCGATCGGCACGGCAAATTGCGACGACGGCAATCCCTGCACGACGGACAGTTGCGACTTGACGTCCGGCTGCACGCATCAGAACAACACCGCACCGTGCGACGATGGCAATCCGTGCACGCCGCAGGACGCGTGCAGCGGCGGCGCGTGCGCGGGCGGCGGAACCAACACGTGCGTCTGCGCGACGACGGCGGACTGCGTCGGTCTGGAGGACGGCAACCTGTGCAATGGCACGCTGATCTGCACCGCCGGCGCCTGCGTGGTCAATCCCGCGACGCTCGTCACGTGCGACGCTTCCGCGGACAACGTCTGCGCACGCAATGTCTGCACGCCAACGACCGGCCTGTGTGTCTTCACGGCGCAGAACGCCGGCCAGTTCTGCGACGCCGACGGCACGGTTTGCACCGGTCCAGATATGTGCCAGGACACGACGTGCGTCGCCGGCCCCAACGTGCTTTGCGACGACGGCAACCCGTGCACGGACGATACGTGCGACAAGGCGCTCGGCTGCCAACACCTGCCCAACACCTCCGCATGCAGCGATGGCAACCCGTGCACAACGGGCGACACGTGCGCGGTCGGTAGCTGCGCGCCTGGCGCGGCGGTGGTGTGCGACGACGGCAACCCATGCACGACCGAACAGTGCAACAGCTTGGCCGGCGACTGCATCTTCGTCGACAACACCTTGCCCTGTGACGACAAGAACGCGTGCAGCACCAACGACGTCTGTGGCGCCGGCATTTGCGCCGGATTTGCCATCACCTGCGACGACGGCAACGTCTGCACCGCGGACTCCTGTGCCGCCGCGACCGGCTGCGTCAGCACACCCAACTTGTTGCCCTGCAACGACGGCAACGCCTGCACCACCAACGACCTGTGCAGCAGCGGCGCGTGCACCGGCGCCGCGATTGACCCGCTCACAGCCTGCAACGACAACAATCCGTGCACCAGCGACGGTTGCGACTTGACCGCCGGCTGTTTTCACCTCAACAACACCGCCCCGTGCGACGACGGCAACGTTTGCTCCAGCAACGACGCGTGCGCCAACAGCACGTGCGTGGGCGGCGCGTCCACGTGCCAGTGCCAGAAAAACAGCGACTGCGCGGCGTTTGAAAACGGCAATTTGTGCGACGGCACCCTGATTTGCGATGCGAGCCACGCGTGCTCGGTGGATCCCGCGACCGTGATCACGTGCAGCGCGGCCGGCGATACCACGTGCGCCAAGAACACCTGCACGCCCGCGACGGGCCTGTGCAGCCCAGCGAACCTCAACGAAGGCGGCGCCTGCAACGCCGACAACTCCGTTTGCACCAGTGGCGACCAATGCACTGCGGGCACGTGCGTCCCCGGCGTCGGCATGACCTGCGACGACGGCAACCCGTGCACCGACGACGCGTGCGACGCCACGAACGGTTGCACGCACGTGGCCAACAGCGCGCCGTGCAGCGACAACAACCCGTGCACCGTCGGCGACACCTGCGCTGCCAGCGCGTGCCTCGCCGGCACCGCCAAGAACTGCAACGACAGCAACGTCTGCACGACGGACACCTGCGACGGTGGCACCGGCGCGTGCGGCCACATCAACGTCGGCGGCGGCTGCGACGACGGCAACGCGTGCACATCCGGCGACGTCTGCAACGTTGGCCTGTGCGCGGGCGCCCCGATCGGCTGCGACGACGGCAATCCGTGCACCAACGACGCCTGCGACAGCGCCATCGGCTGCACGCACGTCAACAACACCATTGGCTGCAACGACAACAACGTCTGCACCACCGGCGATAGCTGCAGCGGCGGCGTGTGTTCCGGCACCGCCATCAACGTCGCGACCGCCTGCGGCGACGGCAACCCGTGCACCGACGATGCCTGCGATGCCGGCTCCGGCTGCTTGCACACGTTCAACACGGCGGGTTGCTCGGACAGCAACGCATGCACCACGGGCGACGTCTGCTCCGCCGGTTTGTGCACCGGCACGGCGATTGGCTGCGCCGACAACAACGTCTGCACCAGCGATTCCTGCAACCCGAGCGTCGGCTGCGTCTTTGCCAACAACACCTTGGGCTGTAACGACGGCAACGCGTGCACGCAGAACGACACGTGCAGCAATGGCAGCTGTGCCGGTGCCGCCATCAACGTGGCCACGGTCTGCAACGACAACAACCCCTGCACCAACGACGCGTGCAGTTCTGGCACGGGCTGCACGCACACGAACAACACCGCGCAGTGCGACGACGGCAATAGCTGCACCCAAGGCGACACGTGCTCAGCGGGCGTGTGCGTTGGCGGCGCGAGCACGTGCCAGTGCCAGAAGAACGCGGATTGCGCACCCTTGGAGAACGGCAATCTGTGCGATGGCACGTTGATTTGCCAGGTGAGCTCGCACACGTGCATGGTCAACCCGGCAACGATCATCACGTGCGACGCGACGGGCGACACCACGTGTGCGCGCAACACCTGCACGCCTGCGACGGGCGCCTGCGCGTTGGCCGCCCAGAACAGCGGCGCAAGCTGCAATGCCGACAACAACGTCTGCACGCCGAATGACAGCTGTCAGAGCACGAGTTGCGTGGCCAGCGGTTCGCTCAGTTGCAACGACAGCAATCCCTGCACGACCGACAGCTGCGATCCGGTCAACGGCTGCGTACACACCGCCAACAACGCCTCGTGCGACGACGGCAACGGCTGCACCCAGGGCGACGCCTGCTCCGGCGGTGTGTGCAACGCTGGCGCGGCGATGATTTGCAACGACGGCAACACCTGCACGACCGACAGCTGCAACCCGAACACCGGCACGTGCCTCTTCACACCCGTCGTCAACGGCACTGGCTGCGATGCGGACGGCAGCGTCTGCACGGTCGCCGACACATGCCAGACCGGCGTGTGCGTGGCCGGCGCCGCGCTCAATTGCAACGACAACGCCGTCTGCACGACCGACAGCTGCAATCCCACGACGGGCTGCGCGCACGCGTTCAACTCGGCCTCGTGCGACGACGGCAACGGCTGCACCGGTCCGGACATCTGCGCGGGCGGTGCCTGCAGCGGTGCCGCGCTCGTCTGCAATGACAACAATCCGTGCACGACCGACGTCTGCATTGCGCCGACCGGTTGCCAGTACACCAACCTTGCCAACGGCACCGGCTGCGGTGGCGTCAACATCTGCATCGGCGGCGCTTGCGTCACGGGCGTGTGTGGCGACGGCGTGCTCACGGTCGCGACCGGGGAAACTTGCGACGACGGCAACCTGGTCAACGGCGATGGCTGCTCGTCGACGTGCAAACAAGAAGGCTGCGCAGACGGCACACGCGAGGCCATCACGCCACCGGCCGCACAGCCGAAAATCGCCGCGTGCAACGGCACGTTCACGGGCACGGTCAACAATGGCGCGAGCGCGGCGGCTTTGTGCCAAACCGGCTGGCACATTTGCTCGACCAGCGCTGCGGACAAGGCGCTGCTCGCCACCATCACCGCAGCCGAAGGTGCAGCCACCGGATGCTGGGTCATGAATGCGTCCAACCGCAACGGCGGCTGCAACACCTGCACGGACCAGACCAACGACATGCGGGCGGCGGCGGTCGGCGGCAGCTGCGGATTCCAGTCGTCCGCCACGCCCAACTCCTGCACGCCGAATGCCGGAACGGACGGCGCGACCCAGACCCAGTTGGGCTGTTCCAAGACCAACAACGCACAGTGGGCCGTCGTGACCGGCGTGTTGTGCTGTAGCCCGTGACGCGTTTTCAGATGTGACGCTCGCACAGCGCCGGTTCAGCCTGCCAAACGCGGGAGCAGACGTGTGCGCACGCCACGCGCGCGGGCGCGAAGGACGACGACGAACCCAGCACGCTGGCGACGTACCCGCGAGGGCCGGCAAAAGCCGACGCCGAACTGGTATTGCTCCCGCGGCTGTCGCCGGACCGCAACTGGACGCTGAGCAAAGCGGGACCGCCCTGCGATCCGGTTCCCGAAGCGTTTCAGGCCGAGTTGCGCCCGGATGCCCAGCGCCCCGCATCGCGGCCGTGAGATCGTGTTCTGTGCGACCAGCTACTCGACCACGATCCCGTATTTGTGCAGCAAACCCGTGACGCCGGACAGCGAGAACTGCGCCTTACGCAGTCGGTTCTTCTCCGGATCAATCGAATAATTCCGCGCCGTTCGCAAATCCGCTTTCTCCAGATTGGTCTGTTCGAACAGCGCGCCGGCCAGCGAGGAATCGGAGAAGTCCGCGGACGTCAGATCGGCGCCCGAGAAGTCCGCATCGGTCAGCGAACAGCGCAAGAAACACGTCTTCTTGATCTTCAGCCTGTGAAAAATTGCGTAATCCAACAGGCAGTCTTCAAAGCGGAAAGAGATGAAGTCGCGATCGCCGGAGAAGTCCGTTCCGGTCAGCTTGCAGCCCACGAACACAGCGTCGCGCAACACGACGTCGCCGAACTTGACCATGGCGAGGTTGCAATGCTCGAACCGGCAATCGCGAAAGACCACGCCTGACATCTGAACGCCGGAGAAGTCGCAGCTTTGGAAGACGCATTGCTCGAATTCGATCTCTACCAGCTCCAACTCAGCAGCGTCTCGCCCGTTGAAGGTACGGCCCTGATAGTGTCCTGCGTCCATCGCACATCCCTCCGACTCTGCAAGCCAAATCGCCCATTTCGGAGCCAACGGCAGCACGTGGCAGCGTATGCACACGCGCATCACTCGTCAACCAACCGATCGGGAACCGGCGTTGTCGTGCCAAACCCTATTTACAGGTGCGGTGAAATTGCGGAATATCCCGTTCCGGGAGAAGTTCGGAGGGAACTCATGCCGTCGACACACACACCGATTGTCCAACCAGAACTTGCGCAGTCTGCGAGGTTGCGACTCCAGCAGCGGTCTGGAAATTCTGCAACAGCTTCAAGGGATACCGTTGGCGTATCCTGGACGGCTACGCTTGACGTGCTGAAGCAGCGGGCCGAGGGTCGACCCTGGGCCTGCTTTGTCGCGCGATCGTTGATTCCTGGCGTCGGCCGGGATGTCGTCAAGGAACGACTCAAGGTCCTGCGCAGCCGCGGCTTTCTCACGACGGATCGCTGCAACTGTCGGGCGTTTCTGGCGATTCATACCCGCGTCAGATTCTTATCACCGGCGAACCATGTGGTGACTCACGCTGGTGAACCCGACTTTCCACCCATGCGTGCCGCGCCGCCGGTTCGTCAGACAGCGAAGCAATTCGTCCACCAGCTCCTGAAGGAGCACGCAGACCGCGAACTGACTTCGGCGGACATGAACAATGAATTGCCGGATGAGGCGCGTTTCGACCGCAGTACCCTCTCCGCGGCGCTGCGCCGCCTGCACACGTCCGGACTCATTGAGGAAGTGCGCGAATCCGGTGACCGCGCGTCCTATTGGCGCATCACACCAGCCGGGTTGTCCGTCAAGCAATAAGCGCGACCGCAACTCGATCCGCGCGGCAATTTGCCCGACCCGGCCAGCCGAAGTCGCGAAATCGTCGACTGCGCGCGCCGTGTGGCGGTGTTCAAACACGAAGCTGACGCGGCGCGGTCGGACGTCCGGCCGCGTCAGCGTCGCCGCAGTTCCCGCTCCAGCCACGGCGTCACAAACGCGGCATACACCGCAGCACCTTCCGGCGAGAAATGGGGATCGGTGCCGGACAGAAACAACTGGGCTTCTTGACCGGCGCGGACGCGCTCAGCGAAAACCGATTGCGCTTCCAGGACCGGTATCTGCATGTCCCTGAATACCGTCGCCAGCGTCCGTGCTGCGACCCCAGTGTCCACGAAGGGCCCCGATCGGCTCGGCATCACGACCACAAGCAGCTGAATTCCTTGATCCTGCAGGAGTCGATTCAAGGACTGCGCAATCTGCGCATAGCGACGCCCCAGGGCGGCGATGTCCTTGGGGCCGTCGTGCCAGAGCAGCACGTCCCGGGCGATGACGAGGCGCCGTGCCAGCCACGACCACTGTGCCGCCCGGACGACCGGCAGCGGCAATGGCGTGTGCCGCAGGCGCTGCCCCGGTGTTTCCCCGTGTGGAGCCGTGCAGGACGTTTTGACAGATCCAGGCGCCAGCACCGGTTGGCCACCACAGGCGTCAACCGGCCGATCGATTTCCTCCAAATCGTTGGCCGGGAAAACGTGCAAGATGACTGCCGCGGGCGTCGGCCATGCGCGGAGCAGCCGGGACAAGAAGACGAATTGGAGATCGATCGTCGAACCCGGAATGCCGCCGTTGATGGAGCTGAAGGCGGGCAAGCTCTCTCCCAGGCGCGCGGGCACCGCCTCGATGGAGCGAATTCCCGCGCCGTAGAGCATGGAGTCGCCCAAATGCAGCAGCCAAGGCGGCTTTGGCGGCAGCGCGCGGAGGTGCTGAAACTGCCCTGGCTCGGCAAACAGCGCCTCGCTCCACGCCGCGCGCGTTCCGGCGCTGAGCATCGGCGTTGGTTGCAGCAGAACACTGCGGGAATCCTCCACGCTGGCTGGCTCGGATGTCGTCAAGCGTAACTTGACTTCTGTGCCAATAAGTCCAGACGCTAACAAGATAAGTGCCATTGACCATCGTCGCCCGCGATGCGCCCTCTCGTCACCCTGCCACCACGCGATCAGCAGGGCGAGACAGGCCATCGGAACGGCATCACCGAACAGGAATGACGGCCAGCCAAGCGGCAGAAGTCCCACCGCCGCGGGCGTCGCGAGAATCCACGCCCGCCATTCTGGCCGACGCCGCGTCAGGCTCCCTGCCAGCAATCCGGCGACCGTGGGAACCAGCCACCAAACAGCTTCCCAGCCCAAGGCACTGATTTCGCTACGCAACGGCCACGTCCGCGCGTCGATGCGCATCGCCAACAGCCAGGCGATCCAGGCAACAACGACCAGCGCGCCAGCGAGGAACGCCAAACGCCGACCGCGCGAGGCAAGCGCGAGAATCACCAACATCGCAGCAAAGACAATAAGTTGCATCCACAATCGGCCGTTGCGCGGCGTCGCCCCCTCGTCCGGCTCGCCCGCTTCCTGCCAAACGGTCGCGGGCAGACTTGCAATCGCGCGCAGAAGCGGACGGCGAAACGACGGCGGCGAGTCAAGAAACAGCACACAAAATGAGGGCGTTACGTCCCCAGAACACGTCTGGCGTGGGTGAGTAAGCGTCACCCGGGCGCAGACACCCGTTGGCGCGCAACACTGCATCTCCACGCGATCGCCGTGGATCTGCGCATCCGCCAACGTGATGCCGTCGGGCAAATGCGCCATCGCCGCCTCGAGCTCCGCACCCACGCGCGCGGTCAGAACCGGCTTTGACGTCGCTGCGAAAGCTGCGCCCGAACGGTAACAGGCCAACACACAAACAGCGGCCAGCACGCACTGTGCCAACACTCGCTTGGCTGCACCGTGCGCCCCAATGTTCTGATGCCGCGGCGTCTTGAAGTTGCAACCAGCGTTCCGTTTCACAGGCCTCCCGCCGGTGTGCGCCCGCGGGGACGACCGCAATGGCGCAATCCAGTGTGACCGCGGCGCTTCGTCGGGTCAAGCGACGTATATCTTCTGAAATCAGATGCTTCTATCGCAATATCCCCGGGACCGCCTGGTGGAGGCGGAGCAGACCGCGCACGACCGGCGGCTGCGAAGCCGTCAACACAGGCGAATCAAAGCCATTCCCGACGCTTGACGGTCCTGCCAGACCGGGCACACTCGCCAGCGTGTGCGGCACGAAGCCATGGGCGCTGGTTGGAGGACGGATGCGAGCAGGAACGCCAGTTGCAATGCCGAGTTGGAGCACAAGGCCGCCACGCCGTCACGTGAACGTGTGCCGCTTGGGGATGGTTTTGGCGCTGATGCTGTCCGCGGCCGTCCAAGCTCAAGCCAATCCGCCGCGCGAAATCGATTTGCCCACCGCATGGCAGGAAAGCGACGTCGTAGTGGTCGCGCAAGTCTTGGATCGCACTGAAACCACGGAACTTTCCGTGCGTGCGGCGAATGGCCGGCCGATGGAGCCGTTTCGTCGCCTGATTCGGCTGTACCAGCGCGTCGAAACCTTGCGCGGCAGCGCGCCGTCCCTGCTGCGGGTGGATGAAGCGCACTGGCGCGCACGCTGGCAAGCGGCCAAGCGCTGCGGTGGCAAGAGCCAGTGTCCGGAATTCGTCACCGATCGCTACGTCGGCCAAGTGCATCGCGAACCTGTCCCTGGCGATCGCGTGATGCTATTTCTGCGAAAGACCAACGATGGTCTTGAATGGACTGCAGATTTTTCCGTCGATAAGGCCTTCAGACTGGACGAAGTGCGGGCAATGCGCGTGCGACCGGACGGCAAGCAGCCAGGAGCCGCGCGATGAAACCAGAACTGCTGCGCGCTTGGCTGCTGCTTGTCCTGCTGCTGATGGCTCCGACAACGGCATGGGGCAAAGTTTGTCCCAAAGGCACGACGACGCCGGGCATCGACGTTTCCTACTACCAAGGCACCATCAACTGGGCCAGCGTCGCGGCGACGGGCCAAAAGTTCGTCATTGCCCGTGTCAGCGACGGCGTGAACACGCCAGATTCCAAATTTGACACGTACTGGCCGGCGATGAAGAAAGCCGGCTTCATCGTGGGCGCCTACCAGTTCTTCCGACCCGCGCAGGACGTTATCGCGCAGGCGGATTTGCTGCTAAGCAAGATGGGCCCGATGCAGGCGGGCATGCTGCCGCCGACGCTGGATGTCGAAGCCAGCGGTGGCCTGACGCCGGCGCAAGTGGAGACGGCCGTCGCGCAGTGGGTGAGCTACGTCAAGGGCAAGCTCGGCGTGACGCCCATCATCTACACTGGCGCGTGGTTCTGGGACCCGTCCGTGGTCAGCACCGCGCAGTCCAGCTTGCCGTTGTGGACGAGCAATTACTGCTCCAACTGCTGCGCCACCATTCCCCAAGCCTGGACCGACTGGGTGATTTGGCAGTTCTCTGATGCCGGCACCGCAGCCAATTCCGGCATCGCCGGCTGCGACATGGACGAGTGGAACGGCGACCTCGCCTCCTTGCAGGCCTTCGCCGACAACGGCGCGCCCGCCTGCGCGACCGTCTTCGACACCATCGGCACCGCCAAAGCCGTCACCAGCAACACGACCTATTCCGGCACGTCGTGCGCCACCGGCGACACCGATTACTTCTCGTTTTCCGGCTGCGGCGCCTTCAACGCCACGGTTGTCGCCAACAGCAGCAGCTTCGACTGCAGCTGCGCCATTCTGAACAGCGCCGGCACGGAACTGACGCCAGGTGGCGCCGAAGGCTACGTGCGCAACGACGCCTACAACGGCAGTACCGGCTGCGCGTGCTCGGTCAGCCAAGCCTCCGGGGCCTACTTTCTCAAACTTTACGCCAATGTCGCCGGCGCCTACAGTTTCGACAAGGCCATTCCCGGTCCGTGCACCTGCGTGCCAGCTACCTGCGGCGACTTTCCCGGCGCGTGCGGCGCCAGCCTCGACAACGGCTGCGGCGGCACGTTGGACTGCTCAAGCAACTGCGCCACCGCAGAAACCTGCCAGG
Organism: uncultured Myxococcales bacterium; assembly: GCA_903924465.1. Taxonomy (GTDB): domain Bacteria; phylum Myxococcota_A; class UBA9042; order UBA9042; family UBA9042; genus CAIYBN01. Next base: position 107,460 of record CAIYBN010000054.1, on the reverse strand, counting down.
CCGGCGTTTGCCAAGCCAAATGCGTTGCGAGCCAGTGCACGGACCTCGGCAAGACCTGCGGCAACTGGAGCGACGGCTGTGGCGGAACCGCGCTGTGCGGGACGTGCGGCAGCGGCCTCGCGTGCGTCGCGGGCGCGTGCCAGGGCGTGGGCGGCAGTTGCGACCCGTGTCCCAACCACGACGAATGCGCCCCCGGCCTCGACTGCCGCTGGTGGGACACTGCGGGCACCATCACCTTCTGCTCGGTCGCGTGCGCCAACGGCTGCCCCAGCGGCACCCACTGCGGCGCCAGCGGCGTCTGGTGCGTCCCGAACGTGAGCAACGGCTGCAACGGCAACGACGTGTGGCAGGTCGACACCTGCGGCAACGAGGTCAAGCTCGTCAGCACGTGCACCAACGGCCAGAGCTGTTCCGCGGGAAGCTGCGCCAGCACGTGCAGCAACCAGTGTTCCAGCGCCGGCAGCAAGCAATGCAGCGGCAACGGCGTCCAGACGTGCGGCGACACCAACGGCGATGGGTGCCTGGAGTGGTCCGTCACCCAGGCGTGCGGCAGCGGCAGCACGTGCCAGGCCGGCTCCTGCGTTTCCACAGCGGTCTGCGGCAATGGCAAATGCGAGAGCGGCGAGTCCAGCACCACCTGCGCAGCGGACTGCGGCGCGCCGCCCAACCCGTGCGGCAATGGCGTGTGTGAAATGAACGAGGACTGCGGCTCCTGCGCCGCCGACTGCGGCTGCGGCACGGGCCTCCAATGCAACAGCGGCGTCTGCCAGTTTCCGCCGAGCTGCGGCAACGGCACGTGCGACGCCGGCGAAACCAAAGCCAGTTGCTGCGGCGATTGCGGCTGTCCCAGCGGCCAGAACTGCACGGCGGGCGGCTGCAAGACACCGGGCTTCTGCGGCGACGGCCAGTGCGGCGCCAGCGAATCCGCCGCCACGTGCTGCGCCGACTGTGCCTGCGCAACCGGGCTGGGCTGCCAAAATAACCAATGCGTCACCGTCTGCGGCGACGGCACGTGCAGCGGCAGCGAAACCTGCGGAAATTGCTCGGCAGACTGCGGGTGCCCCAACGGGCAAACCTGCAACGCCGGAGCGTGCAGCGGCAATGTGACCGCTGATGCCGGCAGCCCCAGCGACGCCGCGGCAAACGACGCCACGGCGCCGGGCGAAGATTCCGGAGCACAGAACGACGCCAGTCCAGCGCCCGACCTGAAGAACGGCAGCGACATCAGCTTTGTCAGCGGCGGGAATGACGTGTCCACAGGCAAGGTTGGCGCGGGCGGCGTCAGCCAAAGCGGCGGTTGTTCCGCACGGCCGCACGCAGATTCTCCAGAGAACAGCGTCGGCTGGTGGGCGCTGCTGGTCGGCGCAGGCTTGGCCCTGCGACGCCGGGCCGCATCAACCAACGTCGCTTGATCCTGGGGCATTTCCGTCCGTTCGGCTTGAATCGCGCGTCTGCGCAAAGTTTGCAATTGCGGACGCGTTCCGCCGGCGCTAATCTGTGAGCACGGTCGGCGTGGGGCTTGACCGTGACAGGCTGCCACCATGGCCGATCCTTCGCCCGATGACGCCATCGCTGCCGTCCAAGCTGTCTTGGCGGCGCTGAACGCGAACGTTGACCATTTCGCGCTCCTCCAGGTTCCGCCCGACGTGGGACCGGACGAATTGCGGGACGCGTACTTTCGACTCGCCAAGCTCGTGCGTCCGGACCAGCCACATTTCCAAGTGGACCCGCACCTGCGCGGCCAAGCAGTCCGCGCGCTCCAGGCCCTTGCCGCCGCGCACGCCACGTTGGCGGATCCGAGCCGGCGGCGCAGCTATGTCCAGGCGCTGTGGCAGGCACAGAATTCCACGCGGCGCGTGAGTGGCGTCCAACCGGTTGTCGACTTCGTTGGCGCTCCGCGGCAGCTCTCGCAGATCCTGCCCATTCTGCCCACGCCGCGCGATGTGCCGCGGCCGCTTCAGATGACCAACGTGACGCCCGTGCACAGGCCAATTGCCACCACGGGCCATTCCGCGCCGTCGCCTACGACGCCGTCAGGTCCGACTTCACGCGCTTCGTCGCCCACGCACACGGCCCCGGTTTCGGCGGAGGCGGCGCGCGCGCACCTGAATGCTGCGCGCCTGCTGCTGAGTCGCCGAGACTGGGCGAGCGCGCAGGAGTCGCTGCAGCTCGCCCTGCCCGCGCTCGATTCAGCCGATTCGATCGCCGATTGCAAAGTCCTTTTGGGTTCCGCGATCTTCAACAACGGTGCGATCGCGGAGGAAGTGCGCTTGGAGCGGGCCAAACAACTCTGGAATGAAGTCGCGACGCAACACGCCAACACGCCTTATCACGCGCAAGCGGCCTACCATTTGTCGATCTGGCACAAGCTCCACGGGGAAGCCCATCATCGGATGCGTAATTTGCAGATCTGCTTGAATCTGCAGCCCAATCACGCCGACGCGCTGCGGGAAAAGCGCATGTTGGACCAGCGACAGGATGCACGCGCGGTTCTGGCGGACCTGGAGGCGAGCATTGGCACGTCCAATGCCCGGCGGGCGTCGAGCGGCGCACATTCCAAGGTGAACTTGAAGAAGGAACAGCCGCAATCGTGGCTCTCCAAGCTGCTTGGCGGGCGCAAAACCGAGAAGTGATCGGCGCCCGGCGTGGATCTGCACCCACTTGATGCGCCTTGGACAGCGTCCGAATCCTCGCCACGCGGCGGCCTCACTCCAGCGCGGGCTCGAACGGAAATTGCTGCATTTCGTCAAGACATCGGGTGGCTGCGCAACTCCGACTTGACTGTGGGTGCCGCCCCATCCAGAGTGTAAAGTTGCACGGCGACCCGGCGCCTATCCGAGCAGAAAAGGAGCCCCCGATGGGCGGAAATCAGAATATCGCGCTGCGGCGCCCGCGCCTCGTCTGCCTTTTGACCGTCGGCCTGGTTACCGCCAGTTGTGGCGCTGGACCCACGACATCCAACGGCGGCGCCACCGACGATGGCGTGACGACGGGCGTTGACGGCCATCTCAGCGACGGCGTGAACGACGGGCTTGCCGCCGACATCGCTGGCGGCGATTCCGCGTTGGATGGCGCCACGGACACGGCCGCGACGGACATCCAGGACGCCGCTGACCAGGAGGACGGCATCCAAGACGGCTCCTGTCCACTTTGCGACGAGGTGGATGACGTCGCTGAAACGATAGCGGATGGCAGCGATGGCGATGCATCTGGCGCTTGCGAATTTCCGGCCAATCCGCTGCCGGGCAGCCCCGGCGCCGCCTGCAACAGCGCCGGCGACTGCGACAACGGCCTCTGCATTCCGAATGGCAAGGGCAAAATTTGCACGACGACCTGTTCAGACTGCTGCCCAACAGGATTCGCCTGTGATTTCATCACCAACGGCTCCGACTCCACGTTCATGTGCGTGCCCAAACTGTACACGCTTTGCACGCCTTGTTCCCTCGACACCGACTGCGTCGGGGCCAGCAGCAAGGGTGCACTTTGCCTGAGCTATGGCACCGCAGGCAGCTTTTGCGGCGGCGTTTGCCAGCAAGCCCAGGACTGTCCTGCGGGCTACACGTGCCAAGCGGCGACGGGCCAGGCCGGCTCCGGCAAGCAGTGCGTCCGAACGGCCGGCGAATGCAGCTGTTCCGCCGAAGCCGTGTCAGCGGGCGCCACGACTTCCTGCGCGCAGCAGAACGCGTTCGGCTCCTGTTCGGGCCAGCGCAAGTGCGCCGCATCCGGCCTCACCGCTTGCGACGCACCGGTCCCGGCCACGGAGACCTGCGACGGCATCGATGACAACTGCGACGGCAAAACCGATCCGCCGGGCACCGCCGGCTGCACAACCTGGTATTTCGACGGCGACGGGGACAAGTTTGGCACGAGCGACAGCCAATGCCTGTGCAAAGCAACCGGCAACTACACGGCAAGCCAGAGCGGCGATTGCAACGACGGCAACAGCACGGTCAACCCGCAGGCCTTCGACGCGTGCAACGGCATCGACGACAATTGCAATGGTGTGACGGACGAGGCGTTCGGCGATCTGGACGGCGACGGCATCGCCGATTGCGTCGACCCCGACATGGACGGCGATGGCTATCCAAACGCCCAGGATTGCTCACCGACGAACGCCGCGATTCATCCCGGCGCGACGGAAATATGTGACGGTTTGGACGACGACTGCGACGGCATCGCCGATGGACCTGGGACCTTGGGCTGCAAGCCGTATTTCCCCGACGCGGATGGCGACACCTTTGGCGACGCGAAGTCGGCGAGCACGTGCTTGTGCGCGCCGACGGCGTTGGACTCCGCCGTCACCGCGACGGATTGCGACGACAACAACCCGGCCATCAAGCCAGGCGCCATGGAGGTCTGCGACGGCGTGGACAACAACTGCGATGGCCAGATCGACGAGGGCTGTGACGACGACGGCGACGGCTGGTGCGATGCGGCAATGGTGGTCGTCGGCCAGCCGCCAGTGTGCAAGTTTGGCAGCAAGGACTGCAATGACACGAACTCTGGGCAGAATCCAGGCGTCAAAGAAATCTGCGGCAACGGTGTGGACGACAACTGCGACGGCGTCACCGACTCCGGATTGGGCGCTGCGGGCTGCACGTTGCTGTTCGACGACGCCGACGGCGACGGCGCAGGCGCGGGTGCGGGCGTCTGCCTGTGCGCGCCGGAAGGCTTGGTCACGGCGCTGACGTCCGACGATTGCGACGACACGAATCCGGCCATCAAGCCCGGTGCGACCGAAGTCTGCAATGGCAAAGACGACAACTGCAATGGCGTGACCGACGAGGAAGGCGCCACGGGCTGTGCGCTTTGGTACACCGACACCGACCAGGACGGATTCGGCGCGGGCGCGGGCGCGTGCTTGTGCAAGTCCGATCCTGCGCATCCGGTCTCAAACCACACGGACTGCAACGACACGACAGCTGCCATCAGCCCCGCGGCGACGGAAACGTGCAACGGCGTGGACGACAACTGCAACGGTCTGACCGACGAACCCGGCGCCACGGGCTGCACACTTCTGCATGCCGACGCGGACGGCGATGGCTTCGGCGCACCGGGCAAATCCGCTTGCTTGTGCGCACCGAACGCCGACTATCCAGTTGCGAACGCCACGGACTGCAACGACGCGGTCTTTGGCATCAACCCCGCCGCGACTGAAACGTGCAACGGCATCGACGACAACTGCGACGGTGCGACGGACGACGTCAACTCGGCAGGCTGCCAAATCTACTATGCGGACGCCGACAGCGACACGTGGGGCAACGCGGCGCTGAGCTTGTGCTTGTGCAGCCCGCTCACCGTGTTTACGGTCAAGAAGCCGGGCGATTGCAATGACCTCAATGCGGCAATGTATCCGGGCAATCCGGAGATCTGCGACGGCGTCGACAACAACTGCGACGGCACCGTGGATGAACCCGGCGCGGGCGGCTGCAAGAACTTCCTGCGCGACCACGACGGCGACGGCTACGGCAGCAACACCGATGCCAGTCAGTGCCTGTGCGCGCCCAGCGGCGAGTACACCGTGGCCATCGGCGGCGATTGCAATGACAGCGACAACAAGGTCCATCCCGGCGTCCCGGAAATCTGCAACGGCATCGACGACGACTGCGACGGCACGACCGATCCCGTGGGCTCCGTCGGCTGTAGCCCGTGGTACGTCGACCAGGACGGCGACGGCTTTGGCACCTACCTGCAGAACAGCCAGTGCTTGTGCAAGGGCGTGCCGGGATTTGCGCCCAAAGGCGGCGACTGCAACGATGCCAATCCCGCCGTCAATCCAGCCGCGCTTGAGATCTGCAACGGAATTGATGACGACTGCAATGGCAGCGTTGACCCCAAGAATTCCTCCGGTTGCCAAACCTACTACGCCGACGGTGACAGCGACGGATTCGGCGTCGCCAACCTTTCGCAATGCACGTGCACGCCGGACAGCCCATACACCGCGACGGTCGCGGGCGACTGCAATGACACCACGGCTGCCATCAACCCCGGCGCCACGGAGACGTGCAATGGCATCGACGACGACTGCAACGGCAAGACGGACGAAGGCTTGAAGTCACTCTTCTACTTCGACGGCGACGGCGACAGCTGGGGCAGCGGTCCCGGCGTTTTGCTGTGCGGGAGCGACGGATTCCACACCACGCTCAAGAATGGCGACTGCAACGACGGCAATGCGAACGTCCATCCAGGCGCCGCGGAAACGTGCAACGGCGTCGACGACAACTGCGACGGCCTGACCGACGAAGGCTTGCCGACCATCCTGTGGTACAAAGACGGTGACGGCGATTCCTACGGCGGCGCGCCCGGCATTCAACTCTGTGGCGCGCTTGGCGCCTACACGGTGTCGGTCGGCGGCGACTGCAACGACGCGAACCAGTCGATTTCCCCGGCTGCGTTGGAGATTTGCAATGGAATCGACGACAACTGCAACGGCGTGACGGACGAAGGCGCGGCAATCGGCTGCAGCTTGTTCTACCGCGACGCCGACGGCGACGGCGTGGGCGTGGCCAGTGACAGCGAATGCCTGTGCGCCAAATCCGGCCAATACACCGCGACAATCACGGGCGACTGCAACGATGCCAATGCCGCAATCAGCCCGAAAGCTGTGGAAGCGTGCAACGGCATCGACGACAACTGCGATGGCTTGACCGACAATCCCGGCTCGCAGGGCTGCACGACGTACTACGTGGACGCGGACAACGACACGTTTGGCAGCCAAATCGCGCCGACCCAGTGCTTGTGCACCAAGCTGGCCGGATTTGCGACGCAAGCGGGCGACTGCAACGACAACGACGCGGCCATCAACCCGCTCGCCGCCGAGATTTGCAACGGCAAGGACGACAATTGCGATGGCATCCTGGATCCGGTCAATTCCGGCAATTGCGTCACCTACTACGGCGATGGCGATTCCGACGGCTACGGCGGCAACCTATCCCAGTGCGCCTGCGGCCCCAAAGGCGCGTTTACCGCGCTCGTCGCTGGCGACTGCAACGACTTGATTTTTGCCATCAATCCAGGCGCGACCGAAGTCTGCAACGGCATCGACGACAACTGCAACGGCGTCACGGACGAAGGCTTGACCAGCTTGTTCTACGTCGATACCGACGGCGACGGCTGGGGCACGGGCGTGCCTGCCGTGCTCTGCGCCGCGAACGCGACGTTCTCCGCCAGCAAAGGCGGCGATTGCGACGACACCAAGGCGAGCATCAACCCAGGCGCCAGCGAGGTCTGCAACGGCATCGACGACAACTGCAATACCGCGATCGACGAAGGCTTGACCTTCATCCTGTATTATCAAGATGCCGACGGCGACGGATATGGCAATCCAGGCCTCAGCAAGTCAGCCTGTAGCCAGCCCACCGGCTTTGTCTCCAACGCGCTCGACTGCAACGACTCGAGTTCAGCCATCAAGCCCGGCGCGACGGAGTTGTGCAACGGCGTGGACGACAATTGCAATGGTTCGATCGACGAAGGCATCGCCACGACGACCTGGTATCAGGACAACGACGGCGACGGATTCGGCAATCCGCAGGTCAGCTTGGCCAAGTGCAGCCAGCCTTCTGGCTACGTCTCCAATTCGCTGGATTGCAACGATGCCAACGCGGCCATCAAGCCCGGAGCAACGGAGACATGCAACGGCGTGGACGACAACTGCAACGGCGTTGTCGACGACGGCAATCCCGGCGGCGGCGCCAGTTGCACGACAGGCAAGGTTGGCGTGTGCGCGGCTGGAACGACGGCATGCTCGGGCGGCACGGTTGTTTGCAACCAGAACATCGCCGCGTCGGCCGAGGTCTGCAACGGCTTGGACGACAACTGCGATGGCAGCATCGACGAAGGCGTGAAGATCACGTTCTACCGCGATGCCGACGGCGACGGCTTCGGCAACACCAGCGTCTCCACGCAGGCGTGCCTCCAGCCGACGGGCTACGTCAGCAACAGCTCGGACTGCAACGACAACAATGCGGCCATCAAGCCCGGAGCAACGGAGACTTGCAACGGCGTGGACGACAACTGCAACGGCTCGGTGGACGAAGGCAATCCCGGCGGCGGCGCCAGCTGCAGCACCGGCAAGTTGGGCGTGTGCGCGGCTGGCACGACCGCGTGCACGGGCGGCACGGTTGTTTGCAACCAGAACATCGCCGCGTCAGCCGAGGTCTGCAACGGCTTGGACGACAACTGCGATGGCAGCATCGACGAAGGCGTGAAGATCACGTTCTACCTGGACAGCGACGGGGATAACTACGGCGCGACCAGCCCAACCACGCAGGCGTGCACGCGACCGACCGGCTACGCGGCGAACAACACCGACTGCAACGACAGCAATGCCAACATCCATCCAGGCGCGACGGAAGTCTGCTTCAACGGCGTGGACGACAACTGCAACGGCCAGATCGACGAGGGGTGCTCGATTTGCCTGAACACCACCAACTCGTTTGCTGCGGCCAGCACAAACTGGAAGCTCTACAACTACGCGGACTACAGCCCCTACTGGTACCCCGCCACTTCGCCCTACACTGGGTGCCGGCTCGTTACTTACAACAGCAGCAGGAAGGGCCAAGTGTACTACACGCCCGGGCGAATCTCGGCGGCCGTCACCGTCATCAAGTTCGACATGGCATTTGGCGGCGGATCGGACGGCATGGCGCTGAACATCATCGACGTGAACACACAAACCGCGCTGGAAAGCTACATCGCGGCGACCGGCACCGGCAGCTGCATGGGCTACGGCACGGCGGGGGCGTGCGGCAGCTATGCGGTCAACGGTGTTCACGTCAAGTTGGACAGTCACAGTAACACCGGCGACAAGGGCTACAAATACGAATGGAGCGCTACGCTCAACGGCGATCCAGAGAATTACGTACCCAGCGGTTGGAGCGACGCCTACAACGGTATTCCGGGCTACGTCGACGATGGCTACTGGCACCACTATGAAGTGGACATCAGCGGCAAGACGATCAAGGGCTACGTGGATGGCTACCTGCTCTTTACGGGCACCCTGCCCACCACGTTCGCGGGCGGCTACATCGGCTTCTCCGCCGGCACGGGCGGCGGGTACGATGAGTTCGACATCAGTAGCTTCTCGATAACTCAGACGTCCTGCCCGCCGTAGTGCAGGCTAACGTCGCTGACGACTCGGCCAACCCGCCGTCACTCGTCCATCACTGCGGCGCTTTCGTCGTCCGGCCGCGACGGCGTTTGGGCTTGGCTCCTGACAGCGCCGCGATCGGCTCCACCGCAGTCATCGCCATCGCCCACGCCAAGTAGCTGGCATTGACATCCTGCGCCGCGAGCACCACAAGCTCGGGCACCGCGTAAGGATGCACCGCGGTGAGCGCCGCCAGACAGCGTTCCAGCGACGGTTGCGGCACCTTGACCAGCAACAACGCCTCCGTCTCCCGCTGCAGTTGGCCTTGCCACCGATAGGTACTCACAGCGCCCGGCACAACGCTCACGCACGCGGCGAAATGGCCGTCGATGAGATGCGCAGCGATGGCGTCCGCCCGATCCGGCGGACAGGAGGTCAGCACAACACAGAGCGTTGTCATTTGGGGGAACTGCCGACGACCTGGCTCGGCACGAGCACGGGCTTCTCTGAGCCGTTGTTCAAGCCCAACGCGCCGCTCACGTTGCTGCCCCAACACCAGACGCTGCCGTCCTGCCGGACCGCACAGCTGTGGTAGTCGCCCGCGCCGATGCGGTACACGTTGCTGATACCTGGCACGGTGGCGGGGCTGAGCGCGTCCGTCTGGTTGCCGTTGCCGACCTGGCCCGAGTCGTTGCGACCCCAGCAAGCCAAGCCGCCCAGGCTGTTGCGGGCGCAGGCGTGGCCAAAACCGGCGGCGATGTCGGTGGTGCTGGTGACACCAATCTGCACGGGCGTCGGGCCGCCGGCGCTCGCCACGCCGTTGGCCAACTGGCCGCGCTGGTTGTTGCCCCAGCACCAAACGCTGCCGCTGCTCAGCGCACAACTGAAGTCATCGCCGGCAGCGACCGCGGTCACGCTGGCCAAGGAGCCCACCTGCGTCGGGGTGTTCACGTCGCCCGTGCCTGTCTGGCCACACTGGCCGTCCTTGTTCTGGCCCCAACAGAACACGTTGCCGTTCTGGACTGCACAGGCATGCGCTGTGCCCGCCGCGAGCGCGGTGACGTTCGTCAAGTTGCCGACAGCCACGGGCACTTTGGAATTTGCCGTGAGTATGGCCAACACGCCGCCGCCCAGCTGCTGGTGACTGTTGTCGCCCCAGCACCAAATCTTGTGTGAGGTCAGCAGCTCGCAGGCAAATACGCCGCCGGTGGTGATGCGGATCGGCGTCGCCGGTGCGGTCGAACTGCTGGCGACGTCGACGGGTGTGTTGCTCGGCGCGGTCGAGCCATTGCCCAACTGGCCGGACGCGTTCGCGCCCCAGCAGCGGGTGGTGTTGGTCGTGCCGCGAATCGCGCAGCTGAAGGCGCTTCCGCAGTCGGAATCGAGGACGGCCGCCATGTTGGTGACGGCGACGGGGTACGGGTGACTGCCGCCGGTTCCATCGCCCAGTTGGCCTTGAAGCCCCGCGCCCCAGCAGATTTCGCCGCCGCCCCACGCGCGCACGCAGGTGTGCGCGATGCCGCCGGAAACGCCGCCCTGGGACGCGGGAGGTGAAGCGAACGGCGTCATGCACTTGCCCGACACGCAGACCTGACTGTTGCTGGAGCAAAGGGTTCCGGTGCTGACGTTCGTCGCCACGCAGCCCGTTTTGCTGTTGCAGCTGTCGGCGGTGCACACGTTGCCGTCATCGCAGTTCAACGGTGTCGTGACGCAAGCGCCGGTATTGCCGTCGCAGGTGTCCACGGTGCAGGCGTTGTTGTCGTCGCACGATTTGGGCGTGAACACGCAGCCGGTCGTGGAGGCACAGGAATCAATGGTGCAGGGATTGCCGTCGTCGCACACAACTTGGGTAAACGCGCAGTTGCCCGTGGTTGGCTCGCACACGCCCGTCGCGCACTTGGTCGCCGACATGCACTGCGTCGGAGTCCCTGACTGGCAGGCGCCGCTCTGGCAGAAGTCGCCGACGGTGCAGGGGCTGCCGTCATCGCAAGGGCCGAGGATCGGGCTGGCCACGCACTGGCCGGTGGTCGGATCGCAGATGTCGGACTGGCACACGATCGTCTGGCACGTGATGGCGGAGCCGGAGACGCACGCGCCGCCCTGGCACTGATCGGCGACGGTGCAGGCGTTGCCGTCGCTGCATGGCGCGGTGTTGGCGGTCTTGATGCAGCCAATCTTGCTGTCGCACGCGTCGTCCGTGCAGACGTTGCCGTCGTTGCAAATGGTCGTTGGACCCGCGGTGCACGTGCCGCTCGAGCAGGCGTCGCCGACCGTGCACACGTTGCCGTCGGCGTCACAGGTTGTCCCGTCCGTGACGGCCGAGTCGACGCACGCGCCGGTGGCCGGCACGCACGCGGTGGTGGCGCACGGATTGCTGCTCGGCGTGCATGCCACGATCGTGGACACCTTGACCTGGCACTGGAAAGGCACGGCAGATGTGTCGCAGAACAACGTGCCATTGCACGCGTTCCCGTCTTCCTTGGCTTTGCAGTCGACGTCCTGCGCGCAGGTGCATTCGTTGATGCCGGGCGCGCATTGTCCAGCCTGGCAGAAATCGCCATTCGTGCAGGCGTTGCCGTCGCTGCACGTGGCGCTGTTGGCGAGGTGGACGCAGCCGCTGGTGGCGTCGCACGAGTCGTCCGTGCACGGGTTGGCGTCTGAGCAGCCGCCGACTTTGGCCACGCCGATGCAGACGCCATTTGTGCACTGGTCAAAGTCAGTGCACGCGCTGTTGTCATTGCAAAGCGAGGTGTTCGGGTCGTGGGCACAGCCGCCCTTGGGCGTGCAGCTGTCGTTGGTGCACGGGTTCGCGTCGTCGCACACGACGCTGCCGCCGGAACAGTTGCCGGCCAGACACATGTCGCCGGTTGTGCATGCGTTGCCATCGTCGCACGGCGATGTGTCCGCCTTCAGCGTGGACTCACAGGAACCGTCCGCGGCATCGCATTGGACCGCGACGCAGGCGCTGCCAACACAGACTTTGCTGGTGCCCGTGCAGATTTCTTGCACACAGACATCGTTCAGCGTGCACGCGCTCCCGTCGTCGCACGCGTTGCCGTCCAGCGACGTGTGCGTGCAATCGGCTGGACCCGCGCAGAAGTCCGTCGTGCAGGGCTTGCCGTCATCGCACGTGCCTTCGTCGATGAGGCCGTCGCAGTCGTTGTCAAACGTATCGCAGACCTCCTCCTTGGGTTTCGGCGCGCTGCAAGCCGTGAGGGCGTCGACGTCGCAAACCCGTGCGCCCATGCACTTGCCGACGAGCGCGCCGCCCGCTTCGTAGCTGGGCACGTAACAGCTCGTAGACAGCTTCTTGTGCAACGCGACGTTGCTGCAGGTGCATTCGCCTGGACCAGTACCGCCGTCCGCGGCGATGGGCACACATTGCCCCTGCAGCAGTTGCGTGCCCTCCACGGACGTCATCAGCTTGCAGTCAAAGCCGCTGGCGCAGTCCGTGGCGGACGTGCACGGTGTGCCGCAGTAGTTTCCAGACGCGCCGAAATTCAGACATGCCGCGCCGGGCTGGCCGGCATGCACGCACGCCGCGCTGGTGACGCACGGGTCGCAAAGCGTCTCCCATTTGGCCACGCAGACCCAGTTCTGCTGGGTCGGACTGACATCCACGGCGGCGCAGACGGTGTCCGGATCGCCACACGTTTGCCCCTTGATGCACGGCGTCGCACACGCCTTGTTCAGGTCCGGCGCGGTGAAATCGACGACGGTGAGGCAGACACCGCTGGCGCATTTGCTGCCGTCCTTGCAAGAACAGCCCGGCGCGGCGGGACAGGTCAACGGCACATCGCCGGTGCCCACGTCGCCATCGCCCGAATCCAAAGCGTCGGGATCCGTCGTGTCGTCGCTCGCGTCGGCCCCTTCGTCCAACACCGCATCGCCGTCGAGCCGAGCGTCCGTCGTTCCGTCGCTGTCGGTTCCGGCGCCTGCGTCACCATCGGCAAGTTCTGCGTCGGATTGGATCGCGTCCAGACGCGCCAACAACTGATCCTGCGTCGCGAAATCTCCCAAACAGCCGGTCAGCAGCGAAAGTCCAGCCCACACGATCCCGAAGGCACGTGCTGTCCGTTGATGCTGGCCTGCCATCCGCCTCAGCGTCATTTGCACCTGATACCCAAGATCGCCGGTCTGCAAGGCTGTGGCGCGATTGGCCACGGCAGTCGCACGAATCGCTCGGTCTAGAACGATCCCCGCAAGCTAAGCATACCGCCTCCCGGCGCAGGAAACACGCTGACGGACGACTGGGTTGGCAATTTTTCTTCACGATCTGAAGAGGAACGCCACCAGTCCAAGACGGCCCAACCAGCCAGGCCGGCGCCAACGACGGCACCAGCAATCGCAACCGCCTGAAATGTCTTGGCATCACTGACATGTGCGAGGTAGGTGTTGACGTCGGATTGATCGGCGATCGTCATGGAACGGGCATTGTTCGCCTCGTAGAGCGCCTCCGCGTAGGCACCGCCGGCGATCAGACCCGCCCCCAGCGCGCCGATGACGAGCGGCCAGGACACTTTGCGACTCTTGGGGGCAGCGACCGTCGCAGTGACATCTTCCGGCAACGGCGACACCCGCGCGCGTTCCAGGCGCTCGCGCTCGGCCCGATCCGCGTCCTCGCGCTTCTTCTGTTCAGCCGCCAGACGTGTCGACTCCCGGCGCGCGTCGTCGATCTTCCTCGCCTCGTCCGCCGCCTGTTGCCGCAGCACGCCTTCCATGCGCGCGATCCGTTCGTCAGCGTCGCGCTTGCCGTCGACGCCTACATCCTGCAAATCTCGGTAATGCTTCAACAATGCCACGGATTCGCGAAAGTTGCTGCCTTCCTCGTACGCGCGTGCCGCGTTGTACATCAGCGAGGGTCGCTTGGAAATCGCGTAGGCTTCCATGAACTTGGCGGACGCCTTGTCGAACAGGCCAGCCTTGAAGAACACTTTCGCTTCTGTCGCCGCTGCTTCCGCTTTGCGCAAATCTGCGCCATCCGCGTTTTCCGCCGCGTGAACTGGCGTCGCGAACAAGGCAAACCAGACGCAGCACAATGCCGTCAAACATCGCGCAGTTCGCACGCTCCCGTCGGCGAAACGGGCGGCGGTGGCGAAGGCGAGGTCGACCATGCAGCTACGATACCAACGGCACGCGCACGTGCAAAGTGCTTGAAGTCCAAACCGCACACCCAACCATGAGTTTGCGACTTGTCAGGCTAGAATTTCTTCACGCACGCCGCAATGACGTCCGTCATGGGTTTCGGCTCCGGCACGGCCGGCGGCGTCTCAAACGAGCGCTTGCTGAAATCAAAGAAGTCCAATAGCGGCCATGCATTCGCGTCGCGGGCGGTCATCGCCCCCAGGCCAAAACGCGCTTCTACCAGCCGCAAAATCGACGTGTTTTCCGTAGCGATGTGGGACACGTACCCCGGCTTGGACCACGGCGAAATGACCAGCAGCGGCACACGGACGCCCATCGCGTCGAATTCCGCCTTCACGTCGGAGGCCAGCAGTTGCGGCGCCATGTCGTCCGGCTTGCAGGCGGCCGGCGGCACGGCGTGGTCGTAGAATCCGCCATGTTCGTCGTACGTCTGGATGTACACGGAATCCTTCCAATTTGGACTCGCCATCAGCGCTGTCACGAGCTTGTGGGTCCACTGCTCGCCGGTGTACGGCGTGCCCGGCGGATGTTCATCGTTGCGACTGGCGCCCGCGGTGCTGAAGCTCGGCTGGACAAAAGCGACCGCGGGCAGCGTGCCGGCCGCGGCGTCCGTGAAGAAATCCTCCACCGTGAGCAACCGCGCGGCGTTCTTGTCCTGGCTGATGTAGTCCGGATAGAGCATGAATTCACTCAGATCCGTCTTGTACACGCGCCAATCGGCGCCGGCTTGATCCAATTCCGCGAGAATCAGCTGATTCGCGTGTTCCGTCATGACCGTGGCATCCGGCAGCTTGTTGGCGGTCAGGCCGAAGCTCGTCGCTGAGGCGAAGAACAGGCGGTTGATCCAGGTCGGACCTTGCACCGAGCAGTGGTTGTTGTCCGAGATGCCGAAAGTTTTGGCCACGCCGTAGTAGAAAAGCAGATCGCTGCCGTCAAAGTAGCCCATGGCCCGCGCGCCGTTGGGATCGTTCGTCGTGACGAAGCCGTCCATCTTGCCGCCATCGACCTGCTTGTGCGTTGCGGTCCAGGCGTGGGCGACGTCATTGATGCAGGCGTCGACGTTGTGGAAGACGGGAACTGCCTTGCCCGTCGCGTCTGGGTTGCTGGCCCCGGCCGGAAAGCCGTCGACGTCCAAACCAAACTGCTTGCCTGCGCCAAAATAGCTGTCAAATGAACGGTTTTCCATCATGACAATGATAAAGTGCTTGATGGGAATCGCGTCACCTACCGGCCATTCCTTACCAATCGTCCGATCTGCCTTGTCACCCGCCGTGAACGCGCAGCCGGTACGTTGCTCAGCCGCCGTGGTCTCGTCGACGCGATCCCGGCAGGTGTTGGTCTCCGGTGCGCAAAATTGGCTGACCGTGCACGCGCTGCAACCCGTCGGACTGACGTCGGCAGCAATATCCACCGCCGTGTCGGCGCCATCGGTTGGACTGCCTGTGTCTGCGGCTTTGCTGCCGCATGCAGCCAGGCCCAACGCAGCTGCCATCAGAAACCAAACTGCCTGCCGCATTCCGCACCTCCAAGGGCCTGGAGGGTAGCAGCATCCGACGTCCGCGGGTATACGCGCTGAGCGAATTCCGCGGTCAACTCAGCATGGCTTGGTCCACGACCGAGGTCAGCCTGCACAGCAACCATCGAATTTTCCGCGGCCGCCGTTTCTGGAGGCAGTTCAAGGCGCAGCAACGCAGAAATGCGCCAGAAGCGGTGGATCGCGGGCTATTCAACCCGCTTCGCGTCGCCGCTCAGCCGCAAATAGTGGCGGATGTAGAGCGCGACGCCCGGCTTCAGTTGATTCGCCGTTGCCAGGTGCTTGCGCGCGCTGTCGCGATCGCCCATTTGCGTCGCCAACTCGCCTGCGAGGTAGTGCGCCCAGTGATCGCCGGGATCTGCGTTGAGAATCTCGACCAGCAACGCTTTGGCACGTCCGGGCGCGACGTGCTCGTGGACCATCACATCGGCGGCCAACAACCGCGCAACGGTCGAGCCGTTCGCCTTGGCCACGTGGGCGTCCAGCACGCGTTCCGCCCCCTGCCCGTCGCCCGCCTTGGCCAGACAGCGCGCCTGCCAAAACACCAGCCCGGGCACAGCCAGTTGCGGCGTCCCGGGCCATGTCGCCAGCCCGCCAAAGAGCGTCGCCGCCCGAGCCTGATTCTGCGCCACACGGCTGTCAAAACGCCCCAACGACTGGCCAACGACGATCAACCGTTCACGAAGTTCCTGAGGCCATTGCGCGGCCTTCGCCAACTGTGCTGCGTCGTCGAAAAGGCCATGCAAGTGCGTGGCCGCCGCCTCGCCGCGCTCCGTGGACAATTGCATCGCCAGACATTCCGCATCCGCGATCAACAGCGGCGCAGGCCGTGAGGCGTCAAGGGGCCGATCCTCGGCGTTGGCACAACCCTGCGGCGCCGGATTGGCCCGGCCCAGCGCCAAAGCCAGCGCCGAGCGATAGGCATCGGGTTGGTCAAACCCCTCGATCCGCGCGTATTCCTGCAGGTGGTTCCCTACCGGACGCAACACCAACGTGGTCGGCAGCCCGAGTACATGCAGCTGACTCGCCACCGCGCCGCCAAGCGGCTTGTCAAAATCCAGCGCTACGAGAACGTGCTTTTCGGCGAGCGCCTTGCCCTCGTTGGTGTCCAGCACCCGGAACTGCAGTTCATTGCACGGCTGGCACCAGTCCGCCTGCAACAAGACCAGAACGGCGCTATGCTTCGCAACCGCTTGAAGACGCGCTTGTTCCAGCAGCTGCCCCGCTTCCGCCGCACGGTCCGCCACCGTCGGTTCAGAGGCATTTGCCACTACTTGACTGCGCGCGCCGCCACACCCCGCAAAAGCAGCTGCGAGCGCGATCGTGGCCAGTTGCTGTCGGAATTTCGAACGCCACATGTTGCCTCCTCAGGCCGAGCCAATCGGCTGCAAGCCTGCCAGATCCGCGGCCAAAGGCATAGACTCGGGTCACGGCTGCTTGCGCGGTCTGGCCCCCACATCGCCGACAAACGCTTGCCGCAGCACCTCACGCGCCGGGCCTGGGACGCGAATGCGCGACCAGCCCCAACGCGTCGCATCGCCTTCCGCTGCGCCTTTGGCGATCGTCGCGCCTTTGAGCGACGGCGATTCACGGGCACCGGACGACAGACCACTTGGCAGGCGTTCGGCCGGCAGCCGGGTGTTGCTGTAGAGCGCCTCGACGGAGACCTCCGACACTTCCGCCGGCAGCGGCACGAGCCACTCCTCGTGAATATGCCAGCGCCCCTCGTCGTCGATACCCTGGTGGATGCCGCCCCAGACCGGCGGCGTCGTTCCGCCGAGCGCGCGCAACTCTGCAGGAACGCTGGTCGCGAACTTGAAGAACGGCGCCATCGTCGGCATCGGCGGCGTCAACGTCTTCACTTGCACTCGCCCGCCGCCGCCACCATCGCACAGCCGCCAATGCGTCTCGACCCTGACCACGAGCGTGCCGTTGACCACCGCCAGCGGCAGCCAGGTTTCGTGCAACGACTTCGCCCCCAGCCCCGTCGCCGCCACCGACGGCAGCCGCGGTCCCACCGGTACGGAACGCGCCGTCAGCAGATCCTCCCAAGCCGCTTCGTCGACGGTGCCCGCGCCCGTCTTCGCCATCGGCTTGCAACGCGGCACGTCTGCTTCACACGCGAGCAGCGCACAGACTGGCAGATCGTTCAGCGTCGGCTGCCAGTGCCAGATCGTGTCCCGCGCAGCGATCCACAGGCCATCCTGCTGGCCCAGCCATTCCGTTGACGTCGCCTGCACGGACAGCCAATACGTCGTGTCCGGCTGGTAGTCGTCGGCGCGGTGCCAGATCAGATAATCGCCGGTCCGCGGCCGACCGTCGCTGAAATCGAAGAAATCCGTCGCGGGTTGCGGCAGCGGCACTTCCTGCTGCTGCGTCGCCGTCGCCGGTTCCGGCTCGTCCAACTCCACAACGGGCGGCGGCGGTGGCACCGGGCGCGGCAGGATCTCCGTCTCAGGCGTGCGCTGGCACGCCAGCAGGCACGCGAGCACCGCCCACCGCGCGTGCATACGCTAGGCGATCGCCGGCAGGCCGAGCAGCGCCCGCGTCTGCGCAATGCTCGCCACTTCATTGCCCGTTTCGCGCACCGTTTTGGCCAAAGCGGCGATGAGCGCGCCGTTGGAGCCCGTCTTCTCGCCGTTGGGCAAGTAGAACGTGTCCTCAAGCCCGGTACGCACGTGCCCGCCCAGTTCCGCTGAACGCCGATGCAGCGCCCAAACTTCCGTGCGACCAATGCCAATCGTCTGCCAAATCGCGCCCTTGGGCATCTCGCGCACGAGCAGCGGCAGCCAATCCGGATCCGCCGGCATGCCGGACGACACGCCCATCACCAGCGACAGGTGCACCGGATCATGCAACAGACCCATCTGGTGGAACATGGCGACGCTGCGGACGATGCCGGTGTCGAAACATTCGCACTCCGGAATGATGTTCAGGCGGTTCATGACCGCGACAAATTGCTCAATCTTTTCGACGGGATTGGCGAAGACCATCGGCGGCCAGGCCCACTCGGCATTGGCGCGCAATTTCAGGTAGTTCAGCGTGCCGGCGTTCAGCGCGGCCAACTCCGGGCGTCCCGCTTCCAGACACGCCACCGGGCCGGAAATATCCTTGGTCATCACGCCGGTTGAAAAATTCTGCAGCAATTTTGGACAACGCGCGCGGATCGCGTCGCTAATCGCTTTGGCCACGTCCGGCTCCCACGACGGCATGCGCCCCAAGCCAGGCGTCTGATCGCGAAAATGAATGTGCACAATCGTCGCGCCGGCATTCCACGCTTGCTCCGCATGGTCCGCCATTTGCTCAGGCGTCACGGGCACATGGTGAACTTCCGGATCGGTCAGCACGCCGGTCAAAGCACAAGTCAGAATCACGGGACGGGACATGGAAACCTCAGCGGCCAGACTTCCGGCCAGTTGTGTGGCGCGACGTCAGGGCTCGCCGACTTCCACAAGCACCGCACCCGCCGCCACGCTTTCGCCGACCGCGGCCAGAATCGACCGCACGACGCCGGCCTGCGGCGCCTTCAGAATCGTCAGCATTTTCATGGACTCCAGCGTCACGAGCGGCTGGTCCACCGCCACCGTCTCGCCCACTTCCACGTGCACTTGACTGACGACGGCGGCGATTTGCGCCACCACCGATCCCGCAGCTGCTTCCGGCGGTTGCGGCTCCGGCATCAGCGAGCCTTCCTCCACGACGAACACGAGTCCTTGCGGTGCATGCAGCCAAATGCGCTTGCTATCCGCGGCGATCCGCCAGGTCTGGCGCTGATTGCGGGTCACAAACGTCACGCTGGCGTCGTCGGCAGCGAGCCATTCCACGAGCGTCGGCGTCGGCGGCGGCACCGCGAGCAGCGGATCCGGCGTATGCGCGACGCCCCAATGGAAGACGCGGCCATGGACCTGCTGCAGGCCCACGTGGACTGTCTGACCGCCCGGCAGGACGAGCACCGAGACATCCGGGCGCGCCGGGTTGTTGCGAAACCGCTTGACGAGGCCAGGTGCGTGCCGCCACAGCGCGACCGCAAGCAGCGCTTCATCCGGCACCAGCGGCTCCGGCGCCACGGGATGCGACTCAATGTACCGGGTCGTGAACTGGCCGGCCAGGAAGTCCGGCTCCTGGAGAACCTGCAAGAGATGCGCAAGGTTGGTGCGCAAACCGAGGATTTCCGTCTGTTTCAGCGCCTGCACCAGCCGCGCATTTGCCGTCGCGCGGTTCGGGCCCCAGGCGAGAATCTTGGCGATCATCGCGTCGTAGTGCACCGACACAGCGTCCTGGGCATTCAGGCCGTGATCCACCCGCACGCCCTCGCCCGTCGGCGGCGTCCAGCGCAAAATCGCGCCCGTCTGCGGCGCAAAGTTCTGGCTGGGATCTTCCGCGCACAGCCGCGCCTCGATCGCGTGGCCGGTCTGCAGAATTTCCACCTGGCGAATCGACAGCGCGACGCCGCGCGCGATCCACAGCTGCCAAGTCACCAGATCCACGCCCGTGACCAATTCCGTCACCGGATGTTCCACCTGGATGCGCGTGTTCACTTCCAGAAAGTAGAACTGACCGGTCTCGTCGTCGAGCAGGAATTCCACTGTGCCAGCCGAAACATAGCCCACGGCCGAAGCCAATCGCACCGCCGCTTGCGCCATCGCATTGCGGATCTCCGGCGTGACCGCAGGCGACGGCGACTCTTCCAGCAACTTCTGGTGCCGCCGCTGCACGGAACAGTCGCGTTCGCCCAGATGCACCACGGAACCGTGCGCGTCGGCGAGGATCTGGATTTCCACGTGGCGGCCGCGTTCAATGTAGCGCTCGATCAGCAACGTCCCGTCGCCAAAGGCTTCCTGCGCTTCCCGCGCTGCCAAGCGCAGCGACTCAATCAGCGTCCCAGCCTCGCGCACCACGCGCATGCCGCGCCCACCGCCGCCTGCGACCGCCTTGATCAGCAGCGGAAAGCCCACTTGATCCACGGCCTTCTGCAACTTGTCCGGCAGCGCCCCGCTCGGCTTCTTCTTGCCCTGCTCTGGTACCTCGTCGTTCAACCACACGCCGAGCAAGTCGACATCGCCAGCAGGCGTCGTCCCCGCCTCGAGCAACTGCCCGCCGACCACGCCGAGCTCGAAGCCCGGCACGACCGGCACGCCGATTGAGCGCGCCAGCACTTTGGCGCCGTCCTTGCGCCCCAGGCGTTCCATGACCAGCGCTGGCGGGCCAACCCACGTCAGCCCGGCGTCGATCACTTCACGGGCAAAATCCGCGCGTTCCGCCAGAAAGCCGTAGCCGGGATGGATCGCATCGGCGCCCGTCGTTTCCGCCGCCAACAGCAATGCGCGAATGTCCAGATAGGGACTCTTGCCCTTGCCTTCGATGCCGATCAGCACCGCCTCGTCGCACAAACGGACGTGCGGCGACTGCGCATCGACGTCGGAATGCACGGCGACCGTCGCGATTCCGAGCGACTTGGCGGCGCGCGCGACGCGACAGGCAATTTCTCCGCGATTGGCGATGAGCAGTTTTTGCATGGCGGCTTCCGCGTGACTCCCGATTGCACTGTTCTCCAAGTGCCTGCGACAGATTTTCTTACCTATCTTGGCTTCTTGCCTGAGTCGCCAAGTGCGCCCGCCTGCGGCGATACGCACGGCGACACAAGTTTGCGATCGATCGACTCATTTTGTCACAATCCCTCGGCTACATCCGGAACACGCCAAAGCGCGGCTTGCCTTCCGCAATGATGTCGCGCTGCCAGGCCGCATGCAGTCCCACGGACAGCGCCGCGCGCGTGTGCCGCGGGTCGATGATGCCGTCATCCCACAACTGCGCCGTGGCGTAGTACGGATCGGACTGGCGATCGAATTCGCCCTTGACCATCTCTTCCATCATCGCCATCTGGGCGTCATCCGCCGCGCCGCCGAGCTTGCGCATGGCCTCTTCCTGAACGATGCGCATCACCCGCGCGGCTTGCTCGCCGCCCATCACAGCGATCCGGCTCGACGGCCAGGTCAGCAGCAACCGCGGATCGTAGGCGCGACCGCACATGCCGTAGTTGCCGGCGCCGAAGCTGCCGCCAACCAAGACGGTGAACTGTGGCACGCTGGCCGTCGCGACCGCGTGGACCATTTTCGCGCCGTCCTTGACGATGCCGCCGCGCTCCGCGTCGACGCCGACCATGAAGCCGGTGATGTTCTGCAAATAGATGATCGGAAAGCGTTTTTGGCAGCAGAGCTGAATGAAATGCGTGGCCTTGAGCGCGCTGTTGGAGAACAGCGGGCCGTTGTTGCCGAGGATGCCGACCGAAAAGCCGTCGATCCGCGCAAAGCCACAGACCAAAGTCGGTCCGTAGCCCGGGCGAAACTCGTCGAATTCACTGGCATCCACCGTGCGGGCGATGACTTCGCGGATGTCGAAAGGAATCTTCAGCTCCGGCGGCACCAGCCCCAGCAGTTCCTCGGGATCGCACAGCGGCTCCTCCGGCGTGACGCGCGCCACCGGATGCAGCGGTTTGCCGAGGTTGCCAATGATTTGCCGGCCGATGCGAATCGCGTCCGCGTCGTCCTCGGCGAGATAATCGCAGAGTCCGGACACTTCATGATGCATGTCCGCGCCGCCGAGCGCTTCGTCATCCGCGTCTGCGCCCGTCGCGGCTTTGACCAGCGGCGGGCCAGCGAGATAGACGTGCGCCTGTTTGCGCACCATCACCGTGTAGTCGCTCATGCCCGGCACGTACGCGCCGCCGGCCGTGCCGTTGCCAAAGACGATGGCGATCTGCGGCAGCCCGGCCGCCGACATCCGCGCCTGGTTGCAAAAACCACGTCCACCGCGATTGCCAGGCGCAAAAAGTTCCGCTTGGAACAGCAGGTTTGCGCCCGCCGATTCCACCAGCGCCACTGCCGGCAAGCCGTTTTCCATCGCGATCTGTTGCGCACGGATCATCTTGTCCGCGCCGAGCGGGTAGATCGCCCCGCCTTTGACCCGCGTGTCGTTGGCCGTGATCATGACCCACCGACCGCTGACCTGACCGATGCCGGTGATGCAGCCCGCGCCGGGCGCTTCTCCGTCGTATTGTCCAAACGCGGCGAGCGTCGAGAGCTCCAAAAAGTGGCCGTCGCGGTCCAACAGCCGCTCAATGCGCTCGCGCGGACCCAACTTGTTGCGTTTGGCCAACTTGGCCGCCGCCTTGGCCCCGCCCACGTCGCGCGCGCCCTGCTGCCGTTCCGCCAGCGTCGCCAAAAGCGTGAGCATATGCGCGCGGTTGCGCTGGAAGTCGGCGGATCGGGGCTGGATGTGGGTTTGCAGTCGTGTCATGCCGCGGAAGTGTTTGCCATGACTGCGGGCCGAGCGCAAGCGACGCCGAGGACGACGCCTTCAGGTTTCCAGTAGCCGTCGCCAGAATCTTGTGCGATCCTGACGGTGCCTTGGCGGTCACGGGAAATGCCCCGGGACCGTATGATTACAACAGGGAGCCGGGCTAGACCGGGAATGTCTCCGCCCACCGTGTGTTTGCACACATGCCAGTGGGACTGACTGAACCGGCCACTGGCGCCCACCTGGACTGAAGGGTCCAGGGTGCTTCCGTGCCTGCCAAGGCACCCTTCGATTTTCACCGCGGACGCCGATTCTGGATGCAGTTCAAGGAGCTAGCAGAAATTGCCGCGAAGGCGACCTCCCGGTCGTCGAGAGGCGATTTTTGCGCGGCGACGACGAAATGCGCCAGAAGCGGTGGATCGCGGACTGGCGCCCACCTGGACTGAAGGGTCCAGGGTGCTTCCGTGCCTGCCAGGGCACCTTTCGCTTCTCGCTCCGCGCATCCGAGGCGCGTCACAGATGCTCAATTTTCTGAGTCAATACGGGCTGTTTTTGGCCAAGTCGGTGACCGTCCTTGCCGTCATTCTCGTCGTGATCGCCCGGATCGCCGCCGCGACGATGCGGGCCACGCCCGGCACCCATGAGCATCTGAAGGTGCGCAGGCTGAATCGGCGTTTGCGCGGTTTGCAACGGTCCCTGGAAGCCGCCGTGCTGCCGGAGAAGGAGTTCAAGGCGCTGCGCAAGGCGGACAAGACCGAAGCGAAGCAGCTGGAGAAAGTGGGCTCCGATCGTCGGCGCGTCTTCGTCCTGGATTTCCTGGGCGATCTGCGGGCTTCCGCGGTCACCACGCTGCGCGACGAAGTGACGGCGGTCCTCGCCGTGGCCAAACCGAACGATGAGGTGCTGCTGCGGCTGGAGAGTCCCGGCGGCGTGGTGCACGGCTACGGTCTTGCGGCGTCGCAGCTGGCGCGGTTGCGCGAAGGTGGCGTGAAGCTCACCGTCGCCGTCGACAAGATCGCCGCGAGTGGCGGCTACATGATGGCGTGCACGGCCGATCGCATCGTCGCGGCACCGTTTGCCATCCTCGGCTCGATCGGCGTCGTCGCGCAGATTCCCAACGTCCACCGGCTGCTGCAAAAGCACGAAATCGACATCGAGCTGCATACCGCGGGCGAGTTCAAGCGCACGTTGACCGTACTGGGCGAGAACACGGAGAAGGGCCGGGAGAAGTTTCGCGAGGAGCTGGAGGAGACCCACACGTTGTTCAAGGACTTCGTGCACGCCCAACGTCCGAGCCTGGACATCGCCAAAGTCGCGACGGGTGAGCACTGGTATGGGCAACAAGCGCTGGTGCTGGGTTTGTGTGATGCGCTCCAGACGTCCGACGGTTGGTTGGTCCAGACAGCCAAGGATGCGGATCTGTTTGAAATCAAGTTCGAGCCGATGCGCAACGTCGGTCAGCGTCTGAGCGGCATGCTCGGCGAGGCCGGCACTCGGCTCGTGGACGCGGTGACGGAGCGTTTGGAAAGCAAGCGTTTTCCGTAAGTTCTCACACATTCGCAGAAATCTTCCACATAGATTTGCATAGGACGCCGGGCAAGCACTACGCTGCGCGTCGTAACCTCGGCACATTGCCGGAGATGAGGTCCCCCATGACCCAATCGCCGCGCGCAACGATTTTCGTTTGCGCCAGACTGCTCTTTTTGGCGTTGCTCGCCGCTGCCCTGCCCGGGTGCGTGGATGGCAACAGTGCTTTCGCCACTTCGCTCCACCTGAGCGCGCCGATTGAAGTCGGCGACGCTTTGCTGTTTCTCGAGACGACCCGCCACCGGGTGACGCGGCTGCGCGATTCGGGCGGTGAGATTGCCCAGGACGCGACGCCGCTCGCGGTGACGCCGATGACGACGGTGGTGACGCCGGATGGCAAACAGCTGTTGATGCTGGATGCCGCGTTCGCCAAAGGACACCAGAAGCTGGCGATCCAGGGGGCGACGGGCGACGCGGAGATCGTCCAGTTCAACACGGCGTTTTCCGGGCTGTCGCTGTCGGATGATTCGCTCGCGGCGCTGGCCTATCACGCGCCGGGCGCGACGCAGACTGGCTTGGTCATCGCCGCAGAACTGGCGCTCGTGGATTTGTCGGTCAGTCCGCGCTCGGTGCAAACGGCGACCATCGCGGGGATTTCGACGCAGCCGCTGGCAGCGTACCTGACTCCGCCGGTGGCGCTCGCCGATGGCGCGCATCGCATGGCGTGGCTGGAGACGACGTCTGCGCTGGGCATCGCCGATTTCGGCCCGAAGGGCGTGCGAACACTCGTCGTGCCGCTCGCGACCGCCGGTACGGCTGCGGGCATCGTGCCCAAGCGCACGCTCGCGCGGGTGGCCAACGGCGCGGTGAACCTGTACCTGATCGCGACGGGTTCGAACGATGCCGTCCACATTTCCATCGACTTGACGACCACGCCGCCGACTGTTTCGCTCGACCAGATCGCCTCGGGCCCAGTGCCGACGGACATCGCGCTGGTCGACACGAGCGCGGGGCTGCGGATCCTCACGTTGCACAGCGGCGCGTCGTTGGTCGCCCTGCTCGATCCGACGACAGGCACCGGCACAGCCATCACCTTGAGCACGCCGTCGCGCCACATCGTGCCGTATCAGGGCAGCGACGGGAAGCCGCACGCGCTGCTGTGGGGCGATAACAACGCGGTGCTCCAGCGTGTGGACATCGAGGATATTGAGAAGAAGAAAGGCAAGGCAGTCCACGACGTGACGGCGACCCAGGGCGTGTCCCAGGTGACAGCGCTGCAGACGCAATTCCTGTTGCAGCACAACGGTTCGCAGCTCTCGGCCTACGACGCCGAGAACGACCGGATGACGGCGCTTTCCGGTATGGGCACGGTCAAGTCCGTGCGCGTTCTGGGCGGCGCGATGTGGGTGCTGGGCGCCGTCGCGGGCGGGATGCGGCTGGCGCGGATTGATCTGACCAACTTGACGGCGCAGAGCATGGAGTTGGCGATGCAAGCCGCGGGCATCACGCCGTGGGCGCAAAACGGCGTGGCGCTGTGGTCGGCGGGCGATGGCTCCGGCGCGTTGCTGGCCCTGCCAACGGGCGCACTGGATACCGATTCCGCCAAGCTTATCCAAGGCTTCGCCCTGACGGGCGCGACGGAGGCACCATGAAACGGTTCACCCTCACGCTCTTTGTTCTTGCCATGCTGCTGAGCGCAGTCTCGGCGCAGGCCCTCGAATTCGGCGTGGACGTCGCCAGCCAGGGCTTGAGCAGCTACACCACTTCCGCCAATCCGTGGGCCCGCAGCCGCACGTTCGGCGGCATCAACTTGCGCGGCGAGGTCGGGCTCGACAGCCACTGGCGCATCGGCTTCGGTTGGCATTACGCGAGTTCTGACGGCATTCTGCACGGTTACACCACCGCGATGGGCCGCCACGACTTGACCGTGGACGGCCGCTACCGCTACCCGCTGTTCGACTGGGTCGCTCCGTATGCGCGCGTCGGCGCGGGCGTGGCCGAGTCGCATCTGTCGATGAACAATTGGGAAACGACCAACTGGTCGCCGCAGGTGCAAGCTGGCCTTGGCATCGAACTGCTGCTGCCGGCGATGGTCTGGTCCAAAAAGGACAAGCCGCTGCCGTCGTTTGGCCTGTTCACCGAACTCGGCTGGCAAATGGTGATGAACCAGAACGTCACGCTCAGCACGACTTCCTCGCCGCAGCCCGGCGTCTCGTCGGGCGATCTGCAACTCGGGACGCTCAGTTTGAACGGCTTCCTGCTGCGCTTTGGCGCGGCGGTGCGCTTCTGATGGAGGGCAAGATGCGAATGATTTTGGCACGATGCATGGCAATTGCTGGTCTCCTCGCCGGTTGCGGCTCCTCTGCCTCGTCGAGCGGGAGCGGTGCCTTCAGCGACGATACCTACGCAACCACGCCCAACAACGGCGGCAGTTCGTATGGCGACTCGAGCGCTGCGGACGACGCGTCAGGCGGGACCGACTCCTATCAAAAGCCGGATCTGCCGCCGGAAAAGGAGAAGAACTACGATTTTGGCGCGCCGGAAGGCAGCCCGAACTTTGTGTACATTCCCGCCGCGGGCACGGACAACCTCGTCAAGATCTCGGGCGCGAGCCTACAGGTAACCTTGGTGGAAGTCGGCGACCGGCCGATCGTCGCGAAGACGGTGCCGGGACACGACGCCGTGCTGGTGATCAATGCCGGTAGCGACGACGTGGCGTACGTGCGGTCCAGCGCGACGGGCGACACCATCGATTTTCTGGCGATGACGCCGCATGCGAACACGCTGGTCGTTGCGCCGGACGGGAATTCCGCGATTGCGTTCTACGACCACGACCACCCGATTGCCGGTGAGCCAGCGGGCAGCTTGCAGGACGTGACGCTGTTTCGCTTGGGCGACAAGCCGGAAGTGGCGCATCTCGCCGTGGGCTTTCATCCGACGGGCGTGTCGTTTCGCGCCGATGGCAGCCAGGCGTTTGTCGTGACCGACGACGGCGTCTGCGTGATTGCGCCAGCGACCGCGAAGGACGGCGACATCGTGCCGCCCGTGGCGCTGTCGAAGAATCCGCTCGACAAGCCGGTCAACCGGGAAGTGCTGGTGACGCCCGACGGCGTGTGGGCCATCGTGCGCCAGGACGGGCTGAGCGGCCTGAATGCCGTGCATTTGCCGAGCAAGAAGTTCGCGACGACGACGCTGTCCGCCGTTCCGACCGACCTGGATGTGCTGCCCGACGGCAGCGCGGCGCTGGCCATCATCCGCGACACCGGTGAAGTGGCCATCGTGGCCTTGCCCAAGGATCCGACTGAGGTGCTGGAAACGACCGTGCTCTCGACCGGCACCCTGATCGCGGGCCTGGCGCAGATCACCGACGACGGCAAGACCGCCCTGCTCTACACGACCGCCGCGGGGATCGAGCAGGCCGCGACGCTGGATTTTGCCACCAAGACGATTAGCCCCGTGCTGCTGCGCAAGACCGTCGATTTCGTCGTGCTCGTGCCGGGGACGCGCAAGGCGATTCTCGTGCATTTACCAGCCCAAGGCCCGAACTACGACGACGCGACCGAGAAGTTTGTCGACGACAGCGAAGGCATCACGCTGTACGACCTGGACACCGGCTACGCCAAACTGGTGCTGACGCCGGTGCGGCCGACGGGCATCGCGAGCCTGGCCAATCCGCCACTGTCCTGGCTGCTGTTGCCGGATCCGGCGAACCTCGATCATGGCGTGCTGCGGGCCAACCTGACGCAGTTCCAGACGGATATCATCCCGCTGGGCAGCCCGCCCGAGTACGCGCGCGTGCTCGAGTCCGCGCAGGTGGTCGCGGTGACGCAGACGCATCCCTCGGGCCGCGTGACGTTCCTGCCGGTGGGCGCGGGCGCCGCGAAGACCGTGACCGGGTATGAGCTGAACGGCAAAGCGCACTGAAATCGACGGCAGCCGCCGCGCCTTTCCGGGCGACAGCTTGACATTGAAAGTGACTTTCATATTCAATAAGCCAGCAGCGCGGTGCTGCAGGACTTGCGTGCGCTCATGTTGCCCTTGCGTCCCTGGCTCGCTCTGCTGTTCCCGGTTTCCCTGCTGCTGAGCCCTTGCGCCCACGCGCTCGACCGCTTTGAGATTCAGGTCTATGACGACGACGTCGCCCAACCCGGGCAATTTGGCCTGGAGGTGCACGGCAACTACACCGTGCTCGGGCATCGGACGGGCGACTACCCCGGCGCGGTTCCGGCGCATCAAGCGGCGCGGCTGACGTTTGAACCGGCGATCGGCGTGACCGACTGGCTGGAATTCGGCGCGTATCTGCAGTTCGTGGTTCAGCCCGATGCCGGCGCGCGGTACGGCGGCGTGAAGCTGCGGGCCAAGTTCGTCGTGCCGGAGCGCGTGCATTTGCCGGTCCATCTGGGGATCAACGTAGAAATCGGTCGCGTGCCGGCGGACGTCGAGGAAAACGGCTGGGCCAACGAGTTCCGCCCGATTCTCGGCTGGACCAATCGCGTCTGGAGCGCGTCGTTCAACCCGATTTTCGGCTACGCCCTGACCGGCGCGGATCGCTTCAAGCCCGAGTTCGAGCCGTGCGGCAAGGTTTCCTGGAACACCCAACACGGCTTTGCGGTCGGTCTAGAGTACTACGCTGGGCTGGGCTTGTTGTCCCAAGGCTTCGCAGCGCTGGGGCAGCAGGAGCACATGGCCTTCGCGGTCTTCGATCTCGCCGCGCCCAAAGAGGCCAAGGAGGATCCCAAGGCCTGGGAGCTGAACGCTGCGATTGGCCGTGGCCTGACGAGCGGCACGGCGCAGGAATGGGTCGTGAAGACGATTGTCGGCAAGCCGTTCTGAGCATCCCTGCCCGGTTCGGAGTTCAAGACCGAGCGCGCAGCCGCCCGATCCTGCTGGCTGTGCATCAAGGAATGCGCGGGCTCAATACCGCACGGCACCCGTCAAATGCCGCAGCTTCAACTGCGCCATCGCCAAGCCAATCCGTTCCCGCTCTTCATTCTCTTCCGCCAGTCGCTGATTGGTATCCGCTTCCGCCAGCTCCAGGCTCGTCACCGCGCCAGCGACGTACGCCTTGCCGGTGATATCCGCGCCCCGTCGGGCAATCGCCGTCTGCTCGGTCGCCAGCCGCAGCGCATCCTGTGCCGACTCCAAGTCCAGCGCAGCCTGACGAACCTGGTTCTCCAGCTCGGCGTCCGCCTTGTCCAATTCCTGCTGCAGCCGGGCCGAAGTCGCGCGGCGCTCTTTGGCATCCGCGTACCGCACACCCCGGTCGAACAGCGGCAGCACAAGGTTCAAGCTCGCCTGCCAAATCACGTAGTCCGGCGCGAAAGCCTTCGTGTCGCTCGCCCGGAGGTAGGCCGACGCGGCCAGAACGGGCACCCAGCGCAATTCCGCCTCCCGCGTGAGCGCTTGCGCCGCGTGCACCGCTTGCCGTCGCGCCAGCAGGTCCGGACGCTGCGCGCGCGCCCGATCGATCCAGTCACTCAGCTTGCCCGCCATCGATCCGGTCTCCGCCACAGGCGCCAGACGTTCCGGCACCTCGCCGTGGGTCAGGATCGCCACGACTTGCAGCAGCTGCTTCTGCGCCTGGCGCGCGTGCAGCAAATCCTGTTCCGCGCGATTGCGCTCCACTTTCGCCCGCAGCGACGGCAATTCCGCCTCCGTCCCTTGGCCCTTGCGCACTTTGGCAATCGCGATCCGGCGATCCGCCAGTTCCATCGCCCGCCCCGCCGCCGCGATCAGCCGATCCAGGCCTTGGAAATTCAGCCAGACGTTGGTCAGCTGGTAGGCAATTTCGCGCTTCGCCGCTTCCAGGCCGGTGCGCTGGGCGTCCAGGCCCAGGTCCAACGCGTCTGCGGCCAGAATCGGGCTCAAGGCGAAGATCGTCTGGTCGACATTCAGGACCGCCGAGACGGTATCTATCCGCTGGATGATGGTCGGCGGAGTCGACGGAATCGACACGCCCGCCGGCAGTGGCAGCAAGCCGATGAAGGCATTCATGTCGAATTTCTGCTCGTTCGAGTTGTGCGCATACGTGCCCACCGCCTTGACGTCCGGCAGCCACGCGGTGAAGACCCGTTGGCGCTGCGCCGAGGCTTCGATCAGCTTCGCCTTCGCGACCTCCAGATCGCCATTTTGGTCCAACGCCCGCGCAATCGCGTCCTCCAGCCGCACGCCGGTTGGCACAACCACCTGCGTCACCGTCACTTCCGCCGCCACGGGCACTTGGGCGTCCACGCGCGCGCTGGGCAGCAACACGCCACACGCCAGCAGGATCACGAGCAGCTTGGCGCGCCCATCCGCGTGCAGCGGTTCACCGACCGGCGGCAGGACCGTCGTGCCCGGAAAGCCAATCGGCGGCGACGGCTCGGTCTTGCCCGTGAAAAACGCCAGCAACTTCGAGGGCAAATGACGCAGCGAATCAAACCACAGGAAGACGGAAGGCAGCACGAGCAGCGTCAGCAACGTCGAGGTCAGCACGCCGCCGATCACGGCAATCGCCATCGGCGAGCGGAATTCCGAGCCTGGACCATTGTTGATGGCGGTCGGCAGCATGCCCAGCACCATCGCCGCCGACGTCATCAGGATCGGCCGCAGTCGTTTGCGCCCGGCGTCGACCACCGCGTCCAGCGCCGACATCCCGTCGCGCTGGTTCTGCAGCGCCGCATCCACGAGCAAAATGCCGTTTTTGGTCACCAGCCCCATCAGCAGGATCACGCCGATCATCGCGCCCATCGAGACCGTGCGGTCCGCCAGGAACAGCCCGATGATCGCACCAATGAGTGCCAGCGGCAGCGCCAGCATGATGGTGAACGGATGCAGGAAGGACTCGAACTGCGCGGCCAGAATCAGGAAAATGAAGATCACGCCCAGCAGCAGCGCGACGTTCATGGACTCGTTGGACTCGCGCATCTGCTTCACCTGCCCCTCCAGCTTGTAGTAGCCGTCACCCTGAAATTTATACGCGATCAACTTCGGCTCCAGATCGGCCAGCACTTCGCCCAGCGACCGCGTCGTCGGCGCCGCCGTGACATTGATTTGTCGGGTGCGATCCTGGCGCTCAATGACCTGCGGTCCGGCCTGCGGCTGCGCCGACGCCAGCAGCGACAGTGGCACGAAACCTTTGGGCGTCGCAATCTGCACATCGAGCAACTTCTGCATGGCCAGCCGGTCGGTGTCGCGCAACCGTACGCGGATCTTCACTTCCTTGGTGCTTTGCGCCGACACGCGCAGCTTGCCGGCCTCCTCGCCTTCCAGCGCAGCCCGCAGCGTCCGGGCGATCTGCGCGACCGGAATGCCCAAATCTGCGGCCTTTTCGCGGTTGATGCGGATGATCTGTTCCGGCCGACCCGGCGAGTAGCCGATTTGCACGTCGGAAAGCCCAGGAATTTTGCGGGTCACGGCCTCGATGTTGGCTGCGTCGCGCTCCAGGTTCGCCATGTCCGAACCGCGCACCTGGATTTGCAGCGGCGCACCCGACGGCAGGCCTTCGACAAACGGCGGCGGCTCGATCGAGACCTTCGCGCCCACACCTGCCAGGCACTTGCGCGTCCACGTTTTCAGGTCCTCAAGCGTCTCGGTGCGCTCGTTTTTCTGGTTCGCCACCACGCGCCACTGGACCTTGTTGACCTCGCCATTGGGTCCCAGCTTGGAGTAGACCGTCTGGATATTCTTGTTTTCCAGCATCTTCCGTTCCGCCGCTTCCGTCCGCCGCGCCGATTCCGCCAGCGATGCACCGGGCTCCAGCTCGATTTGCACGACGAACTGGCCGCGATCCTCCGGCGCCATGAAGTCCGCACCCATCAGCTTGATCAGCGAAAACGAGCCAACGAGCGCCGCCAGCGCCACCAGCACCGTCACGAAGCGATGCCGCACGGACAGCCGCAGCAGCGTGATGTACGCGTCCTCCATGGCCTGATGCATCGCCTCGAAAAACCGCACAGGCAGCGCGCGTTTCTTGGTGTGGTCGATCTTGACCGCAAGCTTGGACGACAGCATCGGATCCAGCGTAAACGCAACGAACAGCGACAGCAGCACCGCGGCGGACACGGTCATGCCAAATTGCTTGAAGAATTGCCCGACGATGCCGGACATGAAGGCCACCGGCATGAAGACCGCAACAATCGTCAGCGTCGTGGCAAACACGGCGAGCGCAATCTCGCTCGTGCCCTTGGACGCTGCTGTGAACGGATCGTCGCCCGCCTCCAGATGTCGGAAGATGTTCTCGCGCACCACGACCGCATCGTCGATGAGCAGGCCGATCGCCAGCGACAAGGCGAGCAGCGTCATCATGTTCAGCGTGAAGCCCATCATGCTCATGATCCAGAACGTGCCAATGACCGACGTCGGCAACGCCAGCGCGGAAATGAACGTCGAGCGCAGATCGAGCATGAACAGCAAGATGATGAGAATCGCCATGGCGCCGCCGAACACGATGGCGATTTCCACCTCGTGGGCGTTCTCGCGGATGAACATGCTCTGGTCGATGATGAGCTTGGGCGCGTAGCCGGCTGGCAGCACGTGGCCTTTGAGCAAGTCATCGAGCTTTTTTCCCACCAAATCAGACACTTCAATCGTATTCGTGCCGGATTGCTTGATGATTTCGAACGCCACGGCGTCGTTGCCGTTCGCGCGAATTGTGGTGCGCGGCTCGACAAAATCATCCTTGATATCGGCAATATCGCGCAAATAGACCGGCGTACCCGACGGCGTCGTCGCCATGACGATGTCCGCCACTTCCTCCGCCGTGCCGAGATCGCCCGCCATGCGCACGCTGATTTCCTGCTTGCCCGACTCAAAATGCCCCGCCGGCACGTTGAGATTCTCCGCCCGCAGCTTGTCGACGACCGCCGTGAGCGGCAGGTTCAGCGCATCCAGCCGGCGTCGGTCCAACTCGACACGCACTTCGCGATCGCGTCCGCCGAGCACTTCCAGCGCCGCCACACCCGGCACGCGCTCGATCTGCGGCTTGAGCAGATCCTCGGTGATACGCCGCAGCTGTTCCTTCGACATGCCAGCACCGGTCGCCACGTACGTGCGAATCGGCGTCGCGCCCATGTCCACGCGGCGAATCGACGGCTCGCGCACGTCCGTGGGCAGGTTGGCGCGAATGGCTGCGACGCGCTCGCGCACTTCCTGCGTCGCGCGATCGATGTTCGCCGACAGCTTGAACAGGACCACGACGCTCGAAACCGATTCCCGTGAAAACGAGCGGATGGTGTCGAGATCATTCACGCTCGACACCGCGTCTTCCAGCGGCTTGGTGATCTGCTGCTCGATCTCACTCGGCGACGCGCCGGGGTAGATTGTCGTGATCGTCACGACCGGGAACGTCACGTCGG
Source organism: uncultured Myxococcales bacterium (assembly GCA_903924465.1). Lineage (GTDB taxonomy): Bacteria > Myxococcota_A > UBA9042 > UBA9042 > UBA9042 > CAIYBN01. The sequence goes on along the minus strand of CAIYBN010000054.1, from coordinate 73,535 downwards.
GAAACAGGTCCGTGCCGAGCGAGCGGATGCTCATGATGCCCATGACCATCAGGGCCAGCATGAGGACGATGGTGAAGACCGGGCGCCGGATGGCGACATCGGAAAGTGTCATGGTGCGACTCGTGACCCGTGAAAGGGCGCAGAAAAGTTGGGGAACGGTTCAGTTCGTGGGCGACGGATCGCGTGCAGACGGCACGCTCACTTTGGGCAACACCGTGTTCGCAGGCAGCACATCGCCGTCGCGCCAGGACGCGCCAGGGTTGGCCACCAGCAAGTCGGTCAGCGCGAGGCCCGCCGTCACCAACAGCCGGTCTTTTTCGGTACGCAACAGCGTGATCGGCCGGCGAACGAGCTTGCCGCCTTCCACGACGAGCACTGCCGCGGTGTCACCCGTCAGCAACGCCGTCGCCGGAATCGCCACGTTGGCCGGCGCGTCAACGCGCACCGCGCCTTCCAGGTAGGACCCCGCAATGAGCTTGCCATCGGGATTCGGCACGGACGCTTCCAGCGGCACACGGCGCGTCATCGGATCCGCGCTCGGAATCAGCATGTCGATGGTCGCCGTCGCTTTGACGCCAGAATCGGTCTCCAACTCCAGCGTGACGCCGGTTTTCAGCCGCGATGCGTCGCGATCCGCCACGTTGGCCGTGAATTTCAGCGTTGTCAGGCGCTCGATGCGGAAATACGGCGTGCCCGGCGCAGCAAAGAAGCCCGGCGCAGAGGGCGCACGCACGACCACGCCGGAGATCGGCGCCAGGAGCCGCGTCTCCTGTTTCAGCAGGTCGACGACCTTGCCCTGCGCTTCCACCTGGGCGATCGACGCCGCGGTCAGGTGCGCCTGCCCACCCGCCATCACGACCTGCTGCTCCGTCGCCGCTCCGGCTTCCACCAGATTCTTCGACCGCCGCAGCGCATCCGTCGCCATCACTTCCTGCGCCTTGGCCGCGGCCATCCCCGCACGCACCTGCTCGGCCTGCGCCTCGACGTCGCGCTGGTCAATCCGCGCCATCAGGTCGCCCACCTGCACGGAATCGCCCTTCTTGACTGGAAGCTCGACCACGCGCCCCGGCATCTTGAACGCCAAATCGACTTCGGCCTCAGGCCGCAGCGTGCCTCCAACGTGCAGCATTTCCGTCCGCGGTCCCGGTTCTGGCGCGACAATCGTCGGCGCCACTTTGACGTTGGCATTCGCTTCACGCGCTTGGCCCTCAGCAGCTACCGCCGCTTTGGTCGCGACACGCGTCTTCACTTTGACCGCAATGACGCCCAGAACAGCGCACAGGATCGCGATCAGCGACAGGATCATCAGGCGAACTTTCATCGTGACACGGTTTCAGACGACGTCGGCGAACGTCGGCAAGCGGGGGCTACGGCGCAGTTGCACCTGGAGCCGGTTGGGCAGGATCGACAAGAAGCGAGCGAGTTGGATCGGTTGCGCGCATCATTTCAGCCACTTCAGGCGACTGGCCGGCGGCAAAGAGCGCGCGAAACGCCACGAGATGTTCCGCGGCAAACGGCGGCTGATGTTCGCGAATGATGCGTCGGGCATACATGAACACGGTGCCGGTCGCCATGGTCGCCGCGAATTCCGCGTCGATCACATTCGCCAACTGCGGATAGGCGCGGTGGTGGGCGCTAATCGACTCGCGCATGTGGCGCAGGACCGAATCGATGAACTCGTCCTGCATGGACGCATACGGCGTGCCGACCGCACCATCCAGTACCATGGCCAGCGGGCGGCGATGCTGCCAGAGGAATTCCATGAACTGGTGGTCCGCTTGCGCGACGCGCTCCGGCACGCCGTCCGCGCACGCGTCGCACATCGCAATGCTCTGGGTGCGCAGCAGCACCAGCAATTGATCCAGGAACGCGCGGGCGATCTCCGAATACGCGGCCTCTTTCGAGGCGAAATGAAGATAAAACGCACCCTTGGACGCACCGGCACGGTCCGTGATATCGCTCACGCGCGCAACCGCAAGCCCGTGCGACGCGAAGATCTCCGTCGCGGCGTCCACCAGTTGCTGTTTCAGGTGCGGATTGGCGGCGCGTGCCATGGTATCGTGGGTCCTCAAGGTGAGCGGGTTGACGCCATGCGCCAAACGCGACCAGGATACGAATGACTGACTGGAAAGTCAATGACCAGCCAGTCAGTGACTGGGCGGTCAGCGACAAAAGCTCACAACGAACCATCTATTTTCAAGGTCTTGACCATGCATGACGCCGCGCAAATCATCGATCGTCTGGCCCTGAAACCTCATCCGGAAGGTGGCTGGTTTCGCGAAACCTGGCGCCACGATGCGGGTCCGGGTGTGCGCGGCGCCGGTACCGCCATTCTGTTTCTTCTGCAACGCGGCGAAAAATCCGCGTGGCACCGCGTTGATGCTGCTGAAATTTGGCACTTTTATGCAGGATCGCCGCTCAAACTCGCGCAAGCTGCTGATCCGTTGGCGGTGACCGATGCGGTGCTTGGCCCCGACGTCCTTGCTGGGCAGATGCCGCAGCTCATCGTGCCAGCGCACGTGTGGCAGGCAGCAGAATCGCTGGGAGATTGGACACTTGTCGGCTGCACGGTTTCACCTGCCTTTGAATTTGCTGGCTTTGAAATGGCGAAATGACGCCCGTTTTGCCGAAAGAAGTTGCCGCCGCTGCGCTGCCATGCTTTGCTGAGGTCCATGACGAATCCGCCGCCGCCGCCACCCCGTAAACGCTCGAAGATCAGCCTGCGCCGGCTGGAAAAGGGTGCAATTCGCACTGCGACCGGCTTGGTCAATTGGTTCGAATGGCTGCAACGCGAACCGACGGACGTGGTCGATCGCACGCCGTTCGACATCGTCCTCGAGCAGGAGAAGCTGCAAGTGCGGCACTATCGGGCGCTGAAAGTGGACCAGGACTTTCAGCTGGGCCGGGAGACCATGCACGTCGAGGCGAACCTCAAGCCGGTGCCGATTCTACTGATTCCGCCGTTGATGGTGCGCCCGTTCATCTTTGACCTGACCGGCAAGCGCTCACTGGTACGGACGTTGCTGCACGAGGGATTTGAAGTCTATCTGGTCGACTTTGGCGTGCCAGACAAGCACGACGAGTCGGTGCGGCTGGAGCGCTATGTCATGGACTGGGTGCCGGCTGCGATTGATGCAGTGCTTGAGCATTCAAAGGCCAAACAATTGACTTTATATGGTTATTGCATGGGCGGCTTGTTTGCCCTGCTCCACACATCCGTGCACCGCGATCCGCGCATCCATTCGATTGTCACGATTGGCTCGCCGATCGACGCGCACAAAATGGGGCCGCTTGCGCTGATCGTGCGGCTGGGCCACGGTCAGGTGGATTTCCTGTCGCGCAAGCTGGGCAACGTGCCGGGGCCGGTCTCCAGCGCGGCGTTTCGCATGATGACCCCGTTGAAGGCGCTCACCCGTTACGGCGACTTGTTCCGGCACATGTGGGACGACGAGTATGTCAATGGTTTTGATGCGTTGACTGCCTGGACCGACAACTTCATCGACTATCCGGGCGAGGCGTTCCGGCAGGTGCTGCACGATTTCATGTTGGGCAACAAATTCAAGGACGGCACGTGGGAATTCGCCGGAAAAGCCGCGGATCTGTCGACGATCACCTGCCCCGTTCTGGCCTTTGCCGGCAAGTCGGACAACGTCGTTCCGCCGGCTGCGGCGCAAGAGCTCATGGCTGTGCTGGGCAGTGAGGACAAGACGTTTGTTGAGGCGCACGGCGGACATATGGGCGTTTGCGCCGGACGTGAGGCGCCGCGCGAGGTCTGGCTGCCGAGTGCCCGCTGGTTGGCAGAACGGCAGCCACATGCGTAACCCGATTACGGAATGATGACGCGGCCCGGGGCCCCGCCCGCACCGGCGGACGTGTGGCAGGCATTGCAGGCGCCGATGGATTGCGGCGTGTTCATCGCGCGCGCCTTGCCATTGGCGATGACCCGCGCGGTGTACTTGCCGGCGAACATCTTGTTGGAGGCCAAGTAGAAGTTGCCGGCGCCATTGCTGGTCGCGGTCACCGTTTCGCCCGTGTCGACGCTCTTCAGTTCGACCGACACACTGGCGATGCCATCGCAGCCGTCCGCGTCGGAGCCATCCGAGTAGACCGTGCCGGCCACGGCGTATTTCGGCCCTTCGCTGGCATGACAAGCAATGCAATCCGTGCCCGGATTCATGGCTGAACTGCCGCTGTTGCCGCCAGTCCAACGCGTGCCGCTGCTGATGCAACTGGAGTCGGCGCTCGTGGTGGCGCAACTGGCCAAAAACAGGACGGCAACAAACGCATAGGGAAGTCTATTCATGGGGTTCTCTCAAGGTGGGAAGGCGGGGACGGGAGGATTCTCCTGCCCCTACAAGTACAAAAGGACGCGTAGCACGTCCAGTTTATTCAAACTTCTTTACGAGTTTGGATCAGGGGCAGCGCCACAACGAAACGCGCGCCCTTGCCGGGCTCCGATTCCACGCGCACTTTGCCGCCATGCGCGTTGACGATGTGCCGGGTGAGCGCAAGACCGAGCCCGGAGCCTTCGGTTGCCCGCGACAGCCGATCGTCGCCCCGGTAGAAACTGTCAAAAATGCGGTTTTGTTCAGCCCTGGCGATGCCCGGTCCGTTGTCACTCACGCCGATTTCCAGATTTCGCCCGATGCGTTGAAGGTCCACCACGATCCGCTTTTCCGCGCCGGTGTATTTGAAGGCATTGTCGAGCAGGTTCTGCAAGGCCTCGGCAAGCGCGTCGGCATCGGCCAGAACGAGCGGCAGATCCTCGGCGATGTGGACGGTCAGCCGGGCATCGCCGCCGACAAGCCGCGGCTCGAACCGCGCCACAACCGTTTCCACGAGTTGCCCGACATCCACCTGCTTGGGCACATAACGCAGTCGCCCGGATTCCAGACGGGCAAATTCCAACAACCGATCGATCAGCGTCGACAATCGGCCAGTTTCCTGAGACAGCAGCGCGAGAATTCGTTCGCGCCGCGCGGGATCCTCCACGCGATTCTCGGCCAGCGTCTCGACAAACATCCGAATGGACGTCAACGGGGTGCGAAAGTCGTGGCTGACTTTGCTGAGGAAATCCGCCTGCAAGCGCGACACGTCCGCCTGCCGCCCAAGCGCCACGACCAGCAGCATCGTTCCGGTCAGCAGCAGCGCGCAGAACACCAGGATCAGCACGCCGAAGGTCACGTCGATGGCCGCACGCCGCGACACGAGGATCAGGATACCGACCACGATCAGCACGACCGATGGCACCAATGCGAACACCGACACGAGAAACTGCCAGCGTTTGTTGAAGCGCATCATCGGCTACCGCAGCGCGCGAAGTTGGTCCGCCAGCCATTGGAACTGCCCGGCGGTGTTGTACACCTGCGCGGACACGCGAACAACGCGGACACGCGGCGACGGCCAGTCGATGACCGGCACCTCGATGCGATGCTCACGCCAGAGGAAATCCTGGAGCGAGTCGAACAGCGACGGCGGCTGGGGCGGCACGCGCAGCGGCGGAAGGAGCACAGCGGCCATGGAGCCCAACATGGCGTCCGGCGCGGGCGGCGGCACCTCCAGAGCGGCACAGAGGCGATCGCGGGCATCGAGGGCGCCTTGGCGGTTGTGCGCCATCAACGCCGGCCAACCACCGGGCAAAAGCCCTGCCAGCGTGGCAATCGCCGCCGGAATCGCCAGCCAGGGCGTCGGATCGGCGGTGCCCGTCCAGTCGTGCTCCAGGCGAAAACGCGACCGGTCGGTACGCGGAACCGCCATGCCGTGACTCGTGACCAGCGGTACAAACCCCGCACGCCGGTCCGCGCGCACGTGCAGGAACGCCGCACCTTTGGGCGCGCACAGCCACTTGTGACAATTCCCGGTGTAATACGCGGCATTCAGCGCGGTCAGGTCGAGAGGCAACATGCCCGGAGCATGGGCGCCATCGACCAACACGTCGACACCGCGGGCCTGAAGCCACGGCACAATGCGCTCCACCGGAAAAATCAACGCGGTCGGACTCGTCACGTGATCAATCAGGCAAAATCTGGTCTTGAATCTCAAAACGCGATCCAACGCATCAAGCACGTCGTCCGGCCCGTCCAGCGGAAACGGCACATGCGCGACGACGATGTGGGCACCCAAACGCTGTGCCGCCCGCTCGACGGCATTGCGACACGCGGCATAACCGTGATCCGTCACCAGAATTTCATCGCCTGGCTGCAGCCGCAAATTCGCCAGAACGGTATTGACGCCGACCGTCGCATTGGGCACCAACGTCAGGCCTTCAGCGTCCGCACCAAGAAATTCAGCGAGTTTCGTTCTCGTCGCGTCTTGCAAGCCCTCCAAATCACGGGCCAGAAACGCGACCGGTTCCGCCTCCAGCCGTGCGCGCAGCGCGTCCTGGGCGTCGAGCACTGCGCGCGGGCAGGCGCCAAAACTACCGTGATTCAGGAACACGACTTTCGGGTCCAGTTGCCAGTGGCGGGCCAGCCCGGAAGGAGATGCCGTCATCGTGTTCCAATTTGAAATTGCGAGATTATGTCACACAATGCACGGCAAACAATATCCATATGCCACACAGATTCTTCTAATTCTTTGTGATTTCGCGCAAATGGTTGAACAGATCCGGGATCGCCTTGCGCTGCGCCTTGCGCAAAATCGAGTCTGGCAGCGCGGACTTGGGGATCGCATGGACGCGATAGACCGCCAGCGTCCGCTTGGGGTCTTCCTCATACCGCGACAGCGTCCAACTGCCCTCGTTGATTTCGTAATCGCCGCGCAACAGATGCCACGTACGCGACCATTTCGGCGGCCCCACGACATGGATCGACTCCGTCACGCCGATCAGGTTCGACAGCGGGAACGGCAAGCCGATTTCGACTTCACACACGACTTTTTGCCCTTGCCGCGACAATTCCTTCGACCGTGCGACCCGCTGCATCGTTTTTTGATAGTTGCCGCAGTCCTGCAGAATCGCCCACAGCCGCTCTGGCGGCGTGTCGATGATGGCTTGAGCGATCACCTCGGGCATGCTGCTGCCAGCGACGGCGTGGCTCGATACCTCGACCTCGCCCCGTTCCAGACGCGTCTTCAGATCGTCCTCGGCCAGGCCGACGTTCGCCACGAAAACGCTCAAAATCAGCAACAAAAGCCGCATGCGAACCTCCAAGTTCCGGGCAAGCTTATCCCTTCGCCAGCCAATCGGCCACCGAGGACCACAGGATCTCAAAATCGCGCCGTTTGAAACCGCTGCCACTGGTCAGCCAGTCAAAATGCGGCGGCACGTGATGGGGATCCTCAAAATGACCAATCACATCATGGTGATCCGCGCTGACAGCGCAGATCACTTCGCCCCAGACCTGACTCAGCGTCGGCACGATGCCATCGTTGGCCCGCTCATCCGGCTCCTCGCCCCAAAATGCGCGAATCGCTTGAGATTGCTGGGGATCTGGCCGTGTCACCCGCTCCGGCGGCGTGCGCGAGGCCAACGTGTACAGCGCCACGTAGATCGCGTGGCTCGCCTGCGCGTACGCGCTCAGCCCGGCCGACAAGGTCGACGTGATGCCCGGCGACTTGCCGCGCGCGATCACGCAGCCGTAGCGCACATCGGGCGCGTTGCGGGTTGTTTCATTGAAAACATTCAGATTTTGCGGAAGCAGTTCGCGAATCAACGATCGATCCTTCTCCACTTCGTGAAAGAAGTCGCGGATCGTGCGCTGGCGGTCCTCGCTGAAGTCCGCAAGCAGCTGATTCCACACCTGATCGAGCGCATCCTGACCCGCGCTGTTGTCCAGCCGCACCAGCACGCCGCCCAGGCTCACCAGCGCGCCAAGCGGCAACTTACCGTAACGCAAGACATAAATGGTCGCGAGCGAGAGAATCTGCAGGATCCGCGCGCCCAAGAGCGAATCAAACAGCGGCGCCAACGGCGTGCCGCGATGCGGCGTCACGACGGTCACAACCGACCGGACGCGCGCCATCAGTTCGTTCGCCGGCAGGTGATCGGACAGCGTCGCGCCGGCGGAGGCGAAGAAGCGGGCATCCAGACCGCCAGAACTGTGACCAATCAGGTGGATAGGCCCATCGCCGTCCGCAGTTTCGGCGATCACCTCCAGCAGACGCGTTGTGCGCCGCCGCACCGAAGCGGTCGGTAGCGTCCGAACATAGTGAACCGCCACCTCCAGTCCGCGTCGCCGCAGCGCACCTTCCAGCACCTCAGTGACGTGTGAAAAGTACTTCAAATCTCCAAAGTTAGAGAAGCCGAAGAAGCCGGGAATCAGGTAGATGTGGTGGCGCATACGACCTCGAAGCCGGTGGCCTTTGTGCCGTACGCGGGACAGAAGCGCAAGAAGATGGCGGTTGACGTGGCGGCCCGGAGACCTATCCTGTCAGGGCTGAGGCCTGTGCGGATTCGGCATGCACCGTGAACAACGGCGCACCTTCGGGGGCGTACCGGTTTCGACGGGGCTAGAAAACATGGTTTGCGCGCCGCGGAGTCTTTGGCCGCGTCAAAAAAAGGCACACAATAAGAGCCAACGACAACGTTGAGTTCGCTCTCGCTGCTTAAGTCTCCAAAAGACCTCTAACAGCGACGGGGATGGCATGGCGCCCGCCGCATGTCGTCACCGCAATTCAGGTGGGCTGGCCCTCGCACGACGCCTGCACGTGCGCGGGTGAGATCAATGCGGGCCGTCGCTAAGGGAGTCTGTCGCTTGGACGCCCTGGATGCCGTACAAATCAAGCGACTACGCGCGTAGACGGCCCTGCCTACTAGTTCCGGACGCGAGTTCGACTCTCGCCGCCTCCACTTATTCCTGACAATTTCCGACTACTTGACGCCCTTCCAGGCATCGTCTTCGTGGGATTCGATCCGCTTGCGCCGCGTACTCGCCAGGCGGGAAACCCGTGTTTGCACGGTCCGCAAATGGTCAATGACCATCGGCGTCCACGCCTTGATGGCCGCCAGCGCATCCGGATGCAGAGCCGCGGCATACTGGGCCAGCTGATCCGCTTCAAAAGCCACCACTTCGGCGGTACTTGCCGCTTGAATTTCGTAGGGCGACGGTTGGCCATCGACCAGCGCCAGCAAGCCGACGACTTCACCCGGGCCGAACCGGTCGAGTTCACGAAAAGACCCATTGGGCCTGCGGATGCGCACGACAACGGCGCCGGACGTGATGGCAAAGCAGGCCGTCGGCGGCGCCCCCAGCGGCTGCAAGACCGTGTTCGCCTCGACGCGATGGAGCGAAGCGAATCTGAAGATTGCGTCGCATTCCGCCGCGGAAAGCGCCTTGAAGCGCTTGTTCTTGTCGCGCAACCACGGCAGGAGACGGGTCGGATCGCCAGCGCGACGGGACAGGGACTCTCCAGACGGTCCGCCAAACTTCCCGACCGCTTGGCCAACTCCAGATGCTGGCCGAAAGGCACCTGAGATGTCGGAGGAGGGCTGAACCCCGGATGCCGGGTGTAGGTAGCCGTCGGAGGCGGGGCGGAATTTGGCCTGCGTGGGTGACGGTGACGCCGGCACTTGCGCGCCCGTGCCCGCCCGGGTGGGCGCAACCGGCGCAATCGTCGGCGCAACAAACGCAGGAGAATAGCCAGGTTGCGAAGGCGGACCGACGTTCACCGACCCCGACGCGGGACGCGCCGCCAAGGGCCGTATGCTTTCTGCCGACGCCGGCACGAGCGAATAGCCCGAATGCGAAATGGGCTGCAGCGCTTCAGAAAGGGCCCGACCTGGACGATTCGCCACACCCTCGGGAACGATTTCTGCACCGTGGGACGCCGGCCGCACGGGTTCAAGCGACGGCGCCGGTAGGCGGACGCCAGGTTGCGAAGCCGGCCGCCATGCGGGTGTCACCGGATAGTCTGGATTGGTTTTCTCGCGTTCTTCGGCCATGGTCTCCACATCCACCCATTCATGATTCTACATATTCCCGCCCCGTGTGGAAATGACTTGCGCACGGAGTCAGTCGGCCAGAATCACCAGTAGATTTGCCTGGGCCACCGATTCTGGATGCAGTTCAAGGAGCTAGACGAAATTGCGTCGCTGGCGACCTCGCGGTCGTCGAGACGCAATTTCGACGCGGCGACGCCGAAATGCGCCAGAAGCGGTGGATCCAGGTCGGCGCGCGCAGTTGTCGCGTTCCGGCCGTTGAACTATCCTCCCGCACCGCCGGAACACCCAGATTCTCGGCAGGAGGATTCCCATGTCTTTGACCGCGTCGTCGCAAGGTAAGGCCATCACCGTTGGCACCAATGGCACCCTGCAAGTTCCTGATCATCCAATCATTCCCTTCATCGAAGGCGATGGCACCGGCCCGGATATTTGGGCTGCCGCCGTTCGCATTGTCGACGCCGCGGTGAAGAAGAGCTACGGCGGCAAGCGCCAAATTCACTGGCTGGAAGTGCTGGCGGGCGAAAAAGCGTTCAACCAGACCGGCAACTGGCTGCCGGACGAGACGCTCGACGCGTTCCGCAAATATCTGGTCGGCATCAAAGGGCCGCTGACCACGCCAGTCGGCAAGGGCATCCGCTCGCTGAACGTCGCGTTGCGCCAACAGCTTGATTTGTATGTCTGTCTGCGCCCGGTCCGCTGGTTCACCGGCGTGCCGAGCCCGGTCAAGCATCCGGAATTGGTCGACATGGTGATCTTCCGCGAGAACACGGAAGACATCTATGCCGGCATCGAGTGGACGGCCGGTTCGCCGGAGGCCAACAAGATGCTGGACTTCCTCAGCGCGAATTATCCGAATGAATTCAAGAAGATTCGTTTTGGCACGCAGAAAGCCGTCGACGGCTGGCAAACCCAGCTCGAAGCCGTCGGCCAGCCGAAGCGCCATACGATCGTGGAGGTCGGCATCGGCATCAAGGCGGTTTCGGCGCTGGGCACCGAGCGTCTCGTTCACAGCGCGATTGCGTACGCCCTCAAACACAAACGCAAATCCGTGACGATTGTCCACAAGGGCAACATCATGAAGTACACGGAAGGCGCGTTTCGCGATTGGGGCTATGAAGTCGCCAAGAGCCTGTTCCGTCACGACACTGTCACGGAACGCGAGAGCTGGATTCTCGGCAACAAGGAAAAGAATCCCAACATCACGGTGGAGGAGAACGCGATCGCCATCGATCCGGGCTACTCCATGATGGTGCCCGACCAGAAGGCGGAGGTCCGCGCTGAGATCGAAACGGCGCTCGCGCTGTGGCCGACGCACGGCGAAGGCAAGTGGAAGAAGAAACTGCTCATTCGCGACTCGATTGCCGACATCACGCTGCAGCAGGTGATGACGCGGCCGGAGGAGTTCGACGTCATTGCGACGCTGAACTTGAACGGCGACTACCTGTCCGACGCGCTGGCAGCGCAGGTGGGCGGCATCGGCATCGCGCCGGGCGGCAACATCAACTACCTGACTGGTCACGCGATCTTTGAAGCGACCCACGGCACGGCGCCCAAGTACGCCGGTCTGGACAAGGTCAACCCGGGGTCGGAAGTCCTGTCGGCGGTCATGATGCTCGAGCATCTCGGCTGGCAGGAAGCGGCGGACAGCATCGTCCATGGCATCGAACAGTCGATTTCGCAAAAGCGGGTCACCTACGACTTCCACCGCCAGATGGACGGGGCAACGCTCCTGAAATGCAGCGAATTCGCCGACGCCGTCATCGGTAACCTGAAGTAGCCATCGCTACCGCCGCGGCTTCGCTGATCCTCGCGAAGCCGCGGCGGCGTGCTCTTCTTCCCAGCGCCATCCGCCTCGTCTGCCACGTTTCGTCGCGCAGGCCCGGAATGTGCGCGCGATCCATCGTGTTGAACTTCCGGCGCGCCCGGTGCGTCCTATGTTGTGTCTTGCCGACGCGCGGGGCGTTCGGTAGGGTGTAAGTCAGCGCAAAGGGGGCAATGTGCCGAACGTGGCCAGTCCATCCAAGCTCCGGCAAGTGATCGCGGTGGTCGTTCGGACCCGGCAACCGCTGCTTGTGGGCTCGCTGGCCGTGTTGGTCATCGCCCTGGTGGGATGGCGCTACGGCGTGGATCCGCCCAAACCGTCGATCGCCGCGCAGGTCGTGGAAGCGCCGGTGCGTCCGGTGGAACACCATGCCGCGGAAGATGCCGATCGCGTCGTTGTGACGCTGCGCTGGGGGCATACGACTGCGTCGCCGAACGACGTGGGGCCGACGCGGGCGGGGACTGCCTGGGATGGCTATCTGGCCCTCGATTGCGGTGATATTGAACGCGTGGAAACCTTGGGCATTGAATCCGAACCTGCGGCAACATCGGCGAAGCCCGCGGCGCAAGTTGACCTTGCGGTGCGCGACCCCGCCGATCGGATTGGCCCCGTCGTGCGCGGGGATGACGGGGATCAGCGCGTCTACTGGCGTTCGCGCACCCACGCGGACTGGGACGGCGTTCGTGTCACGCTGGCCATTTGCCGCAGCGACATGGCCGACGGCGCCAGTACCTTGCGGATCGTGACACCGCAAAAGAGCTACTCCGCTCGATTGGACTGGAGTGTGGATGACTTCGTGTCCTTGCGCGCGAGTCCCGATGGCAGCTCGCTGGACGTGCACATGGCGTCGACCCGCGATCGCCGTCGCGTCCCGGATGCCCGCGTGACCCAAGCTTTGCCGGGCGCCGCGGTCGCGCCGGTCGCACAAGCTCCGGAAGTCGACACGGCCGCATCACCGGTTCACTGAGCTGTCCAAGCGACTGACCTCAGCGCGGCGCATCCCAATCCGAGTGCATGCCCAGCGCCTGCGCCAGATGGTCTTCGCACAGCGCGTCCTCACCGTCCACGGCACGCGCCTGCTCGCACGCGTCGCATCGCACCGCTTCGTCGTAGACGCGCTCCGCCCGCAGCGTCGCGAAGCCTTGCAGCACCCGCATGTCACCGCGCTCGTCGTTGCGCTCGTTCACCCAGGCCACGCGGTGTTTGGGATCTGGCTTACGCGTCGTCATCGGTCGCCTCCACCGCATTTGTAGGCTGTGCGAAACGGGATTGCAACGCGTCGCCAGTCGGGTACGCTTGGTCGGTGGGGGCAAATGTTCGAGCTGAGCACGGAAATCGAAGTGAGCGCGCCGCAACAGACCGCGTTTACAGTGCTTTGGGATGTTGTCCGCTATCCGGAATTCCTGAGCGACGTCGTCGACGTCAGCGTGGAGCCCGGTGAATCGGCAAGTGAAATCGTGGCGCTGTACGTGGTTCGGGCGCCGCGGCGACTGGAATACGCGCTCCGCATGCAGGCTGATCCACCGTCGCGGATCACCTGGACGCTGGTCACCAGCGACTTGCAGAGCCAAAATCGCGGAAGTTGGGTGTTTTCCGAGTCGGCGGAAGGCGCGCTGCTGACCTTGGAAATCCAAATGGAATTCCGCGTGCCTGTTCCCGACGTCATCATGAAGAAGCTGGTGGAGTTCAATCTGCCTGTGATGATGCGACAGGTACGTGCGCGGATTGAGCAGGTAAATCGCGCTTTGTCTTGACGCTGCGCGCCTTGAAGCGCACTGTACGCGCGTTTGGCGGTGGTGCGTATGCGCCACGGAATTTCCAACGGCGGCTGGCATCGCCAGCGAGAGTGGAACGGCAGAATTGCGCGCCCGCGGGCGGAGCAAGGTGAGCCCGAAGCGACGACGGGGAAATGATGCAGCGAGCGGCTTCCATGTCCTCCCACACCGGCCGGTCGAGCAGTTGCTTTGCTTGCGCCGGTCGCACGGACTCCGAATGGTGCGCGCTGGAAGGCAATGATCTCAACCTGTTGAATCAGGTGAAAGTTGCCAACACCTACTTGTCCGGGCAGACGATCTTTTACCAAGGCAACGCGTGCCTCGGCATTTTCTGCGTCGAATCCGGCACCGTCGCGATCCGCAAGAATGACCAGAACGGCAACTCGGTCATCGTCCGATTGGCGCATCGGGGCGACACGCTGGGCTACCGCGCCTATTTTGCCGATCAACCGTACCAGGCCAGCGCTGAAGCGCTCGTCTCGGCGCGTGTGTGCTTTGTCGACAAGGCCGCCGTACGCCGCTTGTTGGAGCACAACCCGGCGGTTGGACTCGCGTTTCTGCGCAAGATGGCCCACAACCTGGAAGAGGCCGAGCAGGAGCGCCTGATGGCGGCCACCCTGCCCGTGCGCGCGCGTCTGGCGCATCTCTTGTTGGTGATGAAAGATCGCTTCGGCAAGGTCGAGGAGAATGGGGATCTGACGATCGACCTTCCGCTGTCGCGCCAGGACATCGCTGCCATGCTGGGTGCGCGTCCGGAAACGGTGGCGCGCGCCGTGCGGTCGCTGGAAGATGCCGGCACCGCGAAATTCAAAGGTCGCTTGGTCTCCGTGCCGGACCTGGACGCCTTGATGGATGCGCTTGAACTGACCGACTGACCGTAGCTTGGGCTGCGATCACCACCGGTGATACGCCGGGTGCCCTTCCTTCACCGCGACGAAGACGCCGCGACAGGTCGACGTGACCTTGTCATGGGCACTCAGTTCCGCTTCCACCGTCACGCGATCGCCGTCCGACTCGACCACCCACGCGCGCAGGTGAACGGGCGCGTCCATCGGCGTTGGCCGACGCAGCTTGACGTGGAACTCAGCCGTGACCGTACACGGCGGCGTGTCCAGCCCACGACTTTGCATCAGGTGCCACGCCGCCGCCCAATTCGAGTGGCAGTCCAACAGTGCGCCGCAAATGCCGCCGTTGAGCATGCCTTCGAACGCTTGGTGGTGCGGCAACGGCTGCCAATCGCAGACGAGTTCGCCATCTTGCGGAATCGAGCGAAGCCGCAGACCTTGAGAATTGCTCGGACCACAGCCAAAACACTGATTATGCGGGGCAAAACGCTCTTGCAGACTGAGCTGTGTCATCGGAACCTCCACCGGCAAGGTAGCGCAATCCGATGGCGCGCGCACCTGGGCTACTGGCAGAAGGGCCCGTCAATGCCGCTGACCGTGACGATAGCGGTGTACGGATACGTGCCGCCCGAGCTTTTCCAGGTCGTGCCACCGTTGGTACTGATCCATGCGCCGCTGGTATTTTGATTCGTGAACATGTAGCCGTTGTTGCTGTCGGCGGCAAGCAATACGGCATAGTAGGTCGCGCCCTTGGTCACGGTGATCCCGCTCCCAAACAGGAAGTTGTAGCTGGCCCAGTTGTTCAGCGACGAGACGGTCTGCGTGGATGCACCCAGTTGCGTGCCACCAGCGCCGGGGACGCCGTTGTAGATGCGCAAGGTCGTCGACACGTTGGGACTGTTCCAGCGCAGCAATTGCAGGGCGTTGAGCGACGTCAGCGTGCCAGTCACACTCGGCGCGAATGCGAACGCCAGCCAGGACGAACTGGTGTAGTTGTCGTTGACAGCCAGCGCCGTGCCAGCCGAAACGGAAGCAGCGGTCAGCGCGGCTGGCCCGCTGCAATCGTCGTCGATGCCATTGCCGCAGATGTCGATCGCGCCCGGGTTGACCGCGGCGTTGTTGTCATTGCAGTCGCCCTTGCCCTTGGAGCAACTGGTATTGTTGTCGAACGGCATCGATGAGTTGCAGTACTTGTCGCCGTCCTTGTCGCAGCCCAAATCGACGGTGCCGCTGCACGCGTTGTCGAGGCCGTCGCACCGTTCCTGCGCGCCGGGATAGCACGTGGCACAATTGTCATTGCAGTCGGTCTTGCCCTTGGTGCAGAGCGTCACGGTAACGCCGGCGGCGTACGTCGCAGTGAGCCGACACCAGCCGTCGCCATCGTCGTCACAGGTTTCGTCGACCTTGCCATTGCAATTGTTATCCACGTTGTCACAGATTTCCGTCGCACCCGGATTGATTGCAGCTTTCGTGTCGTCGCAGTCTCCCTTGCCCTTGTTGCAAACCTTCGGCGCGCCCGAATAGCCCAGGTTCGCGTCGCAGTAGCCGTCGGAATCGTCATCGCAGCCGTTGTCGATCACCTTGTCGCAGTCCTGGTCCACGTCGTCACAGGCTTCCACGGCGTAGGGGTGAATCGTACTCACGGTGTCGTTGCAGTCACCGGCGCCTTGCGGACACGTGAAAGGCTTGCCGACCGTCACGATATTCGCATCGCACCAGCCGTCGCCGTCGTCGTCACAACCTGGATCGGTGGAACTGTTGCAGTCATTGTCAATGCCGTCACAGATGTCCGTGACGCCTGGGTGGATGGCCGCGACCGTGTCGTTGCAATCGCCGGCGCCTTTCGGGCAAATCAGCGGGGTGCCAATGACAACCTTGGCCGTGGTGCAATAGCCGTCCTTGTCCACGTCGCAATTCTCGTCGATCATTCCGTCACAGTTGTTGTCGATGTTGTCGCACATCTCCGCGAGGCCCGGGTTGATGGACGGGTTGTTGTCATTGCAGTCGCCGGGGACGGAAACGAACATTTGATAGGCTGTGCCGAGTGTGACTGGCGAGCAGACAAAGCCGAAATCGCCGTGCCAAGTGGAATAGTGGCCGTAGCTGCCCGTCACGACGTACGAAACCGGGCACAGTCGTTCGGTGGCGCCCGTTCCGCCAGCGTTGAACAAGAGCGGCGAGCCTGGGATAGCGTCGTCCCAGCCGCTGTACTGGTTGGCAATGCGCGAAATGGTCGAGCAATGGCCGCCGAGGCGGGACAGGAACATGTGTTGCGGGTCAGCGCCGTTCGCGTCACCCCACTCCGTTGTCAGCAGCTCATTGTTCGGACACGTGCCGGCGAACGTCGGACCGCTGCCGACGCCAGACTGCGGCGCATATCCCGACGCGCCGAGCGTGCCATCTGAATTGAGCTTTTTGCACATGAGCGTGAACGTGACCATGTAAAAAGAACTCACCGAGTATTCGCCATTCAGTCCCACCGCGACGTAGCCAGCCGCGCAGTTGTTGGCGAACGCCACGCCACTTGTGTCGGAACCAATCACCGACACCTGCTGCGACTTGGTCGCGTCGACTTTTGCCGACACGTAAATCAACTTAGGTTTCGGCATGTTACAATAGCACACTTTGGCGCCGCCGTAGCCGTCGTTGTCGTTGTCGTAATAGTAGTTGGTGCAGCCGACCGCGCCGTCGCTGTCCGTCAGACCGTCGCAGTTGTCGTCATAGGACGTTGCGCACGATTCCTTGGCACCGGGGTTAACCGCCGCGTTGCTGTCCGAACAGTCGCCACCGCCAAACGGACACACGCCCGGAGTGCCGACGGTCGTGATCGTGGCATCGCAGTACTTGTCACCGTCCTTGTCGCAGTTCTCGTCCGTATTGCCGTCGTGGTTGTTGTCGATGCCATCGCAGATCTCAAAGCAGCTACCCGTGCTGCTCGCATGAATCATCGGGTCCATGTCGTTGCAGTCGCCGCCGCCGAACGGGCAGATTTTCGGATAGCCAACTGTGACCATCATGCCATCGCAGTAACTGTCGTTGTCATCGTCGCAGCCCTCGTCGGTCACGCTGTTGCAGTTGTTATCGAGGTCGTCGCACATTTCCTTCATGCCCGGATTGACCTGCTGGAGCGTGTCGTCGCAGTCGCCGCCGCCAGCTGGGCAAATGGCCGGCGAGCCAACGACCGCCATTGCCGTGTTGCAGTACGAATCGCCATCGACATTACACCCTTCGTCCGTGCCGTTGATGCAGTTGTTATCTTTGTCATCGCAGACTTCCGTCGCGCCTGGCTTGATGCTCGCATCCGCATCGTTGCAATCGCCGCTGCCACCCGGGCATACCGACGGCGAGCCAATCGTGATCAGCGTCGCGTCGCAGAAGCCGTCCCCGTCCTTGTCGCAACCCGGATCGGTCGAACCATCACAGTTGTTGTCGACGTCATCACACCACTCGACATGGCCCGGCGCGATGGCGGCATTCGTGTCGACACAATCGCCGTTGCCCTTCGGACAGATTTTCGGTGTGCCAACGATGGTCATCCCGGCGTCGCACCAACCGTCGCCATCGTCGTCGCAGCCTTCATCTGTCGCCTTGTTGCAGTCGTTGTCCAAATCGTCGCAGAATTCCGCGTGGCCCGGATGGATCGCTGCGTTCGTGTCATTGCAGTCGGTTCCGCCCATCGGGCACGCGCCGGAGCCCGCAACGATGACGACGTCCGCCGTGCAATAGCCATCGCCATCCACATCGCAGCCCACGTCCGTGAGGCCATCGCAATTGTTGTCGAGCAGGTCGCAAACCTCCGGCAAATTCGGGTGAACGGTGGCGTGGTGGTCATCACAGTCGCCGCCGCCCCACAGGCAAACCCACGGCGCGCCAACCGTGACGCGGTTGGCATCGCACCAGCCGTCGCCGTCCTGGTCGCAGTTGATGTCGACCTTGCCGTCGCAGGCGTTGGCCAAGCCGTCGCAGAGGTCGGGCGCACCTGGATAAACTGAGGCGTTCTTGTCGTTGCAGTCGTTGATGCCGTTCTGGCACACCGCAGGCGAACCGACCACGACGGCGCCCGTGACGCACCAATGGTCGCCGTCGACGTCGCAGCCGTCGTCCACGCCGTTGACGCAGTTGTTGTCGATACCGTCGCAGAATTCCTGCGCGTCTGGATGAATCGCCGCGTTGGAGTCGTCACAGTCGCCGCCGCCGTTGACGCAGCCTGCGCTGACACCGACCGAGCCGCCGCAGTACCCATCGCCGTCGCTGTCGCAGCCCGGATCCGTCACGCCATCGCAGTCGTCATCGATGCCGTTGCAGACATCCGACGCACCTGGGTGAATCGCCTTGTCGTTGTCGTTGCAATCGCCGGCGCCTTTCGGACACGCAGGGAACTTGGAATGGGCCGGAACCGTCGACACACAATACCCGTCGCCATCCGCGTCGCAGCCTTCGTCCGTCGTGCCGTCGCAGTTTTGGTCATGATTATCACACGTTTCAGATGCGCCTGGATGCGTGAGCGGGTCGTCGTCGTTGCAATCGCCGCCACCCGAGGGGCAGGAAGCGCTCACGACGGCCACGCCGACGCAGTAACCGTCCCCGTCCTTGTCACAGCCGGGATCCGTGATGCCGTCGCAGTCATTGTCCAAGCCGTCGCAAATTTCCGGTGCGCTCGGATGGACCGTCGCGTGCGTGTCGTCGCAGTCGCCACCACCATTCGGGCACGCGACCGACGTCGGATCCACAGGCAGCGCCGCGTCGCAATAGCCGTCCTTGTCATCGTCGCAACCCGGATCGGTGAGGCCGTCGCAGTTGTCGTCGACGCCATTGCAGACTTCCACCGCGCCCGGAAAGATTGCGGCGTTGGTCGGTGAACAATCCAGCGCATTCGCGACGCCGTCGCCGTCGATGTCCGGATCGATGCAATCCGCTAGGCCGTCCTTGTCCGTGTCCGGAAACCCTTCATCCGTCAGGCCGTTGCAGTTCTGGTCGATGCCATCGCAAACTTCTTTTTGGCCGGGAAAGATCTTGGCGTCCGTGGGCGAACAATCCAGCGCGTTGTTGACGCCGTCGCCGTCGATGTCGGGGTCCACGCAATCGGCGATCCCGTCCTTGTCCTCGTCCGGAAAGCCTTCATCGGTCTTGCCGTTGCAGTTCTGGTCCTTGCCGTCGCAGATCTCCGGATTGCCTTGGAAAACGCCGCCGTCGGTCGGTGAGCAGTCCACCAAATTCGGCACGCCGTCGCCGTCCAAATCCAGATCGACGCAATCGGCGATGCCGTCGCCGTCTGTGTCCTTGAAGCCTTCATCGGTCAAGCCGTTGCAGTTGTCATCGAATCCATTGCATTTCTCGCTGTTGCCTGGAAAGACTTGCGGATCCATCGGGGCGCAATCGTCCGCGTTGAGCGAACCGTCACCGTCCATGTCCGGATCGTCGCAGTCGGGAATTCCATCTTTGTCAAAATCCGGCATGCCTTCGTCGGTCTGACCGTTGCAGTCGTCGTCGATGCCGTTGCACGTTTCCGGCGCGGGAATTTGCGCACTGCACGGCTCCAATCCGCTCGCGGTGCAACTTCGCTCGCCCTTGCAAATGCCGGCAGAATTGCTGTTGTAGCACGTGGTCTTGGCGGCGACGGCGATAGCAGCGGGATTGCAGTCGCACGTGCCGGGCGTCACACAAACCTTGTTCTGACCCGACGTGCCATAGCTGTAGGAGCACTTGTAGTCGGTCGGGCAGTCTGTGGTGTAACTGCACGGCGTCGCACAGAAATAGCCCTGTGCCGCGTGCTTGATGCAAAGTCCGCCGGGCGTCAACGCCGCGCACTGCTCGTCGGTCGTGCATGGTGCGCAGAGCGCCGTCCACTGCGGCCGGCAAATGTGCGTCGCCGTCGTCTTGTCGCACGTCCAGCCGGTCGGGCAACAGGAACCAACGCACGCCGGTGCACAGCGTTTGCCGTCGGGTGCAGCCGCGCATACGCCCGAGGCGCAGTCGCCATCGCCAGTGCATGCCGCGCCGGCGACGCCAGCGGTCGGGTCGGCAGGAAATTCACAGCCCGCAAAGGGCACATCCGGTCCGGTGTCCACGGCATCACTGACCGCATCCGATCCGGCGTCCACATCGGCGATATCCGCCACGTCGCCCGCGCCATCGCTGCCATCGGACAAAGCATCCAGATCCGTGCCGTCGGTCGTATCCAGCACATCGGGAACGATATCCTCCATGATTTCAATGGTAATCGCATCGGTTCCCGCCACTTCGGAACCGGAATCCGCAGTTTGGTCGCTGGGCTGCGCAACGTCGCCGGGATGTTCATCTGTGTCCGCAACCGCGCTGGCATCCGTGCCACCCGCGCCCGATTGCTGGCCACAAGCGGTCATGACGACCAACGCCAGCAGCCCTGGCCATACGCGCAAGCCATGGAGACAACAACGCAAGTGCCCCATTGAACGGCCGTGATTGCCCATGACGCTGCTCTCCCCTTGGGTGCCGCAACGCAACACCCCACATGATCTCTGTAGCATTCACAGGCTGATGTGCGCAAACGCGTTTCACGGCGTCGCTCGACTGGCGCCAGCGTTGTCCGTGATATCTATATCATTTCCATGACGTATCTTCGTGTAGACAAGTGAACAAAGCGGCAAGACAACAGATCCCGAGCGGAGGGGCTTTGCGCCAGCGCATTCAGACGGCATGCTATGCAGCTGCGGCTTCTTGCGCCGCGATCGGAACGACGTTTGACCGCGCCTGTGCAAAGAACCGTGCCGCCCTTGGATATCCTGGACCGCCTGCCGCGGCTTGGGTGGGCGGCAGAGCCGACGCCAATTCAGCCGATGCCGGAACTCGCCGCGGAGCTGGGTCTGGGTTGGTTGGGCTGCAAACGCGACGATCTGACGCAGCCGGGTTCCGGCGGCACCAAGACGCGCAAACTCGACTACTTGCTGGCATCGCCACCGTGGCGCGATGCGCCGAAGTGGATCTCGGTGGGCGCGATCGGCTCTGGCCATCTCGTCGCGTGCACGGCGGCGGCCGAGCGTCTGGGCCGCCAGCTCGAGGCGCACCTGTTCTGGGAACCGTTGTCGGCCGGCGTGCTGGACAATCTGGCGTACACGGCGAGCGGGCCAACGACGCTGTTCTACCACAGCTCCCGCGTGGCGCTCGCGCTGCGCCGTCCCGGCGTCTTGACCGCGCTGCATATGGCGGGCGTGCCGGTGATTCCGCCCGGCGGAACGACGCCGGTTGCCATGCTCGGCTTGGTGCGGGCGGGTCTCGAGCTGGCCGGTCAGGTGCACCGCGGCGAGCTACCCGAACCGCAGCGCGTCTACGTCTCGCTCGGCTCCGGCGGCACGGCGGTCGGTCTGGCGGTCGGTCTGGCCATCGGCGGGCTCCGTACGGTCGTCCACGCGGTCGCGGCCGTGGAGCGCGCGCTCGCGACGCGGACGCGCTTGCGGCATCAAGTGCACGGTTTGTTGGACTACCTGCGCGAGATTGGCCTGGGCGAACTTGCCGACATTGAGCCCAATATGGTCGTCATCAACTACTCGCAGGTGGGACCCGGCTATGGCCGCGCGTCCGGTTCCTCGCTGGACGCCGTCGGCGTGCTGAAACGTCAAGGCATCGGCCTCGAGCCCATCTACACGGGCAAAGCGATGGCGGCGCTGTTGGTCGACGCGGAGACCGCCCGGCGCGAAAACCGGACCATCGATTCGTGGCTGTTCTGGAACACCGTTCGCCGACCGGATCCCATGCAAGTCGAGGACGGCTGGCGGGCGCGTCTGCCTCCGGCGCTCATCGCCCGACTCCAGCAGGTGGAAGGCGCGACCGCGACGCAGGACGCCAAGCAGCGCAGTCGTCGCTGGTTCCTGGCGGGCGGCGTGGCCACGTTGGCGAGCGCTACGTCGCTGCTCCGGCTGTCCGGTTATCCGACGCTGCCACACTGGCGCGGCGTCGAGTTTTCCGCAGCCGAAGCGCACATCCTGGCATCGGCGGGAGAAGCGCTCCTGACTGGCGCGCCGTTGCCCGCCGAACGATCCCAAATTGCCGAACCGCTCGATCGCTATGTTGCCGCCTTGCCGCCAAAAATGCGCAGCGAAATTCATGCCTTGATCTGGCTCATCGAAGAGGCCTCGACTCCGCTTGCGGCGCAGTGGCACCGCATGAGTACCCTGCCCGTCGAGACGCGCACCCGCTACCTGAGCGAGGTGGCGCAGCGCCGCGACGTTGTCGGCGATGCCGCGCGCGGACTGCGCGATCTGGTGGTTCTTGGCTACTACGCGCTGCCGATGTCGTGGAGTTCGATCGGCTTCACCGGGCCGCTGGTGCCCGATACGCCGCGACCGCACCGCGCGAGCTACGCCGAGCTCGTCGCCCCCCCAGGTCAGTTGCCCGCCGGGCTGCGCACGGAGTGAAGCTGATGTCCCAAGTTCCACAGGAGTCTGAGTGATATTCGACGCTTCCACCCTGCCCGAAGGCGAACTTTCCGTCGACCTCTGCGTCGTCGGCAGCGGCGCCGGCGGTGCCATGGTCGCGATGGTCGCTGCTGAAGCCGGGATGCGCGTCGTTGTCCTGGAAGCCGGCGAATTCGTGACGCCAGACGACATGACCCAGCGCGAAGAGCAGATGCTGCCCAAGCTCTATTGGGAGGGCGGCGGACGGACGTCAGTGGACCGCCAAGTGCATATTCACCAAGGCAAAGGTGTCGGCGGGTCGACGTTGCACAACCTGAACCTCTGCAAGCGCATCGATCCGGGGCTGCTGGCGACCTGGCATCGCGACCGCGCACTGACGCATTTGCCGCTGGAAACCTGGGACAAGCTGTACCGGGAAGTCGAGACTCTGCTCTCGGTCTCCGAGGTGCCTGCGGAATTACGCAATCGCTCCAATCAGTTGCTGCAGACGGCGTGCGAGCGGCTGGGCTGGAAGTGGGCGGCGCTTTCGCACAACCGCACGGGCTGCGTCGGTTCAGGCTTCTGCGCGCTTGGCTGCGCGTTCGACGGCAAGAACAACGCGGCCAAGGTTATCCTGCCGCGGGCCATCCGTGCGGGGGCACAAATTCTCACGCGCTGCCAGGCTATCACGGTCGAGCATGACGGCGAACGGGTCACGGGCGTGCTCGCTCGGGCGATCCACGCGCAAACGGGGCGGGCGTTCGGGCGCGTGCGCATCAAGGCGCCGATGGTTTGCTTGTCGGCGTCGGCGACCGGTACGGCGGCGTTGCTGATTCGTTCCCGCATTCCGGATCCAGGTGGCGAGACCGGTCAATCCCTGCGGATTCACCCGGCTGTCGTGGCGGCTGGCGAATTCGCTGAACCGGTGAACGCCTGGCAAGGCATCCCGCAGACCGTTGAGTGCACGGAATTGTTGGATATTTCAGGACAGGCGCCGCACAAGAAAGCCAGTCGATTGTGGATCGTCCCGGCTTTTGGTCATCCGGCGGCGACGGCGACCCTGCTGCCTGGCCATGGCGGGGAGCATCGGCGCTGGATGGGCCGCTACAGTCATTTGAGCGTGCTGACGGCCATGTTGCACGACCACAGCCGCGGTCAGGTGCGGCCCGATGGCGAGACCGGGCTGCGCATCCAGTACCAACCCGATACGGATGACCAGAAGGAGTTGCTCGCCGGGCTGCGCGCGTGCGCGGAGCTGCTGTTTGCATCCGGTGCGACCCGCGTCTGTATTCCGACTGAAGCACCGATCGTCCTGCAATCGCCCAACGAAATTCAGAAACTGGACGCGCTGCAATGGCGGCCTGGGCTGATGCAACTCTCCGCGGTGCATCCGATGGGCTCGGTGCCGATGGGCGATGACCCGACGATCGCCGCGGTTTCCAGCCAAGGTCGCCACCACCACATGCGCGGGCTTTGGGTCGCCGACGGCTCGCTGTTTCCGACCTCGATTGGTGGACCGCCGCAGTTGAGCATCTACGCGCTGGGCCTGCACGTCGGGCGCGCGCTGGTGTCCAGTCGCTAGCACCGCCCGCTCTGGAGGTTCTCGTTGCCCGTTCGCCCCCTGCAAACCCTGATGACGTCGCTGCTGCTTGTCGGCGCTTTGGCGTTGCCGGCATTTGCAGCACCCATCGATGTGCCCATCGACATCGCCGTGGGACCGGCCGGCTTGTGGTTCTCGAACGACATCGGCCACGACCAGCTTGGTCATTTTGGCCTGAAACTGCGGCTGGAAGGCATCATTTCCCGCGATCTCATCAAGCAGCACATCAACCAGGTCCCGGCGAACTACCGGCAGTTGGCCTTGCGGATGGCGGAAATTCGCTACCGCCCGTCGCTGTTCATTCCGGAAGAACTCATCATTTCTCCCAAGTTCGCTCACACGGGCCTGTACGGCTCCACGTGGCGCCCGCTGGAGCTCGGCCTGGATCTGGTCGCAGGTCCGTCACCGGTGACGCTGTCTGCGGGCCTGGATCTGACCGCCGCGCTCATCCATTCCGACGCGCTCGGTTTTTCGTGGATGTTCTTCTTGCGCCCCGGGTTGGACTTGCAACTGGAGTGGGAGATCGCGTTCTCCAAGGCCTTTCACCTGAGCGTTGGCTGGCAGTCCGCCTTCTACGTGCCGCAGCCCCTGGGCGGCGGCGTGTTTGAGCTGGGCGGATTCAACGATCGCGCCATTTGGCATGTCGGACAGATCTTTCTTCTGTTCCATGGATTTACCACCTATCAGGCGAGCTTATAGATCATGGACCTGCGCGAACATCACGTGACCACGCAACGACATCCTTGGGAAGTCGCGCGTTTTCAGTTTCTGACCGAGGTGCTGCGCCGCCGTGGCCTGTTGCCACGCGTGCACAGCGTGCTCGATGCCGGCGCAGGAGATGCCTGGTTCTCAAATCATTTCAATGCATTGATTGGCGACACGTCGCATATTGACTGCTGGGACGCAGAATACACCGATGAATCTATTCATGAATTGTCGAAAGATCTTCCATCCAACATCGCCCTGACCGCGACACGACCGGAGACGCAGCATGACCTGATCCTGCTGCTGGATGTGTTGGAGCACGTCGAGCACGATCGCGACTTTTTGGCGGAACTGGTCGCCGAATCGCTCAAACCGGGCGGTTGGCTGCTGTTCACCGTGCCGGCGTGGCAGCCGTTGTTCTCGCGCCATGACACGTGGCTGCACCATCATCGCCGGTACGCGCCGGCTCAGGCGAAAGCCGTACTGGAGGGCGCTGGTCTGCGAATTCTTGAGTCCGGCGGCTTGTTTCACTCGCTGCTTTTGCCACGGATTCTGACGGTGGCCGGTGAACGGCTGCGGCCGCCCGCGACCGCGCATCAGCCGACGATCGCGTGGACGCACGGGGCGCTGGTGACACGCACGGTGCAGGCTGCCCTCGACTTGGACAACGCCGTTTCGCACGCCGCCGCGCGGGCGGTGCTGCCGCTGCCTGGCTTGAGTTTCTGGGCCCTCTGCCAGCGAGCGGCTTGAGTGGCGCGACAAATGCTGCTTCAATCGGCAGTTCAGGCGGATGCAGCGAGCCGTGAGCGGCGCCGGGTCCGTGAGTCAAACGAGGACAAGATGGCGAAATTCAATTTGTTCAGGATCTTCCAGCGCACAAGTCGTTCGACGTGTTGGATGCTGGCGGTCAGCGCGCTGCTCGCCGTGCCCGCATCGCCTGCCGACAAGCCCGTTCCCGCTGCTGCCAAGCCGGCTGTGGCCGCGCCCAAACCGGTCAAGACTCCGTACATCGCGCCGATTGCCCCGACCACCGATGCGCTGGTCGTGCCGATGCAATTTGACGTCGGCGTTTTTGGCGGCGCGACGCTGTTCAGCACGAAAACGCGGCTGGGTCTCGCGCACGATCCGCTGGATGTGCCCGGTAATTCCGGCGAGTTCGGGCTGCGCGCCGGTTGGGTGGGCCTGCAGCGCCACCTGACGGTTGAGTTCGAGGGACGCGACGCGTTCTACACGTTGCGCTCAGGCAATGCCAAGGGACAAGTGCTCGGTTTTCGCCTGCAAAGCCTGTGGAATTTCCTGCCGGAGGCCAAGATCCAGCCGTTTGCGTTGGTCGGTGTCGGCGAGGAATTGCTGTTGAACAGCAAGCCGCAGTGTCCGCCGAATGCCGCGCCGACGGCCGCGTGTCTGGCGATCAAGACGCCGCACAACATCGTGACTGGCGTCTTTGGCGCTGGCGTCCGGATTCCGCTGACCTATCGCCTCGCCGCGCGCATCGACGCGCACTGGCTGCTGCAACAAGGTCGCGCCAAGGACGATCTCGCGGTGCCGCCGATTCCCTCGACGGCGTTCTCCAGCAACTGGGAATTTCAGGCCGGCCTGGCATGGAGCTTCGGCGGCCCGCCACAGGACACGGACAAGGATGGCATCCCCGACGACTTGGACAAATGCCCGAACGAGCCGGAAGACAAGGATGGTTTTGAGGATTCCGACGGTTGCCCGGATCTCGACAACGACGGCGATGGGATCCCGGATGACAAAGACAAGTGCCCGAATCAGGCTGAAGACAAGGACGGATTCCAGGACGACGATGGCTGCCCGGATCCGGACAATGACAAGGACGGCATTCCGGATGCGCAGGACAAGTGCCCGAATCAGCCGGAAACGCGCAATGGCTACAAGGACGACGACGGCTGCCCGGATGTCGCGGACTCGGACGATGACGGAATTCCCGAGGACAAAGACAAGTGTCCGCACGAGAAAGAAGACAAGGATGGCTTCGAAGACGAAGACGGCTGCCCGGATCCGGACAACGACAAGGACGGCATCCCGGATGTGGTCGACAAGTGCCCGAACCAGCCGGAAACGAAGAACGGCTTGAACGATGAAGACGGTTGCCCGGATTCCCTGCCGCCAGCGGCGCAGCGTCTGTTGGACCAGCCGATTGAGATGCGCTTCCGTGGCGCGGAATTGGTCCCCGGTGGCGACGACGTGTTTGACCCGTTGCTGGAACTGCTGCTGGAGCACGAAGGCGTGAAGATGGCGATTGCGGTCGCAGCGGAAACGGATGACGCCGCGGGCAAAGCGCTGGCCGAATCCCGTGCCCAAGCGGTGCGCGCGGCGTTTGGCGCCAAGGGAATTGATGCCGACCGCATTGCGTGCGCCGCCGGCCCGGTCGTTCCGGTCACCGCACCGGCACCGGAGTCAAAGCCTGCCAAAAAGAAGAAGAAGGGCGCGGCCAAGGCGCCGACCGTTCCGATTACCGAGCGGCCGGTTTCCCTTCGCATCTTGTGATGCGCTGCGCCCGGCGTGCTTCACAATTCGCCACAGGAACCCGCGCGGTTCACTGCGGATTTCGCGCGCGAAATGACCGGCGTCGCACGGCTGTCTGAGGTGCGCGGCTTGGACGTGCGGGCTCGCGCAAAGAGAACTGGCGAGAATCGCTGCCAAGGTTCACGGCAATCGGCGCTGGGTGATGCTTGCGTGACCAGCAAACCGTGTGACCGCGTCCTGTTCGTTGCGCGCAGGCATCCGGTTGCCAGCCGTATAAAACCTGCGTATCCTCGCGGCACGTTTGCGTAAGCGACACCGCTGTCGTCGTCAGATGCAAGCAACTTGAACGCTGTGTGGCTCGCTCGCGCGCGCCGTCTTGTTTGGTGATTTGGCACCAAGTCTCGTTTCGTTCTTCTGGGAGGTTCTATGCGCTCACTGCTCACCTGTCGTTTGTCGGCGCTGCTCGCCGCACTCTCGCTGCCGGCCGCGTTGTCGCTCGTCGTAGCCTCACCGGCGCTCGCTGCTGATGCGCCTGCCGCGCCTGCTGCTGCCGCCTTGCCAGCCATTTCGGAAACGGGCGACCAGCCTCGTCCCGATCACTGGCCCATGAAGTGGGACTTGGGTCTCGGCGTCGGCTATGATGCTCTCTCCAGCAACACAGGCTTGGGCAACTCCGACTACTACATCGACCCGGCGACCGGCGCGACCACGTCCAACCGCCTGGTGAAAGTCGGCGACGCGGTGCTCATCGGCCTGCGCGGTACGGCTTGGTTGTTCGAAGGCCTCGGCGTCGGCGACCTCGGCTTGGAAGTGGAAGGCAAATACGTGCCGACCAACCTGACCGGCATCAACGGCTCGACCGGCCGCGCGAACATCTTCGGTGTGCGCGCTCTGGCCATCTACAAATTCCTCGACGAAAGCTACTCGGTTCGGCCGTTCCTCAACGCGGGCGGCGGCGTCGACATCTTCAAGTCCGCGGACTCCACGACGACGCTTGCGGCGAAGAAGCTGTACGTGAAAGGCACCGCCGACGCGGATAGCGCCTGGATGATCGGCGGCGGCGCTCAGTGGCAGGCGTTGCACGACATGGGCGTGCGCTTGGACGCGCGCTTCGTCAGCACCAAGGGCCTGAGCGGCCACGCGATCACCGGCAACATGGAAGCCATGCTGGCGTTTGTCTACACGCTGGGCGGCAAGCCGGGCGACAGCGACGGCGACGGCATCCTGGATCCGTACGACAAATGCCCGGACCAGCCGGAAGACCGCGATGGCTTCCAGGACAACGATGGTTGCCCGGATCCGGATAACGACGGCGACGGCATTCTGGACGCTGAAGACAAGTGCCCGAACGACGCCGAGGACAAGGACGGCTTCCAGGATTACGACGGTTGCCCGGATCTGGACAACGACAACGACGGCATTCCGGACAACTTGGACAAGTGCCCGGACAAGGCCGAGGACAAGGACGGCTTTGAGGATTCGGACGGCTGCCCGGACCTGGACAACGACAAGGACGGCATTCCGGACAAGTTGGACAAGTGCCCGAACACGCCGGAAGACAAGGACGGCTTCCAGGACGAAGACGGCTGCCCGGATCCGGACAACGACAACGACGGCGTGCTCGACGTCAACGACAAGTGCCCGAACCAGCCGGAGACCAAGAATGGCTACCAGGACCAGGATGGCTGCCCGGACACGGTTCCGGACGATCTGCAAAAGGTGCTGGACACCAAGTTCACCGGCGCGAAGTTCCACGGCATCACGTTGGACGACAAGGCCAGCGAGGGCGTGCTGAAGCCGATCGCCGAAGTGCTTGCGAAGCACGAAAGCGTGAAGGTGACGGTGAAGCTGGTGTCGTACACGGAAGACGCGGCGGGCGCACAGGCGCGGGCTGAGGGCGTGAAGCAGTGGCTACAGCTGCGTGGCATTGATCCGGCGCGGATTGAAGCGGTCGGCGAATCGGCTGCCACGACGGCGCCGCCGGTCGCGACGGGTCCGGAAGTCAAGACGGCGCCGGCCGAAGATGACGATGCCAAGGACACCGGCAAGAAGGGCAAGAAAGGCAAGAAGGCCAAGAAAGCCAAGAAGGTCAAAGCGCCGAAGAAAGCCAAGGCGGCCAAGGGCGGCAAGGGCAAGAAGGGCGCCAAGGGTGGCGCGGGCGGTCCGTCGGACGTCATCACCATCCAGCTCCGTTAGGATGTGGCAGCGGTGGGGGATGGCGCGATTCGAATGACTGGCCACGATTTCTGGCGCCATTCGTGATCCGCATCCCCCACCGGCTCTGCCTGCTCTTGTTGATTGCGCCGCCCCTGGTGGCCTGCAACACCCCGCAACCCAGACGTCTGGCTGAAGCGAACGGCGAGTTTGCCCGAACAGTGCTGGCCGAGACGCCGGACGCGCCGCACCCGCCCCAGCCGCACTGGATTGCGCCGTCCGACGCACCCGCGCCGCAGCCAGTCCGGCGCGCGCCCACGCACAGCGAGCCCCCAGAGGCGATTCCCGAGCGCACGCGGGGTGCGAGTTCGCCGATCCGCAAAGGTGTCATGCCGACCGGGATGTGTCCGGTGCGGCGGCAAAAGGCGCTGTTTCGCGATACCGTGCAGAGCTTCGCGACGCGTAACCATCTGACGGTTCAAGCATTTCAGCGCATCAACGGTCTGGCTCTGCCAGCGTCGACGCCGCTGGTGCACAAACGCCGTTATGTCATCGCCTCGGGTGCCGAAGGTGAGCACTTGCGCGAGGGCCGCTCGCTGGGACCGACGACGTCGCAGTACATCGTCATCAATCCGTCCCGCGCGTGGGGCCAGCCGTTCGCCGTCGATCTGCTCAAACGCGCGATCGCCCAAGTCTACCAGAAGCTGCCGGGCGGAAATCGCCCGGTAATTGAGGATATTTCCATCGAACACGGCGGTTGCCTGAAACCGCATCGCGAGCACCGCGGCGGCCTGGAGGCGGACGTGGGCTTTTTCCACAAGCAGCCCGTCAAGCGCCTGACGATTGCGAATCGCGACAACTTCGACGCGCGCCGCGAGTGGCTGTTCCTGCGCGTGCTGTTGGATTCGGGCCTGGTGACGCGGGTCATCGTGGACCGCAAGGTGCAGGCGATGCTCTACCGCGAAGCGCAGCGGCAGGGCGCGACGCCGGAACAGCTGGCGCGCTGGCTTCAGTATCCGCGCACGACCAAATGGGCCGCGATCCTTGTGCACGGCGGTGGCCACGACAACCATACGCACATCAAGTTTCGCTGTCCGAAGGATGGCTGCGCGGCGCCCGTGGATCTGCCGGACGTGGACGTGCAAGCGGACTTGCCGGAGGACGACACGCCTCGCGAGGAAGCTGCGCCGTCAGAGACGCCATAGTTTTGCGGCATTGCCGCCCATGATCCGCGCAAACGCCGTGTCGTCGACAATCCGCCGCGCCAGCACGTCCCGCTCACGCCCCATTTCATACGGCACAATCGGGAAATCGGTGCCGTAGAGCACCCGGTCGGCGTGCCGTTCCAACTGGGCCCAATTCAGATACTCGGGAAAGTAGTCGGCACACGCCATCGCGGTGTCCAGGTACAGGTGCGGAAATTCGTCGCAGAGCGCCAGATAGTCGGCGTACTCGTCCGCGCCGATATGCGGCACGACGAGCTTCAGCTGCGGCAACGCCTGTAACACCCGCCGCGTGCGGGCCACGTTGCAAAGGGCGTGCGTATCGACGCCGTAGGCCGAACTCGACGGCTCGCGACCGGCATGCACCACGGCGGGCACGTCCAACTCCTGACACGCCGCCAGCACGTCCAGCGTCAACGGGTCGTCGATGGCCACGCGCTGCACGTGGCAATGCAGCTTGATGCCGCGCAGGCCGTGCACCTCGATCGCTTCGCGGACAATCGCGCGGGCGTCCGGCTCACCCGGCAGCACGGTCCCGACGCCGACAATCGACGGTTCCGCCGACGCCAACTGCCCCAGATAACGGTTCAGCAGCTGCGACGCCCCCGGCTTGTGGCCAAAAACCAGCGCGACCATCCGCGCAACGCCTCGCTCGTGCAGATGCGCGATCACCTGCTCCGACGTGCCGCGAAACGCGATCTGCCAGGCGTTCGTGTCGAACCAGCGGTGCAGCGCAGCAAAGAGCGGTTGGGGAAACAGGTGAACATGGGCATCGATGAGCCCCGTCAGCGCGCCCTGCTCTTGCCGCCGGCGCACGCGCGCGACCTCCTCGGGCGACGGCGGCGGCAGTGGCCGAAGCCGCGGGACGTGCATGTGCTCTGCGCAACAAGGAACGAGTTCGGGCAAGGTCGTCTGCATGGCATTCGATGGTAGCTCAGAATCACAGTCCATGGCATCCTTCCGGCCTCAGTTCTGGAGGTGCCATGCGTCGTGTTGTTGTCCCTGTGTCCCTTTCGGCATTTGCCTTATGGCTAACCGCTTGCGGAGGCGCACCGGCACAGATTACGCCTGCTGCACCCGCTCCCGAGGCATCGGTGACCGTCAACGTGTCGCTTGCCGACGTGGGTCTGGACGCCGCAGCGCTGGATCGCGCCGTTGACCCGTGCACCGATTTCTACCAATTCGCATGTGGTGGCTGGATGGCCAAGACCGAAATCCCTGGCGATGAAGCGTCGTGGTACCGCTCGTTTGACGAAATCGAAAAGCGCAACGAAGCCGCGTTGCGGGAAATCCTGGATGGCGTGGCTAAGGACTCGGACAGCAAGCTGGGCAAGTACTACGCCGCGTGCATGGATGAGGCAGCGGTCGAGGCAGCGGGCATCACGCCGATTGCCGAGCTGCTGAAGGACGTCAAGGCGCTCAAGGATGTCAAGCAACTTCCTGAGCTGATTGGCAAATTGCATAGACGCGGCATCAAGCCGCTGTTTCACCTGTCGGCTGAGCAGGATTTTGGCGACGCGACCCGGGTGATTGCCTCGCTGGATCAGGGCGGCATCGGCATGCCGGATCGCGACGATTACTTGAACGACGACGAGCGCTCGGTCAAGCTGCGCGCGGCGTACCGCAAGCACGTGCAGGCGATGCTGGAGCTTGCCGGCTGGAAGCCCAAGGACGCGACGGCGGCGGTGGAAGACGTCATGACGCTGGAGACGGCGCTGGCGAAGATTTCCAAGACCCGCGTCGAGCGGCGTGATCCCAAGAGTCTGTACAACAAAATGTCGCGCGCCGAGTTGGTCAAGGCCAACGCGAAGATGGACTGGAACGCCTACTTCCTGCCGCTGGACGTGTCGCCGACCGACGTGAACCTGACTTCCTTGGCGTTCTTTGCCGGCCTGGATGGCATCTTCACCCAGACCAAGCTGCCGGCGTGGAAAAATTACCTGAGCTGGCACGTGGTGCGGGCGACGGCGGAAGTGCTGCCCAAGAAGTTTGTCGACGAAGCGTTCAACTGGAAGAAAGCGGTGACGGGGCAGGCTGAGCAGAAGCCGCGCTGGCGGCGTTGCGTCGAGGATACGGATGATTCCTTGGGCGAGCTGCTGGGCCAACACTTTGTCGCGCTGCATTTTGGCGGTGACAGCAAGAGAGCTGCGACGGAGCTGGTCGGTGCGATTCGCGCGGCCTTTGCCGACAACCTGCAGCACCTGGCGTGGATGGACGCGGGGACGCGCGCGAAGGCGCTGGGCAAGCAGCAGGATATGGCGTTCCTGATTGGGTTTCCCAACAAGTGGCGCAACTACACGTTCGACGCCGATGCCAAGCAGTACGCGAAGAACGCGCTGGCGGCGTCGATGTATCAGGTGGCGTACGATTTGGCGCGCATCGGCAAGCCGCTGGACCGCGAGCAATGGCAGATGAGCCCGCCGACGGTGAATGCCTACTACGATCCGCAGCGCAACCACATGGTGTTTCCAGCCGGCATCCTGCAACCGCCGTTCTTTGATGCGAAATTCAGTCCGGCGGTCAATCTGGGCGGCATCGGCATGGTCATCGGCCACGAGTTGACGCATGGCTTTGACGACGAAGGCGCGCAGTTTGACGCCCAGGGCAACCTGAAGAACTGGTGGTCGCCGGAAGTGGAGAAGCAATTCAAGGATCGCACGACGTGCGTGGCCAAGCAGTACAGCGGTTTTGAAGTGCAGTCCAAGCTGTTCGTCAACGGTGAACTGACCAACGGCGAGAACATTGCCGACATGGGCGGCCTGAAAATGGCGCTTGCCGCGCTGCGCAAAGTGCGCGAAAAGCAGAAGGAAGTGCAGGTGGCCGACGGGTTCACGCCGGAGCAGCAGCTGTTCATGGCCAACGCCCAAGCGTGGTGCGGCAAGATGCGACCGGAGATGGAGCAGACGATGGTGAAGACCAATCCGCACTCGCCGGCGAAGTTCCGCGTCAACGGGCCGATGTCCAACCTGCCGGAATTTGCGGAAGCGTTTCAGTGCAAAGCGGGGACCGCGATGAATCCGGCCAATCGCTGTGCCGTTTGGTAGCTGGAGGAAGGCGATGCGTACGTGGCAATCCTGGATCGTGCTGAGCGCGTTCGGCATGAGCGCCTTGGCGTGCGGCAACAAGGCGACCGCGACGGACGACGCGTTGGCGAGCGACGATGTGACGGCGGACACGGCGGTCGATGTCGCGGCGGATGCCACGGCAATCGCGGAAACGTGCACGGAAACAGGTGGTTCACCGTACGTCGAGACCACGCCGCCGGACGTGTCGCGCAAGAAATTCGCACTGAGCTTGTTCCACTTCAACATCGAGTACGTCATCGGCGGGCTGGAATACATTGACGCGAAAGGCATTTCTCACGTCTTCACTGGCAATCCGGACAACGTGGGCTGGACCAACGACAAGGTCGAGGATTTCATCGTTCAGGAGAGTTTCCTGCCGATGCTGCAGATGTACGACAAGCACCCGACCTGGGGCGTCAACATCGAGCTGCAGGCGTACATGATTGAGGTGATGGCCGCGCGGCATCCGGATGTGCTGGTGCTGCTGCGCAAGTTGGCGCAGCGCGGTCAGGTGGAGCTGATCAGCTTTCACTACAACGCCCAGTTTTTCCTTGGGTTTCCTCGCGAGGATCAGCACCGCTCGCTCGCCGCGACCAAGGCGACTTTTACCAAGCACTGCCTGCCGCTCTCGGGCGTCGTGTTCAATCAGGAAGGCCAGGCCGGCGAAGGTCGGCAGAAGATGCTGGTGGACGAGGGCTACAGCATCGGCGTGTTTCCCAAGAACCTGTTCTTCTACGTCCGCCAGGACATCCCGAATCCGTGGCCGTACTACGCTTCGGAAGGCGGCGACCTGATTGTCGGCGCGGCGGGCGTGGATCCGACGTCGGGCATCGATCTGGCGTGGAACTTCTTTGACGACGGCGAGTTGCGCGCAGCTCCCGAGGTCCAGGGCCAGTCGCTCAATCCGTATTTTGCCACGACTGCGGCGCACGATCCGGCGCGTGTGGCGGAATTTGAGAACGAGCTCGCGCAGACTGAGAAGAACGGCTACTACCTGACGCGCATCAGTGACTACGTCCGGCATTTGAAGGCGGAGAAAATCGCGCAGAAGCAGGTGCCGGCGCTGCTGGACGGCACGTGGCAGCCCAAGAGCACGGATTCGGTGCACCGCTGGCTCGGCGGGCGTGGACTGTGGGGCACGGACGAGAACGACTTTGAAGTGCGCAACGGTGGCTACGAGGCACGGACGCAGATTGCCGCGGCGCAGGTGCTGGCAGAAGTGGCGGCCAAGCAAGGCAAGGGTCTGGCGAACCAGGATGCGCGGCTGGATGCGCTGTGGAAAGGCCTGTGGCGCGTGGAAGTGAGCGATTGCTCGGGCGTGAATCCGTGGCTGGCGGAAATCCAGTATGCGTTGGACCACAATCCGCTGTTGCTGGCGGACGCGCATCTGCTCGCGACGGATTTGAAGACCGCGCTGGGCTGGACGCACGCGCAGGTGGACCTGGGCGCACGCACGGCAGCGGACATCGCGCCGCCGCCGACGCAGGCGTGGCCGACCGTGGATGCGCCCGCGGACGTGTCGAACGTCACGGTGACCGTCGATGGCCGAACGGTCGCGACGAAGTGGCTGCAAATCACGCCCACGCGCTGGCGGCTGGTCGTCACGTTTGGTGCGGCAAGCCCTGACAACGATCCCTTCGGCCGCGAGCTCAAGGTCACGTTTCCGCGCTTTGCCGATGTCGTGGAGTACAGCCCTGGGCTCCTGGACGACGTGGTGCGTAGCTATCCGTTCAGCGCCTTCAAATTTCAGGAGGATCACGTTTGGCTGCCGGTACCGAACGGCCTGATTGGGCTCGGCAAAAGCTGGTACGTCGTGAAACATGCGCGGCTGGAGAACCTGGCAGCGCGGGTGAGCGTGACGACGCCGGAGATGGCTTTCTCGGACGAGACGGTGCGCCTCGATCTGGCGCCGACGTGGCAATTCGATGTGCTGCAAGGCACCGCGACCGACGCGTTGGCGGTGGCGAAAGAGCTCAATATTGCTCCAGTTGTCGACCTGTGATGCGAGGCTGGTGATGGTGCGCTTGACTGGACCGCTGAGTTTCATCGTCGTCGCGCTCGGACTGGCGGCATGCGAACCCACGCCAATGCCGTCCGGCTTTGACGCCCAAACGTTCGACAGTGTGACCACGGACGCCGTGGCCCCCGGATCGGACGCAACCGCGACCGGTGCCGACTTGAGCGGCATTTGGGTCCTCGTCACGGATTGGTCCACGTGCGTCGCGATTGGCGACGAGATTGAGCTGCGCAACTACGAATTGTCGCGCGTTGAAATCGTCCAGGACGGCATGCAACTCCGTGAGTTTCGCCAGGATTGCAGCATCTCAAACACGCCGATTCTGGGCATGACGACGGTGGTGCCATTGGTGGTGCTGCAGACCGCGGGCCTCATGAAGTCCAGTGCTTTCTTTCCCGCGCACGGTCCGGATGCCCCGTACACCGGCGGCGTGGAGGTCCAGGCCTGGGGACTGAACTTTCCCTCGGGCAATCCGGAGACCGAGGCCATGCCGGCCGACGCCAACGATCCGCGCGTCGTCGATTCTGACGGCGACGGTCACCCCGGCGTGACGCTCAAAGTCGGCGGCGTCTGCGATCTGTACGCCGTCCAGCGGGCCGTCATGGAGCGCACCGGCAAGATGAACAGCGACGGTAGCCTGTCCGGCGAAGCCACGCGCCATGTCATGCAAGTCGCGCTGGGCGCCAGCCAAGGGTTTTGCGCCCAACCGTTCGCGACGGTCAGCAACCAAATCAGCAACAAATGGAAGCTGTTGCGCGTCGACAAGCAAGGAATGAATCTGGATCAGGACGGTGACGGTGATGTCTCGTGCAGTGAAATCGTTCAAAATCAGGCGGTTTTCACCGATTGGACGCCTCCCGACGACTCGCGGTGTGCAGGATTCAAGCAATAGCCCGTCGGATCGCAAAGCCGTGACACAGCGCAGGGCACCATCACTGGCAACGGCGCTTGTTTTCTGGCAGATTGCGCCCGCCGTCGTCGGCTTGACGGCATTCGGAGTCCGCCGTGTCGACCGTCCTGCACTACAAGAGCAACCTTCGCGACATCTTCTTCAACCTGTTTGAATTCCACGATATCGCCAAGACGTCGCTGGGTCGCGGGCCGTTCGTGTCCATGGATGAAGAGAGCGCGCGCGACTCGCTGACCGAGTATGAAAAGCTCTGCAGCGGCGAGATTGCGGCAAGCTGGGCGGAATCCGATCGCATTCCTTTGCTGGTCGACGCCCAGGGCGACGTGACGCTGCCGCCGGTGCTCAGAAAGGCGCTCAAGACGTGGTACGACAAGGAGTGGTTTCGTCTGGAACTGCCTGAGCACATTGGCGGTTTCGGCGCGCCGCCGTCGGTGAACTGGTCGGCTTTTGAGCTGACCGCCGGCGCCAACTCGGCGCTTGCGTTCTATCTGTTCGGCACGTTCATGGCCAAGATCGTCGATCGCTTGGGCACCGAGCAGCAGAAGAAGCTTTTCCTGAATGGGCTTGCTGAGGAACGCTGGGGCGGCTCGATGGTGCTGACCGAACCGGACGCCGGGTCGGATGTGGGCGCAGGCCGGGCCAAAGCACGGCATGTCAGCGGCGACATTTGGGAAATCGAAGGCACCAAACGCTTCATCACCAACGGCGACTATGACGGCCCGCCGAACATCGTCCACATGGTGCTCGCCCGCCCGGAAGGCGCGGACTTGGGCACGAAGGGCCTGTCGCTGTTCATCGTCCCGAAATTCTGGGTCAACGACGACGGCAGCATCGGCGAGCGCAACGGCGTTCGCGTCTCCAAGGTCGAGAAGAAGATGGGCCTGAAGGCGTCGGCGACCTGCGAAATGGTCTTCGGCGACGGCGACGTGCCGGCGCGTGGTTACCTGATGGGGGGCGTGCACGACGGCATCCGCCAAATGTTCCACATCATCGAGAATGCCCGCATGGCCGTGGGCATGAAGTCGATGTCGACGCTCTCCACGGCGTACCTGAACGCGTTGGAGTACGCGAAGGAGCGCGTCCAGGGCGCGGATCTCAAGGAAGCGGCGAACAAGAAAGCGCCGCGCGTGCGCATCATCCAGCACCCCGACGTGCGGCGTATGCTCATGGCGCAGAAGGCCCACGCGGAAGGCATGCGCGCGCTCGGCCTGTACATTGCGTGGCTGCAGGACCAGGTGGAAATCCTCGGCGGGCATACCAACAAGGAAGCGGCCAAGATGGACGCCCGCAATGACCTGATGCTGCCGCTGCTCAAGGGCTACTGCAGCGAAAAGGCGACGGAAATGCTGGTACTGTCGCTGCAGACGATTGGCGGTTCGGGCTATATCCAGGACTTCCCGTTCGAACAGTACTGCCGCGATCAGAAGATCGACAGCCTGTACGAAGGGACGACGGCCATCCAGGCGCTGGACCTGTTCTTCCGCAAGATCGCCCGCGACGGCGGTCAGACGCTGCAAGGGCTGATGGAAGAAGCGATGGCGACGGCTCAGGGCACGGACGGTGGCGACACGCTGGCGGACGAGCGCAAGGCGCTGCTGAAGGCGCTGGGCGACGTTCAGGGTATGCTCATGACGATGTTGGGCAAACTGAACGACTCGGTCTACCACGTCGGTATTCACGGCAACAAGATCCTGTTCGCGCTGGCGGAGACGGTCATTGCGTGGCTGCTCGTACGGCACGCGGCGATTGCGGTGGCGAAGCTGCCGACCGCGAAGGGTGCGGACATCGCGTTCTACCAGGGCAAGATCGCGTCGGCCAAGTGGTTCTGCGCGCAGGTCCTGCCGGGCCTGACGTTGACGCGCAAGCTCATTGAGAACTCCGAGCTGTCGATCATGGAACTGCCGGAAGAAGCGTTCTAGACACGCCCACGGCGCGCGCGGAGTCGATGGCCGAGCCAGTTGCCCGCGTCAAAGCCCGACCGTTTCAGCGGAATCATGAACCACTTGCGGACCGTCGTCGCCCAGACGGGCGCCACGTGCGCCGCGATCTGACCGCAGCGCGACGGACGCGCTGTCTGGAAGCGCACGCTCGGAAGTGAGCGTCACGAAATCACATCGGAGACAATCTAGCCATTTCAGTCTGTTTTAGACCGAGCAAGTGGCAATGGGTCTAGTACGGCACGCCGTTCGAGACGCTGAGCGTGTAGTTCTGGCAAATCGTCCCTTTGCCCGGCAGGCGACCCACGCGAACGTAGAAGTCGTCAGAATTGTCCGTGCACTCGTTGATGTTCATGCCGTTCGAGCCGACGCCGTTGATGCAGTTGCATTCGCCACCAATTTCCGGAATCGGCGGAGCTTGGTAGCACGAAGTGACGCCGTCCTGCTTGATGCAACTGGGATCGCCACTGGTAACGCCCTTGCCTGTCTGCGGCCCGCTCGGCGGCTTGCCATTGAAAGACACGGTCCAACCCGTGTCCGTCTCGTTGCTGCACAAAAGCGACGTGCCGCCGCAGGTGTGTTTATAGAGGTCAACCGTGAAGTAGCCGTCCGGATTGCCGGTCAACCAGACGTGGACGTTGAACGGGTCGCAGCTGCCACTCGCATCATTCGCGTCAATCGCCTTGAAATGGTACCAATCACCGAGTTCGCCAGGCATGATGTTGCCGGTCTTGACGATCGGCGGGCTGGCGTCGTCGTAGATGTAGCCGAGGTCAACTGGACCGGCGCAGGTATCGCCGACGCCGCTGCCGTAGAAGCTGTCGGCCTTGCACTCGCAGCCATCGCTGGCGATGCCGTTCGCGTCGAACCAGCTTGTGTAGCACTGGGGCGTGCACTTGCCGGCGATGCAGGCTGGATCGCCGTTTGTGACTGTTCCGCACATGACTGACGGGAGCTGTTCGTCGGTGAAGCCGTTGCAGTTGTCGTCGATGCCGTTGCAGATTTCCGCCGCGTTGGGATGAACGCCAGCGAGCGCGTCGTTGCAGTCGCCCGCTTGCGACGCGGAGAACGTCTGGCCGTTGACGATACCGGGCTTGCAGAGTGACTGGCCGGCACCGCTGCCGTAACCGTCGCCATCGACGTCGATGTAGAACAGCGTGTTCGTCGTCGACTCGTCGGTCAAGCCGTTGCAGTTGTTGTCGATGCCGTCGCCGCAAATCTCGAACGCACCTGGGCTGACAAGTGGGTTCTTGTCGTTGCAGTCTTTGGCGTACGCCGCGGTGGACGTGTTGGGATACAACGGGCCGCATTGGCATTGCCACGTGGTCGCGTACATGTCGCCGTAGCCGTCGTTGTCAAAGTCCGGGTAGTAGTTCGTGCAGCCAAGGGAGCCCACTGGATCGACGATGCCGTCGCAATCGTCGTCGAGGCCGTTGCATTTCTCCGCAACGCCCGGGTGAATGGCTTTGTTCTTGTCGTCGCAGTCGCCGCCCTGCAGCACTTTGTAACTGCCGTCGGTCGTGCACAAACAGCGCGTGATGCTCGTGACATCGCCGTAGCCATCGCCGTCCACGTCGAGGTAGTACACGTTGCAGCCGATCGCATTCTGGTTGTCGATGATGCCGTCGCAGTCGTTGTCCTTGCCGTCGCACGTCTCGATGTTGCCCGGCTTGATCGTCGGATCGGCGTCGTTGCAGTCGCCGCCCTTGGTCGTCACGTACGGCCAATTCTTGGCGCACAAGCACGCCGCCTTGGCGCTGTTGCCGACCCCGTCATTGTCGGTATCGGCGAAGTAAATCGTGCACCCCTGCGCGTTGGCCTCGTCCGTCGTGCCGTCGCAGTTGTCGTCGATGCCGTTGCATTTCTCCTGCGCGCCTGGATAGACGGACGCAAGTTTGTCGTCACAATCGTCGCCCTTGAACGTGTTGTAAGGCGCCGATAGTCCGCAGACACACGCCTTTGTGATTGGATCGCCAAAGCCGTCGCCGTCCGCATCCTTGAAGGCCATCACGCAGCCCTGCGCGCCCGGGTCGTCGATGATGCCGTTGCAGTCGTTGTCCAAACCGTCGCAGATTTCCTTCGCCACTGGATTGACGTTCGCCTTGCTGTCGTCGCAATCGCCGCCGATCGTCGCCGTCCACTTGTCGGTCGCCGCACACAGACAAAGTGCCTTCTTGCTGTCGCCAAAACCGTCCTTGTCGCTATCGGCATAGAACGTCGTGCAGCCCAGTGCGTTGTTGTTATCGGTGATGCCGTCGCAATCGTCGTCCAGGTTGTTGCAGACCTCGGTCATGCCCGGATTCATCTTGGGATCGCTGTCGTTGCAATCGCCGCCCTTGGCCGTTGTGTAGATGGCGGTGGGTGCGCACAAGCACGCGGGTTTGCTGTTGCTGTCGCCGTATCCGTCGGAGTCGCCGTCTTTGTAGAAGCTGGTGCAGCCAATCGCGCCGGCTTCGTCCTGCTTGCCGTTGCAGTTGTCGTCGATGCCGTTGCCGCAGACTTCCTTGTTGCCGGGATACACGTTGGCGTTGCTGTCGTTGCAGTCGCCGCTCACGGTCGCGGTGAAGATGCCGCTGGGGGCGCACAGGCACTCGTTGTTGAAGGTGCCAACGCCGTCCTTGTCGCCATCTTCGTAGAACAACGTGCAGCCGACGGCGTCCGTTGCGCCGCTGTCCGTGTAGCCGTCGCAGTCGTCGTCAATGCCGTTGCCGCAGATTTCCGGCTGGCCGGGATGAATCTTCGGATTGGTATCGTCGCAGTCCACGCCCTTGTATTTGCAGGATTTGGAACCGGGCAAAATGATCGCATCGGCGGCGCAATAGCCGTCCTTGTCCATGTCGCAGGTCTCGTCGGTCTTGCCGTTGCAGTCGTTGTCAATGCCGTCGCAGACTTCAATCGCGCTCGGCTTGACTTGGGCATTCGTGTCGTCGCAATCGGAGGGTGACGTAGACGTATACAAGTTCACGGGCTTGCACAGGCACTGATTGTCGCCGCCCGTCGCTGGCGAGTTGCCGAAGCCGTCCTGATCCGCATCCTTCCAGTATACCGTGCACATCGACGCGCCCGGTTCGTCGGTCTGGCCGTCGCAGTTGTCGTCCAAGCCGTTGCAAACTTCCGCGGTTGGCGATTTGGCGTCGCAGCCGGTCAATCCGCTCGGCTGGCAGGAACGGCTACCGGTGCAGGTGCCGTACTTGTTCTTGCTGAGGCAAATCGTCGACATGCCCTGCTTTTTCGCGTTGTTGGAGCAGTCGCATTGGCCGCTTTTCTTCATGCACTGGTTGCTGGTGCCGACGCCGGGCACGCCGTTCGCTGTGCCTTTGGCATTCTTCAGGCAGTAGTAACCGACCGGGCACTCCGTGTTCGTGCCGGACGGGCACGAGCCACCGCAGAAGTTGCCGACGTCGCCGTAGGAGAGGCAAAGGCCGTTCGGATCGCCGGGGGACTGGCACTGGGCGTTGTCGGTGCACGGGTCGCACGTGTGCACGAGACTGGGCACGCAGCCATACACGGGGTCGCCGGCTTGCGCGACGTTCTTGCAACTCCAGCCGCCCGGGCAGCAGGTGTTGGTGCAACTGCGGGTGCAGACCTTTTGGTCCGGCGTGTCGACGCAGTAGCCAAAATCGCATTCATCGTTGGTCGCGCACGCCCAACCTTCCTGACCGGACATCGGATTCTGCGGGAATTCGCAGGGGGACAAGATTTCAAGGTCGGGTACGTCCGGCGCATCAACCGTGTCCACGTCGTCGGTCGCATCCACAAGGCCTTCCACGCCGCTCACATCCGTGAAGTCAGTTCCGGCATCGACGTCATTCAGGGTGTCGACGTCCGTCGCCACTGTTTCCACATCGTCTGAAGTCGCATCCGGCAATTCCAGATCGGTCGCATCGACGCCCACCTCAGCGTCGACGATGTCCGGCTTCTTGCCCGTGTCCGGCTTGATGTGAACGTCCGTGT
This sequence comes from uncultured Myxococcales bacterium, assembly GCA_903924465.1. GTDB lineage: Bacteria > Myxococcota_A > UBA9042 > UBA9042 > UBA9042 > CAIYBN01. The sequence goes on along the minus strand of CAIYBN010000054.1, from coordinate 30,789 downwards.
CGCCGGTTCCGTCCTGATCGGTCGCGGTTCCCGTGTCTTGCGGTGCTGCCCCGTTGCCGCATCCCGCCAACGCGAGCAAGAGCGCCGTTGACAACATCGTCACGTAAACGCTTGAAGTCATACAACTTATCTGGACGAAGCGACACTTCAACGGACGTGACATCGGAAAGCCCTACCGTGAAATCGACGCGACACAGCGCCGTGTTGCCATCGTATCAGACGCGCGAGACCCAGACAAACGGCAAATCGCTGATCTTTGTGACACGAACGCGCTCGTGGGGTATCTTCATCGGGGACCTGCGGGGGATGGAATGCGGACGTGGTTTGGGAAGACTTGCTATGCTCGGCTGGCTGCCGTCGGCTTGGGCCTGTTGCCAGCGTGCAGCGCCGCCGTGAAGACGGCCCCATCCACCGTACATCTGCCAAAGTCCACAGCTTTCACCGACAGCGAAAAGCACTGTCTCGCAGGTGATGTCGCTGCTTGTGCGGAAATCGATGATCGCCTGGCGGAGTCTGCACGCATCGGTCCGGATTTTTCCAAGGCTTCCCTGGTGCTCCAGGACGCGTGCCGCGACGACAAGCGCGACAGCTGTGCGCGCCTTGGCCAGTCGTGGCGGTATGGCATCGGTACGTCGCGGGATACCGGCAAGGCGGCCGACACGCTCTCGGTGGCCTGCAAGGCGGGCAGCGCGCTGGCCTGCGCCTGGTGGGGCGAGCTGTACGCCAATGGCACCGGCCTCGCTCGCGACCCGAGCTTGGCGCTGAAATTGTTCAACATGGCGTGCGAAAAGCACGAACCGCGGGGATGCACCGGTGCCGCGCTCGCCCACAGCAATGCCATTGGCACGCCGCTCGACACCGCCAAAGCGATGGAATTGTTGTCCACGGCGTGCGGCGACGGCTACGGCCCCGCGTGCGTGCACCTCGGCGTGATCTTCGAGACGGGCCATGGCGTGGAACGCGAGCGCCAGCGCGCGCTACGCCAATTTGAACAGGGCTGCGAACTCGGCGCCGGGGCCGGCTGTCTCATCATGGGCGTCGCGCATCGCTTCGGCATCGGTCGCAGCGTTGACCCCGAGTTGGCGGTCGAATACTTCCAGCGCGCCTGCAACGCCGGCCACGCGACCGCCTGTTTGCAACTCGCTGAATTCCAGGATACCGGCGAGTTGTGCGATGTCGAGCCGCGCAAGGCCGTCAGCTCGCGCGACAAAGCCTGCCAGTTGGGCTCGGGCGTCGCGTGTCTGGCGCTCGGAGAAGCGTGCAAGCGCAGGGAGATCGCCCATTGCGCGCCGGAATATGAGGCCTTGTACTTCATCCGCGGCTGCAGCAATGGCGCAACCAACGCGTGTCGCTTGGCCGGTGAAGCATTTCAGACCGGGCATGGCGTGGCAGTCGACCCAGCCAAGGCCAAGGAATACTTCAAGAAAGGCTGCGCGTCTGGCGACAGCGCGGCGTGCGGACGGTAGCCCCTTGCTGCCGGCTATACGCCCCTGCATGGACTCGGAGTCAAATATCTTGTGTCGCCGCGAGTCGGCCCGCAGGGACGCGAGCTTGGCGACCCGGCCAGCAGCCTAAACATGCCTACCGCATTACAGCATTCGATCTCCAGTCTTGGCAGGCATGTTTAGTCCAGCTTGAGTTCCAGCCCCTCGCGCGCCGCAAAAATGAACAGCGGGCTCGAAAAAAGCTTGGCACGTGCCCGACATTGCTGAACAATCGCTTCCACGTCCGCGTCGCTGTGCATCGGGTCATGGTGAAACAGGGCCAGTTGTTTGACTCCCGCCAACACCGCCAAATCCACCACCGTCGTCGCCCGTGGATGACCCCAGCCAACGTGTTTCGGGTACTCCAGGTCGGTATACTGGCCATCGGCAATCAACAAGTCGGCTCCGCGAACGAATTCAACAAGAGTTTCATGGACTTCACGTTGCTTGTCGAGGTCGCCTTGGATTTCATCAAACGTCTTCGCCAACGTCAGGTCGATTTCGTTGTCCGTCGCGTAGACGACCTTCACACCATTTTTCTCCAGTGAATACGCATAGCTGCTTCCCGGATGGCGCTGTTCAAACCAACGGACGCGCACGCCGTCAATCGGTCGCCGGCCGTTGTCCAAATCCGTCGCCAAGATATGCGAACGCAACTCGCTGAAATCAACAGGAAAATAGTCGCTACGCATCTGACCGCTCAGCAGGCTGTGAAAGCGGTGATCGCCGACGGAAGTGCCGTAGATATTGCAGGTATTCACCGGAATGTATGCCGGCGTGAAGAAGGGGAATCCTTGGATGTGATCCCAGTGCATGTGGCTGAACAGGAAATGCGCAGTAATGTTGGGAATTTCCCGCCGGAGCAGGTCCACGCCCAGTTCGCGCAGACCGGTTCCGCCGTCGCAGATGAACAGCGTGTCATCGACGCGGATTTCGACGCAGCTCGTGTTGCCGCCATACTTGTTGGTGGTGCGACCGGGGGTCGGGATCGAGCCGCGCGTGCCCCAGAAGCGTACGAAGAACGCCATATTGGCTCCCATGATCCGGCAAGTTGCCGTCGGCCAGCCTTCGCCGACCCACCCACGCCGAGTTTTGCTATTTCCCTTCGTGGTAGATGAACACGGCGTTGCCCAACTGCATCGTGTCACCATCCCGCAACACCGCGGAATGCACGCGAATTTCGTTCAAATACACGCCGTTGGAACTATCCAAATCGATGACGCGATACGTGCCCTGATAGCGCTCCAGCCGCATGTGCAGACGCGAAAGCGACGGCGACGGGATGTGGATGTCCGCTTCCGGACTCCGACCGAGCACCAGCACGTCGTTCGCCAGCTCCAGAATCGCCGGTGACCCAGGTCCACGGATTTGCTGGAGCACGTGCGGGCGTGAGAATGGCATGGCCTGCAGGAGCGGAATCTCCGCTTCTTCCGTATGCCAGGCGCTTTGCTCGGGTTCGTGGCTCATGGGCGTCGTCGGGTAGAAGGCCATTCGCAGCGCAAGGCCGTGAGCGTAACGCGGGCTGCGGCGAGTCGCAAGCGCCGAGTTTCGCACGTTGCAGCTTTCGCCGAACAGCAGCAGCGAACAGGCCTTGCAATGTCGCGCCGACCACGGCAAAAGACCCACCCTGCCTTGGAGCCTGACCACCATGTCCGACGTTCGCGAAACCGAGATTGCCCCCAACCGCTACGACTTCACCGCCATCGAAGCACGCTGGCAGGCGTTCTGGCTCGCCAACAAGACATTTCGTACTTCCACGGATCCGTCCCGCAAAAAAGCCTTTGTCCTCGATATGTTCCCCTACCCTTCTGGCGCGGGCCTGCACGTCGGTCATCCGGAAGGCTACACCGCGACGGACATCTACAGCCGCTTTTTGCGCATGAACGGGTTCAACGTGCTGCACCCGATGGGCTGGGACGCTTTTGGCCTGCCGGCCGAGCAGTACGCCATTCAAACCGGCACCCATCCGGCGCACACGACCCAAGTCAACATCGCGACGTTCCGCCGGCAGATCCAGTCGCTCGGCTTTTCCTACGATTGGGACCGCGAAGTCGATACGACCGATCCGACGTACTACCGATGGACGCAGTGGATCTTTCTGCAGTTGTTCAAGAAAGGCCTGGCCTACCAAGCAGAAATTCCCGTGAACTGGTGCGCGGCGCTGGGCACGGTGTTGTCGAACGAGGAAGTGATCAACGGGCTCAGCGAGCGCGGCAACCATCCCGTGGTGCGCGTGCCGATGCGGCAGTGGATGCTGAAGATCACCGCCTATGGAGATGAACTGCTGAATTCCGTGGAGACGCTGGATTGGCCGGAAGGCATCAAGGCGATGCAGCGCAATTGGATCGGCCGGTCGGAAGGCGCGGAGGTCGATTTCAACGTCGTGGGCGATGTGGTCACGCTGCGGGTGTTCACGACGCGGCCGGATACGCTGTTTGGCGCCACCTACCTGGTGATCGCGCCCGAGCACGCGGCGGTAGAGAAGCTCACGACGCCGGCCCAGCGAACGGCTGTCGAGGCGTACGTGGAAGCGGCGCGCCACAAGTCCGAGCGGGACCGTCAGGCGGAAGTGAAAGAGAAATCCGGCGCTTTTTCAGGATCTTTCGCGACAAATCCGCTCACTGGCACCCAAGTGCCCATTTGGATCGCCGACTACGTGCTGGGTGGCTACGGCACGGGCGCCATCATGGCTGTGCCCGCCCACGACGAGCGCGATTTTGCATTTGCCAAGCAATTTAGCCTACCTATCACACAAGTGGTCAGCCAAAATGGCACGAAGTGGCAGGAGACGCCGAAGGAGGCGTTCACGGAACATGGCATTGCGGTAAATTCCGCGCAATTTGATGGCCTTCCGACTATTGCCGTGAAGAAAGCGGTGACGGACTGGCTGATCGAACGCGGCATCGGCGAACGCAAGGTCAACTACAAGCTGCGCGACTGGGTCTTTAGCCGCCAGCGGTACTGGGGCGAGCCGATTCCTGTGTACTATCCAGTCATTTCAGCGGTCGACGGCGGCATGCTGCGTGAAGCCGGATTGACTGCGGCCAACGTCGCCGATCTGGTGGAACAAGGCAGTTGGCGGATTGACTACGCGACTGCCCATGCGGTGCCGGAAGACGAGCTGCCGTTGACGCTGCCGCCGACGGACGATTTCCTGCCGACCGGCAACGCGGAGCCGCCGTTGGCGAAATGCCACGACTGGCGCTTCTTTCAGCAAAATGGCCACTGGTACGCCCGCGAGACGAATACGATGCCGCAGTGGGCAGGTTCGTGCTGGTATTACCTGCGGTACATCGATCCGCACAATCCGGACGCGCTGGCGAGCCCGGAGGCGCTGCGCTACTGGCTGCCCGTGGACCTGTATGTCGGTGGCGCGGAACATGCGGTGCTGCATCTGCTGTACGCGCGGTTTTGGCACAAAGTGCTCTACGATTTGGGCGTCGTGCCGACCGCCGAACCGTTCCAGCGCCTGATCAATCAGGGCATGATTCTGGGCGAAGACGGCGAAAAGATGTCGAAATCGCGCGGAAACGTGATCAATCCAGACGATGTGCTGAAGGAGCACGGCGCGGACACGTTCCGGCTGTACGAGATGTTCATGGGCCCGCTGGAGCAGGTCAAGCCGTGGTCGACGCGCGACATTGTCGGCAGCAAGCGGTTCTTGCAGCGCGTGTGGAATCTGTTTGAAAAGCCGATTGCCGACGAGGCGCCGGACGCCGCCCTCTTGCGCGTGCAGCATCGGCTGGTGAAGAAGGTGACCGAGGACAGCACCGCGCTGCGGTTCAACACGGCGATTTCCGCCATGATGATCGCGCTCAACGAACTCGCCACCCTGCCCGCGCTGCCGCGCCAGACCGCCGAGGTCTTCGTGCTGGTGTTGGCGCCGTACGCACCGCATCTGGCGGAGGAGTTGTGGGAGAAGCTCGGGCACGCACCGAGCGTGGGCCTGGCGCCGTGGCCGACGTTTGACGAAGCGCTGTGCATGGACGATTCCGTGGAAATTCCGGTACAAGTGAACGGCAAACTGCGCGGCAAGCTCCAGGTGCGCAAGGACACGCCGCTCGACGAACTGGCGCGGCTGGCGCTTGAGGATCCGGCCGTGAGAAAGTGGACGGAAGGCAAGGAGATTCTGAAAGTCATTCCAGTGCTGGGGCGGATGGTGAGCGTCGTCGTGAAAGGATAGACAGGCTGACCGAAGTTCGAGATCAACCGTTGTGGATCCGCGACGTGCCACTGAATGTGCGCGCTCGCGGTCCCAGTCCGAAAGGCAACAGGTCTGACCAAAGGAGTTTGGTCCCCGGTGTAGGTCAGCATGTTTGGACTGGGCTCGCGGCGGCGATGCACGAACGGGGAGACACGATGGCAGACCTGCAACTCGTTCTTCAGGATTGGCCTCTCGCGGATGTCCGCTTGGCTGCACCGATCTTTGCCCAGCATGCCGGTGGCACAGCGGCGGATCGGGCGCAGCAACTCGCGCGGTGCCGCGGGATCGCCGCTGATCGCCTGGACGAGACGGTGGCACGCGCGCTCGTCGCGGCCTGGCGCGAGGCCGGAATCGTCGCGTGGGCCCTGCCACTGACCACGCTGCCCGAATTCGCTCGACCGGTCGTCGCCCGCGCTGTGGACTTGCGCGATCCGGATGCGCTGCTGGCGCAGATCGGGTTCACCGGGCCGCCCGAGCGCATTCCGTACCGTCAAGTCGTGCTGGCGCTGCCCGGTCGTTGGCAATCGGTCCAGCAGAGCCAGGAGCAGGCGGCGAAGAAGAAGACGTCGGCAGTGGCCGTGATGTTCGACGTGGCGACAACTGGCGGAATCAAGACGCTGATGTCCTCCCGGCCATCGCAGAACACCACCGGCAAGATGACCGAGACGCAGACGGACGAGCCGATGCTGGAGTTGGCGACGGTGGCGCCGGCGCGACGCATTCACGTGTTTGCGCGACGGCTGGATTACCGCACGCTCGTGCAGCCGCGCGAGCGCGTGGAGGACAACTGGCGGCTGTGGCTGGCGGGTTTGCAGTCCGTGCTGCGGCCCGAAGTGGCGGGCGCCGATCGGCTGACGCGAACGGTGGCGACGGGCCTGGTAGACCGGGACGCGATTGTGGCGGATGCCAATGACCTGGGACGAACCGGACGTTGGCTGATGCTGCGGGCTATGGCGAAAAGGCTGGGATAGGGAATGCGCGTTCAGCGCTGCAACAGCTGTGCGCCCAGTTCCTGAATTTCGTCAGACACATGCACGCGATTTCCGCCCTCGGCAATCGCTTGTTGCAAGGCCTTGTTGGCGCACTGGACGAGGTGGTCGGCATTGCGGACATCCTTGCCGTAGCTCGCAACGCCGATGCTCAGCGTCACGCCACGGCGGTCGGTCACGTACCGAGCGATGCGCGTCCGCAACGCTTCCGCCGTAACCGCCGCGGCCATGACGTGCACACGCTCCTGCACTTTGTCGGCCACGGACTTGGCCTGCGCGCGCGCGGCTTCCGGCAACAATACGCCAAACGTCGCACCTTCCAGACGGCAAACTACCGCGTACTCGCCGCCGTCCGCGCCCGCATGGGCGTGGCTTGTCGACGTCTTCAAAATGCCACCGATGCTGCCCAGCAGTTCGTCGCCAGCGTCGTGTCCATAGGCTGCGTTATAGGCGGCAAAGCCGTCCACCTCCACCAACATGACCGTGACGCTGCGGCCGAATTCCCGGCTGCGCTGGATTTCGCCTTGCAGACGTTGGAACAGGTAGTCGCGGTTGTAGAGGCCCGTCACGGCGTCCATCACGACCAGTTTGCGCAACGCAGCTTCATTCTTGCGGATGATGGCCGCGAACGCGCCCGAAATCACCGACACGGCGCCATTCATCATCGCCACCCAGGTCCACGTCAACGCGACGAACGTGAAATTGTGCTGCAGCGCATAGTTCACAAGCGGCATCGGCACGGGCGCAATCGTGTTGCCGAGTTCGGCGAGCAGCAAAAAGCCGTACATCACGGCGCCGGTGAAACCGATGAACAGCACTTCCCGCTGCGTTTCCAGGACAAATCCCGCTTCCACGGTGACGAGCAGGTAGACCGCCCAGAACCAGCTGACCACGCCACCGCTGAAGTGAATGACCACGGTGACGACGACCAGGTCGAACAGCAACTGCGCGTGGGGCAAGTAGCGAAAGCGCGCGAACCATTCGTAGGAGAAATGGAACCAAGCGTTGTAGCCCACGGCAAAACCGAGGGCCAAAACCGGCACGGCGATGTTGTGCGTGACCAAGCCGAAGTCGCCGCTGCCCGCGTAGAACGCTGCGGAAATCGCGCCGTAAGCCGCCAGCATCGCAATGCAGAACCAGCGCGCGATGATGACCATGCGGCTGGCGCGCGACTGTTTGCGCGCGGCCTCAATGCCTTGCCAGGAACCGCCGTCGGCGGAATAGTTGTAGAGCAAATTGTTGAGCGCCGATGGCGCGTGACGATGATTGGCTGGTGGAACCATGGCGTTGCCTCCTGCGATCCGCTCGCACACGGGCTGCGGTCAGTTCCTCCAGTCTCGCACGCCAACCAAGCTGCGCAAGAATCCACGCTCCCCGCCGTGGTTACGACGGGGCCGTCAGTTCTGTCAGCGCGCGGTCGACTTCAGCAAAGACCTCCGCGTTGCCGTCCTGATGGTACGCCGTCAAGTTGGCCGTGAGTTCGTCGGCGCGATCCAGCAGTTCCTGCACATCGGCGTGGGTCACGGACTCGCGGCACAGCCCATAGCCCAGCTTTTGCAGGTACCGCGCGTTCAGGATTTGCTCGAATTGCCCGGCCAGCGGCACCGACAGCATCGGCTTGTGCAGGTAGACCGCTTCGCCCATGAGTGAAAAGCCGCCGCCTGCGATCACCGCGCGCGCCGACGCGAGATCGTCGACAAAGCCGGTCTCGGAAAACGGCTGGTGCGCCAGGTTGCCATCGATCTCCTGCGCCACGATACCGCGCCGCACGCCGTAGACGCGAAATGCCACGTTCGGGAACGACTTCAGCACGCCCTCCAGCGTCTCCGCGCTGTCCGCCGACGAATACACGAGCACGTGCGTCCCCTTCGTCGGGTGCGCCGCCAACACTTCCGGCCGCAGGATCGGCGCCACCAGCGTCGTGCGCTCCTTGCGAATCGGCGGACGGAAGAACGTCGTCACCAGGTAGCGATCCGCCCCCGGCAGCTTCGACTTGACGATGCCCTTGGCCAGCAGGAACTCCGCTTTGTGACCTTCCAGGACGTCGTCGTCGTGCGCGCAGCGGTTGATGATCTGCATGTTGTCCACGCTCAGCACCGGCACGTGATGCGACTTGGCGTAGACGTAGGACCAGGATTCGAAATCCGAAATCACAATTTCAGGCACAAAATCATCGAGTTGCCGATAGGCATCGGCGAGAATGGGCGCTTCGCGGAGCAGATCCAACAGGTTCGACCACGCGGTCTTGCCCTTCTTGACGACGTTGTCTTCGTAGACGAGATGCCAGCCGTGCACCCGATGCACACCTTGGAAATGCTTGGACAACATCGCATGTGCACGCCCGCTCACGAGCACGTGCACTTCGTGACCCTGGGTAAGCAGATGCTCGATCACCACCCGGCTGCGAGTCGCGTGTCCCATCCCTTCGCCCACGACGCCGTACAAAATGCGCATGTGATGTCCTGCCGGTTGCGGGTGCTACCGCCCAAGCGCGCATTCTCGCTCATCTGGAAGGTCGGGCGATAGTCCCCGGCATCTCAGCAGCCGGGCTTGCCCACGCAGACAGGATCGGCGCAATCGATGCGGCCATTGCCATCGTCGTCGACGCCGTTGTTGCAGGATTCCTTGGAGAATTCCTGCGTCATCTTGAGGTTGTCGACAAACCAGCCCTTGCCCTGGTTGCCCCAGTTGGTCGGCGACGCCAGCGACAGTTCGACGCGAAACACGTGGCCGACAACCTTCGGTTCATCGAGCGACACCGACCGCCAAACACTCTGACAGGGGCCATTGCAACCGGAGTTCGACTTGGACAACAGGAATTGGTCGAGAATCTGGCTGGTCGCCACGTCGCGCAGGACGACGAGAGGCACATCGGTCTTGCCGTCGCCAAATCCCGTGCCTCCCGGCAGGGGGCCGTCCAACTGATACCACGTGTCAAACGCGAGGCGCGGCATTCCGTGTGGGTCCGTCGCGTCGATGTTCGGCGAAATCGCGACGAGCGTGGGTGAGACTGCGCAGTAAAACCCAGTACCGCCGCCGCAATAGTCCACGCCGTTGTTGTAATTGAGCATGCATCCGTGCGCGGCGCTGTTTGGAATTACGGGCGTCTGGTCGATGGCCCACAGGACGTTGGTGTTGGTGGCCAACGGCAGGTTCCAGGTCGTGACGACGCCACAGCCAAACGTATCGGTGAATAGGGTGCAGTGGGCAACTGCCGGAGCGCACAGACCGTTCACGCACGCGCTGGCATCGGTGCAGGCCAGGCCATCGTCGCAGGTTGTGCCGGCAGGCTCCGGGCTGTGCGTACAGGCACCGGTCACGAGACTACACTGGTCAATCGTGCACGCATTGAGGTCGTCGCAGAGCGCGCCAACACCGGCGACGCACAGGTTGCTGCCACAGACGTCGCCGACCGTGCAGGGGTTGCCGTCGTCACAGGCACCGGTGGACGGGCTCCAACTGCAGGTCCCGTCGATGGAATTGCAGACGTCCACGGTGCAGACGTTGCCATCACTGCACAGGCTCGCAGCGATGGCAACGCCGCTGCAGGTCAAGCCCGCGCAGCTGTCGTTGACTGTGCACGCGTCACCGTCGGAGCACGTGACCGCGCTGGCCAACGCGGTGTGTCCGCAAATGCCGGTGAGCACGTCGCACGCGTCCGCGCTGCAGGGATTGCCGTCGTCGCAAGACACGACCGTGCCGACGCAAAATGCCCCGATGCACTGCTCGCCAACGGTGCACGGGTTGGCGTCGTCGCACGTGCCCGGTTTGGGGAACCAACTGCACGCTCCGGTGGTCGGCGCGCAGACGTCCAGCGTGCAGGAGTTGCCGTCTTCACACGTCGCGAGCGCGCCGCCTTGGCAGACACCGGATGTGCATTGTTCAAAGATGGTGCACACATTGCCGTCGTCGCAAGCCATCGCGTTGGCGACGTGAACGCAGCCCGATGCGCCGACGCAAGTGTCATCTGTGCACAGGTTGCCGTCGTTGCAATCGGTCGCGGGTCCAACCAACGTGCCAGGGCGACATTTGCCGTTGTCACAAAAGTCCTGGCCTGAACACAAGTCGCCGTCCTCGCAAGATCCGACCTCCGGCAGCCAGTAACAGCCGCCGAAGCTCTGGGGATCACAGTGATCCGCCGTGCACGGATTGCCATCGCTGCAATCCTTCTTGGCGCCACTTGCACACTTGCCTGCAGCGCACGTGCCGGCACCTTCACACGGCGTCGGGGCCGAGCAGGTTTGGCCATCGGCGATCGCGGTGAAGACGCAGCCGACCGGCACGACGCAGGTGTCGCTGGTGCAGGGATTGCCGTCGTCGCAGCCCTTGATGCCCGTTGTGATACACTTCCCTGCTTGGCACTGTGCCAGTTCGCACGCGTTGCCGAAGCTGCACGATCCGCTGTTGCTGCTGTGACTGCATCCGGTTTGGGCATCGCACCCGTCGTCGGTGCATGGATTCATGTCGTCACAGTTGGTCGGCGCGCCGGGCATGCAGACGCCGTTCGCGCAGGCATCGTTCACGGTGCACGGACTGCCATCGCTGCAGGTGCTGTCGACGGCGCTGTGCACGCACGTCCCCGTGGTCCCGTCGCATGCGTCGCCCGTGCAAGGCGAACCGTCGTCGCAGCTCTTGGCCGCGCCTGGCTGGCATTGTCCGCCTTGGCACAAATCGCCGAGCGTGCAGGCGTTGCCGTCGTCGCATGGGTTCGTGGTGGTCAGGAATTGGCAGAAACCTGTCTGCGGATCGCAGAGGTCATTCGTGCACGGATTGCCGTCCGCGCAAACGGTGCCTGGCCCGGCGTGGCAGGTGCCGCCGCTACATTGTGCGCCCGTTTGGCACAAGTCGAGGAGCGTGCAACCCACCGCGTTGGCGAGCTGCTTGCAGCCTGTGCCCGGATCGCAAGCGTTGTCCGTGCACACGTTGCCGTCCTCGCAGTCCATCAGTTGACCGCCGACGCACGCGCCGTTCTTGCAGCTGTCACCCAGCGTACACAGGCTGCCGTCTTCGCAGGGGCCGTTCTGTGGCGTGTGGGCACACGCGCCGAGGGCGCAACTGTCCGCTGTGCACGGCTCGCCGTCGTCGCAGTTCAGCTTGACGCCGGTGCTGCATTCGCCGTTCAGGCAAACGGCGGAGTACGTGCACGGATCGCCATCGTCACAGGCCGTGCCATCGACTACAGCGACGATCGAACAGGTTCCAGCCGCGCAATTCGCCGAGTGACACGGCGCGAGGCCTCCCGCAGGCAAACACTCCACGTCACTCGTGCAGGGCGGAGGCCCCGCGTCCGGGGCTGTTTGCGTCGCGCTGTCGGCCAAATCGGTCGCGTCACCGTCGGTAGCGGTCGCGACATCGGGTTGCGATGCCGCATCGGGTACCAGATCCGTCGCATCGGCAGAATCAAGCGCTACGTCCGGCGACGAATCTGCATCGGCCAGCGCATCCGCGGGAGCATCGGGCTGCGTGTCCGGAACGTCGGCCGCTGCGTCGGAGTGCGCGTCTGAAGGATCGTCCGCGTCGATTTCGTCAGCCGGGATTCCCGAATCCACCTCCGGCGCGCTGTCTGTGGAATCGGCGGCAGCGACATCCGGGTCATCCGTGGGCGCGACGACGTGATCCCCGCACGCTTGCGCACAGATGCCCAGGCACATCAGGGCGAAGAAACGGCAAGGGCGCGACGATGCCTGCCAACCAAGCATTGCGACTGGCATTCTTCGCCAGGCTTGCATGTCGCGCACCCCGATCGGCATCCTTCCTCTGGGCAGGGCTAGCTGCACGTGCAACGATCCCATAGCATGACAGGTTTGGCTCGTTGCGAAATGGCGTCAAGGGGCGATAGCGCGCGCACATTTTCTCAGTCAGACCACTCGCCAGTTTGTTTAGCTATTTCAAGATATTACAGTTACGCATCGCTTCGTGGCATTGTGTGAATGAGGCAGCAATGGAACAGCCAAAAGCGCCAATTCCCAACTACATCACGCCGGAGGGCCACCAGCGCTTGTGGCAGGAGCATAGCCATTTGGTGAAGCGGGAACGGCCGCGCGTCGTCCAGGAAGTGGCGGAGGCCGCGGCGCAAGGCGACCGGTCAGAAAACGCGGAGTACATCTACGGCAAGAAACGGCTGCGGGAAATCGACCGACGGGTGCGGTTCCTGGAGCAGCGGCTGGATGCGGCGCAAATTGTTGACGCACGCCAGCAAACACGGCGGGATCGCGTGTTCTTCGGCGCGACGGTGCAGGTCGAGGACGAGCACGGCGAGACGAAGCAGTGGATGCTGGTGGGTGAGGATGAGACCGACGCGCCGACCGCGCGGATCAGCCATCGTTCGCCGATGGGTCAAGCGCTGCTGGGCAAAGGCCTGGACGACGAAATCAAGGTGCAAACGCCCGGCGGCGAGCGCGTCTACGTGGTGGTCGACATCCAGTACGGCTAGCCGTGGACGAATGGCGCCGGCGTCTTGGGGCCGTTCTGGACAAAATGATCCACGCCAATGCGCATGTCCCGCAGGGTGCAAATGCGCCGGAAGACGTCCAGCTCATGCGCGAGGCCTTCGTCCAGAGAATGCGCTGCGCCCCAGGCGATCGATTCGCACAGCAGCGCGTCAACCGCCTTGGAACGGTGGCCGATGTCGACGTCGGGCAGCGGCTCCTGCTCGTCGGTAATCGACGCGCTGTCAATCTGGGTCCAAGCGATGTCGCCGGCCGCCAGTGCAGCCACGCGGTTCACCGCCACTTCCAGCAGTTCCGCCGGGCCAGCCAGTTCCGAGACCAGCCCAGTCGCCAGCGCTTCGTCCGAGCTCAGCGTGCCACCGGTCCGCAGCAACACCTGCGCGCGCTCGATGCCAATCAGACGCGGCAGACGCTGCGTGCCGCCGGCCGCCGGAATGATGCCGAGATTCACTTCCGGCAGACCACAGAGCACCCGCGCTTTGGCCACCGCGACGCGCTGGTGGCACGCCATCGCCAGCTCCAGACCGCCGCCAAACGCGAGACCGTTCAGCGCGGCGACAATCGGCTTGGGACTCAGCGCAATCACCCGCTCCACGTCCTGTGCGAGCTTGGCAATCGCATAGCCATCGTCCGGCGTCTGGATTTTGTGCAGCGCGTGAATGTCTGCGCCGGAGACAAACGCCTTGGCGCCGTAACCGGAAATCACCGCGCCCGTCACCCGTGGATCCCCGAGCACGCCCGCGACGGCTTCGGCAATCTTCTCGTAGGTCAGGTGGTTCAGCGCGTTCAACACCTTCGGCCGGCGGATGCGAATCAGCCGCACGATGCCGTCCGGCGTTTGGCGATCTTCCAGCACCAGCGGCGACGGCTCAAACGTCAGGCCGGCGATCACCTGCAACCGCAGCGACCGCGGCACCGCCATCGTTTCGTGACCCGCCGCGTACTGCTCCACGAGCTTGAGCGCGTTCTCGATGCCCAGCTCGTTCGACAGCCGACACGGGCCCTTCAGGTCGAGCGCCGTCTCCAGGCACAGTTCGTAATCGCCCAGCGCGATGATGCCGGTATCCACGATGCCAAAGGTCAGCCCGAGGTACGCGCCACGCAAGGCGTCGACAATCTTACGGTTCTGCTCGGCCGACAGCGTCACCACCTCACCGCGCCCGGCCGTCTGCCATTTGCCCGCCGGACCTTCTGCGGCCAGCAAATCGTTCAGCAGCTTCGGCGATTTGTACCACGGCGACGACCATTCCCGGGTCGCAAACCGCTGGTACATCGTGTCCAGCCCGTGCTGCGTAATCGGATTGCCGCCGGTCAGGTTCATCGCCGTGAACGGCCCGACGGTCATGCCGAGCGCCTCGCGCGCTGCCCAATCGACTTCCTTGACCGTGCCCAGACCTTCTTCGACGCACAGGCATGCCGCTTCGAAAATTCCCTCGAAAATGGGATCCGCGGCATAGCCATACCGCGATTTGACCGCGATGGGCAGCTTGCCAATCACTTCGTAAAACAGCATCAGCCAAGCGGCAATTTCCGGAGCGGTGTCTTCGCCCGAAACGATTTCCACGACCAGATTGCGCTCGGCCGGAAAGAAATAGTGCGCGACGGCGGCACGGCTTTTGTCCTTCAGCGTCGCGAAGATGCGTTCTGGTTCCAGGTGGGAGCTGTTGGACAGCAGAATCGCATGCGGCGCGACCAGCGCTTCCACCTGCGCGAAGATGCGCCCTTTCAAGCCTTCGTCTTCCGTCGCCGCTTCCACGACCAGATCCGCGCCAGCTATGGCGCTGTAATCGCTGGTGAACGTCAGCGATGCCTTCATCGCTTCAACCTGCGCCGGTTTGAACGCGCCCGTTTCCGCACCTTTGTCGATCTTCTTCCAGGTCCGGGCTTGCCCCGCCGCCAGCGCGGCCGCACTGACATCGACCACCGTCACGCGGGTCGCATCGAGCACTTTGAGAAAGTGCAGCGCAATATCGGGACCGATCTGGCCTGAACCAATGACGGCAACGTGGGAAATCGTGCGGTGGGCAAAAGTGACGGGCATGGAAATCCTCGGGTGGGGAAAGCGAACCGGAACGCATGCTAGGTTGGTCAAGGCGGTACCGCAAGCCGCGATGTCACAGACCTGTCGCAAGGCGGTTTCACCCTGCGTCCCATCGGGCTATGCTGCAAGGCGATGAACGACCTGCCCCGCCAGTTTGGCCGATACCTCCTACAGCAGCGACTTGGCCGCGGCGGGATGGCTGAAGTCTTTCGCGCGACGGTCGACGGTCCGGGCGGCTTTTCGCGTCCCGTCGCCATCAAACGCATCTTGCCCGAGTACAGCCAGGACGAATGGTTCACGCGGATGATCGCCGACGAAGCGCGGATTGTGAGCCGTCTGGCACATCCAAACATCGTGCAGATTCTGGACGCCGGCGAGGTCGATGGCAGTTGGTACATCGCGTTCGAACTGGTCGATGGCACAGACCTTTTTCAACTCCTGCAGCGCATCTACAGCCGCGGTCAGGCATTGCCGCAGGCCTATGCCTGCCATATCGCCGCAGAAGTCGCGGCCGGGCTGGATCACGCCCACAGTCGGCGCGATGAACACGGGCAGCCGTTGGGCATCGTGCACCGCGACGTGAGCCCGCAGAATGTCCTGCTGTCGTGGCTGGGCGAAGTCAAGCTCGGCGATTTTGGCATCGCGCGGGCGAGGCAGCGCACGAGCGAGACGCAAGCAGGGACAATCAAGGGCAAAATTTACTACATGAGTCCGGAGCAGGCGCGCGGGGAAACGGTCGATCACCGCAGCGACCTGTTCGCCGTCGGGATCCTGCTGTACGAGACGTTGTGCACGCAGCCCCTGTATGACGACGATGACGCGTTGCACCTGCTCGATACGGTCGCGGCGGGACGATGGCACTGGCCGAGCGACGCGGAATTGAAGATTCCCGCACCGCTGCGCCAAGTCGTCACGACTGCGTTGGCGCCTGATTTGAACGCGCGCTACCAGAGCGGCCGGGCGTTGCGCGAAGCCCTGCTGGCGGCAATGGACACGTGTGGGCTGCGCGCGGATCGCGACGCGTTCGGTGCATGGCTGCGGGACCAGAATCAGGTGCCGGACGATCGCCCGCCGGAAACCTCGTCAGGGACTGGCGAGCGCCGCTGGTATTCCTCGCACCGAGTGCAGGCTGCCGTCGACAAAGCGTCGCTGCCGCAGCAGGTGGAAATGACGCGGCCTCACCTGACGCCGCCGCTGCGGGCGATGGCGCCAGCGCAACCGGTCGGTCCGCCCACGGCGATGCCACCGCAGTTGCTCAAGCCGTCCCTGCCGCCCATTGCCCATCCGCAGCCGCCGGACGACTGGCAGATGCCAGACGTCGTGCTGCCCGCCCCGAGGCATCTTTCCGCCGTAGATGACGGTTCCAAGCCCGCGAGTCTCGGGCTGCTGGCGGCGACAACGCTGGTCTGGCTGCTGGCGATTGTCCTCGGCACGTTGGCGGCGTTGATCGCGCGAGAATGACGGCGGGCGTCAGTCCAGAGCCACCCGTTCGGGATGCGTGTACACATTCGCCCGATCCGGCCGCACGAAGCCCAGGAGCGTCATTCCCGCGCGCTCCGCAACCTCCACCGCCAGCGACGAGGGCGCACCGACCGCGACCATCAGCGGAATTCCCGCCAGGGCGGCCTTCTGCACAAGTTCGAACGCAACGCGGCCGCTCACCACCAGGATGTGGTCGTGCAAGGGCAACCGGCCGGCCAGGAACGCCGCACCGATCAGCTTGTCCAAAGCGTTGTGCCGGCCGACATCTTCGCGCACCTCCAGCGGTTCGCCTCGCCACGTGAACAGGCCCGCCGCGTGGAGCGCGCCAGTCGCCGTGAAAGCCACTTGCCGTTGACGCAGCAGATCCGGAAGGGTCTGGAGCAGGCGCAGCGCGACGATCTGACGCCCAGACGCGACGTGCGAGGTCACCTGAGTGACGTCGAGCTCCGATTTGCCACACGCGCCGCACGCCGCGCTCGTGACGCGCATGCGCGGATTGCGATCCACTGGCGGCGGTGCGTGCGCGCCGAGGTGCAGTGTCACGTTATCCGCCGTGCATTCGGTCCGCTCGATGTCCGTTGGTGCCACGATCGCTTCCTCGGAAAACGCAAGCCCGACAGCCAGTTCGACATCATCGCCGGGCGTCCGGAGCGTAATCCCCAAGTTGCGCGAGAGTGGCCCACGCGCCACGGCCATCTGCAGCGGCGCCTCCACCGCCAAAGCGTCCAGACCGCGTGTCGCCAAGGGGCCTCGCACCTGCAGAATTTCCAACAGTTGGATGGCTTGGCGCTCGTGCTGCACGGCTCGCAGCGCGTCCTGGGTGTCGATGCGCCGAACGCGTGACCAGTGGGCCGGCAGGGGCACGGCGTCTGCAGAAACGGCGTCCAGCAACTGCCAGAGCGCGTCCTCACCGCGGGCCAGCGCCGCTTCCACGAGCGGCAGCGCATCGGTGTGCCACAGGCTCGGCAACGGCTGCCAGCGGAGATCGCGCCAAGCAACCGCCCGCACGCCGGGACGCGCGCGCTCTGCAAGCCCTTGTAGCCACTGCGTTTCAATACCCAGCACGTCGCAGGGCGCGAGCCAAAGCCAGCCCTCACCACGGTGCCGCAGCGCCGTCCGCAATGCGTGCGCCGGGCCCGCGCCGGGCGTCGTATCGACCACAATCGGGACATCGCAGGGCACCAGACGCTCCGGACGATCGACCACCGCCCAGACCGCCACCGCAAGGTGGTCGAACATGGCAATCACGTGCGAGATCATTGGCTTGCCATCCAACATCGCGAGCGCTTTGTTCGCGCCAAATCGCCGCGCCTGGCCACCGGCGAGCACGTAGAGCGGCCACGGTGGGCGTTCCGGACGATCCGCAGGCAAGTTCATTTTCCGGCTCCATCGCGCAAGGCGCCCGCGCTGTGATACACATGACACATGATTCCATGGTTTGACGCCAGCGCCATTACGATTCTCGGAGTGCTGATTCCGACCCAAGGGGTGCTTGCCATCGCCGGAATTGCCGTCGGCCACCTTGCCTTCACTCGCTGGCTGCAACGCTATTTGGGCGTGATGCCGGTCGAGTCCGATCTGATGGGGTTTGCGATTCTCACCGCCGCGGTGATCGTCGGCCACGTCGCAGCGGTCCTGATCACGGGCTCGTCCGAGCCGCTTTGGCACGTCACGTTGCCGCAATCGTCGCTTGGCGCGCTGCTGGGCGGCGGCATCGTCGGGCTGCTGCTGAGCTGGCGTTGGGGACTGGACTTGCCCATCGTCATCGATGCCGCCGCGTGGGGATTCCTGCACGGTTGGCCGCTCGTGCGCTTCGGTTGCGTGCTGGCGCACGATCACCCGGGCCGCCTGTCGACGCTGCCCTTCGCCGTGGCATTTCCGCACGGTGCGCGCCTGGATATCGGCCTGCTGGAATGGCTGTTCTGCCTCGCGCTGCTGTTCTTCGCCCGCGCCTTGATGCGCCGCTCGCCGCCTCCAGGGCGTTTGGCCGCCTGGGCCACACTGCTCTTCGCCAGTGGCCGCCTGCTCCTGGAGTTTCTGCGGGTCGACAGGACCGATCAGCTGCTGCAAACCGCAAATCTTACGGCGATTTGCGTCTGCGTGCTGGGTTTGGGCATCGGCGCGGTGCTCTGGTATGTCTCGCGGCCGGCGCCGGCGGAACCCGCCTAGCACGCTGACCGCAGGCGCGCGACCGAGATCCAGTCGGAAATGCAACCGTTCTCCCAGACCAAACTTGGGGTTCCGTTTGGGACGGGATGTGTAGCTTTGAAGTGTCGGCCGTGGTAGAGTCGGAGGGTTGTGGCACACGCTGCGGACGTCCATTCGTCAGCAGCGAAGTGTGACGCGATGGCTTTTCGACGGCGAGAACAAGACGGTAGGCATGAGCAAGACCTCGCAACCGCTACTCTGGAATCGTGACTCCAACCCGAGACGCGTGGTGGCGGCTGGCCTGTTGGTGCTGCTCGCTTCGGGCTGCAACGACTATCCGGTCCACAGCCTGCTGGACAGCTTTGGCGCGCGGGTCACCAGCAACCTGTCCCATAACGCTCCGGTCAAATTGGACTTTTTGTGGGTCATCGATCACTCGACGTCGATGTGCAAACAGCAGCGAATTCTGGCGCAGGGCTTTGACGACTTCATCAAGAACCTCCAGGCGCTGGGCCAGGTCGATGCGCAGATGGCCGTCGTGACGGTGCAGCAGGTTGCCGACTTGCCGTCGATGACCGGCGTTTCCGTGAAGAAAATCGGTGAGTTCAACCATACCGCGGCGACAACTTTTCCGCCCAACTGCATCGAGCACTATCGCGCGCCGTGCTTTACCGACCTGTCCGCGGACCCGTCGGCGGACAGCATGACGACACCCAGCCCGCAATGCCGGGATGGCTTCAACTTCCAGTTCACGGCGGGCAAGAATTACCAGCCGCCGGCGACGTCGCTGCTGAACCTTGACGCGGACGATCCAGCCACGGACAGCAACGGCAAGCCCCAGCACGCCGGTCCCGTCTATGGTGACGTCCTGAAACACTACGAATCGACGCTCAAGGACGCGGCTTCGACCAACGAATGGCGCTGCGTGCAGCCGAGCAGCCTGTCGCTCGTGACCAACGACAACGGCTCCGTGAACTCGTACTGCCAGCGGCACTGCACTACGGACCAAGAGTGCAAGGATTTGTTCAAGGATTCTGCGGCAGTCTGCTATGCCCCCGGTGGTCCGCAAAGTGATCCCAAGTACTGGGGTTGCATGTTCCCGCCCAACACCAAGGACTGCCCGGATCCGACGCGGACCGACGGGCCGGCGTGCGAGACCGACGACACCTGCCCCGCGCTCTCGCATTGCGTCGACCACAGCGGCACGAAGACCTGCACGCCGTACTTGCCATCGGTGCTGAACAACGACCAGCTGAATCTGTTCCATTGCATCGCAACGGTTGGCGCGGCGTCCTCGCAGCAGTCCGGCTTTGAAGGCGGCTTGCGCTCGGCCTGGACCGCTCTCGATCCGACGGGGGCAAACTGCCCCGGCGGCCCGTATCTGCTGGATGACAATGGCAATCCGCAGGTGGATGGCAGCGGTCTCCCCGTGAAGAATCCGAATTGCCAGTTTGCGCAGTTGGTCCGCGATGATGCCTATCTGGTTGTCGTCGTGGTATCGGACGACGACGATTGCTCGGTGGACCTGAAGCTGTCCCTCGCCAATGGCACGGAAGACGAAAAGGCGGCCCTCAAGGCGCTGCTTCCGACCGAAGACTGGAATATCTGCCAGCGGCTGGGCGACGCGGTCGGCGGGAATCGTCGGCTGAACGAGGGCAATTGCCTGTACGTGAAATCCAAGCAGGCAACGCTCACGCCGCCGAAGAACCCGGACGACTACAAGTGCCCGTCTGATTGCGCGCCGACCGATACGGCCTGTCTGGCCGCGGCGGAAATCAATGTGCAGGCGAACCGGGCCGTCGATGCGCGTTTCGCGCCCGTCTCCGACTTCGTGAACCGGTTCAAGTCGTTGAAGGCGGATCCCGCACACGTGATTTTCGCAGCGATTTCAGGCGATTCTGACGCGCAACTCTACCAGGATGGCAAGCTCGTGCTTGACGCGTATGGCGAGCCGATTCCCGATGAGGCGCAGAAAGCCCTCGATACTGCTGTGTTTTTCAAGGCCTTGCGGCGCAATGCTGCGGCCAAACAGGCGCCGTATGTCTGCGCAGGCGCAAAAGGCCAGTCCGGCTATGGCTCGCGCTACATCGAGATGGTCAACGCGTTCCGCGAAAACGGCATCTTCGCCAACATCTGCGCCGGTTCGAACTTCAGCGCGCCGCTCAACGGCATCGCATCGACGATCCTGAAACGCATCGTCAAGGTGTGTTTGCCCTACCCGCCGGATCGCGATCCAACGACGAATTTGCCGGTCCTGGAGGTCAAGCGCACGCGCACGGACTCGACTGGCGCGCCCGTGACCACGACGCTGGATTACACGGCGGACGCGACCGATCGCACGGTCGACCGGTTCTATCTGCAGGCGTCGCCGGATTGCCGCGCGAGCTCCAAGCAAATCGAAGGCGAGTCACAACCTTGCAAGACGATTCGCGATTGTGTGACCGGCCTTGTGTGCATTGACGGCCTCTGTCACGCATACAGCGACGCGATCTACTTCACGGAAGTGCCACACGAAGGCGACGCGATTGAGATCAACTACGGTGCAAATCTCGGCTTTACGGCCGCGACGACCACCAAATAGGCCGCGCGTTCCAGACGCCGGTGGGTAGGCAGTCATGGCAAACGACGGCTGTTTGAAGTCTTTTCGTCGGTTCAGCACGCCCTCAGCCCTGTGGCTGGTCGCGGTTGTCGGCAGTAGCCTCGGCCTGACCGCGTGCGGCGGCGGCGATGTCCCGCTCGTCGCCTATGACAACCCGTACGCCGACACCGTAGACGACATTCCGCACCTCGGCAGCGACGCGACGGCAACCGACGACATCGTCGATGTCACCGTGCCCGACACGATCGACAACGAATTGCCCGCCACCTGCGGCGACGGCGTCTGCGACAAGATCGCTGGCGAGACGTGCGCGACCTGCGCCAGCGACTGCGGCCCCTGCCCGGCGACGTGCGGCGACGGATTTTGCGACAAGCTCAACGGCGAAACGTGCACGACCTGCGCCAAAGATTGCGGCAAGTGCGGCCCGGTTTGCGGCGATGGCACCTGTGACGGCGCCGGCGGCGAAACCTGCAAGTCCTGCAGCCAGGACTGCGGCGCGTGCGCGGTGTGCGGCGACGGTTCGTGCACGCCCGGCACCGGTGAATCGTGCAAAACCTGCCCCAATGATTGCGGAATTTGCCAGGGCTGCGGCGACGGCCAGTGCAATTTGGTCGCCGGCGAAGACTGCAAGACTTGCCCGCCTGACTGCGGCCAATGCCAAGCCAAGTGCGGCGACGGCACCTGCGACCCGAACGGTACAGAAGACTGCAACACCTGCCCCGGCGATTGCGGCTCCTGCGCCAAATGCGGCGACGGCAAATGCGACACCAGCACCGGCGAAGACTGCAAGAACTGCCCGAACGACTGCGGCGTCTGCGAAATTTGCGGCGACGGCTCGTGCAATCCGCAAATCGGCGAGGCCTGCGGTAGCTGCCCGAAGGACTGCGGCAAGTGCGCGCCGGTCTGCGGCGACGGCCAATGCGACGCGGCGGGCGGCGAGCTGTGCGGCAATTGCCCGGAAGACTGCGGCAAGTGCCCCATCGTCTGCGGTGACGGCAAATGCGACGCGACCGAAGACTGCCTGACGTGCAAAGCGGACTGCGGACCGTGCAAACCGTTGTGCGGCGACGGCCAATGCGACGCGACGGAATCGTGCACGACCTGCAAAGTCGACTGCGGCCCGTGCCCGGTGGCTTGCGGCGACGGCAAGTGCGATCCCAACAGCGAGACCTGCAAAAATTGCGCGAAGGACTGCGGCATCTGCAGCGACGGCTGCAGCGTGAAAGCGACGCCGGGCTGCGACAACTGCGCGTGCCAGGCGTGCGTCTTCAATCAGGATCCCTTCTGCGGCGCGACTGCCTGGGATGCGCAATGCGTCACCCTCTGCGGCGCGTGCGGCGGCAACTGCCCGACCACCTGCGGCGACAACGCCTGCAACGGCACAGAAACGTGCAGCACCTGCTCCAAAGACTGCGGCATTTGTCCGGAAGTCTGCGGCAACGGCGTCTGCGGCAGCGGCGAATCGTGCGGCACCTGCCCCGGCGACTGCGGCAAGTGCCCGCCGACCTGTGGCGATTTCACGTGCCAGGCGGATGTCGGCGAGACGTGCAGCAACTGCCCCGGCGACTGCGGTCAATGCCCGGTGTTCTGCGGCGACGGCACCTGCAACGCCAACGAGACGTGCAGCAACTGCACCAGCGACTGCGGCGCCTGCCCGGCCAAGTGCGGCAACGGCAACTGCGAGACCGGCGAGGACTGCACCACGTGCGCCTCCGACTGCGGCAAGTGCCCGGAAGTCTGCGGCAACGGCGTCTGCGGCGGCGCGGAAACCTGCAGCACCTGCCCCGGCGATTGCGGCCCCTGCCCGGTGACCTGCGGCGACGGCAAATGCGACCCGAATTTTGAGACATGCAGCAACTGCCCGCAGGACTGCGGCCCGTGCCCGGTGACCTGCGGCGACGGCAAGTGCGATCCATCCATCGAGAACTGCAGCAGCTGCCCGAAGGATTGCGGCCCGTGCACCGGCGTCTGCGGCGACGGCAAGTGCGACCCAAACGGCGAAACCTGCACCAACTGCCCCAAGGACTGCGGTCAATGCACGCCGGTCTGCGGCGACGGCGTGTGCGCGGCGGCGCAAGGCGAGACCTGCAACAACTGCGCCAGCGACTGCGGCAAATGCCCGCCCAACGACGGCTGCACGCCCACGCCCGGCCTGCCCGGCTGCGGCGGCTGCGGCTGCGAGAAATGCGTGTGCGACCTGGACCCGTTCTGCTGCGCCAGCGCGTGGGACAGCAGCTGTGTGAGCAAGTGCCAAGGCAAGTCCTGCGGCGGCTGCGGCACCACCTGCACGCCGCAATGCGCCAAAGCGGACGGCAGCCTCAAGCAGTGCGGCGCGGACAACTGCGGCGGCTCGTGCGGCACCTGCCCGCCCAACAGCGTGTGCGACGCGACAGGTGCGTGCGCGGTGATTCCGCCGACCTGCGGCGACGGCGTCTGCGCGCCCGGCAAGGAGAGCTGCTCCAACTGCGCCAGCGACTGCGGCGCGTGCCCGCCGGTGTGCGGCAACGGCGCGTGCAACGTCGGCGAAAGCTGCTCCAGCTGCCCGACCGACTGCGGCCTCTGCCCCATCCAATGCGGCAACGGCACCTGCGACGCCGGCGAGACCTGCGACACCTGCTCCAAGGACTGCTGCCCAATTCCGTCGTGCGGTGACTTCTCCTGCCAGCCCAACGCCGGTGAGACCTGCAGCGGCTGCCCGCAGGACTGCGGCCTCTGCCCGTGCATCCCGGCCTGCGGCGCCAAGAAATGCGGCGACGACGGCTGCGGCGGCTCCTGCGGCACGTGCAGCGGCAACCAGATCTTCTGCAGCGTCGACGGCCAGTGCCTGTGCGCGTCCAACTGCAAGGGCAAAACTTGCGGCCCGGACGGCTGCGGCGGGATCTGCGGCACCTGTGGCCCGAGCACCGCGTGCGACACGCAAACGCAGGCGTGCGTGGCCGCGTGCGTGCCCACGTGCGGCGGCAAACCGTGCGGCGACGACGGCTGCGGCGGCTCCTGCGGCGCGTGCGGCACCGGCCAGGTCTGCGTGCTTTCCGAGTGCGTCACGCCGTCCGACTGCTTCACCGACACCGATTGCAACGACAATCAGGTGTGCACCATCGATTCCTGCACGGCGAGCGGCTGCATCCACGCGCCGTCGAGCGCGCCGTCGTGCTGCAAGGACACCGACAAGGACGGCATTTGCGATCCAGTCGACAACTGCCCGACCGTCAGCAACCCGACGCAGGCGGACACGGACAAGGACGGCATCGGCGACGCCTGTGACCCGGACCTGGACGGCGACGGCGTGCTGAACGCGACGGACAACTGCGTGAGCGTCTACAACCCGGATCAGCTGAACACCGACGGCGACCAGTACGGCGACGCGTGCGACGCGGACAAGGACAATGACGGCTACCTGAATCCGAGCGACAACTGCCCACTCGTGGTCAACGTCGACCAGACCGACACGGACAAGGACAAGATTGGCGACGCGTGCGACAACTGCAAGGTCACGGCGAATCCGGATCAGAAGGACTCGGACCTGGATGGCGTCGGCGACGCGTGCGACAACTGCCCGCTGGTGGCCAACCCGGATCAGGCCAACCTGGACGGTGACGCGTTTGGCGATGTCTGCGACGACGACATTGACGGCGACGGTTATCCGAACGTGTCCGACTGCGCGCCGTACAACCCGAATGCGCCGCAAGCGCTGGACATTCCGTGCAACGGCGTCGACGACAACTGCAACGGCTTGACCGACGAAGGCGGCGTGGCGGTGTGGCAGTTTGACGACAACACCAACGGCGGCTGGACGTTCACCGCGCCGATGAACGGCGTGGGCTGGCAGGTCTGGAGCAAAGGCGAGTCCAAGACCAAGCCGGGCGCGCTCTGGTACGGCAATCCCGCCACCGGCAACTACGACGGCGGCGGCCAGCCGACCAACGGCATCGCCACCTCACCGACCGTCGCGCTGCCGATTGGCGTC
This sequence comes from uncultured Myxococcales bacterium, assembly GCA_903924465.1. Taxonomy (GTDB): domain Bacteria; phylum Myxococcota_A; class UBA9042; order UBA9042; family UBA9042; genus CAIYBN01. The sequence goes on along the minus strand of CAIYBN010000054.1, from coordinate 5,426 downwards.
AAGGTGACGCTCAGCTACTGGTACCTGTTCGCCATCGAAGGCGGCACAAGTTGGGACCTCATCGACCTGCAAATCGCCACCGAGACCGGCGCGTACAACAACTGGAGCAACCTCGTCGCCAAGGGCGCCAATACGCTCATCAACACGTGGGGCAACCAGCTGGTCGACTTGTCCAGCTACGGCGGCCAGTCCGTGCGTTTCCGCTTCAACTTCCAGAGCTTGGACGGCATGGCCAACACCACCGCGGGCGTGTTCATCGACCAGTTCGCGATTGGCTCGGGCCAGTTGAAGAGCGTCGACACCGACGGCGACGGCATTCCCGATTCCTGCGACACCGATGACGACAACGACGGCATTCTCGACATCAACGACAACTGCCCGCTGACGGTGAATGCGGATCAGGCCGACAATGACAAGGACGGCTTGGGCGACGCCTGCGACCCGGATGACGACAACGACGGCGTGCCGGACGTCAAGGACAACTGCCCGCTGGTCTACAACCCCGACCAGAAAGACAGCAACGGCAACGGCATCGGCGACGCGTGCGAGAACGGCAGCGTGCTGCCGTGGAAGGACAACTTCGACGAATACTTGAAGTCGTTCAGCGAAGGCGGCTGGATCGCGACCCAGCAGCCCGGCTTTGGCACCGGCAACTGGGGCCTCGGCACCGGCGCCAACGGCGGCCACAGCGCGTCGGTCACCGTGCAGAGCAACCTCCCCAACTTCGCGACGGTCGGCACGCTTTTGGCTTCGCCGATGCTCAAGACCGGCACACAGAAATCTGCAACGCTGACGTTTACGATGGGCTACACCGGTCAGGGCGGCCCCATTGGCGGCTTGCCCAGCAACTCGACGATCTCCGTGCGCATTTCAACCGACGGCGCGAGCTGGACGGAGGTGCAGCTCATCAACGTGCCGACCTCGCCGGCGAGCAGCGCGTACAAGGTGTTCATCCCGTCGCTCACCGGTCAGGTGGAAATTGGCTTCCTGCTGACCTCCACCGCGGTCGTCGCCCAGACGGCCACGTGGACGATCGACGACGTAGTCTTGCAATAGCCGCTCTGGAGTCCATGCGCCACGCCCTGCCCTTTCTCGTGTTGCTCGCGGCCTGTGCGCATGATCCGCAGTTGCTGCGTTGGGACGCGGACTTCTACTACACCGAGAAGCTGTACATCGACGGTCAGCACGACCTGGCGGTAGCGCGCTATAAGGCGTTGCAGCAATCGGCGAAAGATCCGCGCGATGCCGACGAAGCGGCGCTGATGGAATGCGAGGTCTACGCCCGCGATCACAAGTTCCAGCAATCGGCGACCTGCTACGAGGCGATTGCGTCCGATGGCCGGGATCGCGGCGTGCGCATGCGCGCGCTCATGCACGCGAGCGAGCTGCGTTACTACGAGCTGAACCAGCAGGCGGACGCGCTGAAGATGTGGATCACGATTTGCGGTCTCGCGCCGGATGAGGCGGCGAGCCAACGCGCGCTGGATCACCTGTACAAGCACGGCCAGTCGGACAGCGTGGCGCGCGAGTCGATGGAGCGGTTGTTTGAAAAGCTCTACGACGCTGATCCGCACAGCGAACTGGCGGACAACTATCTGCTGCGTGGCGCGATGCTGCGCGAGGAAGAAGGCACGCCGGATGCCCAGCAGCGGGCGCTGGTGCTGCTGACACGGCTGGAGACCGATTATCCAGATGCGCAGACGGTGCCGGACGCGTGGATGTTGCACACGAAAATCCTGCACAAGCTGGAGCGCTACGCCGAAGAGGCGGTGATTCTGGAGCGGGTGATTGAGACGTACGAGACCAGCCACATCTTTGCGAGCTACGCGTTGAGCGCACACATGGACGCGGCGTCGCGGCTGATTGAGTTGTACCGCGGGCCGCTGCAGAACCTGGCGCGGGCGGAGCTCCACGCGCGGCACTTGCCGGAGATGCTGAAGCGGCCGCGCAAGATCGTGCCGTATCTGTGGACGGTGGTGTCCATCCAGGAACAGCGGGGCCACTTGCAGGACGCGATGGCGACGTGTCGGGAGCTGATTCAGACGGCGACGGACAAGCAGGCCGACATGGATGAGAACGACCAGCGCATCTGCAGCGAGTCGGAGACCGCGGAGATGAAGGAACGCTGCCTGCATGATTTGGCTGAGCATCCGCCGATTGCGCCCAAGGAAGTGGCGCTGGCGCAGGCGAAGATCGTCGAGCTGCAGGAGAAGCTGCGCAAGGCGCCGGGGACAACGCCATGACGGAGATGAACTTTCGCGACACGCTGGCCCGTGACATGCCGCCGATGCCGTATGGCGCCGGTCCGCGGTCGACCAAGCAGCTGGGCGACGTGGTGCTGCGCGTGCGCGGCTTGAAAAAGAACTTTGGCGACGCGGTGGTGCTGGACGGCATCGATTTCGAAATGCGCGAGGGCGAAGTCGTCGGCGTGATTGGTCCAGGCGGCGTGGGCAAATCGGTCTTCGTCAAGATTTGCTGCGGGTTGATGGAGCCGGACGACGGCCACATCGAAGTGCTGGGCCAGGACCTGCTGGCGATCGACCAGAAGTCGCGGCAGCGCCTGCGCGAGCGCGTGGGGCTGGTCTTTCAGAACTACGCGCTGTTCGATTTCATGACGGTCGGCGAAAACGTCGCGTTTCCAATGGTGCAGCGCGGCATCGCCAAGCCGGACGAGATTCAGCTCAAGGTGCAGGAGCGGCTGGCGGAGGTTGACCTGCCCAATGTGCGGCATCTGATGCCCAATGAGCTGTCCGGCGGGATGAAAAAGCGCGTCGGTCTGGCGCGGGCGAACATCAACGACCCGGAGCTGATCTTCTTTGATGATCCGACCGCCGGCCTGGACCCGGTGACGTCGTCGAAGATCTTCAACCTCATCCGTCGGACGCAAGCGCATCGCAATTCGACGTGCCTGGTCATCAGCCACGATATCGACCGGATGCGTCCGGCGTGTGACCGGTACGTGCTGCTGCTCCATGGCAAAGTGCACTTCGCGGGGACGGAGGCTGAGGCGATGCTCAGTCGCGATGCGATCGTCCAGGAGTTTTTCCGCAAGGGCGACGGGAGCAAGGGGCCGGTGATTGGCGTGATGACGCGGGACGCGGCTTCTGATGATTCCGAGCCACGGCATACGCGCTGATCGAAATTGGAGATCAAGCGTCCGCGATCCGCGACATGCCAACGGAGGCCCGCCGGCGGTCCCAGTCCCAGATGCAAACGATTGGACCAACGAAATTTGGTATTCGAATCAGGTCGTCGGTTTGGGTGAGGTTTATCGAGTAGCCCACTCGCCCCGCCTTCGATCGGCGCACGGTGCGCGCCGTTAGAGAGTCCTGACACAGCGAAATGTCGCATAGTTGCTGAAGTTGGAGTCGCTATTTTGATAACGCATCGCTGCGCGCAACGCCTCGGGCGGGTCTTCCCACCCACCACCGCGAAGCACGCGGTAATTGCCCAGATAGGGGCCGATTGGATCTGTCTGTGCGGTCGCCGAATAGGCGCCCTGCCAATCCCAGCACCATTCGTACCCGTTGCCGGCCAAATCGCAGGCACCCTGACTGCTGTTGCCGGATGGATGCGAACAGGTCACGGCTGTCGAGTCTGAGTTGCACGTGAAGTAGTTGGCAAAGCTACACGTCGGTGCAGCGTCACCCCACGGATAGATTTGGGCTTTTCCGCCGCTCCGAGCTGCGTATTCCCACTCGGCCTCCGTTGGCAGTCGACCGCCCATGTGGGCCCACTGGCAATAGGCGCTGGCCTGGAACCAGTCCACGCAGTTGATCGGATGCTGCTCCTTGCCCACGACGCCCCAATTACAAGCCTGAGTCGTGCCCGGCTGCGCGCACTTCATGTTATCCGAATTGGGCTTGTTGCATTTCTGCGTGGGGATGAGCTGGTTGTAGAAGACGGTGTACTGCGCCACAGTCACCTCACTCTTGTCGATCTGGAACGCCGAAAGGGTCACCTGATGCTGGGGGTGTTCGTCGTCATTGCCAACACCGGCGGGCGAACCCATGAGAAAGGTGCCTGCCGGCAGACTGACCATCAGCGGTTCGACGACGCAATCTGCGGGACACGTCTGTGCATCTTCCGCGCACTCGCATTTGCCGTTGCCGCACACGGGAGGACTGCCCTTGCAGATGCCTGCGCTGCACGTGTCGTTGGTCGTGCAAGCGTCACCATCGTCGCAACTGCCGCTCATGTTGGCGTTGAGGCAACCCGTTGAGGCATTGCAGAAATCCGACGTGCACGGTTTGTTGTCTACGCACTTGCCGTTATCCGGCGTATGCACACAGCCAGATGTGGCGTTGCAGCTGTCGATCGTGCATGGCACGCCATCGTCGCAGTTCTTGCCGTCGCAGGTTGTCACGACGCCATCCGAGCCTGCGTTGACTACATCCTGCTCAGCATCGACATCTGTGGCATCCTGGCCGGCGTTGACGTCCGTGGCATCCGCTCCATCCAAGAGAACCGCGACGTCGTTCAGATCCGCCAGGTCATCTTGAACATCCGCTATCTCGATGACATCAGTGCCCGGATTCGCATCCGAACCGACGGCGCCATCGCCGTCTGAAAAGTCGAAGGCGGCGGTCGTCGGAATAGCCCGACAACCAAGTGCCACCACGACTGCGAGAATGATGACAGCACGCACTTCAGAACCTCCCCACGACGCTGACGCCTTCCCAGCTGGGCAAGAGCGCCACGTCGGCACGATCGCCAGCAATCAACCACACGCCGAGGCCGATGGCTGCGATGCCGACGCTTGCTGCCACGACCGAGCCGGTCCACTTGCCGTTGATGCTGGTTTGCCCGGCCGCAGCCTGGTCGACGCTGATGCGGTTGCCATCGAATTGGCCGTTGGCCAACTTGTTGTCGTCGAGTGTGGCTTGTTGACTGCTGGCCAGAATAGAAGACCGGCACCGAGCACGGCCGCGCCGCCCAAGCCAATTGCTGTCCAACCGCCCACCCATCTGGACGATCTTGACGCGGTGGACACTGGCTGGACAGTCTCTGACGCGCTCGCACCCGCAGTCAGCTTGGTCGTGTCTGCGGGGCCTGCAGCCTGCCCGCTTGGCCTCGTCGCTCCAGTGCCGCCAGCCGGTAGCAGAGGCGAGGGTCGGGCCGAACTTGGTGGGCCGTCCAGCTGTTGCAGCAATGCCTCTGCCGTGCCCCGTCCGGGCGCATCCCTCGGCGCCAACTGCAGATAGTGCTGCAAGTGGTCCATTGCCGCTTTCTTGTTGCCCAGTTGTCGGTGCAGAATCGCGGCTTTCAACAGCGGCTCAGGTTGACTAGAGACGCGACCAGTTATCCTACATCCCGCCATAACCCAGCGAGTACATAGCAGTTATTGATCACGATGTGCCTCCGCAGGTCGAAGTTGTTCTTCACCAGCCCGCGGAAGCGCGCGCGCACGCCTTGCGTTCGGCCGA
>CAIYBN010000053.1 GCA_903924465.1 uncultured Myxococcales bacterium | reverse complement strand
GTCACAGGCCAACCGAGACTGCTGACCTGACGTGGCGGCATCTTTGCCCGCCGATTCAGCGAATGTGACGTGGCGCGCATGGACTGCGACGTGGTCTGGCGTTGCGCCGTGGTGCTCTGACCGTGTGCTGCGACTGTTCCAGAGACGAATGTGCCGCGCGTCCGAACCCGCACCCTGACGCGCACCGGCGCTGCACCGATAGCGCCCACGCGCCCGCTCGGCACCGTGGTGTGGAGCGAAATCAAACTCCGTCGATGAACAGCGAGTCGTGCCGTATCACGCGAAATATCCCGTATACGGTTATCCGCTTCTACACCCGATTTTTACGCAAAAACGTGAGGGTGTCTCTATCGATTCTCGTGTCGCGATGCCGCGCCCGTCTTGGCGCTGGGTCGAATCACCTGCAAACGGCTGTTGCGAATGGATTTTGTCGGCTGAATGCCAGCTTGAAGACATCCATTTCTGGTCCATCATGTCAACTAATAGTTGTGTTGACTGTAAAGTTATTGCTTGACAGTAAATGAATTGTTTGGTAGCATGTGGGCGAATGGTTGAGGTGCCGTGTGGGGTGTGCTGGGCTCGGGTTGAAAACAGCAATCGTGATGCTGGGACCGCGTTTGCGACCCAGAGAACACCTTCGGCAGCTCAGCATCCAGCAGCGATGGAATGAAGTTCTTGGAAACCCGGAAAATCAACGAAAATATCGCATCGGCAGCGCCATCGACGCTCACATGACAATAAGGAAACAAAATGCTTACATTCAAACAGTTGCTGGGCGAACTCATCGCCGGGACTGGGCTAAAAAAGACCGACCTCGCGTCGCGCCTAGGCGCGTCGACAGCGCTCGTGTGCTGCTGGACCAGCAATAGGCATAACGTGCTCATCCCTTTTGCCACGTTGAACAAGTTGCTGGAATTGAATGGGTTGTGCATCAGCAAGGCAGCGCAGGACCCGCGGGTAAAGGAGATCTACCGCCTCTTCCTGAGTCAACGCTTGGCGCGGGAACAAGGTGCGAAGTGCCAACCTACAAAGGCCGCGGTGGCGGTGATGACCTACCTGATGGGTGACATCTCCAACGACGACATCAAGAATATTACGCGTGATTCAATCGACGTTTCACCAGTCGTCGGAAAATCGTCGGTCGGCACTTCGCAAATGCCGATGTTCGCGGACAACGACACTACTGGCGATGAGTCGGTGCAGGGGGCGAACAACTAAATACCGGTGACGAGGGACATGTCCCGGGGACCATGCCGCAAAAGTGACTGCGGGTGCCCCAAATGAAACTGTCGCCGTTCGAGGACATCCAGGTGGACGGTCGCGTCGGTGGCAGAATTGAGTGAGTAGTAAGTGCAAGCGCAGAGGCGCATAAGAGGTTAAAATGTCTGATGACTTGAAAATTCAGAAAGTGTCAAAAACCGCGAAGCGTTCACATCGCAAGAAGCAGCGCGTGCCAAAGCGGTCGGTCGCCACCAGTGGCGCAGGTTCAGCACCCGGTAAAGCAACACCGACCGGCAAGTTAGTCCCTTCCAACTTACTGCAACAAACATCATCCAAAGTGCACAAAATGGAAAATCACGAGAAAATACCGCAGATTTGGAGTCACGGGCTGCCGGTCGGACTGGACATGTGGGGGTGCCAGGTCGCTGGGGTCGTCAATATCGAGTGTGAGCCCGATGGACCGCAAAGTTATGAACGTAAATGGATGAAGTACGTCGACCTGACGACCATTCCCGGCTCGGCCGTGGCTAGTCGGTTCGGCTCAATCTTGATTTGGGAACTGTTGGCTGATGCCCAAGAGCCCTTCGAAGGTCAGATGCGTGCTCAATATCCCGACCACGAGTGGGAGTGTTGGATGCACATCCAAGAATACACAGCATTTGGCATGTGGCGTGACGACGACTTCCTGTACGACCGCTTGGACCACGAACTCCTTTGTCGGGTATCTCGTGCCGTCGGCGGCGACCCCGACGTGAGGAAACTCTTCTCCGCGATGCTGGTCGTATTGGTCAACGAGATGGCGAAGTGCGAAACGTACGATGAGGCTGGTGTTCCTATGGGCGTCCGCGGTGCCATAAAGCACGCGATGGATGACGCCCTGTCGCCAACTCAGCTTGCCCGCGTCCGCGCGTTGTTCTCGGAGGCAGAATCCGAAATCACGGCACGCGCGCACGAGCTTCGGGCTCAGGGCGCAGGGCCGAAAGCTGACCGCATTGAGGCAACTGCGGTCATAGGCTAGGCCCGCGGATTGGACTTACAGCCCCGCGCACGTTCAGCGATCCCGCGTCGCAGCGCCGGCGCCGCGATTCTGGCCCGCCCCGTCGGCTCACTGGAGTCGCGCGGGGCTGTAAGGTTGAAAGATTTCATTACTCCGGTCGCAGGCCGCGGCACCGGAGACGCGACCCTTGGGGGCGACCGCACGGCCCATTGCCTGTAATACTGAACCATGAACTGCGCCAGCATCAGGACGGAGCTCGACCACCACATGCCCAACCGCGGCTGGTGGCGGCCTGCCACCGATTTCGTGATGCACGACATGGGGCTCAGTTGCCGTTGACCTGCGATTGCCGCGGGCTCACACTTCCAGTGTCGCGCCGATACCGCGCCGTTGGTCAATCATGCAAGAATCTGATGGCCCTGCAGTCCCGACAATGAGCCGGTTCATCTCAAGGGCGGCTATGGCCGTGGCGCTGCTTTTCGTGCACGCCAGTGCTCATGCTGCTGAGCCCCGTGCCGATGACGTTGAACGCGCCGAGGCCAAAGCCATCGAAGCCAAGGCGTTCTTCAAGGGCGGTCTGTACCCGCAGGCTGCCAACAGCTACATGCAAGGTTTTGCCATCAGCCATAATTCCGCGACCCTGTACAACGCTGCGCGCGCGTACGAGGAAGGCAAACTGTACGCCGAGGCGATCGCGCTCTTCGAGCAGTACCTGCAGCTTGCCGACGTCCCGCCAGACGGCAAACGCGATGCACGTGACCGCATCGCAGCCGATCGTGTGCAACTCCGAGCAGCGTCGGCAAAAGCAGCGGGCAAGAAGCCAAACTCCGATGCTGGCAAGGCCGGTAGCGGTGCGGCGCCGCCGCAGACACCGTCGAAACCTGAGCGCGGCGGCGTGACGGAACGCTGCGGCAAGGTTGCGCAGGTCATGGTGCACGCGGGTCCGCGGCCGTCGTTCATCAATTTCGGCAAGCGATTCCCGAAGCAGGAGTTCGCAGCGCTGTTGTCCGGCGTCGTCCGCGACCAGCTCGTGAAGACGCACGGCGATCTCGCCAAAGCGTTCGAGGGCAAGGCTGTGTGCGTCAAGGGCAAGGTCGATTCAGCCGATGGCAAGGAACGCGTGATTGTCGCTGGCGCAGCATCTGTCTGGCTCCAGGGCGCGCCCGCAAAATAGCAACAGTCCGGCCGCAGCGGCGTGCGATCGATGGCGAGACGCTTCGAAACAGGCTCGCAACCGCAGAGGTTTGATGCAGACGAAACTCTTGGCCCTTGTCCTTGGACTGGTGCTCGTCCTACCCGGCTCGGCATTTGCGCGCGGCCACGGAGGTGGTGGCGGTCATCGCGGTGGCGGATACCACTCCAGCCGGACCTACAGCGGCGGCAGGCACTCCGGCGTCGTTCACGTTGGTGGCGGTCGTCACGGCGGCGGCGGTCATGTGAAATTGACCACCGGTGGCGGACGCGCGCATCGGAGTCCATCGCAGTTCCGCGCATCTGGCGTAGCACGCGATTCGCACGGGCGCATCAAACGCAGCCAGTCAGCCAAGAACGAATTCAAGCATTCGCACCCGTGCCCAGCAAACGGCAAAACTGGAGGCGCCTGCCCCGGCTACGTCATCGACCACGTCCAGGCACTCAAGCACGGCGGGGCCGACGCGCCCAGCAACATGCAGTGGCAGACGAAGGCGGCGGCGAAGGCGAAGGACAAGTGGGAGTGAGGTCCAACGTGGTGGTTGTGGAGCAGGACTCGCCGACGCGTATCACGCGAAATACTTCGGCGTGTGCCCCGACTGCCCGCATCGCAGCCGTATCGTTCCAGCATGCCAAAAACCATCCGCACAAGCCTCAGTCATCCGCTGCAAATCGCCGACTCCGGCGCGAAGCTGAAGTCATGGATTGACGCGACCGTCCTCGCGGAACGTCCGCATCTCGGTCGGCGTCAAAGCGCCGCGTACCACTTCGCGACTTTGCCGGCTGCCGTCTCGGTGTAGAATTTGGACGTGTCCACCGTGAGGCCGCCCATGCCCAAGCCCATTTCCAACCGTCCAATAGGCCGCCCACCTTCGCCACTGACCACGCCGGTACTCGGCTGGGCAAAGCGACGTGCGTACAAAAGATTCTGCGACGCGCCCTGGGACCTGGACGACACGCCGGCCACCCGTGTTTACAAGCGCGGCGGCACGCCAGAATCTCGCGCGCGCACGCCGCAGTTGTCGCAGGCGCGCACTCAGCACAACGCCGAAGCGCCCGAGCGGCTCCAGCACGGCTGCAACATCCTGCGCAAAACCAGCGAATACGGCCTTCTTTGGCAGTGCTCAGTCTGCACATCCTGGACACGTGACCCTGCCAAGAGTGGGTACAGCAAGCGGTGCAACATCTGCAAGCTGGCCAGACCACCGCGCGTCGTCATCTTCGCCACACCTGACGTGGCTTATTTCCGCCGCCACGCCGCAATGGTCGCCGCCTACGCCGCGCAGGTCCGCGCGCAGCGCTACAACGCGATCGCCACCGGGCCGGTCAATCGATTCAAGCTCGATAACTGTGTCAGGGTGCCGGCGCTCTTCTTGGAATTGGCCGCCAAACGCGATGAGGCACTGGAACCGGCTGCGGATGATCAGACCGACCAATGGTTGACGACGGTGTACAGCCACGACGATCGCTACCTCGGCCTGACGGACAGAGACTACTGCGCGTCGAACATCTGGCCCGATGTCGCCGTCGATCTGAGCAAGCTGCCGACGATGTCCGCAGCGACAATTACCCTGCCGAGCGCCGACGTGCCTGACGACGGCTGGATGGCGTTCGGCTCCGCAGCACCACAAGAAGGATCACCACATGCTCCAAGTCACAGAGAACAAGAATGGCAGCGAGCGGTTGAGCAGTCGAGCCGCTGCAGAATTTCAGCAAGTGGAGCTGAAGGCGAGCCTGGAGGCTACCAAGATTTGCGGGGTGCTGGTTATTCAGTCACGCGCCGGGGCGCTCAAGGTCCTGTTCAGCGTGAGCGACAACAAACTCGCGCAGTGGCATGACCTGTTGCGCACGCTGGTACCGGCGCTGGAGCGCCTACCGTGCGACGTCTCCATCGGCCAGAAGTGCATGACCGTTGACGGACGGCTGGTGGCGCCGTGGTTGTTGCAGGTTGAGACGCCAAACGCTGCCACTTTGCGCGTCGCTGTCCAGGATATTCGCAAGTGCTTCATGCGTCTGGCAAATCCCGCCGTCGATGAGCCGCGCAGCGACGACTACTCCTGGCTGCATGACCAGCTCGATGCCGAAAAAGAACTGCCGCAGTGGGATACGCCGTTTGACGTACCTGACCGTCGCGAATGACGGCTTGTCCTCGGGCAGCCTGATTGTCGTCCACCTGAGAGAACTGCCCGCAAAAGCTTTGTGTAGGGCTGCCTGGCGCCATTTCTTGACCATCCCGACGGTCGGTGGCTGACACGCCGCAATTTGAACGGGCTTCATGCCCGCGTTGCCCTCGGGCCGGTGGTCCAATGTTCGGGGCGGACGGATGTGCCGTATCTCATCAAAATGACGTGGTCTTACTGGGCTCTTGCACCACCCGCGTCACGCGATATTTTGCGTGATACGCATTTCCCTCGTCTCTTTATGAATATCAAAACCAATTGACACTTGCGATGGCTCGATTCAAGCGCATCCTTGCGGCAGGTCATTTGTTCACAGGCAATTGTTCGACGCAGATGCGCTCTCAACGTCGACCAGTTCAAGTTGCAGGCGACCGGATTGCCCGGTGCAAGGAGCCCTGGGCGGGGTACTCGGACACGATGCCAAATGCTGCTGTCGCAGCCGCAAAATCACCGTCGGTCGTTGCGTTCGGACCGCCAGGGAGCATCGTGGCTCACGTCGAATCAACGCAGGAGTTGGCCAAATGATAAACCTTCCGACAGACTTTTCGCTACATCAGGTTGACGCGCTGGAGCTGTTGCGTGGCCTGCCAGACGCGAGCGTCGACCTCATCGTGACCGACCCGGCCTATCAGTCGCTGGAGAAGCACCGCGTCGACAAGAATGGCAAAAACCGCGGTCGTATTCCTCGCCTGGTCACATGGTTTTCCATCTTCCCGAATGAGCGTTTCGACGAATTGTTCGCCGAGGCGTATCGGGTGCTGAAGAAGGGTGGCCACCTCTATATGTTCAGCGACCAGGAGACCATGTTCATCGCAAAACCCAAGGGCGAGGCGGTGGGATTCAAGCTCTGGAAGCCGATCGTGTGGGACAAGAAATACATGGGCATGGGGTACCACTATCGCGCCCGCTGCGAGTTCGTTCTGTTCTTCGAAAAGGGTAAGCGCAAGCTCAACAACCTGGGCACGCCCGACGTGCTGAAGGTGCCGCGTATCCTTGGCGGCTACCCGACCGAGAAGCCGGTGGCGCTGATGGAAATCCTCATCAGCCAAAGTTCCAACCCTGGCGATGTCGTGCTCGACCCGTTCTGCGGCTCGGGGAGCGTTGGTGTCGCGGCGTTGAAGCTGGGCCGTCGTTTCATCGGTGGTGACACCTCGGACGTCGCGATGAAGCTGAGCATGGGGCGTCTCGAAGATGCGAGCGCCACTTCAGCCCAGAATTCCGACGCGGCGTAGGCCTATCGCTTCCGCGACGGTGCGGGCCGCCACTCGCACTGGCTCTGGGACTGCTGGTCGACGAGCTCCCAAATTGGCTTTGGCGGCGTGTGGAGAAGAATCTGCGCGACGTTTCTGGTGTGGGCCACACAATCGCTCGTCTACGTTCAAAGAACCCGACACTTGAGGTCGAAAAGTGACCTTTGAGCCGCCAGAACGCGGATATTTCGCGTGATATTCGGTCAAAACCGCGCAATTCCGCAAAACCGCCACCCCATCCTGGAATAAGCCCACTGACATGGCCCGGTCAGCCATGTCACCCCACGCGGCAACTTCGCTGTCTGAGGTTCTTCGACCGTTCTTCGTTCCAGGAGCTTCCCACATGAACATTCGCATCCTTCGTCTCGGCCACTCCGCCCGCCACCACGAAGCCGCTGCCGGCGCCACCGTCCAGGAGGTACTCGATGCGGTCGACCTCAATGCCCAAGGTCACGCGGTCTCGGTGAACGGTCTGGGCGCTTCCACCACCACCGGCCTCAGCGACGGCGACGTCGTCACGCTCGTCCCGAAGGTCGAGGGCGGCTCGCTGTAGTCCATTCCCGCAACACATTCGCCCGCTGGGCCGCTACCCGGTCAAACGGGAGCGGCTCGGCCGGCGGGGAGGCATCATGCACCATTGTGATCAGACCATGGCCGCCTATCTGCTGGATTGGCAAGCCAAATTGAACCTCAACATCCGCTACCAGCGCTGGAGCGCGCGCTACACGGACCCGGCGCCATTCCGTCGGGAGATTGAACTGCTGGGCCCGATCGCGGGCACGGCTGACGAATGCAGGCTGCCCTACCGGGACGGCGTGCAGACCGTCAATGTTGTGCATGGCCGGCCGCACACGGGTGAGCCGGTGGAACTGACCATCGACGGCGAGACCTTCGTGGTCGCGTCTGTCGAAGGCCGGCGCGTCAGGCTGGCGTTCGATCTCGAACGGCTGTTTGAAGTGCCAGGCGAGATCCAGCCGGGCCTCATTCTGGAAGCTGTCCTGTGTGCGGCGTTGCCGATTGCGGCGCGCTACATCCAGGGCTACGACTGGGAGCGCGAGCGCGCGGAGTTTTCCATGTGGATGGTGTCGTCGGTCGACGGCATGGTTCGCAACTGGAAAAACGCCATCCGCGACAATGAGTACGAAGCCAATCGGCTCACCAGCCAAATCAGCGGCTTGGTGCGCAAGAACGGCGAGCTGCGCGAGCAGATTGTCGCGCTGGAAGCCACGACGCGGCCGGCGCAGGAGCAGAAGGCCGCAGAAGAGTTCGCGGCGCTGGTCAAGATGATGCCGTCGCCAGTTGTGTCGGTGGAGGTGGACTACGGCAAGCTCAGCATCGTGCTGGAGCCGCTCATCTTGGAGCACGACAGCACCGACTATCACATGGGCAGCTACACGCTGACGGTCACGGCCGACAAAGTGCACATCTGGTCGGACGGCGGCTTCAGCTACCCGCACCCGCACGTCAGCAGCGACGGCGTGCCGTGCTGGGGCAATCTGGGTCCTGGCATCGGCAAGCTGCTGGGCGAGGGTCAGTATGCGGCGCTGGTCAGCGTGATTCTGGAATTCCTCCACAGTTACAATGAGCGCGACGCGTATCGCCACGTGGAGACGTGGTCGCCGGACTATAACAGCGACGACGATTAACGCCGGCGCGACAACCTGCGGCCTCGCGAACACTCCACGGTTGAGTGTTCTCGGGGTCGGCGGGCGAACAAGACAGCCTTGGCTGCGCACGAAGGACGTGCGCGGCCGGGGCTTTGTCGTTTTTGGAGGCAGCATGAAAGTGAAGCAAAACCTGCGGGTACGCATCGATGCGGACGCAATGGAACGGATCTGGCACTGGACCGACCTGGCGACAGGCGAGTTTTCGTGTTTGGGCACCGTGACCGAAGACATGCTGGTGGGCGGCGTGCAATTGTTCGACCAGATCTGCACGGCCGCCAGCACGGAGCTCGACCAGGAGGCGCTGGCGAAGTTCCTCGTGACGCACCCGGCGCCGCAGAACGTGCGCGCTTGGGTCCATTCGCATGCGCGTTTGGGCGTTTTTTGGTCGCAGCAGGACGAGGCGTGCATCGAGGGCCTGGCCAACGATGCGTGCCTCATCAGCATCGTGGTGAACAAGAAGCGCGAGTTCAAGGCGCGAATCGACGTGTGGCAGCCCTTCCGGCTGACGTTCGACGACCTGCCGCTGGAGATCCGCCTGCCCGACCAGAACCTGCGCGGCGAGTGCGAGCGCTTGTTCAACGCGCACGTGGTCGAGATGGCGCCGGTGCTGATGCCGGATTGGCGCGGTGGTGTGCGCCAACACCAGCAACATGGCCAGCCGTATCGGGGCGGGTGGCCGGATTTCGACGACGACTTGGCGGACTGGAGGTAGAAGATGAACTTTCACAGGCAGTTGGATGTGCTGGATGTTCCGCGGCTCGCGCGGACGCCCATCACGGTCATTGGCGCCGGCGCGGTGGGCAGCTTCACCGTGCTGGCGTTGGCGAAGAGCGGCGCGGAGTGCATCACGGTGTACGACGACGATCTGATTGAGGCGCACAACCTGCCGAACCAGTGGTACCGCTTGACGGATCTGGGCCGGCCGAAGGTGGCGGCGCTGAAGGAACTGGTGCGGGAAATGACCGGCGTGGAGATCGAGATCCATGTTGCGCGTTTCACCGACCAGTCCGCCAGCGAGGTGACCGTGTGCTGCGTCGACAGCATGGACGTGCGCATCGCGCTCTGGAGGGCACTTCACGCACGGCCGGCACTGTACATCGACGCCAGGATGGGCGCCGAGGTCGGCAAGGTCATGTGCGTCGGCGCGTTTGGCAGCTGGTATGAGGAGACCTTGCATCCCAGCAGCGAAGCCTACCGTGCGCCCTGCACGGCGCGCGCCACGATGTACTGCGCCAGCGGCCTCGCCGCCTTCATCGCCGGCCAAGTGGCGAACTACGCCAGCGACCGGCCCACCCGGGATGAGATCACCGTCGATTTTCGCAACGCGTTGATTCTCTGACCGGAGAGGTTCCTATGTTCTGGATTTTGGACGTCGTCTACGTGGTCGCGCAGGTCGTGTTCGCGCTGTCGACGCGACCGCCGCGGCCCAAGCCGTAGGCGAGAGCGGAAAGTCCGGGGCGGTCAGGTTGGCCGTCCCGGGCTTGCCGCGAAGGAGCAATCAGATGAAATCTTTGGCAAAAAGCGCAGGCGACGTGCTGGACGCGCTCACGGCGGGTCTGGACGTTGGCAGCGCGCGCAAGATCGACAACGGCAGCTACATGGCGGTGCACGTCGACCGGCTGAGCGCCGGCACGTACAGCGTCGCGCACTACTTCAAGCAGAACGGCGACCTCGTGTGCGACCCGGACGGCGTGTTCCTCAAGACATCCGCCGGCTGGCTGCCGGTGACGCTGCAGCTCAGCACTGGGCATTACACGGTCGCGGTGGAGTTGGACGGCCACGACAAACCGACCGGTTGGCGGCCACGGCAGTATCGCGAGTTGCATTCGTTTGCGGCCATGTGGCTGCGCAACATTCGCGACCAGCAGGGCGGCATCGCCAAGATCCTGTCCAGCAGGTGAGCAACGGGTGCGTGCTGGCGTCGGAGGTTCCGGCGCTGGTCCGCGCTTTTTTTTGGAGGTGTGACATGGACAACGAAAAGATGCGGCTGCTGACGCGGCCGTTCAACGACATCAAGAGCCGTCCGGGCCGCAACGGCCAGAGCATCAGCTACGTCGAGGCGCACTCTATCGTGCAGCGGCTGAACGACGCGTTGGCGGGCGACTGGAGCTTCCGCGTGCTGGAGCACGATGTCCGCGAGGGCGAAGTCGTCGTGCTGGGCGAGCTGCGGGCTGGCGACATCGTCAAGCAGGCGTTCGGCGGCTCGGAGGTGACCAAGACCCGCGAGGGCAAGGTCGTCAGCGTGGCGGATGATTTGAAGGCGGCGTCGACGGACGCGCTCAAGAAGGCGGCGACGCTCATGGGCGTGGCGCTGCAGCTGCACGGCGTGGACGCGCCGCCGCAGCGGGTGCACGCAGGGCCGAAGCTCGTGGAGCAGCCGCCGGAGCCGGACTCGCCGCCCAACAACCGGCTGACGCGCAAGCAGGCGGAGTTCATCGGCAAGCTGGCGAAGTCAAACGGGATGGGCCGGAGCGAGCTCGACGAACTGGCCAAGCAACACTACGGCAAATCGGCGGCGTTCTTGACGGTCAAGGAAGCGAGCGAGTTCATCTCGACGCTGTCGACGGTGGCTGCGTAGGGGCCGTAATGTGGTAGTTGGATGCGAGTCACGCGGCCACGACTGCGGTGGCGCGGCGGGTCGAGGCCATCATCATTGTACGCGAGGTGCTGAAGGCGATCCGCGCCGGGGCGTTTTGGCATGCGCGCGGGTGGCAGTGTCCCGGAATTGCGAGTTTCGCGCGCGGTGTGCGGCGTGACGGGAGCAAGGTCGGCGGAATCGCTGCCTTGTTTCTTAGCTCATTCCGGACGGCAGCTACGTCTTGACCTCGTCGCCGTCGCCTCTGCGACAGCGGTTCGGTGGCGGCAGAGGCAGACTCGTGACACTTCTCTCAGTTCGCCGGCCCCGTCGACCGGAGCCGTTGCGGCGGCGCCCCGGTGTTGCCCAAGACTACTCAGCTTGCTTTGCGTCAAGACTCTGGGACAACGACATTACTTCGGATTTCAATTGGGCGACCTGTTCATTGTGCACTGCCAAAATCGCCTCAGCGTTCTGAAGTTGCGCCTTGATATCAGTCAGCGGGCGCAGCCGATCGTCGAGCGACTTGACCGTCGCCGCTGCGGCGACCAATTTCTTTCTGACGTCGTCCTCCTTGGGATTGGGCGGCTTCCTGTGAGTATATGTAAATACTGAAGTTTTTTGGCCAAACGAGTTGACTGCTGGGTTCAACCCGATGAAGTACAGACCACTGGCCTCGACGCCAGTTCCCATTTGGATGTCTTCGGATTTGGGGTCGAGCAGCAGCGCGGGCCCGTTGGATAGCAATCCAGCGGCGGGCGCATCTGGCGCCTGAATCCCGGCTAACAGCGGATCCTCGGGCTCAATTGGTTCTGCGTTTGCGCCGCCGAGGAAGACACGATCCGCGAGGCGGGAACTGATGCGCCCCTCCAGCGAGTACGTCAGCGTTCGCACGACCATCAACTCGGCAGCCAATTCCAGGATTCGCGCGCGTGCAGTTTCCAACTTCGTCGGCGTATCCCCAACCTGCTTCTCGAGCGCGGCGAGTTTTTCAACCAAAGTTTGCGCAAGTCGCTTTGCATGCTCCTGTTCTGCCTGCTCTTCGCTCAATTGCTTTTTGGATTCTACTAGCTTGTGTTTCAGAACGGTCCACTTGGGACGTGGAATCCCGTTCCGCTCCGGTCTAAGGCGGCTGAAGCGTTTGCCAAGAAGTTGATATTTCTGGGCGCCATCGAGGCCGCGTAACGTGTCAAGATTATTTGGGTCCCTGTGCGCGGACTTCACAAGGCCGCAGACGGCGTCGCGCATTTCCCAGTGTACCGCCTCCTCGTCGTCCAGCCGATAGCCATTCACGAGCAACTCCGCGGGGACCATGACCGCTTCATCCTTGACCGACCGTAACGCGAATTTGCCGAAAGCAATCTCGCCGACCTCGACCTGCAACCCTGGCCGCTCTTCGCGAATCGCCAGCTTTGTGCTCTTGTCACGCGCGTAGTCAGCCGCGTCCGCAGACGACAACGTTACGTGGCCCCAATTCGCACAGTACTGTTGGCCGCGAGCAACTTGCCGATCCATTTCGTCGTCGAGCCACTTTGGCATGACGCCGCGGCAGACGCTGTGGTAAGTGTCCATCAGTTGATCGACCGTCGAGACCGTTTGACCATTCGCGACTAGCGTCAGCGGAACCTGTGCGAACACTTCGTTCTCGCCTCGCTCACCCATGCGGCTCAAATCCCGCATCGGAACGCGTGCATCAGGATTGCGCGTGAGGAGCGCCTGATCGTTGGGAATCAGCAGGGCGGCGCCGAAATTCGGACAGTAGGCGTCATAACGTCGAAGCTGCAGGTCCAACGACGGCCCGCACGCGCTGGCGCAGAACAGGACTGAGAGAATCCGAATGCTTTCGCGTTTCACCGTTCACCCCGCTCGATGCTCGCCGGCGCAGTCGTCTTCGCCGGTCGTGAAGGTGACAGTACTACCGTTCAAATCGAGTTTGCAACCGTCGATCGAAGGTTCAACCGGAACGATAGCCGTCCGACACTTCCAGCATGGCGACCACCGACGACCTCAAGCACTTCGGCCTCAACCTCAAGCAGCTGCGCAACGCCCGCTCGTGGACGCAGGACCACCTGGGCGAGGCCGCTGACGTGAACCCGAAGTACGTGGGCGAGATGGAGCGGGGCGAGCGCAACCCGTCGCTCGACGTGCTGTGGCGGCTGGCGCGTGCGCTCGGGGTTGATGCTGCCGAACTGGTCGGCGACGAACTGACGAGGCTCGATCGTGCGGAGCTGCAGGCGCGGGTAGCTGCCGAGCTGTCGCGGCAATCCAGCGAGGAACTGCGGACCTGGCTGCGGGTGGCGCGGTCACGCGTGCGGTAACGGTGACCATGGTGTGCTCGGCCTTGACAGGCTTCGCGCGCGTCCTTTGTTTGTATTGCGCGGCTTCGCGCGGCCCTGCGCCGCACGGCACGGCGCAGCACGGCTCTGCGCTGCCCAGCAATGCAAGGCTCGGTTACGACCGAGATGCTGAGGCAGACCGCCCGCCAGAGTCTCGCACCACCAGCGCGCACCGGTCGGTTTGGCCGGCCGCGCTCGGGGTAGCTGCTTCGTTCGGGCACACGTCCGCGCATCGCCAGCGGCCGACGGAGCCCGCAGGTGCCGTCACCTTGGCCGCGGCAAATACCGCTCGAGCGCCAGCCTCACCTGCAAGATTCCGTAACCCTGAGCCAGTACAACAACGACGTCGGGCCGGTCAATCGCGAAGAGCTCATCCGTCAGCTTGTGCGCGATGAACTGCTGCAGGCAGATCACAATCTCGTGATTGCCCTTGCGTACTTGGTTTACGAGCGCGTTTGCCTTGCCCGGCGAATTCTTCGGCGTGTCCGCCCACTCGATCGAGGCGAAGCGGAACGCACCCTTCATCGCGGCCATGCTCTCCTGCCTGCTGTCGCCGCCCACGATGACCGCAGCCTTGCCCGCGGTGTAGGCAAAGCCGTACCAGTTCGCGTCGATGGACTTGACCGAGCCTTCGTCCACGTCCTCGACAGCCAGCGCCGCTGCCACCGCGCGCGTCACCCGGCTTAGCGAGCGGTCATGCACCACATCGGCGAGGCGAGGCTCCAGGATGCGCACAAAGCGCTTGTCGGTCGCCGGGACGTGGTGCGCGAGCAGTTCGTGCAGGCGTTCACTCAGCTGCACGTTGGTCAGCCTGGGCAGGTCTTCGCGTAGGCGCCGGAATGCGTCGTCAACGCTGAAGCGTGCTGGTTGCGGTGGCTCGGCAGGAGCTACACCCAGTTCCTGCTCCAGGTCCAGCTGCAGTTGCTGAGCGTCGCCGAGCCAGGACCCGGACTGCGCGTCGTGCTTCAGCGCGAGCCCCCAAGCGCTGCGATCGATTTTGCCGTCCGTCGTTTCTTTGCGCAGTTCGCGCATGACCTTGCCCGTGCGCCGGTGCAGGACCTCGTCCGGCCCGAGCGTGCCGCCTTCAACATCCTGGATCGCCCGAATCCGCGCCGCTATCCCCTCCACGAGCATCCGCCGGCCGTGCGGGCCCAATCGGTTCCAGGTCTGCACCTCCGCGACCGTCTGCTCGACGCGTTGCAGCAGTTCCGCCAACTGGTCGCGCGTCGTGAGCTGGGCGGGAACGCTGCCCAGTTTCTTTCGCAGCGCGTCGAGGGCTTCGTGCTGCGCCTTCGCGCGGGCCGTCAGCGTCGGAGCCGTCTGCAGCTCGCCGCTCATCTTGGCCTTGAGCAACGCGACCGCAGCGTCGGTGAGCGGAACCGCTGGCGGCGCGGCGGCTTGCGTGGCCGGCACCACGTCCTCGACATGGGGCGGATTCGCCGTGGTTGCACCCGCTGACGCATCCGGTGCCCGTTCGACCGACGCCTCCACCGGTTTTGCTGCTACCAGCGTTTGCACCACATCGGCGGCTGGCGCGGCCGACACCGCACTGTCGGGCGCGAGCAGACGCAAGAGTTCATCGCGTGCCGCCGGCGCTCGGCCTGTCAGCGCGTCAGCAAGCAAAAGCCCTGCCTGGGTCGCCAGTTCTTCAAGTCGCGTGAGAGCCACCTCCGCAGCAATCAGGCGGTCGCGGCCACCGGCACACGACGCGCCGACCGCGACGAGCGCCGCTGTCCATTCGTCGTGGCCGTCGACGAGCGCGGCGAAGACAGCGGCAGCAGACTGGTCCTCGGGCATGAGCATCTCCTGAAGGTCACTCGGGTCGGCAAGGATCGCAGAAACGCAGGCATCCGTCGTGCGATTCAGTCCAACTTTTTCACCAGTCATTCTGGGCCTCCCGCCGATCCATCGGCGGAAGTAGTGGCGGCGGCAGGGTGCGCGGGAAAAGCCGGAATGTGGCAGGACGACGAAGGTGTCGACGCTCTACTGACACCCGACACGGCACCAGTCCTTGCCCTGGAACTGCCCGGTCGCGCAGCACACGTAGCCGTCAGCGGCCCGGCAGTCGCCCGGCTGGGCGCACACCTTCATGCAATAGTCGCCGGTGTGCTTGCCCTCGCCCGCGCCGGACAAGATGGCGGCGACGCACGCCGCGCCGGTGGGACACACGTCGACCTTGCTGCCTGGCGCGGGGCACTCCGCAATCGTCTTGGCGCAGTAGCCGTTGATCCACAGGTTTCCGGTCAAGCAGGTGCCGTCGGCGCAGTCGGCGGCGGTCTTGCAGGGGCTACCGATTGCGGCGCCGCTCACGCTGCTTTCGGACGCGGCTTCGTCAAGGGTCACGGCGGCGTCACCAGCTGCCACGGCAGCATCGTCAACGGTTGTGACGGCGTCGGACGTACCGGTGGCGTCGTTTGCAGGCGCGACGGCGGAAAAGCAGGTGGCGAACGGATACGCCTTGCCGCCCGACGAGCCGGTCCTGCACACCGGGCGTGCCGGGTTGACGGCTGTGCAGTCCGCGTCGGTCGTGCATGGCAGCCAGCACCACGCCACAAAGTCGGCGACGCAACGCCCGGCGCCGCCGCCGCAGGTCGTGCCACTGGCCTTGCCCGTGCAGTCCTCGGAGCAGAACGCGCTGCCGCCCACTTCACCGCCGAGGCAGAAGTCGCTCGCGCAGTCGCCGCTGGTGTTGCAGGCGTGGCCGAACTTGCCAACGCCGGGACTGGTGCAGGCGGTGGTCAGGATCGTCAGGAACACGATGATTTTCATGGACCGCCTTCGCGTTTGTATGGTTGTGCAGGATTGCGGCCTCGACGGCGGTTCGCGCGACGACGGACCGTCTGAGTCGCTATTTGAGGGCCGGACACCGCTCGACCAAGCGGCACAACATCTCGCCCGCCGCGCCTTCTTCCAGGCCATACGCGAATCGGACGTCGCGGCCACCACACCGGAATACCAACGTCGGGCGAAACATGCGGTTCCACTGGTCGTTGAAGAGCCGTTCATGCCAGCCGCGCGAAATGACCCGCAATTCGCTGATGTCGTGGACCGCGTAGACCGCGACGCGGCCGCGCTTGCCGATGCCGCGGCGGATCCGCAGCGTGCCGTTGGCAATGTGAACCACTTCTTCGCCGCGCAGTTGCATCAGCCACGCGCGCAGCATCGTGATGCCGCCGACGGTCCAGCCGACGAGCCACAGCAACGCAAAGGGACTGTCCGCGCCGGCGCCGCGCTGGACGAAGCGCTCGGGCCAAACGCGCAGGAGGACGCCCGCCACGAGGATTTCCGCGGCGAGCCAGCAGCAGAGCCAGAACGGCACGAAGACGATCGCGAAAGTGCTGCGCGGCGTCGGGATCCGGACGTTGGTGAAGTCGGGGCCGACCTCCAGTTCGAACGGCGCGTCCACGGCGTCTCCCTCGGTGCGCGCGTTGAAGCTGCAGCTACCGAAGTGGTCCCGGCCGCGCTCGCCGGGCCAGCGTACTCGGTGCGCCACTGGGCGCGCAACGACCAGATCGGTTCGGGTCGGCTCCAACCGACGTGTGTGGCGCAGAACTGGCGCACTGGAGGCTAACCGCACGACGGTAAGCACGCCAACGACCTACGTTATTCACCGCCAAATCGGACATCCGCCCGGTGAAGGCGGACACGTCAGTGCGCTCCGATTGTGCCGAATAAACCTACCACTATTAGAGGAGTAGACTGCCTTCTCGCCGTCCTCGCCGTCCTCGCCGTCCTCGCTGTCCTCGCCGATCGCCTCCGCGCCGCACCGCCGGGCCTGCCGCGGAGGCCTGGCGGACCGCCGCTCCGGGGTCCGGCTGCCGCTCCCGCGACTGACGTTGCCGCGCCGCCGGCCGCGGGGCGCGCCGCGGTAGTGCGGCAGTGAAGACCGGGCCTCGCGCCGGCCGCGCCGGGCGCGGTCCCGGGAAGCCGCGGTACTGCGGCAGCGCGGCGGACGCGGAGCAAGGCGGAATGGCGCACTTCCTGCTCTCTAATAGTGGTAGGTTTATTCGACCATTTTTTGCGCAAGTGCTTGATCGCTGAAGACGGGATCGAGCATCCTCGCGGTGCGATCGTGACGTTCCGGCTACCTTGACAGCCACCGTCAGACCGAACGTGCGAGGAGCTGCATGGCCATCACGAACGCGAGCTCCAACGCGCCAGCGGATCCAGCCGACGGGTTCCACTTGATGCGCCCGGAGCTCGACATCGCGCACTGGCAAGTCGAGCTGTACGGCGCGTTCCACGGCGACTTCATGATGAGGCTGTGGGCGTACAGGCTCCAGGAGCCCGATCCGAGCGGCACCAACAAGTTCCTGTTCGAGCGCGACGAGCATCGCGATTTCCCACTCGCGGCGCGGTACTTCCTCAACGAGCTGTGCGAAACCGTCGGCCGCGGGCGGCGCCGCTTCGCCTGTCCGCTGCCCGAGGGCACGTACAACCCCAACCGCTATGTGGACGTGTCGGCGCCCATGTTGGCCAGCATCCTGAACGCGATGGAGAAGTACGGCGACCTGGTCAAGCTGCCGGGTGGCGGCCGGGAGCGCCGTGGAGGGCGTCACGGCTCGTACACGGCGACGGTGTGGCAAATGCAGGACCAGCTGTTCGACCTGGTGTGCAGGCAGGTCTGCGATGACGCGCAGCAGCACCCCTACATCCTGATGCGCACGAGCTGGCACAACTTGTCCGAGGCCGACCAGGACGCGTTTCGCGACGCGTGGCTGAATCGCGAGCTTCGCCAAGGTCGTGACGGAGACACCTACAAGCCGATCTACCGCGAGCTCGGCCGCAACCCGCAGACCGGAAATATCGTGCGGGAAAAAGTCCGCGACGAGCTGGTGCGCAACCCCGACGGGTCGCATCACGTGCCGACGCCGTCCGAGTGGAAGGCGCGCTGGGACGACGCGGATTGGTACGCGCAGGCTGCTGGCCGGCGGATGACTGCGGATGAAGCCGGCGTTGCCGACATGCTGGTGAGCCTCGGGCGCACAAACGCGTTTACCGCCCAACACGCGTGGCGCGACGGCGCGGGTCATCTGGAGCCGGCGCCGTGCCGGATGAGCCACCGCGTCTTCCGCGACGACAATCTCCATGAGCACGGCCGTTTTTACTACCCGGACCAGGCGATCAAGAAGGAATACCTGAATCGTTTCACGGTCAACGGCGAGCAGACCGACACGGGCGATATCGTCTGCACGCACCCCACGATGCTGCTGGGGCTGGAAGGCCACACGAGCATCTACGACGCGCCCTACAACGGCGACATTTACGCCTACTATGCGGGGCTGGAGCTCGCCGCCCCGACCGCTCTGCGCACAAGCCTGCTTACCGCCGTCGGGAACCAGCCAGTGGATGCAGCGACCGTCGACGCGCTCATGGCCGCGCCGGTCATTCGGCAGCAGTGGAAGCGCGCGTTCTCAGTGTGCCTCAACGCACGAAACGGTCTGTCCGCCGTGATGGCCCTGGCGCAGATCGTGGAAGGCGACTCCAGCGCGGGCAAGCTCTGCCCACCGGCTGCGCTCCTGCAGCCGCGCAACATCATGGACAAGCCGTTCTGGTCGCGCGAGCGCATCCAGGTGGTTGTCGACAAGCTGGTGGCCGACCCCGTCTTCGGACCGTCGATGTGCACGGGCCAAGGGCCGCGGTTGATGTACCTGGACGCCTCGTGGATGGAGGCCGTGCGCCATCGTCTGGAAGACGGCGGTATCCCCTACCGCGATATCCACGACAGCGTCACGTGCGCCGTCAGCCGGCTCAATGAGGTCGACGCCATCATGAAGGACGAGTGGCAAAAGCGTTTCGGGTACGCGCCTGCGGTGAAGTGGACGAAGCGGGATGCGTCGGCGTAACGGCTGACGGCCAGACCGGTATCCTGGATAGGTCGTCGCTGCCAGGGGTCTCGTTCCAAGCAAAGCTGAGGCGCGACAGAATACGCGACGTGCGAGTCGGCGAACTGCCAGCGCCGCGGTGTGTTCTGACATCAGAATGTCACGCCGGCGCTGCGCCAGCCGCTACGACAGCACGCGCGCCTCCAGCGACACCAGCCACGCGTCAATCGCCTGCCGCAGCTGCTCGACCTCCTCGCCCCGCAACCGCGCGCCGTCCTCCAGCGACTCGCCCTGCATCGCCTCCGCCGTGACGGTCGGCAACTCCTCGACGGCTCGCCGCAACTCGTGGAAAGCCTTCACGGCCGGCGCCATCGCGGGCCTGCCGCGCAGCCGCTTGCCCGGCAGGACGACCTGCCGCGGCGGGATGAGCGCCTCCAGTTGTTTGACCGTCCAGTGCTCGGCGATGGTGCGGCGGGCCAGCTCGACGCGCGCTTCGGGATCGCGCACGTGCACGAGCATCCGGTGCTGGCTCAGCGGAATCCGTTGGGCGTCGTCCTGGCCCAGCAAAAGCACATTCTCGTGCAGCGCGACCGCGTACCACAGGCTGCTGGCCGAAATGCCGATGTCGTGACGTGCCGCGAGCGCGCGGAACGATGCGTGCGTGCGACCGACCGCGGCGAAATTGTCGTAGCTGCCGCCGTACAGCGCGTCCAGCACGACCTTGCCGACCGCGAGCAGCGTCATCAGCCCGCCGGCCGTGTAGGTGCGGCGCACGTTGGCGGCGACGCTGTCGACGAGCTCGGTGTCCGCCACGACCTGGCCGGGCAGCGGCGTGCCGTCGACGACCGTGAGCGTCATTCGTGTGTGGTTCCGCGTCGTCATCGAGCGCTCCGGCGGGGCACATGGCCCGGTGGCGTGGTAGGCGATCGTGGCGGAAAATGCAATCGGCAGAAATGTGGCGCCGCGTGTGGTTGTGGTCGACATTTTTGATCTGCGTTATCACTACTGATACGAATGTCGAAAATCTGCACCACAGGGCAGTTGTCGAGTCGGTGCCCTGGAGCACAACGGGTTGAAAGGTAAGGAGGCAGCGCGTTCGCCGGTTACTGTCCAAATGGACGGTGCTCGGCGGGCTGGTCGCCCATCGCTGTGGCGGACGCCTGGAACGGCACACACCTGATCACGGGCACTTCGCACTGCGGGTCCCAGACGGACACGATGGTGTCGAGAGCGATTTGTCCTAAACCAACATGAAGTGCGCCGATCGTCCTGCGCAGAAGGCAGTTCGCCAACCTGGCCGTCCGCGTCCGGCTTCTGGGCAGACATCAAGTCGGCGAGTGCGGGCGGAGGCGAAGGGGCGGCACCTGGTGAGAAAAGTGCGAGGTGTGGCGCGGCAAAAAGCTGAAACTCACGAACACCGTGGAGGATGCGCACCTCCACCAAGCCAGCCAAGCCCGAGATCACCTACCGCCGCCGCGAGCCCGAGGCCGGCGCGCTGCACCGCTTCATCTGCGCGAATCTTGACGAATTTCGAAGTGAAATCCGCGAGACCCACGACGGCCTCGATCTCCCCGATTGGATCGCCAAGGCGTTCAGCGGCTACGTGAAGTGCGGCCAGCTCGGTCACGGCTTTTTGCGGTTTCACTGCCCAGGTTGCAGGAAGGACCAGATCGTCGCCTTCTCCTGCAAAGTCCGCGGCTTGTGCCCATCGTGTGACGGCAAGCGCATGGTCGAAGAATCTGCGCATCTCGTGGACTCGGTCATCCCACAAGTGCCGATTCGACAATGGGTTCTCACGCTACCGTATGCGCTTCGCTACATCCTCGCGTGGAACCTGCCCGCGCGCACGGCCGTCCTGGGTGCGCTCATGCGCGCAGTCACCCGCCACTACCGCAAGCGCGCGAAACGCCAGGGAATTGACGCCGGCCATATCGGCGCGGTGAGCGTCTGCCAGCGCTTCAACTCCGCGCTTGATCTCGATCTGCACTGGCATGTCCTTGTTTCTGACGGCCTCTGGCATGAAAGCCATGGGCGCGCGCACTTCTGGCATGCCCCGGTGCTCCAGGACGCCGAGGTCGCCGCCGTCCTGGACGATGCGGAGACGCGAATTCTCAGGCAAATGAAGAAGTTCGGCTGGAATGACGACCTGCCGACGATCCCGCTCGACCCGCTGCAGGCCAAGGATCCAGTGCTGGCGACCTGCATGCGCGGGGCAATGAGCGAGGCGCGGCTGAAGGAAAAACCGCCGCAGATGCGCGAGAAAGGCGCGCGGCCGCCACCCAGGCCGTCCGGACGGAACTGCTGTCACGCGGATGGCTTCTCCCTGCACGCGAACACGCGCGTGGCATCGCTCGATCGCAAGCGCCTGGAACAAATGGCGAAGTACCTGTGCAGGCCAGCGATCTCGGCTGAGCGCCTGGAGCTGCTGCCGAACAACGAGGTCCGCGTCAAGCTGAAGACCGCTTGGCGGGACGGCACGGAAAGCGTGCGATATTCGGCGGTTCAGTTCCTGCTGCGCTTGGCGGCGATTATCCCCCTGCCGCACCGCCCGGCGATCATCTACCACGGCGCGTTCGCCCCGAACCACAGCTGGCGCGCGCGCGTGGTGCTGGCAGGCGAGCACGCGCCCGGGAGGCGGAACAAGGAAAGGCCGCAGCTGTTGGACCTGACTGACCCGCTCGGGCTGAACGAGAAGGCGACGAAACTGACGTGGTCAGAGGCTTTGAAGCGGGCATTTTGCATAGACATTCTGACCTGCGAGTGCGGCCACCGGCTCAAGCTGCTGGCGGTGATCCCGGCGGGCCCGGAAGCGGCGCGGTTCCTGCGGCATCTCAAGCTGCCGGCGGAGCCGAACGACATCGACAAAGTGCGCGGGCCACCGGAAGCGCTGGACTCGCCTGAGGATCTGGATGATTTCGATCTGGATCCAGGCGACGACATCGACCTGCCGTTCTTCGATGAGTTCGAGGCGGCGGCATAGGCCAGACGAACGCGGGGCCAGGCGCTGCGGGTGGATCGGTGCGTCCAAAGCGCAGAAATTCACGCAAATTCAGGGACCAACGAGCGCTTGACGTGCCGATCTGGCGGCGTCAGACTGGCCGGAGTGGTTGGTTTGCGCGCGGAAGGTCCGGGCGCGGGCGGCGAGCGGCGGAGAAGCGGACGCCGGATGTGGTTTGCAGCTCCTACACGCCGAGCAGCCGCGATTCGACGCTCTGCAGGTGGATGACCGCGCGCGTCACCGTCACTTCCTGCGGCTGCGCCCAGCCTTTGCGCCGCAGCAAAAGCCGAGCTGGCGTGCCCACTTCACCGCGCAGCCGATCCACCGCATCGTCGACGCTCATGTTCAGCGTGTCTTCACCGTCGATCTGCAGGATCTCGTCCGCCGCCTGGATCCCCGACTTCTGCGCGGGCGAATCCGGCAGCACGGACTGCACCACCAGCACGCCTTCCTGGGTCAGAATCACGATGCCCAGCCCGCCAAAATGCCCGCCGGTGTTGGTCTGCATGTCGCGCCACTGATCCGGATCGAGCATGTGTGAATACGGGTCCATCGTCGCCAGCATGCCGTTGACCGCAACGTATTCCACGCGCGCGGGCTGCACGTCCGGCGGCAGGTGATCGGCGACGATGCGCAGCGCCTGCAGCAGCGTCCATCCCAGGCGCAGTGGATCCGTCACCGCCGCCGCATCGAGGTTCCAGGTCGACTCGCCAATGCGCAACCGCAGCGTTTTCGGCTGGCCATCGGCGAGCAACTGCGGGGCATCCACGAGCATTTCCGGCACCAGGTGCGCCACGGCTTGCAGCGCTTCTTCCAGCATCTCGCGGGGCCGCATGCGCGCCGGATCCACGTAGCGCCGCCGCATCAAATCCAGCGCGCGGCCGACGATCTGCCCGTCACGCAGCGCGGCGAGCTCACTTTGCCGCTGGGACACAGGCGCGTTCGGCAGCGCGATCGACGGTTCCCGATCCGGCGCCGTCAGACCCGACAAGGCGTTGCGCGCGCGGGCATCCGGTGCCGCCAGCAGTTGCCACGCCGCGACCACGCTCAGACACGCGGCGATCAGCGCGATGGCGATGCGCGGGCGGTAGCGCGGCGGTGGCGTGGGCGCGGGAACGTTCACGCGCGGGAGGATAGCCGTTTGGTGCGGCGGGCGCGAGGGGCGAGCGTGGGTTGCGCCTCTGCGCCTCGGCCCGCGTTGGCGTCACGGGCAGCTTGTGCTGAGTGTGCACATACCCTGTCGGCACTTGAAATTTTGCGAGCAATCGGAGTCTCCGGCGCAAGCCCAGCTGGCGGTCGACGTGGCGACGCATTTCTTGCTGGTCGCGTCGCACTCGTCGACGTAATGGCACTGGCCGTCCACGCACGCCTCACCATAAAAGGACAACGGCACGCAAGTCCGTTTGCCGGGCTCGCCGACGCACTTCCAGTCCGAGTATGGGCAGTCGACGTCTTCACAGGAGCCGCCCAGCGCCGGCGCAGGCTTGCAGGTGCCGGGGTCGCCGTTCTGAAGTTTGGGTGTGCAGGACAGTCCGGCGGCGCAGTCAAAAGAATTGCCGCAGACCCCGCCCGCAGCGACGAAAGGAGCACACTTACTGCTCACACAGCGTGTGCCATCTGCGCATCGGAAATAGGCGCTCCCGCCCTTGGTGTCGAACTGGCAAATCTCGCCGAGCTTGGGCCGCGGCGGATTCGCCACGCACTTGCCCCCGGCGCAGTAGGCGTTCAGTTGACAGTCGCCCTGGCTCGCGCAGCTCCCGCCAACGCCCGACCGAGGTGCGCACTTGCAGCCGTCGCAGCCTGAATCGGCCAAGCATACGTTGGAGGAACTGCAAGCGCCGCCGTCCGCGACAGTGCCGACGATGACCGCCTGACATGCAGCGTCCCGGTCGCCATCGCACTTGCTGCTGGCGTCCAAACACGCCTGGGCTTTGCTGGCATCGAACTTGGCAGCACCTGCCTTCACTTCCGCCGACCTGACCGGCCACGTTCTGTTCGCCTCGCTTTCCCAGCGCAGGCAGGCCGCTTCCGAGGAAATGTAGGCGCGTCCGCACGTTTGATCCGCGTGGCACTCCGCCTGTTCGACTTTGGCGAGAAACTCGTCCAACGTGATCGACGACGACGACGACGACGAACCGCCGGAATTGCCGTTGCTGTTGCCGACGCTGGTGCAGGCGATCGTAGTCGCCGCGACGGCCAGCGTCACGAAGTTGTGGGCACGCATGAAGCCTCCGGCGTCGAGTTCCGACGAACGCAAAATATCAGCACGGCTATGCGGTTTTCGCGCAGCCGCGTCGAGCCTATCCCCCCCCCCGCCACACGTCAACGGCCACCTGAAAGTCTGGCCCGAGGCTCAGCGTCATGCTAACCTGTGGAGAAGGTGCCAGATGCCCGCCAAAGACCCGATGAACACGTCCACGCCCATCTCCGACCACGACGTCCTGGCCGAAGCAACCCGGCGGATTTGCGCGAACTTTCAACCGCGGCGGATCGTGCTCTTTGGTAGTCGGGCCACGGGCGATGCGCGACCGGATTCAGATTTTGATCTGGTCGTCGTGCTGGACAGCCCCGGCGATTGGCGCACGCCGGGTCGCATCCAAGGTCTGCTCAGAGGGCTGCCGCTCGCCTTCGATGTCTTTGTGGAATCGACCGTTGAGTGGAATCGCTGGCGTGTCGTTCGGCCGACCTTGGAGCACATGATCGACCGCGAAGGGACGGTGCTCCTCGATGCCGCCTGATGATTTGACTGCGGCGGCGGGAGCCTGGCTCGACTACGCAGAGGGCGATCTCGAAGCCGCCTTGGCATGCCAGGCGCGCCAGACCGCGCGCGGGTGGACGATTGCGTTTCACTGCCAACAAGCGGTCGAGAAGGCCTACAAGGGTGCCCTCGTGTTCACTGGACGAGCGGCACCGCAGTGTCGGGTGCCTTGGCCTGTTTGACCGCCTCGAACGCGGCTGCGACCAGCCAGTCGCTGTGCGTCAAGTTGGTCAGGTAGCGGTCGAGGCACGGATTCACGACATCGCAGCGGAAGCCCACCAGCCCGCATCGGCGGAGTTCTCCTGATGCGTCCCCGTGTTTGCAGCGACACATGTACCTTGGGGCGGCGCGAGGGCCGGCGCCGGTACTGCAGCCGTAGACGATGTGATCGCGCGCCGCTGCTCCGTCGGCATCGGGCCCATGCGAGCTAAAGAGGAACGAGGACGCCCATGAAGACGGGGCCGTGGCCTCACGTGTTCGACGGTGCGCGTGCTCGGCAGTCCGGAGTCGCGCCTGAACGTTGAGCCAGAGCGCGTTCGGCACCAGTTGGTCGGTCTCGTTGAAGACGCGCACGTCGATGACGTGGTCGGCCGGACGCGCTATCTTCTTCTGATGCTTCGAGTTGGCGATCCGACCGCCCGACCGCGAAGCAAACACCAGCCGCCCGTCGTAGATCGGGTTCTGCAGCACGGACCGGATCGTCTGGCTCGGCACACCCGTCCGACGGCCAATCTCGGCCTGCGTGGCGCCTTCAGCGGCCAGCTCGTACATCTCGCGCACGCCGCCCGCTGCCGCCGTGTAGCTCCACGTCTGCGTCTTGCGGTCGTACGCAATCCCGCGGGGCAGGAAGTCAACGCTCTGAACCCACTGCCCGCGCTGACGTTTCGCCTCCTTGCCAGCTTGAGAACGGCGGACGATTTCAGCCTTCTCCTTGCCGCCAATCAGCGCCAGCAGGCCGCTGACCAGCACGCCGTCGGGCCGCCCGAGGTCGTGCGTCCCTGCTCGAAGGCAGGAATGCGGCGCGGGTGCGGAACATCGTCCACGTGGACGGTGTCCAGCAAACCTGCCGCCGCCGGAGCGTGCACAAGGCACTTCGTGTCGCCAGATGCACTTCCAGCACCGGGGCTTGCAGGCGCGTCACCGTCGGCACTTCGCACTGCGGGCACCAGACGACCATGATGGTGTCAACAACCACTTGTCCATAATCAACATGAAGTGCCCGTGCGAGCTCCTGCCGGGCTCGTTGGACGCGTCATGTTTGGCTTCAGGCGCTAAGCCGGCCGGTCCGGAACTGCGTGGAGCCTGGATGCGTGCAGGAAGTTCAGAAGTTCGACCCAATCGGAAGCCTTATGGCTGTCGCCTTTGTGTGACTCCCGCAGATGGGCCGCATGTTGGCCGTGAACGGCGACACTTGTTCGGGCGATTTCGCTCCGTACCGCGGTGTTCCGTGTCAGGTCGTCGTCGTTTGGGCGGGGCGGTCACGATTGGGCCAAGCCATCACTTGCCGACATAGACCAAAAGCGCTCGCGCGTTGCTCAGGTTCGGCGTTGTCACGTTGTCCCAAAGCGCCAAACCAAAGCAATTCGCCACGTCCCACGGACTGCTCGGATGATTGAGGATGAGGTTCGGGTGCGTCTCGTCAAAACCGTACTGGTCGCCAATCCAGGCGAGCATGGAGTCGAGCGCGTAGCTGTTCGGGTCGTTGGGCGCGCTGTTTACCCTCAGCAGGTTGTTCTGCAGAATCGTCGTCGACAGTCCGGCGGTGAAGCCATTCGTATTGATGATCGCGCCGTACTTGATGCCGACGACCAGTGCGCTGGAAACAAACGGGTTCATGTTCAAGTCGATCGAGCGCAGCACTGGCCACGGTGCGCCCGCTGCACCTGCGGCCGGCTTTTGGCCACAAGCGATGCGCACGCGCTTCCACTGCGTGTCCTTGCAGTAGCTGCCCCAGTTGTCGGCGATGTCGTTGCTGTTGGGCAAGTCGTTGTAGCCGGCGCACTGAAACCAGCCTTGCGCTGTGTAATCGGGACCAATCACGTCGGAGACGTTGGGGAAGTACCAGTTGCAGTTCTCGTCCGTCGTGCCGTTGCAGTTGCTGTCGACTCCGTCGAAGCACGCGTCCGGTGTGCCGGGGTTGATGGCCGCGTTGGCGTCGTTGCAGTCGTTGCCGCCCAGGTTGCAGACGAGCGGTTTGCCGATGACAACCATGTTGGCGTCGCAGTAGTGGTCAAAGTCCTTGTCGCAGCCCTCGTCGGCCTGGTTGTTGCAATTGTTGTCCTGGTTGTCGCAGTACTCGGTGTTGCCCGGAAAGTTGGCGGCATTGTTGTCGTTGCAGTCGTTGACGTGCGTGATGACTTGGCCCGTGATTGGATCCTTGGTCGAGCACACGGCAGGCGCGCCGACGACCTTCTTGTTGTAGGCGCAAAAGCCGTCGCCGTCTTGGTCGCAGCCCTCGTCGGTCGCGCCGTTGCAGTCGTTGTCCATGTTGTCGCAGTTTTCCACCGTGCTGTAGTACGCGTTCCAACCGGCATACTGCGGCGTGTCGCACTTGCCCCAGACGCCTGCCTTGCACATGGTCGCGAACTTCTTGGCGCCCAAGCACACGCCCTTTTGCGACTCGCACAACTGCGGATCGTCGTTCAGGATGTCGCCGTCCTCGGCATCGGTCTTGGCGTCGCAGTCGTTGTCGACGTTGTCGCAGATCTCCTTGGCGCCGGGGTGCACGTCGCCGTTGGCGTCGTCGCAGTCGCCCGGGCCGGCGTTGCACGCGTACGGGTGGCCGATGGCGCCCATGTTGGCGTCGCAGTAGCCGTCCGTGTCGTCGTCGCAGCCTTCGTCGGTCGCGCCGTTGCAGTCGTTGTCGAGGTTGTCGCAAATCTCCTTCTGTGGCGGGCCGGGCTGGATGCTGCACGTCGCGCTGGAGCCATCCGCCTTGCAGACCTTGGTGCCCTTGACCGCGCACTGACCTGTGCCACCCGCGCACGGCAAGCCGAGGTCCGGCCAAGTCTCGTCGACCGAGCCGCTGCAGTTGTCGTCGATGGCGTTGCATTTCTCGGTCGCGTCTGGGCGGATGTCCGCGTTCGCGTCGTTGCAGTCGCCGCCGCCGGACGGACATGCTATGGGGCTGCCGAGGACCGTCATGCTCGCGTCGCACCAACCGTCCTTGTCCTTGTCGCAGCCCTCGTCGACGACGCCGTTGCAGTTCTGGTCAACGTCGTCGCAGAGCTCAGGCGCGCCGGGCCGCGTCTTGCTGGTGTTGTCGTCGCAGTCGCCACCGCCTTTGGGGCAGGACAGCGGGAAGCCCAGCGTGGCGAAGTTGATGTCGCAGAACCCGTCCTTGTCGTCGTCGCAGCCCTCGTCGACCTGACCGTCGCAGTTGTTGTCCTTGTCGTCGCAGATCTCGGTCGTCGTGTAGTTGCTGTCGTACTGCTTGTAGTCCTTTGCCGTGCACGCCTGCCATGCACCGCCCAGGCATAGCGCCACAGGCTTCAGCGCACCGGAGCAGATGCCCGATTGATTGGCGCAGAACTGGGGATCAGTGAGCGGCAACCCAGGATCGAGCGAATCAGCATAGCCGTTGCAGTCGTTGTCGACGCCGTCGCACACTTCTGGAGCCTTCGGGTGCACGGCGGCCTTGGTGTCGTCGCAGTCGCCGCCGTTGTTGCTGTAGCCGTCGCCCGGAGCGGCGCAAAGACACTGCCCGAGCCCGGTGCCGTAGCCGTCGCCGTCCTTGTCCGGGTACCACGCGAGGCAATCCGCTGCGTTCGCGTCATCGGTCTTGCCGTTACAGTCGTTGTCGATGCTGTCGCCGCACGTTTCAGTTTGTCCCGGGTGAACCGCCGCATTCGCGTCGTCGCAATCGGTTGGCGTCAGGCTGGTGTAGAGGCCATTCGGCTGGCAGGCGGCGACGGACGAGCCAAGCACGCCGTAGCCGTCGCCATCGCTGTCCATGTACCAGGACGAGGGTGGTGCGCCGCTTTGGCACGATGCGACACAGGCGCCGCCGACGCACCACTTGCCGAGCGACTGGCAATCCGCGGCGCCATCAATCAGGGCGCTGCCGTCGGCGTTGCAGGTCGCGGGCTTGGTGCCGTCGCAAAGCGCCTTGCCCGGCTCGCAGACGATGGGTTGGCAGCCCGCGTCGCCGAGTTTGCCCAAGCCACAGTAGGTGCCGGCGCCGCAAGGTTGTGCCGCCACGACGCTGAAGCCGTCGGGGCTGCAGGTCTTGAGCGTCGCAGCATCACAGTAGAGCGTCGCTGGCTTGCACAGCGCCGGTTTGCACGTGCCAGAGGAACATTTCTGAGCACTGACGGCGCAGTCGGTGGTGTCGATTACGGTCAGCCCGTCGTCGCTGCAATGGACCAGCTTGTCGGTGTCGCAGTTCACGCCCGGTTGACACAACCAGGGCTTGCAGGCCGGCTGGCCACCCGGTGCCACGCACGTCGTCTTTTCCGGGCACGCCTCTGGGCTGCCGAAGCTGTCACCTGAGGCGTCGCAAAAGACCTTTTGCCCGCCGACGCACGCACCCTGTCCCGCGATGCACGCGTCCAGCACGCACTCGCCGGTGCCCGACACGCCGACTTTCTGGCAGTTGTACACGCTGGGGCAATCCTTGTTCTGAAGACATTGCCCGCACTTGCCTTTGCTCGTGTCACACAGCATGCCCAATGGCGTGCATTGCTTGTCGCTGACGCATGCCACGAAAGGCTTGCAGGTTCCCGCTTCGCAGAGGGTGTTCGCACCGCAGTCGCTGGTGGTCAGGCATTGGGTGCAGCGGTTGCTCATCGGGTCACAGACCTGATCGACACCGCAGTCGTTCGAATTCTGGCAGGGCTTGAACGGCACGCATTTCTTGGCGCTGCAGTCGCTGTTCGCCGGGCAGTCGTCGCTCGCCAGGCACGCCGTGCATGTGCCGGCCGTCTGGTCGCAGATTGGCTGCGCGGAGCCATCGGCGTTCATGACGCCGACACAACTTAACGAGTTGACGCACGCGGTCGCAGACTCACAGATGTAGGCGACGCAATGCTGGTTGGCGGCGCAATTCAAATCGGTCAGGCAGGCCACGCAGACCTTCTTCAGGGGATCGCAGACCTGACCGGCACCACTGCAGTCCTTGTCCGATTGGCATTTCGCCGGGCCAACGACTGCATCCTGCGGCGTTCCCGCGTCCGTTGTGTCGGCGGGCATCACCTCTTGCGCGACCTCAACCGCCGCGTCCTCCGGCACGTCGAGTAGCGCGTCCTCAAGCGCGTCCGCGCCCTTCATTCCGTCGAGAAGCGCGTCGGTAAGCACAGCATCGCCAGCAACCGTATCGCCAGCCACGCCATCGCCAGTCGCGGCAACATCCGGTCCTGCAACCACGTCGACCTCTACTTCAGAGTCGTCGAGAAGGACGGCATCGGTCCCCGCTGCATCGTCAGGAGTTCCCGAAGTGCCCTGAATCGCTCCTTCACCGCCGCAGGCTGTAAGTGCAGCGAGTGCGGCCAAGAGGCCAACCAGGCACGCCGTTCGAGCAGATTGATTCGCAGTTGCCATGGTTCGCTCCAGTCTGGCCGTCGCCGGTGTGAACGGTCCACTACCACGATCCAAGACGGTGGCGCAATCGAGTGACTCTCACGCCCATGCCGGTCGACGACCCCGCGCTCACGGCCGGCGGTGGGCGACCCGAAGCAAGGGAGGCGGGATCGGACGATCAGCAGCGGGAAGGTCTCGGACTTCATCGTATCAGCAGGGCGTCGGGGCCGGGATCGGGCAACCGGTTTCGGCCCAAAACGAACGGCCGTTTGAGCCGCAGTAGTTGTTGCGCCGCCCGGAAGCGCGGGGGATTTTGCGCCGCAGACTCCACTCCCGATGACTTGCTTGACGCTGGATCTGACGCAGGTTACACCGCTTTCTTCCTTGCGGACCTGCTGCGCACCGACTCACTGAGAGCTCGGCGTTTTCCACGCATGTGCACGCGAAGCGAACTGCGAGCCAGTTCCGGGTGATTCGACCATGACGGTACTTCGAGGAAGATGGTTCCTATTCGCCGGCCGACTGCCGGATCAGCGGCCGTTCCATCTCCCGACGGGCTTCGCAGTCGTCTTGCTCATCCTCTTCGCGCAAGGCTGCGGGGCGAACACCGACACGCCAATCCAAGTCGTACTTGGACCGGAAGACGCGGATGCCACCGCTCAGCTCTCTGACCTGCTCGATGACTCGCCCTCGGCGACGGACACTGTCGCGATCGATGCTGACGACTCTGGGGACGGCACAATCTCACCCGGCGATGAGGTCGACGTCCCGCCTGACATAGGTCTCGATGCGCTCGTGACCGATGTGGCTGCGGTGTCGTGCACGAGTGACGCGAGCTGTGCAAACGGCACCGTCTGCGACCCTTGGACCCAGAAGTGCGCACAATGCGTGGTGAACTGGCAATGTCCGGTCGGCAATGTCTGCGTCGAAAAGTCCTGCACGGTCGTGAAGACATGCGCACTTGACGCTGACTGCGCGGGCGCCACCTCCCCACAAGGCTTGTCCTTGCCCGTTTGTGCGACGGCGACCCAGCAGTGCATCGAGTGCGCCACGACTGCGGACTGCGGCGCCAACCAGACCTGCAAAGGCGGCAAATGCGAGCTTGTCCTCATCTGCAAGTCCACGAACCAGTGCCCGGGCAACCTGATTTGCGATCCGATCCTCGGCAAGTGCGCTGAGTGCGGCGCCGCCAGCGACTGCAAGCCCGGCGAGACGTGTGATGGCGGCAAATGCAAGGCGTTTACGGCATGCAGCTCTGACAAGGACTGCAAACCGCTCGGCTTGGTGTGCGACAAGGCCAAGGGCGTGTGCGCGGACTGCGTGACGGACTTCGACTGTCCAGAGATCTACCATTGCGGCGACGGCGGTGTCAGCGGCACAGGCGCGTGCGTTCCGGACGTGTGCAAGGCGCAACAGGTGCAGTGTCAGGGCAACGCGCTGGCGATTTGCAACGACGCCGGCTCCGGTTTCGCGAAGTCCAGTCCGTGTGGTGGACAAACGACCTGCCTCCAGAGCGAAGGGGGCGCGAGCTGTTCACCGTGGACGTGCCAGCCAGGTACCCATTGCGACGGTGGCGCGCTTTTGACGTGCAGCGCAAGCGGGCTGAGCGTGCTTGGTAAGGTCGATTGTGCTGGCCAGGGCGCGGCTTGCGTGGCCGACGCCTGCGTCCCGATGGTCTGCACACCCAGCGCGCTGTTTTGCGATGGACAATTGGCCAAGGCGTGCTCGGCCGACGGCACGATCGCCTACAACGCTGGCGTCTGCACCGAGGGCACCTACTGCAGCAGCGGCTCCTGCTTGCCGCAAGTGTGCCAGCCCAACACGCCCGCGTGCGTCGGTACACAAGTCGCAAACTGCAACGCCGTCGGCAGTGCGCTGGTGCTTTGGGAAGACTGCACACCGACCGGCCTGGTATGCGTCGACGGGGGCTGCGCCAAGCCGATCTGCCTGGCGAACGATGTGACCTGTGCGGGCAACGACGTCATGGTCTGCAGCGCCAACGGCATGGCCTGGGATGTCACGCAGACGTGCGACGCGGCGAGCCATTGCGCGGGCGGGGCGTGCGTGGCCAACGTCTGTGCGCCCAACACGGCGTTTTGCGACGGCTTTGTGGTCGAGCAATGCAACGGAGTGGGCAGCGATTTCACGAACGGGACCGACTGCAGCGCGACCGGACTCACCTGCGACAGCGGTGCGTGTGCGCCCGTTGTTTGCGCCGCCAACGCTTTGTTCTGCGACAGCAACGAGGTGAAGAAATGCTCGGCGTCGGGCGCTACGTCATCGTTGGTGCAGGCTTGCGACGCCAATTCTGTGTGCGAGAGCGGCGCCTGCAAGGTCATGGCGTGCTCACCGGGACTACCAAGCTGTATCGGCTCAGTCGCCGGCAAGTG
Organism: uncultured Myxococcales bacterium; assembly: GCA_903924465.1. Classification (GTDB taxonomy): domain Bacteria; phylum Myxococcota_A; class UBA9042; order UBA9042; family UBA9042; genus CAIYBN01. The sequence continues at coordinate 5,459 of CAIYBN010000053.1, read as the reverse complement.
CAACGCCGCGGGGACAGCGCTCAACCCGGGGGCCATTGATTGCAGCGATGGCGGGGACACGTGTGTCGCCGGCGCCTGCAAAGCCTTGTTTTGCACGCCGAACACGAGCGCTTGTGACGGCGCTGGCACGAAGATTTGCGACCCCACGGGTACGGGCTACTTACCCACCGTCGCGTGTGGACCCGGCAAAGGCTGCGTCGCGGGTGTCTGCGAGGCCGCGATCTGCCTCCCCAACACGCCCACGTGCGTCGACTCGGTGGCGACGGTCTGCAAGTTGGACGGCTCGGGAATCGTAAGCAATGGCGGCACGGACTGCGCGGCCATTGGCAAGGCGTGCGTTCTCGGCACTTGCGAAACGAAAGTCTGCACGCCGAACGCGCTCTCGTGCGTGGGGCCGTCCGTCTATCTCTGCAACGCTACGGGCACGCAAATGACCGCGCAGCCGAAATGCGCAAGTGGCACCACGTGCGATGGTGGCACTTGCCAAGCGATTACTTGCAAGACGGGAGTCAAGTCCTGCAGTGGTGCCGTCTTGGAGGTTTGCAACGCCGAAGGTACCGCGCTCATCGCAGGCAAAACCTGCGCGACGACGGGCGGCTGTGCAAACGGTGTGTGCGTGGCAACTTCCGCGACGGGCGATTCGGACGGAGACGGGTACACCACAACCGCCAGCGCTAACGTCGACTGCAACGATGGCAACGCGTTTATCCACCCCGGCCAGACCGAAGTCTGCAATGGCCTGGATGACGACTGCGACGGCGCGACCGACCCTGCGGGTGCGGACGGATGCATCAATTCGTATCTGGACAACGACGGCGACCACTACGGTGACCCCAAAACGCTCACGTGCACCTGCGCAGCGCCCGCGGCCGGACGCGTGTACCTCGCTGGCGATTGCAGCGACACCAACGCGACGATCCACCCGCAAGTAGCCGAGATCTGCGATGGCATCGACAACGACTGCGATGGCATCACGGACCCGGACGGCTCAAAGGGCTGCAGCCCGCTCTATCGCGACGTCGATGGCGACGGCTTCGGCATCATGAACTGGGCGCGATGCTCGTGTGCTCCGAGCGCGGGCTGGTCCCCGTTGGCGACGGACTGCGACGACAACCCGGTGAGCGGTGCCAAGACGTACCCAGGCAACAAGGAGATCTGCGACGGGATCGACAACGACTGCGATGGCGTCGTCGACCCGATATCGACGCTCGGCTGCATCCCATACTACGCGGACAACGACCACGACGGCTTTGGCGCCACCGGCGCGCAGCCCGAGTGCCTCTGTGCCGCCCTGCTGACGCTCAGTGCGACAGCCGCGGGAGATTGCAACGACACGAATCCGCTGATCCGGCCCGGGGTCAGCGACACGTGCAACGGCCTCGACGACAACTGCAACGGCTCGACCGACGAAAACGGCACTGCGAGCTGTGGCGCAGGCGCGACCTGTGCAGGCGGCAAGTGTTCCAGCGGCCTTTGCCCGGCGGGCTTCCTGGACCTGAACGGCAAGACGTCGGACGGATGCGAGTGCGCGATTCTGCCAGCGCCAGGAGGTGCGGGCGACAAATGCAGTGCTGCAGTGGATTTGGGCTCCATCGCCGAGTTCGCGGCGCCCAAGGAAGCTGTCGGTACCGACCCGCAGGCCGGCAATGGCGCGTGGTATCACGTACACGCGACTGACACCGCGGACACCGACAAGACGGGCGACTGCGACCGCTTCAACTTCCAAGCCTTCTTCATCACCAATCCGCAAGATGCATTCGTTTTTGACGTCTACCGTGGGTCATGCGCCTCTGCGTCGCTGCTCTGCACCGGTGTCACCGACCACTCCTGGGCCACTGACTTCTACGGCAGCGTACCGTCCGGACCAGGCGCGTTGAAGAACCCGTCACCTGGCGGCATCACCTCGGTCTCGCCGGTGCCGGAGATGGGCGGCGAATGCAACTGCATTGGCAACGGGAGCGGCCTGCCGGGCATGAACATCTGTACGGACAATTCAGCGGATTTCTACATTCACGTCTACAGGACAGTCGGACCGGCGGTGGACTGCCAGCCCTACGTCCTCAGCCTGCGCAATGGCAAGACGCCGTGAGTTTGCGTTCACGTACAACACGTTGAAGCTGTCGGAGCCGATGGTTTCCGACGGTCGCGGTCCGGCCGCATCACGGGGCCAGCGCGGAACCGATTACGCTCCCGGCGGAAACGTGGCTACGCCGTCATCGGCAGCTGCCGCCGGACCTGTGCCGCCGTCGGCACTTCGCACAGCGGGCACCAGACGAACGCGATGGTGTCGAGAGCGATTTGTCCGAAAGCAACATGAAGTGCGCCGATCGTCCTGCGCAGACGTCAGATCGCCGTTTCTGCGGGCCGCGGGCGCACAGCTGCGCCTCAACACCAAAAAATGACGGGATTCTGGGCCTCGCTTGTCTGGCTGTCTGGCTGGCTGTCTGGCTTGACGGAGCGGGCGGAAGGGGCAAACTGAAGGTCAGGCGGCGCTTCCGCACGGCCGCCCACTGTCGACCTGCTTTGACGCATTCGGCGGCAGGCGGCTTGTCGGTCCGGGCCTGCGAAGGAGTTGGATGTGAACGGCAAGTTCGAAGGACGGATCCCATCGGAAGGCTTCGACGGCAAGCTGGTCGATCAGGACCCGGCGGATGAACCGGTGGCGGTTTTGCTGGCGCGGATTCGAGTGGCTGGTGACGCGACGACTCGTGCGCCGCGAAAACAGAGGTCAGCATGACGACTGACTGGCGGCAGCGGGTCGACATCGCGTTGGCCGGCGACCACATTCGCTGGCGGATTCACGCCATGGACCGCATGCGCGAGCGCGGCGTGGGGACGCGGGACTTGCTGGAACTGTTGCGCCTCGGCGCTCTGGTCGAACAGGATGACGCGCGCCGGCCTTTTCCGACCGCGATCCTGCTGGGTCAAATCGGCACGCGGTCGCTGCACGTCGTGGTGGCGTGGCAGGACGATGGTCCGGTGCTGCACGTCATCACCGTGTACGATCCGGACGTGCTACACTTTGAGGCGGGCGGCGGTAAGCGCCGGAGGTGAAAGATGGGCAAGCAGAGCCAAACGAGCAAGCAAAGCAAAGACATCTGCGCGTTGTGCGGCGGCCTTTGCGAGCATGGCACGACCACGTCGACCACGGACTTTGGCGACGCGCTCATCGTGGTGCGCAGCGTGCCGGCGCTGGTGTGCCAGCAATGTGGCGAGGCCTGGGTCGAGACCGCGGCGCTCGCCGCGCTGGAAGACATCGTGACGAACGCCCGCGCGCGTAAAGTGCCGGTCGAGATCGTGACGATGGCCGCGTAACCGTGGCCACAACGCTGCGCTGATAGCGTTCAGTACGCCCTGGATGACGCCGCGTAGATGACGGGCGACAGGATGTGCGACGTGTCCACCGGCAGATCGGGGCCGGCATTTCGCACATCAGGCACCAGACGACCGCCATGGTGTCAACAGCCACAGGTCCATTTCAACGTGAAGCCGGTGCGAGCTCCTGACGGGCGCGTCGGATCGGTCCAACTGGGCTTCAGGCGCGGCACGGGACGTTCCGTCGCTACCAAGGAGTTCGATGTGGGCGGCGAATTGCGGAGCGAGACCCCGATGGAACAGGTATCGACCTCATGAGCGCAGAAGTTCTTGAGACTGCTCCGGCTCGCGCGCCAGTCCGCCGTGGCGCAATTTGCCCAGCCCTCGACATGCCTTTCCTGCAACCTACCTTGCGGGCTGATGTGGGGGTTCAGTCGTGACCGCCGCTGAGAGGTTGTATCATGAAATCCTATGCAAATGCGTTGCTGGCCTACATCCCTCTTCTGGCGGCGCTGCTCGCTGGCTGTGGGGCCAACTCGGCAAGCAACGACGGTGGATTGGATGCGGCGATAGGGGAGACTGCCGTGGACGCCGATGCTGCGGCTGTGGACAGTGGATCCGATGTCGGCGGTGAAACGCAGAACCCTGACCCCAACCTCGTTGCGATGGTCCCGCTGGATCAGCCCGCAGTCGCCCGCGGCAGCACCTACCGCGGCTTTGCCGAGCAATTCAACCGCTACTACACGGATCCCAACTGGCAGCCATCGAAGGTGATCTACGTGAGCCCGACCGGCGGCGGTGACGGGACCACCAAACAGACGCCGATGGACGTGCCGTCCGCGCTCAAGGCCGCTTCGCCGGACACGGAAGTCTTCTTCGTCCGGGGAGCCTACGACGGCTGCTACCAGCTCGGCGCCATCGCCGGCACGTACGAACAACCCATTGTCCTCTATGCAGAGCGCGACGGCGCGGCGCTGGGCGTGGTCATCCACTGCTGCAGCACCGGCCGGGCCGCGTGCATCAACTTGGAGGGTTCGAGCTTCGTCGCGGTCGACGGCTTCGAACTGGTCGGTGGCAAGATGGGCCTGCGCGCGGTCGGCAGCGGTGAGGCGGCGATCTCACACGCCAAAGGCAATGCCGTCCTGAACTGCGTCAGCCATGGCCAAGCGGAGGAGGGTTTCTTCACCGGGGTCGCGGATTGGTTCGTCATCGAACGCTGCGCCGCACACGACTTGGCCGACCATGGCATCTACCTGTCCAATGGCGGCGACTGGAACGTCGTGCGGCAGAACGAGATCTGGGGTTGCTCTGACAGCGACTTCCAGATCAACCCTGACCCGGCGCAGACCTGCGTTGACAAGGGGATCGCCGTGGACTCACCGGACTGTGACGCCGTGGCCGGCACGCCCGGCGACGGTGGCCGCGGCGCGAGCGACTTCTTCCTCGTTGAGGAGAACTTCTTTCACGACGGCCTCGCCCAAGGCAGCAACTTCACTTCAACGCGCCGGAGCATCGTCCGCAACAACATCTTTGCTGTCTACAAGACGCACGGCGCGAGCTTCTGGCAAGAGACGGACAACCCGAACCTCGGTGCGTCGGACAACCAGATCCTGCACAACTTGTTCGTGACGAAGGCCACGGGCCGGCGGGCGCTTCAGTTCATCAACGGCGCCAATCGCAACCGCGTTGAGAACAACGTGTTCCTCGGTATTGGCGCCAACATGCTCGCGCTGGAAGTGGACGGGAGCGGCCCCGAGAACGTCTTCGTTCAGAACTACTACATCCACGCCACGCTGAGCGGCCGCACGCCAAACGACCAGGAACACGTCACAGCTGCACTCGTGCCGACGTGGTTCCAGGCGCTGCCCGACGGCGCCAACTCGGCGCCGGGCGCGTGGGCCCCGACCGACAGTGCACCTTTTCTCAACCTCGGGGCTCTGAACCAGAACGCAACCCGCGATCGGGCGGGCAACGCGCGCAACGCCCCGACGGACCTCGGGCCGTTTGAGCGGTGAACGCGTGGCCTCGCACTGTTGGCGCTGGGGCGCGGCCGAACGCGCCGGGGAATGTGCTCAATGTTGCAGGATTACACGAATTGACGCGCCGATCTGGCGGCGTAGACTTTGCCAAGCGTGGCAGTCAGG
>CAIYBN010000052.1 GCA_903924465.1 uncultured Myxococcales bacterium | reverse complement strand
GCTTACCAACGCCGTCACCGACCACGCAGGCCGTGGACGGCTGCGAGGGTGCAAGTGACTGGTTTTGCTGGGAGAGACAACTACGCGGGATGGGGGATTCTAATTGTCGCGCTGTGCGACGTGTAATTGTCGCGCGGCACCACCTTCCACCTTTGTAGTCCGCTTGCAGCCTCGCCTCGCCGTCACCACCATACCGTCGGGTGCAGTGTCCCGTTGCTCGATCGGTTCGTCAAGCGCGGCCGGCCTTCGCCAGTCCACACTCCCGCTCGCGTGCACGCCTGCGCGGCCTTCGGAAGAAGGTCGTGGCGCCGAATCTGTAACGAGCAACCTGAAGGCGTTCAGGCCACCAGTCACACTGTGGAACCTGTGACCAGAAGGCGTGCGGGCCACGTCCACGCCCTGAACTTCCTGCCCGCATGCGCCGCTTCTGCGGGGCATCGACCGGATTCGCAGAGTTTCATCCCGCCGCGAGAACCGCCTCCACCACCACCGCCACCTTGCGCCGCTCCGACCGCCGCGGGAACAGCCGCAGAATCTCCATCGGATCCGCCGCCAGCTCCCCCTCGTCAACCGCCGCCCACACCTTCACCCGCAGATCGCGCAGCAGGTCGTCGGCCACGAGCGAGGTGAGCTGAATCTCGCGCTGGATATCGGCGCGATCCCCCGCGCTGACCTCCTTGTTGACGGCGATGTCGTGCAGCTTGGGCTCCAGCACGTCCAGCTGTGTCCAGCGCGCGGCGCTGATTTGCGCCAGCTTGGCCAGCCCCGGCGCGACGCTGTGACCCTTGCGCAGCGTGCGAATCGCCGCCACGAGCGAGGTCGCGGTCTCGTCCACGTCCGAGAGCCAGCCGTAGGCGCCCGCGCTCGCCGGGTCGCGCTTGCAGTCCGCCGCCGAATGCCAGTCCACGTCGCGATCGGCCGTTTGTCGCGGTGAACTGCGCGGCCATTCCAGCCGACCGGCGAGTTGATCTTACGGAAAACTGCGTCGTGCGTGGCCGGGTGCGTGCCGGCCTTGAACGCCTTGTACAGTTCTTGCTTCCGCAGCTTGATCGGATCGACGTACGTGACGCCATAGGTCAAGTCGAACAACATTTGGACCTCCTTGGCGAGGCGACCAGCCCGAATGGTGCCTGAAATTGCCGATCCTCGCCGTCAAGGTTCGTCACGCTGGCAACGGGCGGGTCTGGGGTGCTACAGACAATTTCCCTTCGTGTCACAGACTGACGCATGGCCGGCGGCATTGGTGCACTTCACGATAACGCCTTTCGTTATCGAGAAATGCTGACAAGAGAACGAGTCGCACCAATCCTTCGTGCAAGGATTGTCATCATCGCACCCAGCGCCAGCGCCCCCGCTAAGCGGCAGACAGACGCCCTTCTGACAGCCACCTGGAAGCGAACCACAATGCCAAGTACACGGGGCAGCATTGGCGATGTGGCTGCACCCCTGCGGCCCGGTTTCGTCATCCGTGCAGGGGTTACCGTCATCACAAGACACCGACACCTCCTTGGCGATGTCTACCGAAATGTCCGTCGTCGACGTGACATCGCCAGAGACGTCGGGAAGATCTGTCACGACGCTATCGCCAAGATCCGCATTGGCAGCTTGGTCCGCGACACCATCGGCGGTGAGTTCGTCGGCCGCGTCCATGTCTGGCACCGGGCTTGTTCCGCAGGCCGCCAAGACCATTGCCATCCAAATTAGGCTTCTCATTGTGTCACCATGTACTTGCATTCGTAGAATGAATTCGAAGCATCGGAGTTGTTCCAGTACCAATAAGCAACTTGAGTGGGTAGGCCTGGTACGACAATGTCTCGACATGCGGCGATCGTCGCGCTCCCAATGCTGCCCCCAAAGTCCGGCGTGATCAGCCAGCTGTCGTGGTTTTCGAAGCATATCCCGGCGCTCGCGCCCGTGTTGATGAACTCGTCAGACACGGTGCCGGGCGGAATCGCGGACCAAGGGACATAGTCGTTGTGCCAACTCTCGTATGCGCAAACCACATCGCCCCCGGGCGTTGCACACATTGGGTAGCGAACTCCATCTGGGTTAAATGGGCAAAGGAGCCACTCGCCAGAATTCCCCCCAAAGTCGAAGACAGAGCCGATCTGTGCCCCACAACTGGTGCTCAAGTCGCAGTAGAAATGACTTGTGATAAAACCCCAAGTCAGCGTCGGGCTGGGGTCCCCGCTGTTCGAACAGTCGCATGATGGCGCTGCGAAACCGAGTGCCCCTTGGTCTGACACGGTGTAGTTCGACATCGCATAGTACGCTGCTCCCGGAACATTGCTGGACCCGGGGTTTGCAGCTGCGAGGAGCTTCGCGACCTTATCCGCGTCCTTCATGCTGCCATACACCTTGGCCTTGTCGATGCACACGTAGTTCGGCGTGGTTTGCCCACCGTAAGTGTACGACGCCGGGTACGGAAACTCGTTGGAACTACACGCGGGACAATGGACATGAGTCGAAAGGCGGTCGTTCGGCGTCATTTTGTCATACTTCAACAAGTCCCCGCAGAAGTCCGCCGCGGCGGATGGCGTCGCTTGGGTGATTACATATTTGCCCAGGGTGGGTGCGGGTCCAACGACGAAGGCCGCCCCCTTCATCGTCCCATTGTTATACTGCTCAGCCATCGTGTCTGCTAGCAGGCTGTTGAAAAGATGCCTTCGCGCGCGTGCGCTCTGACTCCCGAAAATGACGGCTCACGAGGATGCCCCAGGAAGCCCGAAAATGTCGTTCGCCCACCAAAACCACCACCTTGAAACCGCCCGCGCAGTCATC
>CAIYBN010000051.1 GCA_903924465.1 uncultured Myxococcales bacterium | reverse complement strand
GCTTACCAACGCCGTCACCGACCACGCAGGCCGTGGACGGCTGCGAGGGTGCAAGTGACTGGTTTTGCTGGGAGAGACAACTACGCGGGATGGGGGATTCTAATTGTCGCGCTGTGCGACGTGTAATTGTCGCGCGGCACCGCAACGGCTCCGGGGCATCGGCCGGCATGGCACTGTTGTTGTGCGGCATCGCGCGAAAGATCGCGTGCAGCGGCGCCATTTGCCCGGCGGCGCGGAGCTCAGCGAGGCACTGATCGGCCGCGGTGTCTGCGTCGGCGCGCATGGCGAGAGACAGACTTGGAGTCCAGCGGCCGTAATTCATCGCAGCTCCTTGAGACGCGTCAGGACGGCGCCCGGCTCGGTGATGCCGGCTGGCCCCCAGCGGTCTTGCTGGACTGCGGGTCGTTTGTCAACTGACGCTGGGTGCGAGAACCGGGTCTGTTTGATCAGGTTTCGTAACGCGTACGTCTGGCGGCACGCTCGTTGGGATGCACGGCGCCGCGCTTCGGCCGGCTCGGGGCGCACGCTGCGACCTTACGGTCGCTCTTTGCCTGCCTGCGGCACGTGGCGTGCGCCCCCTCGACTCCGGCGGCACGTCACTCCGTCGGGCTATCCGTCCCTTTCCCGCCGCCCGGGCCCTTGCGCACGCCTGCCTCAACGATGCCCAGCAACTTCAGGATTTCCGGCTCGTCCGCCAGCACGCCGCGCGCGAGGTTCCACCACTTGGCCAGCCAGGACACAGCCTCGTCGCGCGCTTTGAGCATCTGCCGGGATGCCAGCGGTTTGGCGCCCTTGGCCGAGTCCAGCGCCTTCCACGCCGTCTGCGCCGTGGCGATCTGCGCCTCGCCATCGGCGATTTCCTGCGCCGTGATGTTGTACTTCGCCAGCACGGTGAGGACCGGCTTCTTCTTCAGGAAGGTGACGAGCGTTGCAGCCGATCGAAACATCTTCGCTGGCACCGAGACTTCACCCAGCAGGGGCAAGCCGGCCAGCGCCGGCACGTCTTCGTCACGGGCAATCGCCGCGACGGAGCGGTGGATGCCACGCAAGAAGTCGCGCGCCGGCACAAAGGCCTTGTTGAACGCCACCTCGTTCGAGGACAACGCCTGCGTGTGGCTGGCATAATTCGCCGCGGCACTGTCAAACGCCGCACGACGGTTCGCGCCGATCTGCGCTTCCGTCAATGCGCCTTTGGGCGCGCCGGCCGGCAGCTTGTCATAATTGCGCTTGTTCAAAGCCAACAGCACTTGCACCGCGACGTCATGCAGCGGATTCGCCGCGTCGTTGGCCGCGGCGAGAAAATCCTGCCACGTACCGATCAGCTTCACTTGCTCGTCCACGTTGAATTCAAATGGGGTTGCCATGTTTCCTCCGGGTTGTTGCTGGGTATCGGACCGAACGAGGGCAAGGCTACAAAGAGGAGGGATTGCTTGTCAAGTGCATGCCTCGGGCGGCTCAAGGCGGGCGCAAGTTCGACCGCGCGGCGGCTGAAGCCGCGCGCTGCCCGTACAAAGCCCCGCAGCCGCGAGGCTCATTCATCTATGCTGCCCATTCATTAGCCCTGCGAAGGCAGGGCTTTGCAATCAGAGGCCGCGGCTTCAGCCGCCGGCCGGGCCCGCACGTGACAAGATTGCGACCGCCCTGAAGGGCAGGAAGATGGTGGCGACGGCGGGAATCGGGCAGGCAAAGCTGGCCGGCTACGGGTAGCAGCCTTTGGAGACGTGGAAGAAGTCGAACGCCCCTGCATCGTAGGGCCCGGTCCCGCCCACGATGACATTCAGGCCAACCATGGAGACACTGGCGGGCGCCGCGACCGCTCCGATTGGGCTCCAGTTCGCGCCATCAATGCTGAAATAGCCGGTTGCCGTACCGGCGGAGACGGAGAGCTTCAGCCAAACGGTCGGGTAGTCGGTGATGGAGATGAACACCGGAGTCGACGCCGACGCTGCGGTCTCTTTCTGAATCTCGACGTGCGGCCCGTTCGAGTACGACCGGATCAGACGAACCCAGTTGTCGATGTCTTGCCAGATGACGATCTGTGCGTCCGCGTAATTCTGTTTCGGCGTGATGGAAACCTTCGTGATGACTTCGTACGAGCCAGTGGGCGCTGTCTGCAGGAAGTAGTTCACCGGGTTGTTGGTCGTGCCCCAGATGTCTCCTGGCTGGGGCGCGATGTAGAGCGAACCGGGCACTGTCGACAGGCTCCAGTAGGCCGAATTGGGACCGATGATCGACCACTGCCCGCCCAACGTCGCGCTGTTGAACTCGTCGCTGCCGCTCAGCAAATTCTCCCCGCACACGCCCGCACCGCACTTGCCGCAGGTATGGTTCACCTCGCAGGTGGTGCCGTCGTTGCCCGCGGTGTGCGTGCATAGGCCGCTGTTGGCGTCGCAGCCGTCGATCGTGCATGGGTTCGCGTCATCGCACATACCTCCGCCCGCGCTCACGGGGGTGTACGCGCAGGAGCCAACGATAGGGTCGCAGCTGTCGGCGGTGCACGGGTTATTGTCGTTGCACAACACCTGGTTCATGATGATTTTGCGGATACGTTGACCGCTGCTGTCTGAGACCACGACCGCGCCACTCGCGTTCAATGCGACGTTCTCAGGGCGCGAAAGTTCCGCCGAACTACCAGCGCCATCAATGTAGCCCGCCGTGCCGTTGCCGGCGACGGTGGTATTGCTTCCGTCGGGCCACGCAGTGCGGATGCGGTTGCCGGCGCCGTCGGCGAAAATGAGGAAACCTGCGGGGTGCCACAGGATGCCAAGCGGGACGTTCAACTTTGCCGAGGTGCCGACTGCCTCGCTGAATCCAGCGGTCCCATCGCCGAGTAACGTCGTGACCGTACCGTCCTGGCCAAGCCGGCGAATCCGGTTATTGGAATACTCAGTGATGAACAGGTTGCCGGCTGGATCGATTGCGCCATAGGCCGGGTTGTTGAATTTGGCCGACGCCGCCACGCCATCGACCCAACCCGCGCCGTTTCCGCCCGCGAGCGTCGAGACCACACCGGCCATCGTCACTTTGCGAATCGCGTTGTTGGCAAAATCCATGACGATGATGTTCCCCGCACCGTCCCAAACCATGCCGGCCGGCTGATTAAACAACGCCGTGGTTCCCGTTCCGTCGAGCAGGCCCGTCTGCGCCGTGGGCGATCCGACAAAGATCGAGACATTGCCGCCCGGAGAAAGTTTGCGGATCCGGTGGCCCATCACTTCGCTGATGTAGACCGTGCCATCCGCCGCACGGAGCAGTGCCTCAGGCGATCGGAATTGGGCCGAACTGGCTGCGCCGTCCAGATCGCCCTGCGTGCCGCTGCCGGCTGCGGTCGAGACCGTGCCGCTCGTAGTTACTTTGCGAATCCGGTGATTGCCCGTGTCGGCCACAAACAACGTGCCATCCGGCGCAAAAACCAAGCCCCGCGGCACGTTGAATTGCGCCGACGTGCCCGCGCCATCCAAGTACCCCGCGGTGCCACTGCCGGCAATCGTGCTCACCGTCCCCACCGGCGAAGCCACGCACTTCCCGTCAAAACACGTATCCCCACTCGTACACACCGAATTGTCGTTGCACACCGTAAAGTTCGCCACCGCGATGTGGCTGCACCCCAGCGTGATCGGATTGCAGTAGTCCGTCGTGCACACATTGCTGTCGTCGCAGTTCTGCGGCGTGCCCACGCACGCGCCGCCGCTCGTGCAGGCGTCGTTGGTCGTGCAGCCGGTGCCGTCGGAACACGTGGCGCCGGTGGGCAGCTTGGTGAACGTGCAGGCGTTGCTGGCGCAGGTGTCGGTGGTGCAGACGTTGCCGTCGTTGCAGGTGGTGGTGGTGAAGGTGAGCTTGCGGATGCGCTCGTTGGCGCTGCCGTCGGTCATCCAGCCCGCGCCAAACACGTCGGTCGTGATGTCGCCGACGTTTTGGGCGAAGGCCGCAGAACTGGGCGCGCCGTCGGCGAAGGCATAGGCGCCGCTCCCCGCGATCGTGGAGACATTGCCGCCGGGATCGATCATCCGGACGCGCGCGTTGGTACGGTCGACGAGCAAGATCATGCTGCCGCGAACGGTAATGCCAGAGAGGTAGCCCAGTTTCGCGCTTGAAGCCGCACCGTCCAAGTAGCCCGAGGCGCCGGAGCCGGCGACGGTGCTGACCTGGCCGCTTGTGTTCAGCTTGCGCACGCGGTAATTGCCGACATCGGCGATGAACAAGGTCCCGTCGTTCGCAAACGCCAAGCGGCCCGGTCCATTGAATTGCGCCGTCAAGGCCGCCCCGTCCAAGTAGCCGGCGGTCCCGGTGCCAGCGAAGGTGGACACCAAGCCATCCGGAGCAATTCGGCGGATCACATGGTTGCCGCCATCCGCGACATACAGCATCCCGGCTTGGTCAAACACCAGCCCGCCAGGATTGCGCAATTGTGCTGCCGTGCCCAGACCATCTTTCCAGCCAGCGGTGCTACCGGCAAACGTCGTGACGACGCCGTTCTCCAGTTTGCGGATGTGGTGACCATTGTTCTCAGAAATGAAGATGCGTCCGGCCCCGTCGACGGCCACGCCGTTGGGGTTGGCAAAAGTCGCGCTCAGAGCCGGTCCGTCCAGGCTGCCGGACACGCCAGTTCCGGCCAGCGTCTTCACGGTTCCATCCGCTTGGACGCGGCGGACGCGGTGACCATTGTAGTCCACCACGATCATGCTTCCGTCGCCGAACGGAGCAATTGCGTTGGGCGCCGTGAACGTTGCGCCGGTACCGACGCCATCCTGGCCCCCGGTCGTGCCGTTGCCAGCGATTGTCGAGACGTTGGTCACCGTCACCGCCGCCGTACACACCCCCGCCAAGCACGCCTCCCCCGTCGTACACGCATTCCCGTCGTCACAAGCCCCGGCGTTCAGCGCCGTATGCCCGCACTTCCCGGTCGCGCCGTCGCATGCGTCGGTCGTGCACGGGTTGCCGTCATCGCAGTTCACGCTCGCGGTCGCCACGCAGTTGCCGGCGCCGTCGCACGTCGCGCTGGTCACGCATAGCGTCGCGTTCGGGCAGATGCCGGTGTTGTTCGTGACTGTGCAGCCGATCGCCAGGTCGCAGCCGTCGTTGGTGCAGGCGTTGCCGTCGTTGCAGACCTTGGTCGTGCCGGCGCACCCGCCGCCCGCGCACTTGTCGGAGACTGTGCAGGCGTTGTTGTCGTCGCACGTGGCGCCGTCGTTGCCGGCGAGGCTGACACAGGCGCCGTTTGCGGCGTTGCAGCCGTCGACCGTGCAGGGGTTGCCGTCGGTGCAGACCTTCAGCGTGCCGGGCAGACAGACGCTGCTGCCGCAGGTGTCGTTCAACGTGCAGGGATTCTTGTCGTCGCAGGAACCGGCAGCGGCAACGTACTTGCAGCCGGTCGTTTGGCAGACGTCGGTGGTGCAGATCTCGCCGTCGTTGCAGACGGTCGAGTCCGGCGTGTGGCTGCAGCCGCTGGACTTGACGCACGCGTCCACCGTGCAGGCGATGCCGTCGTCGCAGCTGATCGCGGTGCCGGCGCAGACGTCGTTGTTGCAGACGTCGTTGGTGGTGCATGCCGAGCCGTCATTGCAAATCGCCGTGTTCGCGGTCGCTTTGCAGCCCGAGGCCGGATCGCAGGAATCGTCGGTGCACGGATCGCCGTCGTTGCAGACCTTGGGCGCACCGGGCTGACAGACCGTGCCGATGCAGTAATCGCCAGCCGAGCAGGGATTGCCGTCCTCGCACAAGCTGGGCGCGGCGACGTTGGCGCAGCCGCTGCCGGCCACGCACGTGTCGACGGTGCAGACGTTGTTGTCGGTGCACAGCGCGTTGCTGGGCGCGTAGCTGCAGCCGCCCTTGCCGTCGCAGGTGTCGACGGTGCACGCGATCTTGTCGTCGCAGACGTACGCCGAACCGCTGGCGCAGGAGCCGTTCTGGCACAGGTCGCCGGACGTGCAGGGATTGCCGTCGCTGCACACGCCGGAGATGGGATAGTGGTAGCAGCCGTTGGAGCAGGCGTCCCCGGTGCACGGATTCTTGTCGTCGCAATCGAGCGGCGGGCCGGATTTGCAGGAGCCATTGCTGCACACGTCGCCGACGGTGCAGACGCTCTTGTCGTCGCACGGTACGGTATTGTTGAGATGGACGCAGCCCTTGTTGGGGTCGCAGCCGTCGTCGGTGCACAGGTTGGTGTCCACGCAATCCGGCGCCGCGCCGCCGATGCACGTGCCCGCCGTGCACACATCCGCGGTCGTGCAGGCGTTGCCATCGTCGCAGCTCTTGCTGGTCTGCGCGTAGACGCAGCCGCTCGCGGGATCGCAGCTATCGTCGGTGCACGGGTTGGCGTCGTTGCACACGGCAAACAGCGCGCCCTGGCAGAGGCCCTTGCTGCACGCTTCGCCGACGGTGCAGGCGTTGCCGTCCGTGCACGTCGCGCTGTTCGGCAGGTGCACGCAGCCCTTGATGGGGTCGCAGCCATCGTTGGTGCAAGGCTGGCTGTCGTCGCAGGTCTTGGCGTTCAGCTCGTGGCTGCAGCCACTCGCGGGATCGCAGCTGTCCTCGGTGCACGGGTTGGTGTCGTTGCAATCGGCAAACAGCGCGCCCTGGCAGAGGCCCTTGCTGCACGCTTCGCCGACGGTGCACGCGTTGTCGTCCGTGCACGTGACATCGTTCGGCGCGTGGACACAGCCTGAAGTCGGGTTGCAGCTGTCGCTGGTGCAGACCGTGTCGTCGTTGCAGGCGGTCACAGTGCCGGGCAGGCAAACGGTGGCGGTGCAGGCGTCGCCAAACGTGCAAGCGTTGCTGTCGTCGCAGGTGGCGGCGTTGGGCATAAACACGCACCCGCTGGCCGAGTTGCACGTGTCGTCCGTGCAAGCATTGCCGTCGTTGCAGCTTTGCTTCGCGCCGACACAGGCGCCGCTCGCACACGCGTCCGTGGTACAGGCGTCGCCGTCGTTGCAGACCGTGCCGTCGGTGGCGAGGCCGAAACCGCAGGTGTTGTCCGTGTTGCAGACCGCGACGTGGCACAGGTCGCTGGCCGTGGGGCAGGCCGCTGGATCGCACGCCACAACGGCATCGGTGCCCGCGGCAATGTCGTCGGCATCGCTGGCATCGGGTGCTGCGGCATCGGTTCCCGGCGCGGCGGCATCCGCGGTGTCGATCGTCGCGTCGGCGTCCTGCTCGGTCAGCGCATCCGCAACCTCCGCCGTCCCGGCGTCCGTCTGCGCATCCGCGTCCGGCGCGGCATCGACGGCCACATCCGGTGCATCGGGCGTGGCGTCGAGAACATCCAGCACGACCGCGTCGGGTGCATCCGCTACGTCGGGCGCATCAGGCGCGTCAAGCGCATCCACGCCGATTTCGTCCGGCCCCCCCCCCGTCGACCTCAAGCGCCGCGACCTCGGGCACGTCAACGACGTCCACATCGGGTGTCTGCACGCTGACGTCAGTCGCGCCAGCGACGGCGTCCGGATCGCCCGTCACCACCGTCGTCGGGTCGCCACACGCCGCCAGCCAAACGACCAACGCCGCGACAGAAGCCCCACGCAACGCCAACAGACCACGCCCACAGGCCAGGAGATCACGCATCACTCACCCCACCGCACGAGCCGTTGGTCCGCCAAGAAGGGCTGGACAAGCCGCTTGTTCGTGAAGGATTTTCGGTGTCGGGGGATTGCAAGTCAAGGGGATTCTGGAGCGGCGAATGGATCACGGGCCCATCTACACACGGATTTTCGCAAAACGTTTCGTAGACCGCATTGGCGGAGCAGACCCAACAACCCAGCCGTTGAAAACGGCGGGCGACCATTGCGCAGCCCGCCTACGCGGGCTGCCGTCAGGCCTCACATCACCCCGATCTCGCGCCTGGCTTCACACGTGCGCATCGACGACCACCACCTCTGCGGCCGCGCGGTGCCTGTGTAGGCAGGCACGGCAATGATAGCGCGCCAATTCATTGGCTGGGACGTTTCGGGGAAGAATCCCGTGGTGAATGCGGGACGGTCCGCGGGCGGTGCGGGACGACCTCTGGACGCTGCGGGACGACCTCTGGACGCTGCGGGACGACCTCTGGACGATGCGGGACGACCTCTGGACGATGCGGGACGACCCGCGGACGCTGCGGGACGACCTCTGGACGATGCGGGACGCCCGCTGGACGGTGCAGGACGACCTCTGGACGCTGCGGGACAACCTCTGGACGCTGCGGGACAACCTCTGGACGCTGCGGGACAACCTCTGGACGCTGCGAGACGACCGCTGGACCGTGCGAAACGCCATTCCGAGACCGCTCACCCACCAAACGACTCAAGCCCGCCAAACCCGAAGACCCCAGTCCCACTCCCGCTCCCAGACTCCCGCCCAAGCAAGCTCCCCGCCCCCCAAAACTCCGCTGCGGCGTGGGCACCGATTTGCCGAAGCGAAGCGCAGGCAAAAGCTCACTCGCACGCCCAGTCAGGGCGCGCTCCCCCGCGCCGACCCCATCTCTCGAAACATCCACGCCCAAAAGGAAGAGAGCGCGAGAGAAACCTACGGTTTCTCTCGCATCCGGCGCGCCTGCGGCGCCGGCCCCGCATCCCCCCGGCCTACGGCCGGACCCGTGCGACCATCCACGCCGCCAAGGCATCCCGAAACTCATCCGTAAACGCCGGAATATGCCCACTCCCCACCATCTTCCAGTGCTCGACCGCCAGGCCGTTCGGGCAGTTCGGATACTGCAGCCGCGTGGTCTCCGCGCCGTCGACGACCATGTCAAAGTCGCTTTGGCCGGCGCTGGTCGGCGTCACGTCGCAGGCATCGCGCGTCAGCCACTGGCCGATGCTCTCCTGGGCGCTGGGAAATTGCCCGCCTTCGATGGTCCCGCCGTTGTAGGCAATCGTCGCGTCGCTGGTGCCGTGGATGTGCAGGAGATTGACCGGCTTGGGGTTGATGCATGCCTTGGGATCCATGTCCGTGGCACCGGCGATGACCGCGATGGCATTGATCTTCGCCGACTTCTCACAAGCCAAGCGGTACGCCATGAAGCCGCCATTGGAGTGACCGACCACGTACACGCGCGCGGGGTCGACGGCGAGCTTGGCAATCGCGTCGTCGATGAGCCCGGTCAGGTAGGCGACGTCGTCAATGTCCACGTGGCCGAAGTCGCAGCACGCGGGCGTGGCGTTCCAGAACAGGTTGCCGGTCGGATCGCGCGTGCCGTCGGGTGCCAGCGTCACATAACCGAACTGCGTCGCGCGGGCTTCCACGCCGAGGAACGCACTTTGCACCGCGCCGCTCGCGCCATAACCGTGCAGCACGAGAACCAGCGGCCATTTCTTCTCCGGCGTCCAAGCGTCCGGCACGGTCACCGTCACCGGGCGCGCGCCGCCGAGCGTATCTGTGTGCGGCGCGGGCAGGGACACCGCGTCCGTTCCGGCTGCCGCGTCGGTACTCGTGACGTCGGACGCCAATGCCGCATCGTCACTCGCCGTCGCATCCGCTGTCGTCGTTGCGTTCGTGCCACAGGCTGAAACTGCCAGTGCCAAACTCCATCCAAGCCATTTTCGCATAGTCGTCGCCCTTGTGGCGGGCGTGCGCCCAGCCGGTGCTCCCCGCGAGCGGCGCTACCGTGGCGGGGAACGCGGCAACCGTCAAGTGCGCATTGCGTGGGCCGATGCCCGCAGGACCACCTTGAGTGCGCGATGCTTCGCGGCGTCGCCAAAGGTGTCATAGGCCTGCAGGATGTCCGGCAGCGCGAACCGGTGGCTCACCAGGCTCTGCGGCGCGAGCTGTCCACTTCGCAACAGCTGCATCAGGACCGGCGTGGATTCACCGTCGACCAGCCGCGTCGTGAGCGTCAGGTTGGCGTTCCACAGCCGCTGCAGCTGCAGCTCGACCGGCTTGCCGTGGACGCCGACGTTGGCGATGCGTCCGCCGGGAGCGAGGATCGCCTGGCAGATGGCAAACGTGTCTGCGATGCCGACGGCTTCGATTGCCACGTCCACGCCCATGCCATGGGTCAGCGCCCTCACGCGTTCCGCCGCTTTGCCGTCGCTGCTGTTGACGACGTGCGTGGCTCCCAAGGTACGGGCCACCTGAAGCCGGTTGTCGTCCAGGTCGATGACGAAGATTTCCGCGGGCGAGTAGAGTCGCGCGGTCAGAAGCGTCGCGAGGCCCACCGGTCCAGCGCCCACGATGGCCAGCACGTCACCCGGCTGGACGTTGCCACTGCGGGTGCCGCACTCCATGCCGGTTGGCAGACTGCAACTGAGCATCACCGCCGTCTCCTCCTCGAGCTGGGGATCGAGCAAATACAGACTATTGTCGGCGAACGGAATCCGCACATACTCGGCCTGCGTGCCGTCGATGGTGTTGCCCAGCAGCCAGCCGCCGTGCGCGCAGTGGGCGCGCAGACCCTTGCGGCAGAACGCGCATTTGCCGCACGCGCTGACGACGGTGACGACGACACGATCCCCGGGGCGAATCCCCGTGACGCTGTCGCCGGTTTCCTCGACGATGCCGACGCCTTCGTGACCGAGAATGCGCCCGTCGGTCACGCCCGCGACGTCGCCTTTGAGAATGTGCAAGTCCGTGCCGCAGAGCGTCGTCGTCGTGATGCGGACGATGGCGTCCGTCGCCTCGCGGATCTTCGGCTTGGGCTTCTCCTCCCACGCGACGTGGTTCGGGCCGTGGTAGACAAGGGCGTGCATCGTGGTCATGGGGGGCTCCGGCGGGTGGTTGGCGGTGGGTTAGTTGCTTGGGGCAGGTGGTTTCGGAACGCGTGCGTTCAGGGCCGCGCCGAACGAGCAGCGCGGCGGCGCACCGCGACCAGCAGTTGTGTGGGAGTTGCGCACTTCCGTGCGCGGGCCCGAGCCCCACGGAGGCAAAGTGCGACCGGAAGGTCGCCACGCGCGCCCCGAGCCGGCCGGACCGCGGCGCCGCGTTGTCGGGCGAGCGGACGCGCAGACGGAGCGTCCCGAAACCCGATCCAACTCACCAAGCACCGGATTGTTGCGCGCCTGCTCACCCATCGAGCTGATTCGTCTCGGCCATCGACCGACCGGCCTCGCGCAGGGACTCCGAACAATCGAGCCGGCCCGTGTGCACCTCGACAAACACCACGCCTTCCGCCGACGCCGCCTGCTCCAGCGCGTCCTCCAGGTCGCCTTCCGTCCGCACGTCCAGCGCCAAGCCGCCGCCAAAGACTTCCAGCAGCTTGTGGTACTGCCAGGGCGGAATGTCGTTGTAGAAATGGTCGCTGATGACCCGCTCAATCGTGTAGCCGTCGTTGTTGAGCAGGAAAATGATGGGTTTCTGCGCCTGGCGGATCATCGTCGAGAGGTCCTGGCACGTCATCTGGAACGCGCCGTCACCGACGAACAAGACGACCCGCCGGTCGGGCGCCGCCATGCCTGCGCCCAGCGTCGCGCCGACCGTGTAGCCGATGGAGCCGTAGAACGTCTGGCCGATGAACGTTGCGCCCTCAGGCAAGCGCATCTCGGCGGCGCAGAACAGGGACACGCCAGTTTCGGCAATGACAATGGACTGATCGGCCAAGAACTGACTCACCCGGTCAAAGAAGCGCTCCGTGGTCAGCGGACGCGCCAGGACTGGCTCAAACGTCGGCACGGGCGCGTGCTCCTCCGGCGCTGAATGGATCGTCGGCACCAGCGGATCCACGCGGTTCAGCGATACCGTCAGCTCGCGCAGGAAATCCGTCAGGTGGACGTCCTCATACGTATGGTGGCGAATCTTGACCGACCGCAGGCTGGCGCAAATCGTCCGCGCGTCGTCCAGGTGGGTCGTAAAGCCGCCGGTGTTGAAGTCGGTCATCCACGCGCCCAGCTCCAGGATGCAGTCCGCCTCGGTGACGCGTGTGCGCACGGCTTCACGGCTTCGGTCGCCTTCGAACAAGCCCAGATACTGCGGGTGCTGCTCGGACAGCACGCCCTTGCCGAGCATCATGGTGACAAACGAAAGACCGGTCTTGGCGAGAAGCTCGGCGAATTCGGCCTCCAGCTTGTAACGGATCAGTTCCACGCCACCGACGACAACCGGCGCTTTGGCTGCGAGGAGCATGTCCCGCGCTTCCCGGACCGCCTCGCGCAGCGCCAGAGGGTCGCTCGGAGCGGGCGTTGGCCAGGCAAACGCGCCGGGACGCCGGCATTTCATCAGCACGACGTCCGCGGGGAGGCTGATGTACACCGGCCGTTGGTGGGCAACGCACGCCGACAGCACGCGGTCGATTTCCGCCGGCGCGGTGGCCGCAGTCGCCAACTGCGTCGACGCAGCGGTAATGTGCTCGTACATCCGCAGTGGAATCTGGTAATCCCCGAGTGTGTGATGCAGCAGCGGACGCTTGCGAAAATGCGCGGTCGCTGGCGAGCCGGTGATGACGACAACCGGGATTTTCTCGGCAAACGCACCGGCGACGCCGTTCAGCGCACTCAGTTCGCCCACGCCAAACGTCGAAGCAAATGCACCGATGCCGCGAATGCGCGCATATCCGTCCGCAGCGTAGGCGGCGTTGAGTTCGTTGCAGGTACCGACGAATTGCAGGTCACTCTTCAGAACCTGATTCAAGAAACCCAGAACAAAATCTCCTGGCACACCAAACAAATGATCCACGCCCATCTGGCGCAGGCGGGTCACGAGGTAGTCGGCCACGGTGATGTCATCGGCCACGGGTTCAATCTGCGGGGCAACTGGCGACACGAGGCTTCCTGGGTCCATGGAATACGCACCCGGCCCCGATCAGGGCTGGGCATACAGAGTGATGCGCCGCGCAGACTTGTCTCCTGCGTCGAAGCGCGATTCCCGGTCAAACGCATCCTCAGGATAGGGTGCGTGAACCTTGGCGCCATGCGTCGTGGAATTATCTAAGGAATGAGAACGGAAATCCTCAGCATGCCAGGTCGTCGGTCAAAGCTCGGAATCACTCAGGCCCCGGCCGTACCAGCCGCGCGTGCCGTTGCAGATCTGACAAACCGACAGCATCACCGGTACTTCCACGAGCACACCAACGACCGTCGCGAGCGCTGCGCCCGAACTCGGGCCGAACAGCGTGATGGCCACGGCCACCGCCAGCTCAAAGAAATTGCTGGCCCCGATAAGCGCACCCGGCGCTGCAACGTTGTGCGGAACCTGGAAGAAACGCATCAACAGATAGGTCAGGCTGGAGTTGAAATAGACCTGCACGAGGATGGGCACGGCGATCAGCAGCACGACAAGCCAATGGCGCGTCAGGTTTTCCGCCTGGAAAGCGAAGATCAGCACCAGCGTCGCCAGCAGGGCGAGAATCGTGACCGGCGCGAGACGCGGGAGGAACTGCGCGTCCAGCCAGGCAGCGCCTTTGGCCCGAATCAACACGCGCCGCGACAGGTAGCCCGCCGCCAGCGGAATCACGATGAAGACGACGACGGACGTCAGCAGGACGGTAGAGGGAATCGTCACGTTCGCCACACCGAGCAGCAGCATCACGATGGGCGCGAACGCCACGAGCATGATGAGGTCGTTCACCGCAACCTGCGCCAACGTGTAGGCCGGATCGCCGTCCGTGAGCTGGCTCCAGACGAAGACCATCGCCGTGCAGGGCGCCGCGGCGAGAATGATGAGCCCGGCAGTGTACTGCCTGGCGTCGTCCGGCGAGACCAGTGAGGCGAAGACGACGTGCAGGAAGAACCAGCCGAGAAACGCCATGCTGAACGGTTTGACCAGCCAGTTGACGAACAGCGTGATGACCAAGCCCTTGGGACGTTGCGCGACGCCGCGAATGCCGGCGAAGTCGATTTTCAGCATCATCGGGTAAATCATCAGCCAGATGAGCACGGCAATCGGCGCGTTGACGTGCGAATCGGCGACGAATTCCCAACTGCTGAGGCGGCGAACGGCGTCCGGCGCCCAGGTGCCAAACGCGATGCCAAGGGCCATGCAGGCGAGTACCCACACCGACAGGTAGCGCTCAAAAAAGCCCATTCGCTTGGCGGTCTCGTTGGCCATCGTCCGTTCTCCCCGTGGGCGATTGTACGCTCAGGCTGTGTACACAAGCACGGCCACGGCCAACAAGACCAGAATACCACAGACGATTTTGGCGACCTTGACGGTGCGCGACGCCTCGTTCCAATCCAGGTAGCGCTGCACGAATTCCGTCGATGAGCCCGCGCCGCCGATGACGCCGCAGTGGCCGATGCCGAAGGCCACGAGCATACCGACGCTCAACGCTGGATGCCGCGCTGCGCTGCCAGCGGTCGCGCCCAGAATCGGCGCGATAAACGCGAACGTGCAGGGCGACAGTCCAATCCCGAGCACCAGACCGATGCCGGCCGCCGCCAGCAATCCCTTGCCCTTGGCGCCGCCCAGCGACAGGCCCTTTTCCGGCATCGGCAGAATGCCAATCAAGTTCAAGCCGGCCAACAAAAAGATCGCGGCGATGACGTAGTTGCTGGCCGCGCCAAACGCGGTCAAGGCGTGGCCAAGCCAAAACACGACCAATCCGACGAGCAGGATCGCCGCCAACATGCCGCCAGCGAAGGAGAATGCCAGTGCGGTGCCGCGTCCGCGCGTCGTGGCGGTGCCGGAGCCGACAAAGCCGATGACGAGCGGAATGGTGCCCAAGTGGCAGGGGCTCAGTAGCACGCTGATGACGCCCCAGACGAGTGAAGCGCCAAGCGCGATGGCAGGCGTGCCGCTGACGGCGTCGGTGAGTTGAAAAACCAAGTCGTTGACGCTCATGGCGCGGCCTTCGCCGGCGACAGCATCAAGCCCAATTCCGTCCACTTGGCCACGACCGCATCCGTCCGCATGACGCCCGTGTGCCGAAAGATTTCCTGGCCATTCGGAGCGTAGAAGATTTGGGTCGGAATCGCCTGAATATTCAATTTTTCCGCGATGTCCGGGCTGTCGTGACTGTTGATGAACTCGACTTTGAGCGCGTCCGGATAGCGCGACTCCAATTCCTGCATCACGCCCAGCATGACCTTGCACGGCGCACAACTCGTCGTGCCGATGTCGACAAAGCGCGGCAACGCCTTGGGCGCGGGCGTTGCGGGCGCTCCTGCAACCGTGCGCGGCGGTGCTGGCGTAGATGCATGCGGAGCCGCGGCGGTGGCCCGCTTGAGCCACAACGGCACGAGAACGACCGCGATGACGATGAAAAGCGCTGCCAACACGGACTTGATCGACATGGCGATTTCTCTGAAATAGCTAAGGATTCTTCAGCATCGCAACGATCGTCGGCACGTCCAACGCCTTGCCCATGACCTTGATTTCGCCGTCGATCGCCAGCGCGGGCGTCCCGGTGATGCCGGCCGCCAGCATGTCCTGGATCCGCGTCATGTGCACGACCGGATCGGTCAGGTTCAGCTGACGCGCAGCTTCCTGAACGTTGGCCAACATGATCTTGCAGGGCGTACAACCCGTTCCGTAAACCTGAATCTTCACAGCCAACCTCGCGCCTTCAGCAAGTGCACTTGCCGCAGCAGCCTTCGCCTTTCGGCTTGGTCGCTGGCGCCTCGCTCGCGCTCATGCCCGCCCACGCGGCCAACTGGGCGCGCGATGGATACGCGCCGGTGCTTTTCAGCATGCCGCCGGCCAACACCGCTGGCAGCGCACTTTCCCCTTGCGCCTCAATCGCTTGGGTCACCAATGGCTGGGTGGCAAAGGCGCCGGGCTGCTGCGCCAAGTTGAAGCGCTCGACCGACACGCCTTGCTCAGAAAGCCATTCGAGATCGGCGGCAAAGCGCACCAGCGACGGATCGATGCTGGGGCCGCAGACGCCGGTCGAGCAGCACATTGCGGGGTCAAAAACTTGAATGGGGTTCGTCATGGTTGCCTTCCTGGGTCGTTGCGGAGGGCCGTCGATGGCTCTCCATTCATCGCTCGATGACGATAGCATTTTCCACCTTCTTGTCAATGCGTCGTTGCCAGCACTGATTCTTCTCGCGTCTTGACAGCGGCCTGCGCCAATCCTATCGTGCTCAGACGATAAGGAGGGATCATGGAAACCAGCTGTTGCGCGCCCAATGAACTGACGCCGGACCTACGGCCGATTGAAGGCCCCGAAGCTGATGAGGAACTTGCGGCGCTGGCCAAGGCGATTGGCCATCCGGCGCGCGTGCAAATCATTCGCCTGCTGGGCACCCGCGTTTCCTGCGTCTGTGGCGAAATTGTCGATCAACTGCCGCTCGCGCAGTCCACCGTCTCGCAGCACTTGAAAGTGCTGAAAGATGCAGGACTTGTCCGCGGTGAGATCGATGGCCCGCGCATCTGCTACTGCCTCGACCCGCGCAATCTTCGCCGCCTTCGGGCACTCATCGGCGGTTTGTGATGGCCCTCTTCGAACACCCGCCGCGGCATTTGTTCTTCACCGGCAAAGGTGGCGTCGGTAAAACGAGCGTGGCTTGCGCGACGGCCATTTCACTGGCGGACGAAGGTCTGCGCGTTCTGCTCGTCAGCACGGATCCAGCATCCAATCTCGACGAAGTCTTGGAAACGCCTTTGAATTCTGCGCCGACCCCGATACTTGCCGTGGCCAATCTGGCGGCGATGAACATCGATCCAGAAGCGGCGGCGCTGGCGTACCGCGAGAAGGTGGTCGGGCCGTACCGCGGCGTCTTGCCGCTCGCGGCGATTCGCAGCATGGAAGAGCAGCTCTCCGGCGCGTGCACGACGGAAATCGCTGCTTTTGACGAGTTTTCGCGGATCCTCGGCGATCCGGCGACGACGACGCAGTTTGATCACGTTCTCTTTGACACAGCGCCAACGGGTCACACGCTGCGGTTGCTGGAGCTGCCCGCGGCCTGGACGGGCTTTCTGGAGGCGAACGTCGGCGGCACGTCCTGTCTGGGGCCACTGGCTGGTTTGCAGGCGCAACAAGCGCTTTACGATGCTTCGCGCAAGACCTTGATAGACGGCGAGAAAACCGTGTTGGTGCTCGTTTCTCGGCCGGAGCGAACGGCGTTGCGGGAAGCGGAGCGGACGCGAGAGGAACTGGCGCACCTCGGGCTGACGCGCGTGGAGGTGGTGCTGAACGCGCTGTTCACCGCCACGGATCGCGACGATCCGATTGCCGTTGCGCTGGAGGAGCGCGGTCACGCTGCGCT
Source organism: uncultured Myxococcales bacterium (assembly GCA_903924465.1). Classification (GTDB taxonomy): domain Bacteria; phylum Myxococcota_A; class UBA9042; order UBA9042; family UBA9042; genus CAIYBN01. Next base: position 52,827 of record CAIYBN010000051.1, on the reverse strand, counting down.
AGCGGCGATTCCGGAAGGTCTGCGCCATCAGCCGATCCAGAAGCTGCCGTTGCTTCCGTTTGGTCTGGTGGGCATTGCTGCGCTCCGCGCGCTGTTGACGCCGCCGCCGGAGGTGACGCTGCCATCGCTGGACACGCTGTTGCCGGCTCTGGCCGCACAAGGTCACGGCGTGATTTTGACGATGGGCAAAGGTGGCGTGGGCAAGACGAGCGTGGCGATCGAGGTCGCGCGGCAGCTGGTCCAGCTGGGTCACGCGGTGCATCTGACGACGACCGATCCCGCCGCACACGTGGTCGACACGATGGGGGAACCGGTGGCGGGCATTCGCGTCAGCCGCATCGATCCGGTCGTGGAAACGCAGGCCTACGCGGCGGAAGTGCTCAAGACCGCGGGCGCAGGCTTGGACCCGGCGGGGCGGGCGCTGCTGGAGGAGGATCTGCGCTCGCCGTGCACGGAAGAAATTGCCGTGTTTCGTGCGTTTGCCCGGATCGTCGACCAAGGCCAGGAAGGGTTCGTGGTCATCGACACCGCGCCGACCGGGCACACGCTGCTGCTGCTTGATGCGGCCGAATCGTACCACCGCGAAGTGCTGCGGACGGCCGGCCAAGCGCCGCCGGAGGTCCAACGCCTGTTGCCGCGCCTGCGCGATCCGCTGTTTACGCGGATTCTGCTGGTGACGCTGCCGGAAGCGACGCCGGTGCACGAAGCGGCGCAGCTGCAGCGCGACCTGGCGCGTGCGGACATCCACCCGTTTGCGTGGGTCATCAACCAGAGTCTCCTGCCGCTGAAAGTGACCGATCCGGTGCTCGTGCAGCGGCGGAGCCAGGAGACGCGGTACCACCAGGAAGTCGCGGCGCTGTCGCAACGGGTGGTTGTCCTGCCATGGAAAGCTTAGGAGCCGATTGAAATGACCCAACGCAAGCCCGGTGTGTTGTTCCTGTGTGTGGCGAATTCTGCGCGCAGCCAAATGGCGGAAGCTCTGGCGCGGCAGCTTCTTGGCGAGCGCGTGAACGTGCAGAGCGCTGGCAGCATGCCGTCGCGGGTGAATCCGTATGCGATTGACGTGCTGGCGGAACTCGGCGTCGACCTGGCGACGCACACGTCAAAATCGGTTCAGTCCATTGCGCCGCAGACCGTCGACGTCGTCGTGACGCTGTGCGCGGAGGAAGTCTGTCCGGTGTTCCTCGGCCAAGCGCGGCGGTTGCACTGGCCGATTGCCGATCCGGCGAGCGACGATCCGACGCTCACCCGTGAGCAGATGCTGGCGCGGTTCCGGACGGCGCGGGACCAGATTGCGGAGTTGCTGCGGACGGTGCCGCTCGGTCTGTGAGGTCTACGGGACGTCCAGTTGCACGCAGAACTGCCGCCAATCGTGGATCTGCTCAGGCACTTCCAGCACAATCGTCGCATCGTGGACTGGCGTCACGAGCGTGTGCACCACGCCGATGTCGTTCACCGTCAGCGTCTGCGGCGGCGTCTTGCCCGCGGTCAGCGTGAATTTCAGACCCGACTGGTGCGACGACGGCGCCAGCGCGTACCGCAGGCGCAGTGGACCCGCGGGCACGTGGTCAAAGAAGATCCGCCGCGGCACACCGGGATTCGGGTGCAGCCACAGCCACGGCTCTTTGCTGGCCTTGGGCTCCTTCGGGTCGTCCAGCTTGCACTGGTCGTTCTCCGCCAAACCCCACGTCTGCCACGGCTCGCGATCGACCTGTGCGCACTCCCACTTGGCCCAGCGCGCGTTGAAAAAATCGCAGGGAATCGTGTTCGGCGGCGTCCCGCGCTCCACCCGCGCCTGGCCGATGGCGCGCACGGCGGACCAGCGGGTCTTCGGTCGGTGCGACAGGGCCGTCATGACGATGAGCGCGGTGAGCAGCAGGAGCCCGATGGGAATCAGCCACCGTTTCGGCCACTGGGCGACGCGCGTCAGCCAATCGGCGAGTTGCTGCAACAGCAGCGCCGCCGGTACGACCGACAACATCAGCCACGGCAGGTAGAATCGGGCATACGTGTATTCGTACTTGGCGTAGAACACGGCGTAGACGCCCAGCGTCAGCAGAAACGTCGCGCCGATGAGAGGCAGCCGCCGCACCAGCCACGGCACGCCGAGCAGCGCGCCCAGCCCCCAGGACACCCGCGTCACCAGGCCCTCGTTCGGCTCCTGCCAGACCGATCTCAGCCCGGCCAGCAGCGGGCGGTGCATTTTCACGCTCGCCGCCTCCAGCGCCGGCCGACCGCCGCGCGTGACGAGAATCCGGTCATAGGAAAACGTCAGCGGGCCGCCGAACATCCAGGTATTCTGCACGAACATCGCCAGGATCGGTGCCAGCCCGCCGAGCGCCATCGCCAGCGCCGGTCGCCATTGCCGCCGCAGCAGGAGCGAAAGGCCCAGCAGCCCAGGAAACGTCGCCAGCGGCGGTTTGGCCCATACGGCCAGACCGAGCAGAAGACCTGAAAAGCCAAAGGACTCAGCGACAAAGAGATCCACGCCGGCGACCGTCAACGTCGCGTACATCACGTCGTTGGAATAGCTGTAGGCGCTGTGGGTCATCAGCGGCAGCGAAGCGAAGCTCAGCGCCGTGAGCGCCGCGACCGTGGGATCGACCAGTCGGGAAGCGAAGCGGGCCGCGGCCCAGAGGCCCAGCACCAGCAGCAGGACGTTGGTCCACAGCGCGCCCAACGGCCCGGCCAGCCAGTACAGCGGCATCCCGAGAATCGGCAGCAGAATCGGATGCTTGGGCCACCACGTGCCGTCCGGGCCCTGGGACATATTGCTCCAGCCCTGGTCCAACTCGTTGTTCCAGCCCATCGGCTTTTCGTACCAGGAATTCGGCTGGTACGCGCGCTGCTTCAGCGTGCCATCGAGCATCGACCGGTTCATCGTGGCGTAGAACGCGCCGTCGCCGTGCAGGAACGTGAAGGCTTCATATTGCTGCGCCACACCCGCGCTCACGGCTGCCAACAGCACCGCGAAGAGGACGACCTGCCAGCGAGAGGGGGGAAGCGGCTGCACGGGCGAATCGTACACGGTGTGCCGCTGTTGTCACAAGCTCGGTGGGTCGATCGCGACGATCTCGATGTCGTTCGTCTGGCCTGCGACCCGCACGGTCACCACGTCGCCGATCTGTTTGCCCAAGAGTGCCAGCGCCAGCGGCGCACGCGTCGTCACCACCTGGATGGACTGACCATGCAGCTGAATCGTCATGCTGGCAGGAAACGGTGTCAGAAAAACCAGCCGTGGCGCCCGCTCGCCGTCCAGCTGCACGAGCGTCCCCGGACCGACGACCTGCTGCGCTGGCTCTGGCCGCCAGAAATGCAACTGCGCCAGCACCCGTCGCAGCGATTCCGCCCGCTCGGTGTGCGCAGCGGCAAGGTAGGAGGTCTCCAACGCGCGGGTATCGTACTTGTTCTCCGGCCGCGATTCCGCATCCGTCGCGCCTGCCTGCGCCACTTGCAGCGCGGCCACCGTCTCGTGGAGCTGTTCGGTGAGCACTGTGGCAATCGCCTGCAAAATCTCGGTCTTGTCCACGAGATTGGGTGCGCCCTGCTTCACACCAGTCGACTTATCCATGGCGCACGCAGTTCCAGCCAAGTCGCGAGCGCGCCCACAGGCGTCCGACGGGAGCGTACTGGACATACGCGACCGAGGACGCCGAGGACGTAAGCCGCGGATTGGCGGAAATGCGTGATGCCATCACAGCACCAGCGGCGCGCCGTGGCGCATGGTGTGCACCGCGATGGTTCGGGCATGGCTGTGCAACTTGAGCAGCGCCACGGGCGAGGGCAGGACCTGCGCGCCGAGGACAATCAGCCGCAGATCGCGACCTTCACTCGGCACTTGCGCGACGAGCTCGACCAGCGGCGCAAAGTCAGTCGCATCGCCGTCCAGAATCACCGTCGCACAGTGCGGCACATTCAGGCGTTCCGTCAGCCGGGCGAGATCGGCGACCCGCTCGATCGCGTAGGGTTCCAGCTTCGTCCAGGTCGCCTGCGCGTCGTCGGACAGCGCCGCCACCTGCACGTCGTTGCCCATCAGCGCCGCGGCGCGCGCGTGGGCGAGCGTCCCCGGCATCGGCTGCTTGTGGCCCGTCAGCACCAGTGTCAGGCCGCGCGGCAGCGACCAGATCGTGCGGGTTTGCTGCCCTGGAATCACCCGCGTGCGCTCACCGTCGGTCGCCAGCGTCCGCGCAATCGCCGCCAACGGCCCCAATTCGGGTGCATGCGCGTGCTGGCGCTCGCCGGGCTGCCCACAGCGATTGCCGATCAACTGTAGCGTCTGGGCGTCCAGCGGCGCGGCGGTCACCGGCTGATAGGTGAACGCCTGCACATAGCCATGACCACCCGCCTTCGGGCCTGTGCCGCTCAGCTGGAATCCGCCGAATGGCTCGATGGCGACGCGGGCGCCGGTGATCGCCCGGTTGACGTACAGGTTGCCGCAGCGCAAGTGGCTGATGACAAAGTCGATGTCCCGCTGCGACTGGCTGAATACGCCGCCGGTCAACGCATACGGCGTCTGGTTGGCCAGCCGGACGCCGTCCTCCAGCCCGTCAAACGGAATCAGGTGCACGATGGGCCCGAACTGCTCGCGGTGCGCCAAGCTGATCGGCGGAACCTGGTTGTCCGGGAACTCCAGCACCACGGGACCGACGGTCCAGGCTTTGTCCACTTGCTCCTGGCTGCGGTCGACCAGCACGCGCCCGCCCAAGGCGGTGATTTCGGCCACCGCCTGTTGCGCCGCTTCGCGCAGCCGATCGCGCTCGTCCTCGCGGATGACCGGATTCACTCGCGTGCCGGGCGTTTCCGCCTTGCCCAGCACCAATCCCGCCGCGGCTTGACCAAAGCGCACGCGGAAAGCCGGCATCAGCCGCTGGTCAACCAGGATGCGCGACGCCGCCGAGCACTTCTGGCCGGCGTGACCGAACGCGGAATGCAGACAACCGCTTACGGCTTCGTCCAGATCCGCCGTCGACGTCACGAGAATCGCGTTCTTGCCGCCCATTTCCGTCACGACCCGATGGAACGCCCGGCCGTGACCTTTGTGGTACATGCGCTGCCAAATCGACAGACCGACGTCCACCGAACCGGTGAAGACGCAGCCGTGCACCAGCGGATGGGCGACGAGGACAGAACTCACTTCCCAGCCGTCGCCTGGCATGTGCTGAATCGCGTCGGCCGGCACGCCCGCGTCGCGCAGGACCAGCGTGAGGAATTCCGCGCACAATGGCGTCTGTTCCGCCGATTTCAGCATCACCGCGTTGCCGGCCGCCAGTGCACCGGCGACCATGCCGGCGGGAATGGCCAGCGGAAAGTTCCAAGGCGCGACGACAGCCACGACGCCCAGCGGCTGCGAATTCGCCGGCAGTTGCAGGGCCTCCCGGGCGTAAAACTGGAGAAAATCAATGGCTTCATCGACGTCACCGAGCGCCTCCGCCCGCGCCTTGCCGGCTTCGGCCGCGACGAGCGCCGCCGCATCCATGCGCAAGAGACGCAACCGTTCCGCCGCCCGCACGAGCGTCGCCGCGCGAGGACCCGCCGGCCACTGGAGCCACGGAGTCGCCAGCGCGCGCGCGACGCTCGGCCGCACATCTGGCTGCGCGCACATACGGATGTCCGCCAGCACGCGATCCGGTTGCGACGGCGACGGACACTCCTCGCGCGGACCGTGACGCGGAAACACGGGATCCTTGGGCAGCAAATCCACGCAGCGGAGCTGCAGAAACGCCGCCTCCAGCGCCGCACGATGCGCTGGCAGGTACAGGCGAACCGGCGCAACGTTGCGGAAGGGAGGCCGCGCGTCCAGCGGATCGGCGGTATTCAGGTCGTCGCGGTCCAAAGCATGGCCGTGCAGCGCGTTGCCAGGCATCTCCAGCAGCGCCGCCAAATTCGCGCCGTGGCGCGCCATCGTCAGCACGCCAACTTGTGAACTATTCTCCAGAATTCGCCGGACGAGATAGGCCATGCCGACCAGCAGGCTGCCCACTGGCACGTAATGACGCACCGTCCAGCCTTCCTGCGCCAGCGCATTGGCCAGTGCCTCGTAGCTCTGGTGCAGCACCTGATGTTCCAGCGGCGCGGCGTGTGGGTAGAGCAGCGCGCGCGCCTCGTGGGCAAACACGTGGTCACGCAGGTTGTGACTGCCGACACAAAGCTGGAACGCATCGGCCGCGTCCAGCGCCCGCAGCGTCAAAAGCTGGAACATCACGTCGGTTTCGGCTTTGTTCAACCACTGCGGGGCAAGATGGTCGTTCGCTGCAGCTTCCGTCGTCTCCGCGTCCCAGTAGGCGCCCTTGACCAGCCGAACCGGCATGACCAACTTGCGGCGCCGCGCCAGTTCCAGCACGGCCTCCAAATGCTGTGGCGCGTCGCGCAGATAGGCTTGAACGACGATGCCCACGTCGCGCCAGTCGTGCAGCTCGGGCGTCTCTGTCAGCGCCCGGTCGAGCAGCGCCAGGTTCAGGTCGCGCACCGAACGATGCTCGGCGTCGAGCTGGATGCATGCGCCCAACTTCTTGGCGTGCAAGAGGATCTTCACCAATCGCGGTCCCACGCGCAGCCACGTGCCGTCCGCGTCGTCCGGATTGAAATCGCTGCACAGCGCCGACGTCTTGACCGACACGTGTGCCCGCGGCAGGTCCGCAGTGTTGCGCTGGCCAAGCGCCAGGGCCGCCACGCCGTCCAGCAGCGCCAACACGCGCTCCGCGTAGGTGTCGGCCTCCGCCTCGCACACGACCAATTCGCCCAGCTGATCCAGCGTCGCGTCGCGTCCCGTCTCCCGCAGCAGCGTCAGCGTCGGTCCGGCTTCCTGCACGGTCTGCCCGGCAATGAAGTAGCTCGCCAGCTTGCGCACGCCCGCCCTGGTCACTTTGGCCAGTAAAAACGCGGGGATCAGCGGCAAGATGCGCCAGCCCGCGCGACACAGCGTCTCCAGCCAACTCGGCAACGGGGTCCGATCGCCAGTGCCGCCATCCTTGCGCAACTGCGCAGAGTCGCTGGCCATGTTGCCGAGCATCTCCCGCAGCAGGCGTGCGACTTCGTGCCCCACTTCGTCATGGTCCAACGACGGCAGCGCGGCCACAAACCGCAGCAGGTGAATCCGCAGGACCGCTGACTGTGCGCACGCTTCCAGGCCATCCTGACTGGCGCGTTCCATCCACGGCGGTCGATAAGCTTGCGTGTGCGCGTGCAACGTGCGGGCGCGCTGGTCCAAACGGCGCATCAAGGCCGGCCACTGCGCGTGGTGACGGCTGAGCAGGGCGTCCAGACCGCTTGCCGCGGCCACGGAGTCCACGACGCGCGGCGCTGCTTCGGCCGATGCGGCATGCCAGTCCTGCACGAGGGCCAGCAGCGGTGCGATGTCCTGCGGTTGGTCCCGTAAGGCCCAAGCGAGGGTCTGTTCGGTCGCAAACCGCGGGGAACCCAAGCTGATGCGCCGGTCACGTCCGTCCACGGCGACGGCGAACAGCGTCCCGGCCACGTCGATTGTAGTCCGCCAGCGCGTTGCCGGCAGCACCGCCAGCTCCGCTTCCAACGCCGCGACGACGGACGTTCGCACGAGCGCACCATCGCGGACCGCCGCGTCCAAATCGGCACTCCAGGTCAGTCGCCAAGCCTCACCGCACAGCAGTTGCTGCTGCTGGATCGTCCGCGGCAAAAGCGGCTCGGGCGTCAAAAACGGCAACGGGACCTCAAACATGGTGTTTTGCCCTCATCGTTGCGCCGCGCGATGGCGGTGCCACAGCAGCGCCGAGTAGGCCGTCAACGCCAACGTGATCACGGCCGTGATGGCATTCCAGCGCGCCTCCGACGCCGCCATGGATTTCACCCCAGGCCCCCAGAAGCCGTTCACTGCGACGCTGGCAAAGAACAGCGTGAACAACCCGCCAGCGACCATCCCTTGCAAGCCAAGACGCGATAATCGCAGGCTTTGCCGCGCATCCTGGCGACGACAATCGTCCAGCAGTTCATTCGCGAGATCGTCCGCGGTCGCCCGGGTCAGGCCATGTTGCGCCAGCCCGTCCTGCAACAGGGTCGGCGCCGCGTGGCGATCCAGCGTGCGCAGCCAGCGCCGCGCCATCGTCACTTCGATCCCGTAAATGACAGCAGTGTCCATTGTCGACCGAGGATCTTGTCCGGTCATCACGCGAATTTCCTGTACCACGCGGCGTGCCGTCGTCAACGTGACCCCGTCGCGCTCCAGCGCTTCCACCAGGGCGAGATCCGGCGCGCCCGCCAGCAGCAGTTCGCGCACCTGAGCCACAAAATCATCGGCGATTTCAACAGGTTTCCAGATCGGCTGGCTCATGACTGGACTCCTGGCGGCGAGTGTACCACGTCGCGCCCCGACTGACAGCCTTGCACGCCGCCGCCATCGCACCTACCTTGGAGCCGGAAGGGGGTGTCCGTGGTTCGTCTTCCGCCTTGGCTTCTGTCTGCGCGCCGCCGTTTGGGTGCCGTCACGTTCGCGACGATGGCCATTTGCCTGTTGCTGCAGCTGCTGTTCGGCGTCGCGGTGAACGTGCTGCGTTCGTCTCTAGCATGGGAACTGTATTCGCAAGTATTTGTCTTGTCTTTGGCGCAGTTGCAGCACGGCCACGTCTGGACGTTGCTCACCTACGGCATCGTGCATGACCTGGCGGATCCCTTTCACGTCCTGTTCAACTGCTTGGCACTTTTCTACTTCATGCCGCTGTTCGAGAAGCGCCAGGGCTCGCGCGCCACCGTGCGCTTCCTGCTGGTGGCAATTCTGGCGGGCGGCATCCTGCAGAGCCTGTGGCAACTTGTCGATGTCCATTGGCTGGGCGGCGAACCGGCTGGAACTGTGGGAATTTCCGCGGCCGTCATGGCGTTCATCGCCGCTTTTGGCTGGCAGCAACCGAATGCCCGCGTCCAACTGATGCTGGTCGTGCCGCTGGAGGCGCGCTGGCTGGCGCCGATCGGACTCGGCGTGGACTTTGTGCTGTTCGTCAGCGGCAGCCATGTGGCGTTCTTTGCCCATTTGGGCGGCTATCTTGCCGCGTGGTTCCTGATCTGGGGCCGTGGTGATCCGCAATTCGTCTGGCAGCGTCTGCGGTTACAGTTGGGCCGCCGAAAAGCCAGCCGGCTGGTCGTTATCCACTGAATCTTTGCCAAGGAAAGGGTCGCAGATGGGCATTCACACTACGTTTCCGGTCGCCGGCATGTCCTGTGGTCATTGCGAAGGCCGCGTTGTCAAAGGCTTGCGTGCGATTGCCGGAGTCACCGATGCGCGTGCGAGTGCGTCGCAAGGGCGCGCGGACGTGACGCATGACGCCTCGGTTCCGGTCAGCGCGCTCGTCGCCGCCGTGACCGCGGCTGGCTACGAGGTCGACGCTGCTCAGGCGACGTCCGAAGCCGGTGCGGAGCCGGATCCGGAGCCTGAAAGGGCAGAACCTCCTCCAACTCAGGCCCGTGCAGCCGAGTCTGGCGCGGTAGCCGGCGGCTCAGCCCAAGTGCGCCTGACGTTGGGTGGCATGACGTGTGCCTCGTGCGTGGCCTCGATTCAAGGTGCGCTTGCCGCGCTGCCAGGCGTCCAGCAGGCGACGGTCAACTTGCTGCTGGAACGCGCAGACGTGACGTACGATCCGCTCGCGGCGGATCCCCATGCATTGATGCGGATCGTGACGGAATTGGGCTATGACGCTGGCATCGCGCCGCAGACGGTGACCCTGACCCGACCGGCGCCGCCGCGACGGGATCCGCGCGAGCCTTGGCGGGTCGCTTGGACGCTGACGGTGGGCGTGGCGACGATGGTGCTTGGGATGCCACTCATGAGCGAGCACCGCGATCCGGCGATGCGGTTGCTGCATCCGGTCGACACGTTCTTCGAGCGTCTTTGGCCTGGACTTTACGCGCTCAATCCAAACGTGTTGCGTTGGATCATGGCTGTGCTCGTCTCGACCGTGCTGTTTGGCACCGGTCGCAAGACCCTGGTCCTCGCCTGGACGGCGTTGCAGCGGCGCACGGCGGACATGCACGTGCTGGTCGCCATGGGCACGGGAACTGCCTACGTCTTTTCGTTGGCCGTGACGCTTGTGCCGGACTGGTTTGTGCAACGCGGACTTCCGGCACAAGGCTGGTTTGATGCCGTGCCTTGGGTGCTGGGTCTGACCGCTTTGGGGCGCTGGCTGGAGGACCGCGCCAAACGGCGCACGACGGACGCCTTGGACAAGCTCGTGGCCCTGCAGCCCACGACTGCGCGGGTGATCCGCGACGGCAAGGACATCGACGTGCCGCTGGCCGATGTCCTGGCGGGCGACGTGCTGCGGGTGCGTCCGGGTGAAACCGTGCCCGTGGATGGCGTGGTGATGGCGGGGCAGTCGTCGCTGGACGTCGCGATGCTGACCGGCGAGCCCATGCCGGTGGCGGTGCAGCCCGGCGCGCGGGTGTACGGTGGCACGCGGAATGCGGACGGCGCGCTAACGGTTCGGGCTCTCGCGGTCGGTGAGCACTCGGCCCTCGCGCGAATCGTCCGCCTCGTCGAGGACGCCCAGACTTCGCGACCCGCGGTGCAGCGGCTTGCCGACCAGGTTGCGTCTATCTTTGTTCCGACGGTCCTCCTGATTGCGGTATTGACCGTGATGTTGTGGTTCGTATTTGGTGGTCAAAATTCGCTTTCTCATGGTCTTTCTGCGGCAATCGCGGTTCTGGTCATCGCCTGTCCTTGTGCCATGGGCTTGGCCGTGCCGACGACCGTCATGGTCGCCATCGGCCGGGCCGCGCAGTTGGGCGTGCTCGTGCGCTCTGGTACGGCGCTGGAACGCGGGCATCAGGTGACTGCCTTGGTCCTCGACAAGACGGGAACGCTGACGGAAGGGCATCCGGCAGTCGTCGAGTGGCAACAAACGCCGGACGCGCCGCAGGACTTGGTGAACGCTTTTGTCGCCGCGCAACGCCAATCGGAGCACCCGCTCGCGCATGCGGTCATCCGGTGGGGCGATAGTGGCAGCATCGGTCCGGCTGATGTCTCGCAACTTCAATCTGTTAGCGGACAAGGAATCAAGTGTCAGGTTGCATCCGGAATGCTGCGCGCAGGGCGCCCCGAATGGCTTGCGGCTGAAGGAGTCGATGTCACGCCGATTGATCCGTTTCTCAAAGACGCTGAGTGCGCGGCCTATTCTGTCATTGCAGTCGCGATGGATGCCCGGGCAATTGCGGTGCTGACCTTGACCGACCCGGTCCGTGCGACCAGCGCCGCGGCCGTCGCGCGCCTCCATGCGCTGGGTCTGGAGATTTGGGTCGCGAGCGGTGATCGGACGGCCGTCGTTGCCAAGTTGGCAAAACAACTGGGATTGAAGAATTTCCTCGGCCAAGCGCTGCCGGAAGACAAGCTCGCGCTGATCCGGCGTTTGCAGGCGGCGGGTCAGGTCGTGGCGATGGTGGGCGACGGCATCAACGACGCTCCGGCACTCGCGGCCGCTGATGTCGGCATCGCGATGGGCCAGGGCGCCGATGTCGCGATGGCCGCAGCAGATTTGGCGTTGGTCCGCAACGACCTGCAGGCGGTTGCCGATGCGCTCTCACTGTCGCGTGCGGCCATGGCCAACATCCGCCAGAACCTGGGCTGGGCGTTCGGCTACAATCTGCTCGGAATTCCGCTGGCAGCCGGCGTGCTTTTCCCGTGGACGGGTTGGCTGCTGTCGCCCGCTTTTGCCAGCCTGGCGATGGCCTTTTCGTCGGTCAGCGTCGTGTTGAACGCCTTGCGCCTGCGCCATTTTCGCGCGGTTCCCTAAAGTGCAACGAGGTCCGGGAACGTCGTTTCCAGATCGTCGCGGCTCATCGCATCGGACTTGGACGCCGGCGTCCAGATGATTTCCAACGCGAGCAACTCGCTTGTCGTAATTTGTGCCAGTGATTCCAAGATCTTGGTTGGCTGGCCTTTGGGAAACTGGTGGACAACGTCCAACTCTCGCAATCCGATGACGATCGTCAAGACGAAGAACTCGGCAACCGCCAATTGCCCGTCTTCGTCGTGGATGCCGTCCGTCGCGATTTCCCGCTGTTCTTCCTGCACACCGAAGCGGTCAGCACGCACGACTTCGCGGTTGTAGCTGCTGCGGGCTGCACCGGTCCACCGGCCGAATTGCTGTTCCGCTTCAATGGGATCCTTCGTTTTCTTCAGCTCCGTCGCCGTGTATTCGACGTTGTCCACAAACGGTCGAATCGCGCCCACGGACTTGGTCAGCAGCGCGTGAAGCCCCTGCGCGTCAGTGGTTTGGGCCTTGCGGGCGATATCGTCCAGGTGGTCGACCAATCCCCACGCCTGCGTCTGAATGCCGAATTGCACCCGCGCCGTCCAAATGGTGCTGCTGGGGCGGGAGTGCGACGGCATGCCCGGTCGGGGCTGTGCACGCTTGGACGCGAGGTAGACGAACGCAATCAGGATCGCGACCAGGACGAGCACCCAGAGCCAGGTGCTGTCGAAATTGCCCGACCTTGAGCCGCCGATGGGCACCGGCACAAAGTACGTGCGACTGCCGTACCAACCGCCGGAGCTGGACCCGCCGCCGAAGCCACTGCCGCCGCCGAAACTGGGAGACGACGAGCGACCGCCGCCGAAGCTTGAACCGCTGGAATGGGAACGGAAACCGCCGCCTCCCATGCTGCCGCCCGAGCGGGCGTAGGCGGCCGTGCTCAGGCACAGAATGAGGAGCAGTAGGGCGATGCGATGCAACATGGCGGCCTCCCGGAGCGCGGATCTTGCGCCGTCCAACCCGCGGCGGCAAGTGGCGCTCCAGATCGATCTGCGGCAGACTCGGATTTCGCGCAGCGCTGCGCGGTTTTCCTGCAAGGACGATGACCGCGATTCACCCGCAAACCTTGCTCGTCGCACTTGCCATCGAGTTTCTTGCTCTGACACTGGTGTCGCTGCCGGCTTGGCGCGCGTTGTCGACCGGTGGCGGCGCAGCGCGCTGGAGCGTCGGCATCGGCGCGATAGGCGTCGGCATGGGGCTGTTTTCGCAGCGCGGCATTTCGTCCGGCCTGCTGACGGTTGTCCTGGCCAACGGCTGCATGATCTATGGCATTCAGTCCATTTATGTCTCGGTGCGCAACATCTATGAGGTCCCGCCGCTCAAGCACTGGCAGCATCTCTTGCCGCTGGCGTGTTGGATCGCACTTTCGCTGATCTGGGCGTTCGATTCGTCACCCGGCGAGCTCGCTTCCGCGATGTGGCGGGTCGCGTTGATGTCGGTCGCAGTCGCCGTCATCGCAAGCGGTATCGGTTGGGTCCTGCTGCGCTGTGCGCCGCGCCCCTGGTCCATGGGCACGTGGTACGTGTGCGTTGCATTGGTGATGCCCGCTGTCGCACAGTACTTTCGGACCGTCCACTTTGTTTATCACCCGGTGCCAGTTGACCCCATTACGTCGCCGATTTCTGCCGTGTCTGTCTTTGCCGCCTTCGCCGCGTGCGGCGTCTTTCTGACCTACGGATTCTTTCTGCTGATCAACGACCGGCTGCGCGTCCAGCTGGAGCAGGCCAATGCGCGACTCGCTGAGGACGCGGCGACGGACCCGCTCACCCGCGTCGCGAATCGACGCCAGCTGGAACTCGTTGCGGCGAAGGAAATCAGCCGTGCGCGGCGTTACGGTTGGCCGTTGACGGTGTTGATGCTGGACCTGGACCACTTCAAGCGGGTCAACGACATCTTTGGTCACGCAGTCGGCGACCAAGTGCTGCGAGCGGTTGCAGAATCTGCCCAGCGACAGCTGCGCGGTCACGACCTGGTGGCGCGCATTGGCGGCGAGGAATTCGCGATTTTGCTGCCCCAGTCCGACATGTTGGGCGCTGAGGTCCTGGCGCGGCGCGTGCTTCAGGACATTCGCGACACGAAGATTGACGCGCTGGAAGGCATGATTGTGACGGTGAGCATAGGCATTGCCGCGCTCAAGGAAGGCGATGAGAACCTGACGCCGGTGCTGCATCGGGCGGACGTCGCGCTGTATCGGGCCAAAGCCGCGGGTCGCAATCGCGTCGCGATAGACGAAAGCGCTATGGAATGGCCGGCGGCGGAATAACCGGCAGCGGCGGCGATTGGTCATAGACGGTTGGCACGACTTCCTTGAGATTGCACGGCAACTTTCCGTCCTCGTCGCGCCCGCCCGCGAGGCAGTAGCGCTGCTCAATCTTGCCGTCGTCGAACAGGAACCGCCAAATCATCTGCTCAAACTCCGGCATCCACCGCGTCGCGTAATGGGCCAGGTTGTCCGCGGTGCGCGTGCCATTACCCGGCGGATGCGTGCCGCGCTCGGAGTCCCACTGCACGCAGGTACTGCCGTCGACTGGCACGTCCGCGGTCGTCAGGTTGAGCGGCCAAACTTCAAAGACCGGCAGGTTGACAGGCACTTGCGCGATGCGGTTGAGCATCTGCGACGCGAGGTTGGCCACCTGACTATCGCCCATCGACATCGGCCACAGCGCCTTGCGGTTCGGGTGTGTGCCGGCAAACGGCGTCTTGACCACGTGATCCGCAAAGTTGAACGGGTCAGAGAGGTCCCACAGCGACTGCGACAGCGCGAACAGCAGTTGCTGATTGAACTTGTCCGGATAGACGCCGTTGATGATGCCGAGAAAGGGCGCGAAGTCGGAACTCCGGTTGAGCAGCGTGGACCAGCCACCGCCGGCGACGTTCATGACCATGCGCGTCAAGTCCGGATGCAGCGACGTCATCGTTGTACCCATGATGCCGCCAAGAGAATTACCATAATAAACGAGAGGTTGTGTCTTGTCGTAGAGAGGCTTCTTCTCCGGGTCGAACTGCAGCCACGGGTCATCGACGATCTTGCCCAGCGCCACGCGGGTCAGGGCAATCGGCATCACGGCGCCGACGGCCAGCTTGTCCGTGATGAACGCCATCTGCGAAAAGTCATTGCCGGCCTGGACCGCCAGCGGCAATTCCGTGTACGCCAGGCCCCACCAATCCGTGCCGATCGCTACCACGCCCGCGGCGTGCACGAAATGCGGGAAGAACTCGGCGTCGCCCGGCTCCACGCAGCCTTCCTTGCACGCGCCGCGCAGAAAACCGTGACCGTAGAGCATCAGCCGCGACGGCTTGTGGCTGGCGAGTACGTTCGGCGGAACCAGAAGGATGAACGGCCGCTGGACCGTGCCGTTCTGGGTGATGGCCGGGCCGCCGTCTTTCCAGTTCAGCGTCGCAGCGGCATCAGAGCCCGTCAGATACAGCGGCGCCTCAAACGTGCCGCGCACCCGCAGCGCTACGTCCGGATGCATCGGTTTGAGGACCACGCGGCTGTCCACCGTCGGCGAGGGCAAATTGGGCAGCACGGCCGCGGTCTCGGTCGACGTTTCCACCATGTCGATGTGGTAGCTCAGGCCTTTGTCGCCCACCGCAGTCACCAGCGCATCGCGCATCGCCAGCGCCGGGCCATGCGTCCAGGCCACCGACGCGGTGTCGTAGTGCCACGCGGCAAAGACGTGCTGCCGACTCAGCCCAGCGGTGTCCAACGTCGTCAAATCCGCAGTCCAATCGGCCAGATGGCCATCGATGCGCGGATAGCCCGTTTGCTTGCCGTCCAGCAGCCGTTGGAACGTTGCGGTCGGCGCATACGGCTGACCTTTGGCGTCCAGCAGCTTGTCCGTCAGCGCCACGATGACGCGCGTCTGTTCCTGAACCGGGGTCCAGAGGCGGATGAGCAGCGCTTGCCGCGCCGGCGTGTCGGCATTCGAGTCCAGCTCCGCCAGGAAGGGCAGGAACGCGCCGGTCTTCGCATCCAGCACGACTATCGGCAGGTTGGCGTTGAACGTCAGGGCTGGCCGCGTCTCGTCGGGCAACAGCTTGGGATCCGGCGGAGTCGGCAACAGGATCACGATCGGCGAGTTGGGCGAAAAGCCATCGCGGCGATTCCATTCCGTCACATCGACGAGCTTGTTGTCAGAATTGAACGGCATTTTCGCCGCAGGCAAGTCCACGCGAAACTTCGTCGTCGTCGCAGCGTCGTCCTTCAGCCAGAAATTCGACGGAAAGCCGCTCCAGCAATCGTTGCCGACGATGGGCGCGCAATCGGGATCGGCGGGGACGGGCACCTGATCGACGTCGCCGGCCACATCAGCGGTCGAAGCGGCATCGTCAGCGGTCGTCGCGGAATGGCCGCACGCGGCACTGATGCACAGGCAAAGAGGTAGGAAACGGCGCATGAGACACTCCGGTTTTGTCCGCACGGATCTCGGACCAACACGGCGCGGTTGTCAATGCACGGGCGACTCGCGTTGGCTCAATCTTTCTGGCACGCCAACCACTGGACAAACGGCATGCCGGATTTGGCGGTCGCGCTCACACCGGTGGCCTCGGCCTTGCCGCTGTCGGCGCCCTGGCCGTTGGTGCCGTTGCCGCCGGAAATCGACTTGCTGGGCGGTTGTACGCTGAGCAGCACGCTGTGGCTGTGGCCGCGGTCTTCCTGATCCGCGAGCGCTTGGCCAATCTGGGCGCCGACGTTGCTGCCGTTGCCGGTGCCGACGACCAGGCGGCCGGCGACCGACGAGGCGACGCTCCAGCCGGTGGGGCACGTGCCGGTCGTGAAGAACGCGACCAGGCCGCTGGGAATGGGGCCGGCGGCGCCGCTCGAGGCGATGGGCGTGCAAGCCGTTCGGCGCATGCTGGGAAAGTCGCTGACGCTGGCGGCGCTGGTGCTGGAGAATGCGACGTTGCCGGACGCACCGAAGCCGCCGCCACAGCAGCCGGACGCCAGCGCGATGCCGTGGCTGGCGAGCGGAATGTCGAAGCTGATGGCGTGGCTGTGGGCGCTGCCCCAAGTGCCGCCAAATGTCGCGCCAGTGGTGCCGCCGTTGGGTGTCCCGACGATGTACCGGTGGATGCCGACAAGGACCGCGCTCCACATGTTCGGGCAAGTCGAGTCGACGAACGCGACGAGTCCGGTGGGTGCCTGACCGTAGACAATTGCCGTGGACTTGCGGCACCCGCGCAGCTGTACGTACGGGATGCCGGACGACGCGGGATCAGCGCTGCCGGTGACGTCCCACGTGCCCGCCGTGGTCAGACCGCTGTTGCAGCAGCTGACGATGCCGGCGAAGCTGACCGAGCCGGTGGTGATGGTGCCGACGATGCTGTGGCTGTGCAGGCGAATTTCGCCAGGTGTGAGCGGTGAGCCGTCTTCGCCGGGGCCATCGCTGTCGGCGGGGACGATGGTGCGGCCGTTCGCGAGCGATTCTGCGTCCCATCCGACCGGGCAGTCGGCGGTGTTGAACCAGGCGAGCGCGCCGGCGGGTAGGGCGTCCGCGACCGAACACACGCCGACCATGCAGACCTGGTTCGCGCCACACGACGTGCCGTTGGGCAGGGCGCCGACCGAACAAGCGCCGGTGGCGGGTTCGCAGCTGCCGGCCTGCTGACACGGGTCGGTCGTCGTGCAGACCACCGGCGCGCCGGCCGTGCAGACCCCGCTGACGCACTGGTCCTTGAGCGTGCAGCCGTCACCGTCTTCGCACGGCGCAATCTGGAACTGATGAATGCATCCGCTGGTCGCTTTGCAGCTGTCGATGGTGCACAAGTTCGCGTCGTCGCAGTTGATGGCCGCGCCGATGCAGGTGCCAGTCTGACAGCTGTCATTTGCCGTGCACGCGTTGCCGTCGCTGCACTTTTGGCCGTCGGAGGCGATGGCAGATCCGCAGGAGCCGTCGGACAAGCACACGGCAACGGTGCAAGGCGCGTCGGGCTGTGGGCAGGCGGACGGAACGCAACCGGCATCGGGGCTCATGTCTGCCGCGTCGTCCGCGCCGGTGTCCTCGGCATCTGTTGCCGCATCGGCACCACCGTCGTCGGCAACGGTCGCATCCGTCGCTGCCGCGTCGCCGGTTGAAACACCGTCGGCCTCACCGTCCACCTCACCGGTCAGCGCGTCGTCTGGCGCCGCGTCCGCGTCGTCGGTCGCGTCGACGCCACTGTCGGCGTCAGCACTCTGGCCATCGGTCCCCAGCGCATCGGCAAAGGAAAAGACCGGTGAATCTGCCGCCGCGCTGGCCGCCGCATCCGTGTCTGCGGCCGGAGCGCCACTGCACGCAACCGCCAGCACAGCCGCCATGCACGTCCACAGCGCGCCAAGCGCTTTGTCCAACAGCCGATTCACGCTCACGTTCCCCCCGGAAACACTGTGCACGGGCGGGCATCTGGCGTCAACCGGGCAGATTGACGCTCGGCGTTGGGCACGCCAGACTGGTCGACGTCGGGTGGGCACGCTCCGAAAGACGGCAGCCAACGGCCGGGCATGGCGCACACTTTCGTGCCATGACGTTCCTGGAATGGGTCGCCGCTGTGCAGCCGATATTCACTTTTCCTGCCGCAGCAAAAGAGCGATAACTGCCACCGCGTCGGCACCGCCTGTCGCAATGAGGTCCGTCGATGCAGCTGCTCCATCCGCACCACCATTCCCGCCAGTATCCGGACGCGATTTCCCGCGACATCATGCTGAAAACACTGGAGTTCTTTGAGAATCGCGGCAAAGCGCAGCTCAAGCTCGATGACCATGAACGCACGTGGTACGCCGACTTTCTCGCGTTTGTGGCCCGGGAAGGCATTTTCGCCACGTTGCTGACACCCCGACCGTTCAGCGACGCGGAGGGCGCGCGCTGGGACACTTGGCGTAACTGCGAATTCAGCGAAATTCTTGGATTCTACGGCTTGAACTACTGGTACACGTGGCAGGTGACCATCCTCGGACTCGGGCCGCTGTGGATGGGCACCAACGAGGCGATGAAGCAAAAGACCGCGCAATTCCTCAAAGACGGCGGAATTTTCGCGTTTGGCCTGTCGGAAAAGGCTCATGGGGCGGATCTCTACAGCAGCGAGATGACGCTGCATCCGCAGCCCGACGGCACCTATCTGGCGCGCGGCAGCAAGTACTACATCGGCAACGCCAACAAAGCCGCGCTGGTTTCGACCTTCGGCAAGATCGCGGGCACGGGCGAGTACGTCTTCTTTGCGGTGGAACCGACGCACGAGAAGTACGAGCTCGTGAAGAATGTGGTGAATTCGCAGAATTACGTCGCCGAATACGCGTTGCATGACTATCCCATCACCGACGCCGACATCTTGTCCCGCGGTTCGGCCGCTTGGGACTCATCGCTCAACACGGTCAACGTCGGCAAGTACAACCTTGGCTGGGCGTCGATCGGCATGTGCACGCACGCGCTCTACGAGACCATCAACCACGCGGGAAATCGCCGGCTCTTCGATCACTACGTCACTGATTTTGCACACATCCAGCAGATGATGACCGACGCCTACGCGCGGTTGGTCGCGATGAAGCTGTTTGCCCTCCGCGCCTCGGATTACATGCGGTCCGCGTCGCCCGAGGATCGGCGCTATTTGCTGTACAATCCAATGGTCAAGATGAAAGTCACGACCCAGGGCGAGGAGGTCGTCAACCTGCTGTGGGATGTGCTGGCGGCGAAGGGCTTCGAAAAAGACATGATGTTCGAGACCGTGGCGCGCGACATCCGGGCCTTGCCCAAGCTGGAGGGCACGGTCCACGTCAACATGGCGCTGATCATCAAGTTCATGGCGAACTATTTCTTCAAGGCAGCCGCCATGCCGCCGATTCCGCGGCGCGACGACGCGGCGAACGACGACTTTCTCTTCGCCCAGGGACCGACCAAAGGGCTGTCGAAGATCCAATTCCACGACTATCAGATCGCCTACGGCAGCGTCGACACGCCGAACGTGCGCGTGTTCCGCACGCAGATTGCCAATTTGAAGCGGTTGCTGGTTTTCGCCAAGCCGAGCAAAGCGCAAGGCCAGGACTTCGATTTCCTGCTGATTCTCGGCGAGCTGTTTACGCTGGTCGCTTACGGCCAGTTGATCATCGAAAACGCCAGGATCTATGGCGAAAGCGATGACATGCTCGACCAGATCTTTGACTTCATGGTGCGTGATTTCGCCAAGTTTGCCTTGCAGCTCTACTCCAAGACCAGCAGCACGGTGCCGCAACGGCTGATGTGCCTGCAGATGATTCGCAAGCCAGTGCCCAACCCGGAGCGGTTTCAGCGCCTCTGGACGGGCCAGGTCCTTGCCCTGAAGGATGCCTACGAAATGCGTCCCTCAACATGCTGACCTCAGTCTGACACCAAACGCTTCCGGTTAGACCGGTTGCATTCCGGACTGGACCGCGAGCGTGTTCCGAAGGTGGCACGCCCCGGATCGCGGACGTTTGATCTTGAACTTCGGTCAGAGCGAATCCTCGCGTTTGCCCAACCGCTCGCCCTTCCGTACACTCCGCCCGGGTTGGCCCGGAGTCTTCATGCGTGTGCTCAAATTCGGTGGTACGTCGGTCGGCAGCGCGGCGCGGATGCGCGACGTTTGCCAGCTGGCCGAACATGCGCTGCAGCAAACCCGCGTGATTCTGGTGGCTTCCGCCGCGAGCGGTGTGACCAATCTGCTCATTGACGCCGCGACCCGGGCAGCAGATGGCGCGCCGATTGAACCTTTTCTCGCCGCCTATCAAAGCCGCCATCAGACCATGCGCGACGAGCTGGCCACGGATCTGGGCGCGCATTTGGCCAATACCGATGCGATGTTGCAGCAACTGACGGACCAACTCCGCGACTTGCTGCGCGGTGTCTCGCTGCTGCGCGAATGCTCGCCGCAAGTGCAGGCGCACGTCGCCAGCCTGGGCGAACGGGCGTCGTGCGCTATCCTCGCGGATTTGCTGGAGGCGCGCGGTCAGCCAGTGGTCCGTCTGGATCCAGCCCAGTTGCTGCTGTGTACCGGTGATCCGTTGTCGGCGACGCCGCAAATGGCTGAAATCTATGCGCGTTTTTCGACATTTCGGCAAAGTGACGCGCGTCTTGCGGTGATGCCCGGTTTCTTCGGCGGCGACGCGCGTGGCAAGACAGTGCTGCTGGGCCGTGGCGGCTCGGACTGGTCCGGCGCGATCGCTGCGGCCTCGGCGGACGCGGATCTCCTTGAAATCTGGACGGATGTGGACGGCATCTACAGCGCCGATCCGCGCAGGGTGCCAGAAGCGCAGCCGCTGCCGGAAGTGAGCTTTGAAGAGGCGATGGAACTCGCGCATTTTGGCGCCAAGGTTCTGCATCCCAAGACGATTGCCCCGGCGCGCGAGAAGGGGATTCCGGTTCGCGTCTGCAACACGTTCCGCCCGGATGCGCCGGGGACTTTTGTCCGTGCCGTCACCGCGCCGTCGCCGCAGCCCGTGCGTGGCATTTCGTTCCTGCAGGACATCGCGCTCCTGAACGTCGCCGGCCCAGGCATGCAAGGCGTGCCTGGCGTGGCGGCGCGGATTTTTGGCGCAATGGCGCAGCGCAACATTTCGGTCGTGCTGATTACCCAAGCATCGAGCGAATGCACGGTGTCGTTTTGCATTCCAGAGGCGGATGCGGATGCCGCTGCCCAAGCGCTGCAGCAGACGTTCGACGTGGAGCTTGCCGCTGGTCGCGTCGATCCGATTGAAGTGCGCCGCGGTCTGGCGATCTTGTCCATCGTCGGCGATGGCATGCGCCAGCAAGTCGGCACGGCAGGCATCTTCTTCACCGCGCTCGGCGCCGTGGCCTGCAACGTGGTCGCGATTGCCCAGGGCGCGTCGGAGCGCTCGGTGTCGGCGGTCGTGGAAGCGCGGCACGGCGACCGCGCGATGCGCCACGTGCACCACTGCTTCTTCCACACGCGGCAGGTCATCGAGCTTCACTTGCTGGGCATCGGCACCGTGGGCAGGCAATTTTTGCAGCAGCTCGCGGCGCAGCAGACGGCACTCGCGGACAGCCCGACGGAATTGCGCCTGTGCAGCGTTGCGAATTCGCAGCACCTTTTGCTCGATCCCAGCGGCATTGATCCGCAGCAAGCGTTGGACCGTCTGGCCGCGACCACCGACCCTGCGGATCTCGCGCGTGTCTACGCGTCCGTGCTCGAGCGCCTGCCGGATCAGCCGGTGATAGTCGATTGCACCGCGTCGCCGGTTATTGCCGCGCAGTATCCAGATATTCTCGCCGGTGGCCTGCATCTGGTGACGGCGTGCAAGATCGCCAACGCGTCGTCGATGGCGCATTACCGGGCGATTCGTCAGGCGGGCTACCGCCACGGCCGGAGGTTTCAGTACGAAACCAACGTCGGCGCGGGCCTGCCGGTCATCGACACGCTGCGCAACCTGCTGGCCGGCGGTGACCGCATCCTCCGCTTCGAAGGCATTCTGTCCGGCTCGCTCTCCTATCTCTTTGGCCTCTTGCAGGATGGCGTCGCTTTCTCGGACGCCGTTCGTCAAGCGCGCGACCAGGGATTTACCGAGCCCGATCCGCGCGACGACCTCTCTGGTCTCGATGTCGCACGCAAAGTGTTGATTCTGGCGCGTGAAACGGGCAGCACCGCGGAACTGACCGACGTCCAGGTTTCAGGCGTCTTGCCGCCTGACTTCGATGCCAGCGGCGACGTCGATGGATTCATGGCGCGCTTGCCGAAGTTGGACGAGTATTTCCGAGATAGAATAGCAAGTTTGCGTGAAAAAGGTGAAGTGTTGCGTTTCATCGCGGCGTTTGATCATTCGGGCTGCCGCGCTGGCGTCCAAGCCGTCGGCAGCCAGCATCCGCTCTTTGCCATGCGCGATGGCGCCAACGCATTTTCCTTTCTTTCCAAGCACTATCAGCCGCGTCCTTTGGTGGTGCACGGTTATGGTGCCGGTGCTGCGGTCACCGCCGCAGGCGTGCTGGCCGACGTGCTGAAACTCGCGACCATCCAGACCGCCACCTGGGGTTCACCATGATTGTTCGCGCCTATGCACCGGCCAGTATGGGCAATGTTGCCGCAGGCTTTGACGTTCTCGGTGCCGCGTTCGCGCCAATCGACGGCTCGCTCTGGGGTGACATCGTCGAGGTCGAACGCGCGGACACATCTTCCTTCGCCTGTGTCGGGCCGTTTGCCGATCGGCTTCCGCAAGATCCCAATGATAATCTGGTTCTGAAGGCCAAAACGTACTTTGAAGATGCGTGGCGGGCGCCCTTGCCGCCGTTGCGTATCGTGCTGCACAAGCTGCTGCCGGTGTCGTCGGGCTTGGGCTCGTCTTCGGCATCGGCAGTCGCGGCCGCCGTGGCGTTTGATGCGGTCGTCGCGGCGCACCTCGGGCGCGACGCGTTGCTGCAGGTGGCGGCGCGGGCCGAAAGCGTTGCATCGGGCGCGATGCACCTCGACAACGTGGCGCCTTGCCTGCTCGGCGGTCTGCAGCTGTGCGCCGACGGGCGTGCTTTTGCCTTGCCGTGGCCCAAAGAACTGCTCGTTGCGGTGGCCAGCCCGCAGTTGGAACTCGCAACCCGGCAGGCACGCGCGGTTCTGCCGCGTGAAGTGCCGCTGTCCTTGGCGATTGGCCATGCCGCCAACCTCGCGCATTTGGTTCACGCGCTGCATGTCCATGATTTGCCGAGTATCCGCTCGTGCATGCGCGACCTCATTGCCGAGCCGCACCGCGCCTCGCTCGTGCCCGGTTTTCGCCAGGCGCAGGCGCAAGCACTCGCTGCGGGCGCATGGGGCTGTTCGCTTTCCGGTGCCGGACCGGCTGTTTTCGCCGTTGCTGAGCCGGGCGACGCACAGGCAGTCGCCGCCGCGTTGATCGCCGGGTTTGCCTCGGTCGGCGTCCCCGCCATCGCCAAAGTTTGCGGCATCGACACCGTCGGCGCGCGCGTCCTCGACTGAAAAGGAAGCCATGGACGTCATTTCCACCCGCAATCCGGCGCATCGCGCCACGTTTCGCCACGCGCTGACGGCGAACCTGACTCCCGACGGCGGACTGTGGATTCCGGCACGCTTGGCGCCATTCGACCGGATCGACGCGTTGCTGGAACTACCGTTTGCGGATCGCTGCGCGGAAATTCTCAAGCGCCTCATCGGCGACGAGTTTGCCGCCGCTGACCTCGACGCGTTGGCTCACGACGCCTTCAATTTTCCCCTGCCGCTGACGCAAATCGACGCCCAAACGTACGCGCTGGAACTGTTCCACGGACCAACGTTGGCCTTCAAGGACTTTGGCGCGCGGCTGCTGGCGCGGTTGCTGGCGCTGCACGACCGCGACACGACTTCCGTCACGCCGCGGATGATTCTGACCGCGACCAGTGGCGATACCGGCGCGGCGGTTGCCTCGGCGTTCTGGCACCAGCCCGGCGTCCGTGTGGTCGTGCTGTACCCGCATGGCCGCGTGTCGGAGATGCAGGAGAGGCAATTCGCGGCCCTCGGCGACAATGTGCTGGCGCTGGCCGTCGACGGCAGTTTTGACGATTGCCAAGCACTGGCCAAGGCGTGTTTCAACGATGCGCAGCTCTCGGCGGAACTGCGCCTGACATCCGCGAATTCCATCAACCTCGCGCGGATCCTCGCCCAGTTGCTGTACTATTTTGAGATCGTTGCCGCCTTGCGGGTGCGCGGTGTCCGCCAAGCGCCGCTGATTTCGGTGCCATCCGGCAATTTCGGCAATCTATGTGCCGGGTTGTATGCTTGGAAACGCGGCCTACCGGTGGCCCAGTTCGTCGCCGCGACCAACGTCAACCGCACGGTGCCGGACTTTCTGCAGGGCGGCGAGTACCAGCCGCGGCCGTCTGTGGCGACGCTGTCGAACGCCATGGACGTGGGCGCGCCGTCGAATTGGGAGCGGATTGCCGCGCTGTTCGCCAATCACCGCGGGGAGATGCACGCGGTCATGCGCGCGGGATCGGCGACCGACGCGGAGACGCGCGTGGAGATCGCCCGGCTGTGGCAGTTGGGCTGGCTGGCGGATCCCCACGCTGCGGTGGCGTCGGCGGTGCTGCAGAAGTTGCGTCAGCCCGGCGAGTTGGGCGTCTTCCTGGCGACAGCGCATCCCGCGAAATTTCCGGATGCCGTGGTGGAAGTGACGGGCAAACCTGTGGAATTGCCATCGGCGTTGGCGAAGCTACTGGACCTGCCGCTGCAGGCGGAACCGCTTGCGAACGATGTGGCTGCGTTGAAGCGGCGCCTTCGGGCCTGAACGGCGACAGAGAGATCCCACCCGCAGAGGGTGGGATCCTATCCGGTTGTCGCTTCCCGGCCATTTTCGCCGCGGGCCTTCGGGAAATGTCACACGAGCGAGCGTTTTGCGCCGCCCCTTCCCGATTCGCCGCACAGCCCGTACCATCGGCGTCTGCACCCAGGACCGCACGGAGGACGCCATGAAAGAAAAACACTTGCGCATTCGCATCGAGCAGTGCCTCGCGCTGTCCAAAGCGTCCAACTGCCCGCGCCGCAAGTTCGGCGCGCTGTTGCTCAATCCGGACCGCAACACCATTCTCATGGACGGCTACAACGGCGGCCCGCGCGGCGGCGGTGAATTGTGCGGCGGTGATGTCTGCTTGCGCGAAACCATGGGCATCAAGTCCGGCGAGCGCACGGAAATCGGCTGTCATCACGCGGAAATGAACGTCATTTGCAATGCCGCAGCGTCCGGTGTCGCGACTCAGGACGCCTGGATCATCGTCACCGGCGAACCGTGCATGATGTGCGCCAAGCTGATTCACCATGCCGGAATCGCGCGGGTGATCGTGGTGGACGGCGGCTACGGCGGTGCCAACGGCTGCGAATACTTGGAAAATCACGGCGTCACGGTGCAGCGCGTCGACGGTCCCAAGGATCCCCGCGTTGCGATCCCCGACAGCAGCGCAGGGTGACCATGGCGTGGGCGATCTGGACAGGATTTGTGCTGCTCATTCTGGCGCTTTTGGCGCTGGATTTGGGCGTGCTCAACAAGAAGGATCACATCATCGGTTTTCGCGAATCGGTGCGCTGGACGCTGTTTTGGGTGACGGTTTCGCTGCTGTTTACCGGCGTGGTCTGGACGGTCTATCACTTCCACCTCGGCGGTTTTGGCCTGCAACCCGGCATGGAGTCGGCGGCGCCAGACGCGGTGATGAACTATCTGGCAGGCTATGTGCTCGAATATTCGTTATCAGTTGATAACATCTTTGTCATCGCGCTGCTCATCAAGACGTTCAAAGTGCCTGACAATATGCAGCATCGTGTGCTTTTCTGGGGCATCCTCGGCGCGCTGTTGTTGCGCGGCGGGATGATCGGCGCCGGTGCGCTGCTGATTCACCGCTTCGCGTGGATGATGTACGTCTTTGGCGGCATTCTGCTGCTGACGTCCGCCAAGATGGCGTTGAGCAAGGACGATGACGCCAAGGACATCGCCGATTCCTGGGTCATCCGTCTCGTGCGGCGGTTTTACACGGTGACGCCGGACTATCGCGGCCACAAGTTCTTTGACCGCCATGACGGCCGCCACGCCGTGACGCCGCTGCTGGTCGTATTGCTGATGGTGGAGACGACCGACGTGCTGTTCGCCGTCGACTCGATTCCCGCGGTCTTTGCCGTGACGCAGGATCCGTTCCTCGTGTTCACCTCGAATGTTTTTGCCATTCTCGGCCTGCGCTCGTTGTACTTTGCGATTGCCGGGCTGCTGCGGCTGTTCCGGTTTCTCAAGGCCAGCCTGGTCGTCCTGCTGGCGTTCATCGGCCTGAAGATGTTGGCCAAGGATTACGTACACATCGCGTCGGGCTGGTCGCTGCTGGCGATCCTGCTCATTCTTGGCGCCGGCGTTGCCGCGTCCTGGTACTGGCCGGAAGTGACGATTCTGGAAAAGGAAGATCCCAAGTGACGCGCTATTCTCCGACGCAAGAAGGGCTGCGGCAGATGCTCGCGGCCAGCAAGATTGAGCTGCCGGAAGGTCAGCTCAGACAACTCTGGGCGTTTCACCAACTGGTGCACGCCCGCAACGACGACGGTGACCTCACGCGGCTGCGCGCGTTTGAGTCGATGGTCACGCTGCACTACGTCGATTGCCTGTTCGTGGCGCAGAAACTTGCCGACAAGCTTCCGTCGCCGCTCCTGGATATTGGCTCGGGCGCTGGCTTTCCAGGTATTCCGCTGAAGATTGCCCTGCCGCGGCTGCACGTGATCCTCGGCGAAGGCCGCGTGCGCCGCATTCAGTTCATGAACGACGCAATTGCGCTGCTGGGCCTGACCGGCATCGAGACCTGGCACGGCAAAGTCTGGTCGCAGTTTCCGATTCCGGTGCAGGGCACGATTTCCCGCGCGCTGGAGCGGATTCCCGTGACGCTGCAGCGAACCCGGCATTTTGTCCCGCCGGGAGGGCTCTGCGTGTTCATGAAGGGCCCGAATTGCGACGACGAGATTGCCGAGGCCAAAGCCGCGCTCGGCAACGCGTTTGCGCTGGAAGACGACATCGCCTACCGCCTGCCCCTTTCGACCCACGACCGCCGACTGGTGACGTTTCGGCGCCTGGACGATCCAACGGAAGTGCAGCGTCGGCGGACCCGGGCGATTGACAGCGAGGCGAACGACGGCTTTCGCACGCTGAAGACGCTGCTGGAGCCGCGCGGCGTGAAGAAGGACGGGACGTGCCTGATTGCCGGCAAAAAGCTGGTGCCTGAGGTGCTGCGCGATTTTCCGCATCGCTGCGTGGAGTTGCTGGTGCCGCGGACGATGGAGCATGTGCCAGACGACCTGCCGCCGGAGCTCGCGGTGACGACGCTCGCGCCGGGGCTGTTCAATCAGTTGGACGTGTCGGGCACGAACGCGCCGATCGTGCGCGTGCGCGTGGACGAGATGCGGCCGTGGCTCGGTGCGGT
Source organism: uncultured Myxococcales bacterium (assembly GCA_903924465.1). Taxonomy (GTDB): domain Bacteria; phylum Myxococcota_A; class UBA9042; order UBA9042; family UBA9042; genus CAIYBN01. The sequence goes on along the minus strand of CAIYBN010000051.1, from coordinate 25,193 downwards.
GCAAGGCTGCGTGCTGGCGATTCCGTTCCAGGATCCGGAAAACGTTGGCGCGGTGCTGCGAACGGCGGCGGCGTTTGGCGTGACGGACGTGATTCTGACCAAGGAAGCGGCCTCGCCGTGGAGTTTCAAAGCGCTGCGAGCGGGTGGTACGGCGGCGCTGCGGCTGAATCTGTGGAAGGCGGGGACGGTCGCGGAGCTGGCGGCGCAGAACGGCGGGCAACTGGTGACGCTGTCGGCCGATGGCGCGCCGATTGACGCGGTGGTGCTGCCGGCGGATTTCATCCTGTTGCCGGGCGTCGAAGGTCCAGGCCTGCCCGCGGACCTGCGGCCAACGTCCGTGGCCATTCCGATGGCGGGCGGCACGGAATCCTTGAATGCGGCGACGGCGACGGCGATTGCGTTGTTCGTGTGGTACGCAAAAGGGGCCGAGCCCGCTGGCGACGGCCCAAGTTGAATCGCGCGTCGCTGGCCTTTGCGCGTGCCGAATGCCATTGACCTCCCCCATCGCGCACGCGACACCCGGGCACGCGCACGTCCCGCGCGGAGTTGAGCCCGATGGTCGCTGATTCGCCCGAAACCTTGGCCCGCATGGACGGTGCCGACTTGCGCGCGGCGTTGGCGATTGTCGAAGCCATGATTCCCGGCAGCGCGACGATTCCAGGCGCGGACGAGCGTGACGTTCAACTGGCCCACGACGTGGTGCGCGACTTTGCGCCGCAGTTGACCAAGCCTTGGGTGCTGATGCACCGGACGATGGATCAAGCCGCACGTCTGCGAACGGGCAGGGCATTTCACGACCTGACAGTGCCGCAGCAACAGCATCTGCTCGATGTCTGGCAGCGCGATCCGGTACTGCGCCTGCCGCTGACCGTGGCGTCGCTCGTCTACAAGCTCGTGCACTTCGACCGCCCGGACGTTTACGAAGCGCTGGGCGGCAAGCGCAATGTTGTCAAGCACATGGAGAAGCCGCGTTGGCTCCAGCAAATTGTCCGCGCGGATGACTGGCGAGGGGACCCGACGTTGGAGTGCGATGTCGTGGTCATCGGCACCGGCGCAGGTGGCGCGGTCGTGGGCAAGGAATTGGCGGAGCGCGGCCACGCCGTGATCTTTCTGGAAGAAGGCGAACACTACCGCCGCGACGCATTCGACGGCAGCTCGGTCGCCGCGCACAAACGGTTCTACCGCGGCGCCATTTCGCTCGGCAACGCCGCCATGCCGGTGTACATCGGCCGATTGCTCGGCGGCTCGACAGCCGTCAACGGTGGCACCTGCTTTCGCACGCCGGATTGGGTGCTCGACCGCTGGTGCACAGAGATCGGCACGGACGCGTTTGCCAGCGAAACCATGCGGCCGCATTTCGAAAAGGTCGAACGCACCATCGACGTCGCGCCATCTGACCCGGTGACGTCCGGCCCGATCGCGGCGCTGATGGCGCACGGTTGCGACACGCTCGGCTGGAGCCACTTTCCGATCCAGCGCAACGTCAAAGGCTGCGAAGGCCAAGGCTTTTGCGATTTTGGCTGCCGGACCGACGCCCGCCGGAGCATGAACGTGTCCTACGTGCCGATGGCACTGGAAGCCGGCGCGCTGTGCGTGACGGGCCTGCACGCGGAACGCATCCTCACCGAACAAGGCCGCGCGGTCGGCGTGGAAGGCATCTCCAGCACCGGTCGTACGTTGAAAGTGCGCAGCAGAATCGTGGTTTTGGCCGGCGGTGCAGTGCCTACGCCCATGCTGTTGCTGAACCAAGGACTGGCGAATTCCAGCGGGCAGGTCGGGCGGAACCTCACGCTGCACCCATCGACCGGCGTTTCCGCGCTGTTGAATGAGGAAATTCGCGGTGCGAATCACATTCCGCAAGCCTATGGCTGTGACCAATTTCTGCGCGAAGGGATTCTGCTGACGAGCGCGCTGGCCGACGCAAACATGGCGGCGGTCACGATCCAGCTGCTCGGCAACAAGCTGATGGACGTGGTCGCGCGGCAGTCGCAGCTGGCGACGATCGGCGTGCTGATTGCCGATCAGAGCCGCAACGGCCGCGTGTGGCGGGGCATTGGTGGGCGGCCGGCGCTGACGTACAACCTGACGCCTGCTGACACCGAATTGCTGCACAAGGGCGTGGTCCAGAGCATGGAACTGCTGAAAGCGTGCGGGGCGAAGCGGCTTTTTCCGTCGCGCCCCTCGATGCCGGAGGTCGCCGTGGGCGAGATCGCCAAGTACCAGCGCGCGACGCCGGGTCCGGGCGACATCGGTGTGCTGAGCTACCATCCGCTCGGCACGTGTCAAATGGGCAAAGAGCGCAAAACCAGCGTGGTGGGCTTGGATCACCAGAGCCACGACGTGCCGGGCTTGTTCATTGTCGATGGCAGCACGGTGCCGGGGCCGCTGGGCGTGAATCCGCAGCTGACCATCATGGCGATGGCATCGCGAGCGGCGATTGGCATTGACGCGGCGCTGAGCCATACACATTAGCCGAAGTTCGAGATCAAGTGTCCGTCATCCGCGGCGTGCCTCCGGAGGAGCACGCTCGCGGTCCAGTCCGAAATGCAACTGGTCTGCCCCCGGAGGTGTTGGTCTCTGACATGGGTGTTCACGTAAATCCGTTATTTGCTGAAAAAGTCCTTCACGGTCTGTACGCGCTTGCGCATCAGGAACGGCAACTTCCATGCGTTGCCCACGTCGAACAGTTGCACCTCCGAGAGCGCCTGGCCGAGTTGCCAAAGCGTCCGGTCAAACGGCATCCAGAACATCTCCGGGCCGGCGGAACGGTCGTTGAGTACGGTCTTCGGCCGCACGAAGGTTGCCAGCGCGTGCTGGCTGTTCGCGACGCCGAAGCCACTTTGCCGCGTGCCGCTCCACGCCAGCGGGGCGATCGCGCCGGTGAACGAGTGGTTGTTGACGTCGACGACGCCGACTTCAAGCCGTTCCGCCAACCGCTCGGCACGCGCGATATCGCGGGTCCAGATCGACGCACCCAGGCCGTAGCGGGACTGGTTCACCCGGCGAATGGCGTCTGCTGCGCCGTCCACGCGCACGACCGCCAGCACCGGACCGAAGGTTTCATTGCGCACGACGTCCATGGTGTCGGTACAGTGGTCCAGCAGCGTCGGCGGATAGAAGAGGCCTTGCCCGGACGGCGCGCCGCCACAGACGAGCGTTGCGCCCTTGTGCAGCGCGTCCTGCACGTGCGCGTGGATGAGGTCGAATTGCCGGCGGTTGGCGATCGGCGCGATGTCTGCAAATTCCGCTGGTCCCGTCCGCAACTGCGCCCAGGCGCGGCGTAGGCGTGCGACAAAGTCGTCGGCGATGTGCGCTTCCACGTAGGCAATTTCGATGGCGCCACACGACTGACCGACGTTGCTCAGCGCCCAATGGGTCACGCCCGCGACGGTGCGTTCAAGATCGCAATCTGCAAGCACAATCGCCGCGTCCTTGCCGCCCATTTCCAGGCTGGACGGAATGCCCAGTTCTGCGCAGCGCACGCCGACCAGGTGGCCAGTGTGCGGCGATCCGGTAAACACGCACGCGTCGATGCCCGCGCCGATCAGCGCACGGCCCACCACGCCGTCGCCTTGCACCACCTGAATCACGCCATCGGGCAGTTCGCTGGCCAGTACGTCGGCCAACCACTGACTCGACAGTGGCGTGAATTCAGACGGTTTCAGCACCACGCTGTTGCCGGTCAGCAGCGCCGGGAAGAGCGAGCGATACAGCCCGGCGACCGGAAAATTCCACGGCGCAATCACGCCGATCACGCCGCGCGGCACCAAATCGATGTGCGCGCTCTTGCCTGGAAACGCCAGAGGATTCAGCGTCACGTGTTGCCGCTGACCGTGGGCGCGCAGGACGCCGATCCAGCTGTTCAGGAAATCGATGGGCCCGAGACTTTCGTTGAACAGTCCTTCGATTTCCGTCTTGCCCATTTCGTCGCGCACCAACGCGATCGCCTCGGCGCGACGCGCGAGCAGCGACTTGGCCGCGCGCTTCATCACCGCGACGCGTTCGGCGAACGGTCGCTGACGCCACGATTCCTGAGCGGTGCGGGCCTGCTGCACCGCTTGAACCACTTCCGCGGGCGTGGCGCTCGTCACGGGTGGCAAAGACCGCAAATCGACGGGACAAACGCGCTCGATCGCCTTGGCCGGGGGCGTTGGCGCCTTGGTCACCCGCTTGGGCTGGATGACGTGCAAGGACTCACTCATGGCAACCTCCGATTCGCACCGGTGGCCAGCGTAGGAGAGATCGGTGGAGGCAGCAACCGCCTTTGCGACTTTGCCCACTGCCGTCCGCGGAACGAGCCTTCGCAATCAGTGGCCAGAACCGCGCAATGGAGTATCTTGGCGACGTCGGGGCGGGTCGCTGTGCCCGACGGCCCTGAGATTGTCCGTCACGGCTTGGTGACCACGGAGACGCTGATGCGCAAACGACTTCAGTTTCTGGCACTGCTTGCCATGGTGCTTGCGCCTTCCGCCGCTTCGGCTCAAACCGCGCTTGCGTCGGAGGATCTCCGCGCCGCTGTGCTCGGGGCCGAGACGCCGGTGCCTCAAGGCTGGAAGGCCGGCCTGTCGCTGGGGTCGACGTTCAGTTTCAATCAGTCGCAGAGCGTGGTCGGCACCCCCGACGGCGTGGCGCTGCAACTGGGTATTCTTGCCGAAGGTCAAGCGGCTTACGTCGTCGGGCAGCACACCTGGACGAATACGCTGAAGCTCGTCTATGCGGAGTCCAAGACGCCGGTGCTCGATCGCTTTGTGAAGTCGGCCGACGGCCTCGATCTGACGACGACGTACGCCTATCGGCTTCAAGCGATCAAATGGGTTGGCCCGTACGCGCGCGCGCGCCTGTCGACCCAACTGGCGCCCAGCTATCTTGTCAAGCCGACGGCCTACGGCGTGAAGTGGCAGGGCGACGCGGCGCCGACGATGTATGCGCCGCAACAGTTTGTGCAGCTGACAGGGGCGCTGGATCCGATTCTCGTCGGCGGCGCCGTTGGCCTGTTTGCCAACCCGACCGAGTCGGAAGCGGTGACCGTGAAGCTCAAGGTCGGTCTCGGGTCGCAGCAGCTGCTCTCCTCCTGGGGCTACACGATCACCAAGGACTCGGACCCGACGGCGATTGAGGTCAAGTCGCTGCAAAGCGCCACACAGGCGGGCGGTGAACTGGAGGCGCAAGCGTACGGCCAGCTCGGCACCGGCTTGCAGTGGAAGGCGCGCGCGACGTTTTTCATGCCGGTCTTCACGAGCATCACCGGCACGCCAACCGGATTCGATGCCCTCAACAGCGATTTCGCGGCAAGCGCGTCTTACAAACTCGCCAAGTGGCTGTCACTCGACTACGTGTTTTCCGCCAAGCGCATACCGCTGGTCAGCGACAAGTGGCAGGTCCAGAACGGCGCGGTGCTGACCGCGGGTTTCAACCTCTGACGCAGCACCAGTACCGCAAATTCCACCGTTCTGTCGTGAATCCCACAGGCGCGTCACGGCGTGCCGGTGCCGCGTGGCATTCATTCGCCTCTCCGCTACGCTTCGGCCATGAAGCTCGCCCCTCACATCTGGTTGCGGTTGTTCGTGGTCGGCGCCATTGGCGGTGCGGCTTCCGACCAAATTCACGTCCAGGCGCACGTGCTGGCCTATCCGCGCGACGACGTGCTCCAGCAGTCCTGGTGGGTTGCGCCGAACTTCGGTCTCGCGGCGCTGCTCATCGCGCTGACGGGCAGCGGCATTGCACGGTGGGCGACCCGCCTTCAGCCGCGAACTGTGGATGATCGCGCACTCTTCACCGGTTTTGCCTGGTTTACCGCCGCCTATCTGGCGAGTGCCTTGGTTCCGTTCGCGCCGCCGCTGATGATGGTGCTCTTTGCCGTGACATGGTTGGCCCGCGTCCTGCCGCGTCGCGACCGGCTGCCGCAGTTGCTGGAAGGCGTGGGTCTGGCCGTGGGAGGGACGTGTTTCGAGGCGCTGCTGAGTTCCACCGGTGCGTTTCACTACGTCCATCCGGATTTCGGTCCGGTGCCCAGTTGGCTGCCGGGCTTGTACTTGCACGGCGCGCCGTTGGCGCTGGCGTGGCTTGTGCGGCTCCAGCACGGCAGAAATGAACAAACCGTGACAGACAACGCGTCACGTGCTGGCTACGCTCCAGATGAGCCACAAATTGGCGGGACTTGCTGAAATGACCGCGAATCTCCTTCCTTCCACGAGCCTGCACACGCTGCCGAATACCGTGACGGTGCGGCTCAAGCGGCACCTCGCGCAGGCGTGGCTTCGCGCGCATGGCTGGCGCACCAGCGGTTCGGTGCCGGATATCCCGCGCATGGTGCTGATCGCCGCGCCGCATACGACCAACTGGGATCTGGCTTTCATGCTGGCGGTGGCCTGGGATCTCGGCTTTGAAGTCAAGTGGATAGGCAAACACACGCTGTTCCAAGGACCGCTGGGGCCACTGATGCGCTGGACCGGGGGGCTGCCGATCGACCGGCGCAAGCGTGCGAATCAGGTGGAGCAAGCCGCGGCGGCGATTCGCGGCGCGGACAAGATCCTGCTGGCGATTGCTCCGGAAGGGACGCGTTCGCGTGTGCCGCACTGGAAATCGGGCTTCTACCACATCGCGCTGGCGGCGCAAGTGCCTATTCTTTGTGGTTTGTTGGACTACGAAAACAAGGTAGGCGGTCTGGGCCCGCTGATCGAGCCGACGGGCGACATGCAAGTTGATTTTGGCAAGCTGCAGGCGTTCTATGGACCGATCAAGGGCAAGTTCCCAGAGAATTTTGGGCCGATTGAGCTGGCGCCGAAAAAGCCCGATCTGCCCAAGGCTTGATCAGCTCTGGCCCGTCAGCGCCAGATGCGCCCGTGCCGCCAACAGAATGCGCGCGCAGGCCTCCGCATCCGACCCCGCCTCGTGGTGGTTGAGCGTCAGCCCCAGAAAGCGCGCCAGCGTCGCGAGGTCGTTCTTGGGCATCCGCCACGTGCGCCGTGCCAGGATCACCGTGCATTCAAACGGCTGAGGCGGCGGTGAAATGCCGGCAGCCACGCAGCAGCCGTGCAGAATTCGCCGGTCAAAAGACGCGTTGTGTGCGACGAAGAACGCCGCGCCCTCCAGCACGGGCGCAATCACCGGCCACAGCTCGCCAAAGGACGGCTCGTGCTGGACGTCCTCCCAGCGAATGCCATGAATGTGCGCGTACTGGTTCGTGCGCCGCGGTGGTCGGATCAGCCGCGTCAAGCGATGCGTGATCTCGCCGTGTTCGACACGCACGAGGCCGATCGCGCACGCGCTGTCCGCGCCGTTGTCAGCGGTTTCAAAGTCAATGGCGACGAACGGGTGTGGCGTGCTCACTCCGCGTACGATTCGATGGGCGGGCACGAACACTGCAAGTTGCGATCCCCCCAAGCGTTGTCGACGCGCGCCACCGACGGCCAGAACTTGTGGTCGCGCAGCCACGGCGCCGGAAACGCCGCTTCCTCGCGCGAGTAGCTGTGTGGCCAATCCGCCGCCAGCACCGCGTCCTGGGTGTGCGGCGCGGCCTTGAGCGGGTTGTCCGCCAGCGTCCACGTGCCGTTCTCCACCTTGTCGATTTCCTGACGGATTTGCACCATCGCCGTGATGAAGCGGTCCAGTTCAGCTTTCGACTCCGACTCGGTCGGTTCAATCATCAGCGTCCCTGGCACTGGGAAACTCATCGTCGGCGCGTGGAAACCGTAGTCCATCAGACGCTTGGCGATGTCATCCACCTCGATACCGACGGCTTTCAACGGCCGCGTGTCGAGGATGCATTCATGGGCGCACAGGCCATTTTGCCCCGTGTACAGCACCGGGTAGTGCGCCGAGAGCTTGCGGGCGACGTAATTCGCATTGAGAATCGCGACCTGCGTGGCCTTCTTCAGACCGTCCGCGCCCATCATGCGGATGTACATCCAGGAAATCGGCAGGATGCTCGCGCTGCCCCACGGGGCCGCGGAAATCGGCCCAATCGCGTGCGCGCCGCCGGTCTTGGCGCACGGATGGCCCGGCAGCAACGGCGCCAGGTGCTTGGCGACGCAAATCGGACCCATGCCCGGACCGCCGCCACCGTGCGGAATGCAGAACGTTTTGTGCAGGTTGATGTGGCAAACGTCGGCGCCGATGTCGCCCGGCCGGCACAGACCGACCTGTGCATTCAGGTTCGCGCCGTCCATGTACACCTGACCGCCGCTCGCGTGGATGACCGTGCAGATCTCCTTGATCGCCGCCTCAAACACGCCGTGCGTCGATGGATAGGTCACCATCAGCGCGGCCAGCTTGTCCGCGTATTGCGCCGCCTTCGCCTTCAAGTCCGCCACATCGATGTTGCCCGCGGCATCGCACGCCACGACCACCACTTGCATGCCCGCCATCGCTGCCGTCGCCGGATTCGTGCCGTGCGCCGACTGCGGGATCAGGCACACGTTGCGGTGACCTTGGCCATTTTGCTGATGAAACGCGCGGATCACCTGCAGGCCGGTGTACTCGCCCTGGCTGCCGGCATTCGGCTGCAGCGAACACGCCGCAAAACCGGTGATTTCCGCCAGCCACGACTCCAACTGCGTGAACAGCTTGGCATAACCGCGGGTCTGGCTCGCAGGCGCGAACGGGTGCAGTTGCGCAAAGCCCGGCCACGTAATCGGCAGCATTTCCGCGGCCGCGTTCAGCTTCATGGTGCACGAGCCCAGCGGAATCATCGACGTCGTCAGCGACAGGTCCTTGGCCTGCAGCCGGTGCAGGTAGCGCATCATCTCGGTCTCGCTGTGGTAGCTCGAGAAGATCGGGTGCGTCAGATACGGTGTCGTTCGCGCCAAATCGCCGAAGCCGGGCGCGTCCGTCATGTGCGCCAGCGCACCGATTTCCGTCTCCGACCACGCGCGACCTGTGAGCACGCCCGCGAGCGTGACCAAATCGTGCGTCGTCACCGCTTCGTCGAGCGTCACGCCCAGGGAACCGTCTTCGTACGTCCGCAACAGCACCTGAGCCTCGTCGGCGGCGAAGAGAATTTCCGTCTTCTTCTCGCCGACTTGCAACCGCAGCGTGTCAAAGTACGTGCCGGGCACCACGTGCAGGCCCGCTTCCGTGGCGATGCGCGCGATGAGCGCGGTCAAACCATGAATGCGCTGGGCAATCGCGCGGATACCGTCCGGACCGTGGTAGCAGGCGTACATGCTCGCCATGATCGCCAGCAGCACCTGCGCGGTGCAGATGTTGCTCGTCGCCTTGTCGCGGCGAATGTGCTGCTCGCGGGTCTGCAGCGCCAAACGCAGGGCCGGTTTGCCCGCCGCGTCGACCGAAACGCCGATCAAGCGGCCCGGCATCGCACGTTTGTAAGCGTCGCGCACCGCCATGAACGCCGCGTGCGGACCGCCAAAGCCCATCGGCACGCCAAAGCGCTGGGAATTGCCGATGGCGATGTCGGCGCCCAGATCGCCGGGCGACTTGAGCAGCGCCAGCGCGAGCAGATCCGCCGCGAGCGTGACAATCGCGCCGTTGGCGTGAGCCGTCGCCGAAAACGCGCTGTAATCCAAGGTCCGGCCATCGGTCGTCGGATACTGCAGGAGCGCACCGAACACCGGAGTCGCCGTGAAGTCCAGCGTCGTATAGTCGCCGACCAGCACGTCAATGTTGTGCGGCAGCGCGCGCTGCTTCACCACGGCGATCGTCTGCGGATGGCAGCCCGCGTCGACAAAATACGTGTGAATCTTGGTCGCGCCCTTTTGCAGGCCCCAGGACAGCGACATCGCTTCCGCCGCCGCAGTGCCTTCGTCCAGCATCGACGCATTGGCGATGTCCAGCCCGGTCAGATCGGTGATGACCGTCTGGAAGTTCAGCAGCGCCTGCAGACGACCTTGGGAAATTTCCGGCTGATACGGCGTGTACTGCGTGTACCATCCCGGATTCTCAAGGATATTGCGAAGAATAACCGGCGGCGTGACGGTATCCGTGTAGCCCAGTCCCAGATAGCTGCGGCTGATTTGGTTCTCCGCTGCCAGTTCGGCAATCTCTTTGAGCGCGGCGTGTTCACTAGCAGCCAAAGGCAGTTGCAACTTGCCGGCCATGCGAATTACCTGCGGAACGGCCGCGTCGGCCAGCGCATCCAGCGAGGAATAGCCCAGCTCTGCGAGCATCTTCAGCGTGTCCGCATCGCGCGGGCCCAGGTGGCGGGTAGCAAAAACGTCTGTGGCGGCAAGCTGAATCATGGAATGCTCCGTGGGAAGGCGAAAGGCGCACTCGCGGGTCGGCGAGGCGGCGTGAGTCTAGTACTGCGGCGCGTTTGGGGGAAGCGCGCGCGTGTGTTGTTCCGTGGATGTTACCTTCCGGCGAGGTTGCGTCGATGGCGCGACACGGCGAACATGAGCGCGGAGGTGTGCATGGTTTCTCTTTTGGACATCATCGGGCCTGTGATGGTGGGACCGTCGTCGTCGCACACCGCCGGAGCGTGTCGGATCGGTCTACTGACCCGTGCGCTGTGCGGTGATACGCCAGAACGCGCGCAGATTGAGCTGCACGGCTCGTTTGCCAAGACGGCTGAAGGCCACGGCACGGACCGCGCGTTGGTCGGTGGCTTGCTCGGATTCCTGCCGGATGACGCCCGCTTGCGCGACGCGCTGGAACTGGCCGAACAGGCGGGGATGGCGGTGACCTTTGCGACGGCGAAGCTGCGCGACGTGCACCCGAATACCGCGCGGCTGACGGTGGAGAGGGCTGGACAAAAAGTCGTGGTGGTCGGCAGTTCGCTGGGCGGCGGGCGCGTTGCGGTGTGCGAGATCGACGGCCTGCCGGTCGATTTGAGCGGCGAATACCCGACGCTTGTGATCGCCGCGCTGGATCAGACGGGGACGTTGGCGGCGATTGCGGCTGAACTCGCAGCGGACGGCGTGAACGTCGCGACGGTGCGGGTTTCGCGCAATCGGCCCGGCGGCGTCGCGTTGCATTTGTATGAGTTGGACGACGTGCCCCTGCCGGAAGTTGTCGCCCAGTTGGCCACCTTGCCGGCAGTGCGGACCGTACGTTTACTGACCCAAGTCAGCTGAATGCACCAAATAGGGTGAGGTTGTATGTTCGATTCACTGGCTCAAGCGCTTGTTGCAGCTCATGAAATGTCGATGTCACTCGGCGAATTGGCCCTGCGAAAAGAGACCGAGCGCGGCGTGCGGACGCGCGCGGAAATCGAGGCAGGGCTCCACCGTGCGCTGAACGTGATGCGCGAGGCCCGGACGCGCGGACTGCGGGGCGACGTCCGCAGCGTCAGTGGCCTGGTCGGCGGCGATGCGCACAAAGTGGCCAACAGCGCACAAGGGCCATTGCGTGGCACGATTTTTGCTGACGCGCTGGCCGGCGCGCTTGCGGTGCAGGAGGTCAATGCCGCCATGGGTGTGATTGTCGCCGCGCCAACCGCCGGTGCTGCCGGTGTGCTGCCGGGTGTGCTGCTTGCGCTGGCGGATCGTGTGGACGCGTCGGATGCGGCGCTCGCTCGGGCGCTGGCGGCGGCCGGACTGATCGGTGCCGTCATTGCGCAGCGTGCGTCGCTTTCCGGCGCAGAAGGCGGCTGTCAGGCGGAAACGGGTTCAGCGGCTGCGATGGCAGCGGCTGCGGGCGTCGAATTGCTCGGTGGCACGGTGGAGCAGGCCGATGCGGCGGTTGGTTTGGCCCTGCAAGGAACGCTCGGCCTGGTCTGTGATCCGGTTGGCGGCTTCGTTGAAATTCCCTGTGTTTTCCGCAATGCGACCGCGGCGTCGATCGCCCTGGCTGGCATTGAAATGGCGCTTGCCGGCGTGCGAATTCCCATTCCGACCGATGAAATCATCGACGCGATGGCGGAAATTGGCCGGACGATGGATGTGCGTTACCGCGAGACCGCCGGCGGTGGGCTGGCGGCGACGCCCACGGGGCGGCGTTTGGCACGTGGGCGGCTCGGTCCGGTTCGTGGCGGAGCGTAGTCCAACTGTCCAGGCGAGTGCCCAAACTTGGGTCGTCGGACGGTACGGCCCAGAAAGGGGCTGGACGTCGGGCCCGGATAGATCAGATGCCGCCGCCGTGCGTCCGAATCCAGCGTGCCGGAAATTTCCGGCTTCAGGCGGCAAGTCCGCGCAGGAGTATCCCCATGCGAAAGATTTTTGTGATTTTCTCCGGTTGCATCTTCGCCTTGACCGCGTGCAAAGAGCCGCCACCAGTACCGGCTCCAACGCCGGAAGCGCCGCCAGCGATTGACGCGCCGGTTTCACCACCGACGACGCCGTCGCCGACCGTCCTCGCGCCGCCGGCGAGTCCGACCGCGGCTGCGGTGCCGATTGCCATCCAGGCGATCATCGCCGACGGCGCGAAGTTTCAGTTCTCCCTGAAGGAATCCGCCGACGCGCTGCAATTGGTGCGGTTGGGCTGCTCACGAGACAACGCGCACGCGGAGGCGGCGTGTGTCGAGGCCGCGACGAAGGAAGGCGCCTCAGAAGGCATTCGCTTTGAAAAGGAGGGGGACAAGCTGCTGTGGATCTCCTACGGCATCGGCAAGGACGGCAAGGAAGAAATCTACCTGCGCGGTCCGATCACGCTGCTCGACGCCCCTGCCGATGAACTGCATTTCCGCCCGGCTGGCGCCTTTAGCGGCATTCAGGCGGCTCAAGCGGGGTTTGACAAGCTGCCGGCCGACAAATTCATGACGGTGAAGGCCATCGATGCCAAGACGATCGTGATGCAAGCGCCGCCGCCCAAAGGCGCGCTCGTCTACCACCGGCAATAGCCATCACGCCCTTGCGAACCTCCGGCGCAGCGCGCATCGTTGCGCCGGAGGTTCGCATGTCGGGCAGTGCATTTCAGTCGCGTTCTCAAATCGTCTGGCCGTTCGCGCTCACGTTGGCGCTCTTTGCGTGCGGGCATCCCGCGGACGTGTCACCCGACGCGGCAAGCGATGTCGGGTCGGACGCGGCCGCCTTGACGACGGTCTGGGCGGTTGGCGTCACGGCTGCCGATTGGACGGACGCGAGCCGCGAGACGCCGGCGAATGGCGAGACCGCCGCGCATTCCGGTCGGCACTTGCCCGTCCAGGTCTGGTATCCGGCGACGGGTAGCGCGGGTGGCGATCCGGTCGATCACGCAGTTCCCGCGAATGGGCTCTTTCCGCTGGTTCTGTTCGTTCACGGTTCGTCCGGTACGCCCGGCGTGTATTCCGGTCTCTGCCTGCGGTTGGCAGCACTCGGCTATGTGGTCGCCGCGGCCGATTTTCCGCTGACATCGCTGACTACCGACGGCGGTCCGTCGGATTGGCACGCTGAGGATGAGCAACGCGATCTGATCTTTCTCGCTGACCAGATGTTGGGCGCACTTGGGCCGGCGCCGTTGGCCGGCCACATCGACACCGCGCTGGGCTACGCGGTCGTTGGCCATTCGACCGGTGGCACTGTGGCGCTCCTGGCGGCGTATCGCGACGACGGACACGACGCTCGCGTGCGTGCGGTTGTCGACATTTCCGGCGATTCCTGCTTCTTCGATCCCGCGTTCTACGCGACTCGCTCGGTGCCGCTGCTGGCGATCGGCGCGACGCGCGACCTGCTGGTGCCGGCGGCGGACAATCCCGTGCGTGCGTTCCAACTGGCCTCGCCGCCAGCAGTTCTGGCGGTCCTGCGCGGTGGCACGCACCTGCAAATGACGGATCTTGGCCTGGATGACCCGACCGACAGCACGCCAACCGGCTTGGACGATCCGCTGGCGCAGACGATGGCGGCTTGGGGCAAAGCGGACGCGTGTCGGCCGATTCCGCCGCCGGGCACGGAGCCGTTGCTGGACCACGACGCGCAACGCGACCTGACCGCTCAGGTGATGCGGGCGTTTCTGGACGCGTATGTCAAGGGCGCGCCGGCAGGGCTTCAGGGGCTCGTGGCGAAGCCGGATGCGCGGGTGGAAATGTCGCAGAAATAGCCTTGGCGCGTTGCAAATCGCCGGCCAACGGCACCGTCACTTTTCTTGCCGCGGACATCCGAACAGCACGTCCAACTTCGCGCTCGCGTCCGCCTTCATCGTCGTGCAGCTCGCCGCGCAAATCAGGATGTGCTGCGGATTCGCCGCGTCGTCAAAGTACCAGCCGGCACCGGCGCACGTCGGGTCGTAGATGAGGTCCTGCGGCGCGCCGCCGTTGCCGGGCGTGTAGCGGACATTGACGTAGGTGTAATCGGTCGAGCCGCCCTTGGGATTGGGCGGAATCTTGTAGTCACAGCCGATGGCTTGGCCCTGGATGGCGCCGAGCGCCGCGGCGAGGTGCGTCGCGAGGTCGGCGGGCGTCGGGTACGCGGTCATGTCAAAGTGGCAGTAGTTCGGCCCGGTATCGGAGCAGTTCGCGGGGGCGGTGCCGCCGGCTTTGGCGGCCTGCGACAGCGTGGTGCGCGCGCTTTCGCTGCCAGGCACGCCGACGACAAACGTGTGTACGGGCGGGCTTGCGGCGTTGGCTGCTTTGACGGCGGCGAGGATGTTCGCCGCGCTGTTGGCTGCGCTCGAGGCGCAGGTCGGCTTGCCGTCGGTGATGAGGATGACGTACCGACCGGCGCCAGGCAGATCGCTCTCCGGCGTCTTGGCATAGTAGCTGTACATCGCACCCAGCGCGTCGCCCGTCGGGGTCGAAGCCACCGGGCTATTGTCGGTCAGCAGCGCGGGCAGGGCAGAAATCAGTTGCGCGCGTTGCGGGGAGCCCGCCGGACCGGTCGCAGCCAACGGGACGTGCGGCGCCGAGGCGACTTTGCAGACCGTGTTCGAGTCCGTGACGTCCGGGTAGTACACCATGCCGGAGTACGAATCATCCGGCAGCATGGGCACGGCGGCCTTCATCGCTGCCACCAGGATGCTCCACTTGGCCTTGGTCGGGTCAACCGCGCAATTCAACTGCGATAACGGTGCGCTCGGATCCATGCACATCGACCAGCTGTAGTCCAACACAAAGAGCAACGACACCGGTGACGCTTTGCCCTGAGCGGCGATGGCGTTGCACGCCGCATCCGGATTGAAGGCAACGCCGGTGTCCACGGTATCCTGAACATCGTCGTCAAAAAAACCTGCGATATCAGCGGAATCTGCTGCGCCATCCGTCAGTCCGACGGCATCGTCCGTCCCATCTGGCGCCGTTGCGGCATCACTCCCACTCGCGTCGCTCGTCTTTGTGTCCGACTTGGCGTCCGCGCCGGCATTCACGCCCGAGCCGTTGGATGTGCTGGGCGACGAACAGGCGGCGACGAGCGCAACGATGAGAAGCGCGTGGTACAGACAACGCATGGGGCAAACTCCGGCAAAGCAAGGAGAATCGGTAGCGGCAGACGTGCGTCAGCCGCGCGGACGATGCCACAAAAGTGCTGACCCTGCAACGGAATCCGCGGATCCGACCAACGGTTGCGAATTACTGCACGGCCCACAAGTCGCCACAGATGGGCGGTTGGCACGTGGCATTTTGCGCCCCGATGTCGCAGAACAGTCCAACTGCGCAGTCGGTCAGGCAGGACTTGGAAGCGGTCGGTATCGGCCCGCAGCTGAGACTGCCGCTGCCGTTGGGGACGCACGACGCGCCGCTGCCGCACTCGGTGCCAGCTTTGCAGGCACTTCCCGCGGTCAAGGTCTTGGCGCACTTGCCGGTGCCGATGTCGCAGAACAGCCCGTCCTGACAAGCTTCGTTTTGGCACTGCGCGCCCACGGCGAGTTTCTTGGTGCAAACCTTGCCTTTGAACGTGGCGTTGCAGGCGAGGTCGCCCTTCTGGCCGTCGCCATCGATGTCGGCGTCGCTGCACGTACTGTCGGCGGCGCAAGGTTCATTTTCCATCGGCGGCGAGTCGCACAACTGCGTGCTGGTGATGCACGCGAGGCCAGCCGCGCACAACGTGGGGCCATTCGCGCCGAGCAAACACTTCGCGCCGGATTTCGGCAAGGCTTGGCACGTCGTCTTGCCCGTTTCGCAGCCAAGCCCGGCCGCGCACGCGACGCCGTTGCCGCAGGTGCCGCCAAGGCCCGGTCGCTCGGCGCACTGCTTGCTCGACTTGTCGCAGTATGCGGTGTCAACGCACGCGCCGTCGGTCGTGCAAGCGCCGCCGACGGCCTTCTTGCTCAAGCAGCTGTTGTGAATTTCGCCCAAGCACTGTCCGCCGTTGCCGCACTGGCTGCCGAGGCTGCAGGTCGTGGGTGCGGTGCACGTGCCGTTCACGCAATCGAGTCCGGCGCCGCAGTCGACGATCGACGCGCACTTCTCGCTGGCCTTGGCGGGCAGCGTGCACGTCCCAGACTTGCAGAGGGCAGGCAACGCGCAGTCGCTGACATCGACGCAGGGCTGGCCGACGCCGACGGGCACGCGGCAAAGGCCTTTGCCCGCGCTGTTCTTGATGCATTCGGCGTCGCCGCAGACAAATGGATTGCTGCAGGATTGGCCCGCGGCGATGAGGCCCAGATGGTTGCCCGTGCATTTGCCGCCCTCGCACAGGCCGCCGTCGGCGCAGAGGAACGGGCCGTTGCCGCCGCATGTGTCCCCGGTCGTGCCGGGCCAGCGCAATGCCGCGAGGCAGGGCGTCACGCTGGTCAACTTGGCGACCGTGCAGGGCGCGCTGTCGGTTTCCAACGCTGCGACGCAGACGGGAATCAGCTCAGCGCGCGCGACCAGTCCGCCGTTGCTCCAGGTCTTGGCGATCGCGGGCGTCAGCTGGGCCACGCAGCCCGTCAAGTCCAGCGGCGTTTGGTTGGGCGCGCTGCAGCCGCAGCCGAGAATCCGCGAGCATTCCCACTGGGCGATCGCACCGGCGAGTTCGGTGATGGCGACCGTGCCACCGCCGGCCAGGATGTCGATCGGCGCGGGCGCGTCCGGATCGGAATCTGGATGGAGTGTGATGTCCTGGCTCGTGTTGATCACCGTGTCGATCACGCCGAGTGTGTCATCCATGGCATCCTGATCGTCCCGTCCGGGACTTTCGCAGGCGAAGGCCAGTGAACTGACAAGGCCAATCACGACGACGCAAACGCTGCGCGAGGGGGCCGCTGATTCCGAACAACTGCTGCGGGCTGACATTCGGCCTCCTCGTGCGACGACGCTGTCACTAAGGTAGCGCCAGAAGCCACCGCTGTCACCTGCGCGCGTGCCGAAACGTCCTCGCAAAGTCACGCAGGAATCACGGTCGGACGTTGCTGTTCCACGTGACGCTGGCTAGACTCGGCGCTCCTGTTCGTCCTTGGAGGATCTGATGCACCGCAGCCATTTTCTGACCTGGGTTTGCCTGACCGCGCTGGCCGCGTCTTGCGGAAAAAAGCAAGCTGAATCGAACGGTTCAGCGACGAGCCCGCCGGTCTCGCCAGCAGCCGGCGGTGACGCCAATGTCATCAAGATTGTCTCCAGCCTGCCGCGCACCGGCAGCGCCAACGCGCAGACGACGACGATGGTCAATGGCATCAAGATGGCTGTCGAGGAGGTTGGCGGAAAGATTGGCAATTATACGCTGGTGTACGAGGATTGGGACGACGCAAGCGCAAAAAAGGGCGATTGGGATCCGGAAGTTGAAGCGGCAAATGCCGACAAAGCTGTGAAAGATCCGAATGTTGTGGCGTACATTGGCACGTACAACTCCGGTGCGGCGAAAATCGCGATGCCGATTCTCAACAAGGCGAATCTGCCCATGATTTCGCCGGCGAACACGTACACCGGGCTGACCAAGCCGGGTATGGGTGAGCCCAACGAGCCTGGCGTGTATCGTCCCAGCGGCAAAATCAACTATTTCCGCGTCGTCCCGGCGGACGACATTCAGGGCATGTCGGCGGCGGAATGGATCAAAAAGCTGGGCGGCAAAGCCGTTTACGTGCTGGACGACCGCGGGCTGTATGGCAAAGGTGTCGCCGATGTCTTCGTCGCCAGCGCGCCTGAACTCGGCATTTCCATCTACGGACGTGAAGGCATTGACCCCAAGGCACAGGAATATCGGTCGCTGATGACCAAGATCAAGGCCATGAATCCAGACTGGATTTACTACGGCGGCACGACACAAACCAATGCCGGACAGATCGCCAAGGACATCGTCGCGGTCGGCATGTCGGCTAGGTTGATGGTGCCGGACGGCTGCTTCGAGGAAGCGTTCATCCAGGCGGCGGGCGTGGAAAACGTCGCCGGACGGGCTTTCGTAACTTTTGGTGGTGTGCCACCTGAGCAATTGACGGGCAAGGGTGCGGATTTCGTCAAGAAATACAAAGAGCGTTACAAGGCGGAGCCGCAAGCGTACGCCGTGTACGGCTATGTTGCAGCCAAGGTCGCGCTCGACGCGATGGCGAAAGTCGGCAGCAAGGATCGGGCCGCGCTGCGCGACGCGATCCTGGCGACCGAACAGAAGGATGGCGCGCTGGGCACGTGGAAGTTCGACAAGAATGGCGATACCACGATGACCGTGATGTCTGGCAACATCGTTGAGAACGGCAAGTTCAAGTTCGCGACCTTGCTGGGAACAGGTGCTGGGGCCGCGCCAGCGCCAGCAGCTGCCACGCCTGCTGCGCCGTAATCGCTTCAACCAGCCGCCGCGAGAACCCGTGCTCGACACCATCCTCCAACAACTGCTGATCGGCCTGACCAACGGCATGGTTTTTGCCTTGATTGCGCTCGGTTACACGATGGTGTACGGCATCCTGGAGTTCATCAATTTCGCCCACGGCGACGTCTTCATGCTCTCCGCCTTCATGGCGCTGACCCTCTGTGGCGCGCTCGGACTGGACGAGCACGCATCCGCGGGCGCGCTGGCCGGCGGGCTGCTGCTGTGCATCGTCGCGTCGACCGTGTTTGGCGGCCTGTTGAACCTGGCCATCGACCGCGTGGTTTACAAGCCGCTGCGCAATGCGCCCAAGCTGGCGCCGCTGGTCTCGGCGATCGGCGTGTCGTTCATCCTGCAAAATGTCGGCCTGTTCTGGGGCGGCATGTCGATGCAGATCTTCGGCGGCGGTGGCCAAGCGGCGGCGCCCAAAGCGTTTCCAAACCTGTTGCCCGCGACGAACCTGCTCGGCGCGGCGAGCAAAGTGACGCTGCAGCCCAAGGACGTGCTCGTGATCGGCGCGTCGCTTGTCGTGATGGCGGGGCTGTACGGGATTGTGCAGTTCACCAAGCTCGGCAAAGCGATGCGGGCGACGGCGCAGGATCCGTCCGCGGCGCGATTGATGGGCATCGACGTGGATCAGGTCGTCGCGGCCACGTTCCTGATCGGCGGCGCGCTTGCCGGCTTCGCCTCGGTCATCTACAGCCTCTACATCAACACCGTGCACTACCAGATGGGCTACCAGAACGGCTTGTACGCGTTCACCGCAGCCGTCGTCGGCGGCATCGGCAACATTCCCGGCGCCGTGCTGGGCGGTCTGCTGCTTGGCCTCGTGCGGGCGTTCTCTGACCAGTTCATCGGCGCGCAATGGCAGCCCGCGGTGCTGTTCGGCATCCTGATCGTCATCCTGGTCTTCCGTCCGGCGGGCTTGCTCGGCTCGACCGCGCGCGAGAAGGTGTAGCCGATGGTCGAGCTGCGGGCATTCCTGAAGCGAATCGGCGGCTTGCCCATGCTGGCGCTGTTGCTGCTGGCGGTCTATCCGTTCGCGCCGGTGCTCGATTGGGGGCTGGAAGCGCTGACCGGCCAGGCGCTGCACATCGACCGGCAACTGGTCAACATCTTCATTTTCTCGCTCCTCGCGTTGGCGTTGAATCTGCAAGTCGGCCAAGCGGGCCTGCTGCAGCTCGGCATCGCGGCGTTCTTTGCCATCGGCGCGTTTGCGACGGGCGTGCTGACGGTGGAGAAGTATCCGTTTCAAATCGGATTTTGGGGCGCTCTGCTGATCTCGCCGCTGTTTGGCGCCATCGGCGGTTTTCTGCTGGGCGCGCCGACTTTGCGGCTACGCGGCGACTATTTGGCGATTGTCACGCTCGGCTTCGGCGAGGTGATGCGCATTGTCCTGCTGAACCTGGAGAACATCACCGATGGGCCGCGCGGCCTGAATCCGGTTCCCGCGCCGTGGCTGCCGACCTTGGTGCGCGAGTCGCTGTCGCCAGCCGGCGATGCGTCGATCGGCGTGCTGCGGGCGATGTATTTCCTGGCGCTGATCGTGTTGGCCGCGACTGTCGTCTGCCTGAGTCTCCTGGAAAAATCGCGGATTGGCCGGGCGTTCGTGGCGCTCCGCGAAGATGAACTGGCGGCGTCGTGTATGGGCATCGAACCGGCGCGCATCAAGCTCGCGGCGTTTACCGGCGGCGCGGCGCTCGCGGGCATGGCTGGCTGCTTTTACGCGACGAATTTGACCACCACAGCTGAGCCAAACACCTACGATTTCAATTACTCCATCATGGTGCTCTGCTGCCTCATCATCGGCGGCTTGGGCTCGTTGCGCGGCGCGCTGTTGGGCGCGGGACTGCTGTTGGGCTTTGACAACGTCGTTTCGCCGCTGCTGACGCGTCTGCTGCAAACCGCGCTGGGCGGCGAATCGACGCACGTGATGGCCAGCTTCAGCAACTGGCGCTGGATCGTCTTTGGCACGGCGCTGGTCGTGATGATGCGGCTGCGCCCGGAAGGCCTGTGGCCGTCCAGCCGCGTTGCGGAAGAATTGCACGAAGCCAAGGAGGACGTGCCATGAGCGTGCCTCTGCTGCAGGTCGAGAAGCTGACGCTGCGTTTTGGCGGGCTGACGGCGGTGAGTGCGGTCGATCTGCGCGTGGAAGAAGGTCAGATCGCCGCGGTGATTGGCCCGAACGGTGCCGGCAAGACCAGTCTTTTCAACGCGATTACTGGAATCTACGAGCCGACGTCGGGTGAAGTGCATTTGGATGGCAAGGACCTGCGCGAACCGATGCAACCGCGGCTCGTGGTGCGCTGGGCGCTGGTGGGCGTGTGCGTGGGGCTCATCGGGCTGCTGACAGCCGCGAACGTCGATGCGCTCTGGGCGGCGGTCGTGAAGTCCCAGGATCCCAACGATTTTTCGCTCGTGCGCGCGGTGCACGATGCCGGCGTCCACATGACCGCACAGCCGCGGGTCGACTTGCGCATGGGCAAGTATTTTGTCACGAGCTTTGACGGCCAAACGACCTTTGCGGTCGTCAAGACGCCGGAGCTGGCTGCGGCTGGGCTGGACGATATCGAGAAGCGCCTGGCCAATCCGCAGACGGATGACGACAAGGCGGCCGTGGCGCGCGCGACTTCGGCCCTGCACGTGCGCGGTGGTGCCTTTCTGGCCGGGCTGCTGCTCGGCTTTCTGGCGGCGCGCGCAGTGTGGCAGCGCACGCGGCGGACGCCGACCTCGGTGGCTCTGCGCGGTGTAGCGCGGACATTCCAGAACATCCGCCTGTTCCACAACATGACGGTGATCGAAAACGTGCTGGTCGCGAGCGATCGCCATCTGCGGGCGCAGGTCAAGTGGACCGATCCGGGCCGCCTCGTCGCGATCCTGGCGCCCGCGGGGCTTCTGCTTCTGACCGCCGCGCTGGCGCTCGTCGTCCGCAAAGTCGCGCCGGATGCATCGGAAATCGTGCCGAATGTGATGCTGGGCGCGCTGATGCTCGGGTTGCTCGGCTGGCTGATCATTATCGTGCGACGTGGCGCGTTTTCCACGGCCTCGCTGGATCAAGAGCGCGCGGCGCGGTCCGAGGCGATGGAACTGTTGAAATTCGTCGGGCTGGAGCACCGCATCGGTGATTTGGCGCGCAACTTGCCGTATGGCGAGCAACGGCGCCTCGAGATCGCCCGTGCGTTGGCCACGCGACCGCGGCTGCTGCTGCTGGATGAGCCGGCCGCGGGCATGAATCCGTCGGAGACGGTGAGCCTGATGCACCTCATCCGCGCGATTCGCGACCGTGGCATGACGGTGCTGCTGATCGAACACCACATGCGCGTGGTCATGGGCATCAGCGATCGCATCACGGTGCTGGTGCACGGCAAGCGGATTGCCGAAGGGACGCCGGACGAGATTCGCCAGCATCCCGCGGTGATTGAAGCGTACTTGGGCGCGGACGGGGAGCATTGAATCATGGCCCTGCTGGAACTGCGCGATGTGCGGGCGAAATACGGCGCGATCGAGGCGCTCAAAGGCATTTCGCTGACCGTGGAAGCGGGCGAAATTGTCACGTTGATTGGCGCGAACGGCGCGGGCAAGACCACGACGCTGACCAGTATTTCCGGTTTGCACAAGCCAAGTTCGGGCCATGTCCTGTTTGACGGTCAGGATCTGGCCGCGGTGCCACCGCACGACATTGTGCGGCTGGGGCTGGTGCACAGCCCGGAAGGTCGCCGCGTGTTTGCGCGCATGACCGTGGCCGAGAACCTGGAGATGGGCGCGTATACCCGGAGCGACAAGACCGCCATTCGCGTGGATTTTGAGCGCGTGTACGAGCTGTTTCCGGTGCTGCTGGAGCGCAAGACCCAGCCGGCCGGTACGCTGTCCGGTGGCGAGCAGCAGATGCTCGCGGTGGGGCGCGCGATGATGTCCAAGCCGCGGCTGCTGCTGCTGGACGAGCCCTCGCTGGGCTTGGCGCCGCTGATTGTCGCGCGCATCTTCCAGGTCATCCAGGCGCTGAACGAGCAGGGCGTGACCATCCTGCTCGTGGAACAGAACGCGCGCATGGCCCTGCGGATTGCCCACCGCGCCTACGTGCTGGAAACGGGTGAGGTGACGATGACGGGGCCGGCGGCCGACGTGCTGGCGGATCCGCGTGTCCAAGCGGCCTATCTGGGCGAGGGCTAACCAAAGCCGCAGGTCGATTCGCTCCGCTTGAACCCTTGGCGCGGCAGCTGGCTCAGACACATCGGGACGCGTTTGTCCCCCCGGAGTTCACCATGTGCCGACGTGTCACCTGTTCTTCTTGTGGAAAGCCAACTTACGCCGGATGCGGCGCGCATATCGAGCAAGTGCTTGGCGATGTTCCCGCCGAACGACGCTGCAAATGCCGCGAAGCCAAGGCGGCTGCCGCACCTGCGTCATCGGCCAGCGGCAGTTGGTGGCCATTCGGCAAAAAGTAGCCCGCTGGCGCCGAAGAACACGCACTGCTAGAGTGGCGACTTCCATGCCGGAGGTCTCATGCACGTGCGTTTCATCCTTGCCTTGGCGGTTGTGACCGCACTCACTTCGTGTCAGGCCAACTCGACGACGACAGCGACGCCGGCGACGCATTTCAGAGGCGTGGCGTACACGTTCAACACGCCGAAGCCGATTGCCGGCGCGACCATCAGCGTGGCGGAGCTGCCGCAGTTCACGACGGTCACGGATGCGAATGGGTACTACGATTTGTCGGTCGAAGTGACGGCTTCCAGTCAGAAAGTGACGCCGTTCATCGTCAAGGCGGACTTTCACACCATCTACCTGCAGACGTTTACGCTGCACCCGGGTGATCCAGATCTGGCGAACGTGCATTTCCAGACGCCCGACGAGGGGACGTTCGTCCTGCTGTCGACGCTGGTGGGCGTGGGGCCGAAGACCACGCAATGTCAGGTGGTGACGACGGTGAGCGACAAGGCGATTCAGGGCCTGACGTACGAGCAATTTCGCGACCACGGTGCGCATGGCGTGTCCGGCGTGCAGGCGAGCGCGACGCCAACGTTGCCGAAGCCCATCTACTTCAACGCCAACGTGGTGCCGGATGCCAAGCTGACGGAATCGTCGGATGACGGCGGTATCCTGTGGATCAACGTGCCGGACGGCGAATACACGCTGAGCGCGACGCATTCGACGCGCAAGTTCGCCGAAGTGACGGTGACTTGTGCGCCGAATCGCATCGTCAACGCGAATCCGCCTTGGGGATTGCACGAGATTCCGTAGGTGCGGCTGCGGTCAGCGGTCGAGAATCTGGAAGATAGGCTCGATCCGGACTGAAACATGCTTCATCGGAACCGAAACGCATCACGGGGGGAACAGATGGCGCGATATCCCACTTGGATCCCAGCACATCAACGCCTGAAGCTGCCCGGGTTGGTCATCGTCCTGGCGGTGCTCATCGCTTCCTCGGTTGGCGCGTTCGCAGACGAGAAGGCCATGGCTGCCCCGGTTACAGCGAACCTCACGCCCGTCGCAGCGGCAACTCCACTCCGACCGCAAAGTGCCGAGCGCGATGCATCCTTGCGCGCCATGCTGGGTCGGTGGGTCATCATCGAATTGGAGGACGGCCGAAACTTCGCCGGGCGCATCGTCGCGTTTGATGCAACCTGGGTCACCGTTGCGCTGGCTCTCGACGACGAGGTGATGTCGCTGCCGCGCGAGCATCTCGCCTACTTGCGGGAGTGGTCGCCAACGCATGGCGCCGGCAAGCCCCTGGCCGCTGATATTGACGAAGCCGATGCAGCCGTCGTCCGGCATCTCGGCCTGCATTTTGGCCTTGTCCCCTCCTTGATGGTCGACATCCAATACGATTGGTTCTACGGCTTTGCCAATCTGGACATCCTGATGCCAGTGATCCTCGCCGATGAGGATGGCCTCGGAATCACGGGCGGCCTCGGCGGCGGGATCACCCAGCGCCTGTCGGCCTCCAGTCGCTGGTATTTTGACGCCTTCGGCCAACTGGTATCGGGTCAACTCCTGGCCGAATACGGCTCTCTCGGTTTCGGTTTGGGCGTCGGTTTCCACTATACGTTTCCAAATGGCTTCGCCGTCACGTTCAAGCTTCCCGTCCTTGGCTACGCGGGTTGCGTAGGTCGCTGCCACAGTACGGACCAAGGACTTCAGGCCTATTTCGCCGATGCGCTGTTGGGCACGCCCGTCGTCTCGTTTGGCCACCGATTCTAGCGGATATCCCGTCAGGTGCGGCAGGGATTCAGGCAACGCCTTGCTGCGACCGTGCGGAGTCAGCCGACGCAACCCTGACCTTACGACGCCGTTCACCTTCACAACGCCCGTTCGAACGCGGTTGACGGGGCGAAACGTGACATCGCGCGCGTGATTGGGCCGTTGAAGCGGTTTCAGATGAAAATCACGCCGTCACTTTCGTATTTGAACCATGTCCAGGACGAAATCACGCCGTAACTTTTCTATTTGAACCACGTCCAAGACGAAATCGCGGCGTCACTTTCGTATTTGAACCATTGTCAACGGCCACACCAACTGCACCACAGTTCGGCCACAAACTACACACTCCGACCGAAGTTCGAGATCAAACCGTTTTCATCCGCGGCGTGCCACCGGATGGTGCACGCTCGCGGATCCAGTCCGAAATGCAACAGGTCTGACCGGAAGAACTTGATGTTGGACATAGGTCAGCATGTT
>CAIYBN010000050.1 GCA_903924465.1 uncultured Myxococcales bacterium | reverse complement strand
CTGAGCCGCTGTGGGCCTTGACGGGGGCGGCCGCGGGCCCGAAACTGGCGGTCAGGCACGTGCTGGATGGTCCGGTGCGAGCGAGGAGCTCGATGTGGACAGCAAGTTCAGCGGGTGGACATGCTCGGACACCTTATCGACGTCCTTACCGAGCGACTCTTCCCGGTAGATGCCCATGATCCTGCGCCAGAAGCTGCGCCAGAAGCTGACCTCGACGCCCTGGATGACGCAGCGTAGGTGATGCGCGACAGCATGCGCGACATGTGGACTGGCGGAGACGTCGGCCGCGGGTGCACCGCTACGTCTGAGTGGTCCACGACCTGCATCGCTCACCGCCAATCCTCCCCGGGCATCAGCAAAATGCGCATCCCCGGACGCAGACGTGGAGGTCCGAACACTTTGCCCTTCCCCGGCGTCTTCAAACACTCCACCGTCCATCTCGCCGGACCCCAAAAATCCGTTTCAAACTCCAGGACGGTGCCCGGCTTCATCGCCACTACAGCTGCCACCTGCGCCCTCGTTGCCGCATAGCGCAGCTTGCCCTGACCCAGATAGTCGGCGGTGCGGACGTTGCCGTTTTCGTGGTCTGTGATACGGAAAAGCTGGACTCGATGCCACGACGGCGCGGCTTCCAGCGCGACCTTGCGCGCCTCCACGTCCGACAGGCGGATGAACCACACGCGCCCTTCGCGCTCTGCGGGTAGCTTGCCACTCTTTGCGAGTTGCGCGACCCGGCTGACGCTTACGCCCAGCCACTCAGCCGCATCACGAGTCGTGAGCCATTGGTCGGTTGCTGAGGCGGGAGTCGTCGACCGGGCCGCCGCCGGGGAATCTGCTGACGACTCGGTGGGCAAGCCAGTTGCCGCAGTCACTCGACACCGTCCAGATCCCTCAGCGCCAATTCGTCGGTCGCGTCAGTGACCTTTTTGATCAAGGCCGCTCGTGCGGCAGCGGGTGCGCCACCGATGAGGCTTTCCAGCTTTTTGACCGCCAGATCAACCATCTCGTCTATCGTCCTCACCGGCTTCTCAGTCTTCTCAACCACAGCGTCCGGATCGATACCCTTCTTGATCGCGTTGGCCGCCGCGGCGAGCTTGGCCAGCGGCCGGTCCAGAACCGCTATTGGCATTTTTGGTGCCAATAGCCGGACCGCCTTGGCGACACCCAGTACCTTGCGGAGTTGGCGCGGTTTGAGCCCCAGGCGCTCGGCTTCCCGCTCTTCCCAAGCCAGTCGACCGTCGCGTGGCTTCGGTGCGGCCAGCAAGAGTTCCAGACCCAGCTTCAGTCGGTACGCGTTCGCGCTCACCTGCGCATTCACGCCGTCGCGGGCGAGCTTGTGTGTGTACATCTCAGCGGTTTCGCCTTTCTGGATGCTGGGCAGTTCCGCCAGCAAGTACGCGACGGTCCCCGGTGGCGGTGCCGGTTCCGCGGTCGGCTTGGTCAGCTGTTCGGCTTTTTCGGACTTCTTGGTTCTGGCCATGTTCGTACCTGCTTTGGTGCCCGCTGTGGGCGCTCGCCCGATCTGAGCACTCGGCGCGGCAACCGTCAACACGCCGCGACCTGGCAGCGAAGGGCATCTCAACGATTTCGATTCTGTACGGCGCGGCGCCCCGGCGCAGCCCGCTGGCCAATCCTTCTCGGCGCTGTCACGACGAGCAAGATGCGGCGCGGTAGCGCATCCTACTATCGACTAATAAGACTCCGCCACATCACTGGGCTGACCCAGCAGCCTGTTTTCTTTTCCGTCTCGGCCACTTTGCCGGCGGCGCGCCCATCTCCGCCAACTCTGTCGTCTGCGCGTTCGGGTCCAGTTCGCTGACACGGCCCCGGCGATCGCGTTCACCCAGCACCATCAGCCGTTCTGCGTCCTTCTGCGAGATTTCGCCCATGCGCAGCTTCCGGAGTGCCTCCGCCGACAAGCGCTCGACCAGCCGCGCCGACACACTTGCCCAGGGCTGGGAGACTTTCAGGTCCCGCATCAGCTGCTGCTCGGTCTGCGAATGTGGCGGCTGCATCAGGTGCACGGTCAGCACGGCCTCATCGCCGCGGTTGCCGTGCATCTGCAACGCCTTGTTCAGGCGCAGGTGCGCGGCAAGGTGGCGGACGGAGTCCAGATCTGCGGACACGACCGAGCAGTTCACCGGGTCGATCGGAAACGGCCCCGCGGCCAAGTCCCACTCGTCACGCAGTCGCTTGAGCGCCATGACCCGTCTGCCGCCATCGACGATGACGTACTGCTGTGGCTCCGTGTCTGGCGCCGCCCATACCAACGGTGGCGCGACAAGCCCGCGCTCGCCGATCGACGCGGCAAGACGGTCGATTGCACCAGGGGCCAGCCGAAAGGGCTCCAGTCCTCCGCCCGAGGTGTGCAGGCTGTCCAGCGGGATCGCGACAAGTGGAAGTTGCTGCAACATGACGACTCGTGGCCGATCGGTCGGCTGGCAGCAGGCTATCCCTCGCCCGCCGATGGTCAATTTCCTCGCCCGCCACGAGCTCGCGGTTCACAGCGACCAGCAGCAACGCGGCCCGAAGGACACGCCCTGCAAGCCATCGCAAACCGTCAGGCCGCCACATGCACCGCCGCCGGCACTTCACATTGCGGACACCCGTTGACCAGGCTGGCGCCGTCGTCGCACCAAACGTACTTGAAATCCTCGCCGCGCCGTCGGTGAAACTCGTCCTCGTGCCGCTGGAGCTTTCGGACGGGCCGTACAGCCGCGTGCTGGCGAACCTCGGCCGGGCGCCGCCGGAGAAGCTGCCGATATGGCTGGCCAAGCTGCGTGCGGACAACGCGCCGGTGACGCTGACCGGTCGCCTGCGCCGCGCGGACGTGCACGTCGCCAATGCCAAGCCGGTGGGGACGTTTGCCGGCCTGGACACGTGGATGCATCCCATTCCCGCGACGTTGGCGGCGACGGTGCCGGGGCTGGACCCGGACCTGCTGCTGGAGGTCGGCGAGCAGGCTTCCGGCAAAATCCTCGACCTTGAAGCCGCACCGCAAGCGATGTACGACTACCCGATTCACCCGATACCGGACCAGAACCTTTCCTACGCCCTGCCATGGTTTGGCATCGCGCTGGCGGCCATTCCGGTCTGGTTCGCGCCGTCGCAGGAACCGGTGCGGCCCTGACTCAAGCCGCGGTCACTCGTCGCAGCCCTGGATGAAGCCAATCGCCTTGCCCGTCCCGGCATACGCCGTCTGGACATTGCCGCCATCGCCGACCACCTGCACGCCGCGCACGAACACGCGCTCCGGCTGCGCGCCGACTGCCAGCGGATTGCCCGGCCACACCGCGATGTCCGCCTCCTTGCCCACTTCCAGCGTGCCGAGCCGGTCGGCCAAGCCAATCAGCTTCGCCGGATTGCGCGTGACCATCTGCAGCGCCGTCTGCTCCGGCACGCCGTAGTGATGCGCCTTCGCCGCCTCGTTGATGAGCCACTTCGAGTCCAGCACCGGGTGATCGCTCTTGAGCGCCACGGTCAGGCCCGCGTCGGTCAGGATCTGCGGGCTGCGCACGCTGGCGTCGTAGGCTTCCATCTTGTAGCCCCAGAGATCCGCAAAAGTCGCGACACCAATGCCTTCAAACTTCAGCAGCTCCGGCACCTTCCAGGCTTCCAGCGCGTGGTGAATGGCCGCAACGGGGAAGGCAAATTCGTGGCTGATCCGGATCAGCGTCTCGATGTCGTGCACTTCATAGCAATGCACCTGCAGCAGCACCTGACCGCGCAGCAGCGCGACAATCGGCTCCAATTCCGGGCGAAACGGCCGCTGGCCGGTGTGGATCGTCTCTTTGTCAAAGCGATCCTGGCTCTCGCGCAGATCCTTGGCCTCAAAAAGCATCTTGCGCAGCACCCAGCCGTGGCCCATGCGCGACATCGGCATCTGGCCCTTGCTGCCGTAGACGCGCTTGGGATTCTCGCCCATCGCCCACTTCATCGACCGCGGCGGGTTGACGATGGCCATGTCCGCGACGGTCTTGCCGTACAGGTTCACGTACAGCGCCTGGCCGCCGACCACGTTGCCGCTGCCGGGCAGGATCAGCGCGGTCGTCACGCCGCCTGCCACCGAGCGCGCAATCGCCGGATCCTCGGGGTCAAACGCATCGAGCGCCCGCACCGCTGGCGTGGTCGGCGAGGTCATTTCATTGCCGTCCGCGTGCGCCTTCGCCGCCGGCGCCGCGTACACGCCGAGGTGCGAATGCATGTCGACGAGCCCCGGCGTCACGATCTTGCCGGCCGCGTCGATGACCCGCGCATCCTTCGGCACCGGCAGATTCGCGCCAATCGCCTGGATCTGGCCGTTCTGGATCAGCAAATCCGTGCGCTCCAGCACCTGACCGGTCGCCGTCCACAGCGTCGCCCCGCGCAGGAGCGTGGGCGGATGCGCGCGCGGCACTTCCGCCAAGGCGGGTTGGGCAAACGCAGCGCAGAGCACAAGCAGGAGAACGAGGCGATTCATGGCGGTCCGCAGGCGCGCGTGCGCGGGGGCAACGATACGCCGCGGCGGCAGAGTGGACAAGCGCAGCGCGTTCAGCACAGCATAGGCGCGGAGGTTCCGATGCCGCTCAGTCCAGATGAAATCGCGTTTCTTGGCAATGTGCGCCGCTGGGTCGAGCGCGAAGTGACGCCGCATGTGGCGGATTGGGACGAAGCGGGCACGTTTCCGCGCGAGCTGTACAAAAAGGCCGCCGAAGTCGGCGTGCTGTCGGTGGGCTTTCCGGAATCGGTCGGCGGCGTGGGCGGCTCGGCGCGCTTGCGCGTGGCGCTGCAGCGGGAGATTTGTCGCGCGGGCTCGGGTGGGCTGCTGGCAGGCCTGTTCAGCCACGGCATTGCTGCGCCGCCGATTGTCGCGCTGGGTTCGCCGGAACAGCAGGCGCGCTTGCTGCCGGGGATCCTCGCCGGCGAAAAGATTGCCGCACTCGCAGTGACGGAGCCGAGCGGCGGGTCGGATGTCGCGAACCTGCGGACGACGGCAGTGCGCGACGGCAACGTGTTTCGCGTCAACGGCGACAAAGCGTTCATCACCAGCGGCGTGCGCGCGGACGTGCTCACGGTCGCGGTGCGCACAGGCGGGCCAGGCGCGTCGGGCGTATCGATCCTCGTCGTGGAAGGCCAGCCCAAGGGCCTGACGCGGGCGCCGATGCAGAAAATGGGCTGGTGGTGCAGCGATACCGCGCTCCTGCACTTTGACGACGTCGCAGTGCCAGCGGAAAACCTGATTGGCGAGCTGGGCTTCGGCTTTCTCGGCCTGATGCAGAACTTCAACGGCGAGCGCCTGGGACTGGCGGCGGCGGCGTGGGCGTTTGCCGAGGAATGCCTGCTGGAAGCGACCGACTGGGCGCGGGCCCGCGAGACCTTTGGCAAGTCGCTGATTTCCCGCCAAGTCGTGCGTCACCAACTCGTGGACATGAAGATGCGGATCGAAGCCGTGCGCGCTTTGCTTTTTGAGATTGCCGAACGCATGGACGCCGGCGAGGAGCCGGTCGCGGACGTGTGCATGCTCAAGAATCTGGCGACGGAAACTTTAGAGTTCGTCGCGGGCAAGTGCGTGCAGATTTTGGGCGGCTCAGGCTACATCCGCGGCTGCAAGTCGGAGCGCATTTTCCGCGAATCGAAGGTGCTGTCGATCGGCGGCGGCGCGTCGGAAGTGCTGACGGATCTGGCCGCGCGGCAGTTGGGCTGGTAGCGCGTGGCCTATTTGCCCAAAGGTTACGTGGCGCTGGAGCGCGCGCTGTCCAAGCTGGGCATCGCCAGCCGGACGCACGCCCGGCAGTGGATTGAGAGCGGCCGGATTTCTGTGGACGGCACGATTGTCCGCGATCCGTTGCATCCAACCATCCCGGAAAAAGCGAGAATCCTGCTGGATGGCCAGGCGATTGTCCGCGAGGAGAAGCGGTTGATTGCCTTGCACAAGCCGCGCGGCTGCGTGACGACGGCGCACGATCCGCAGGGACGGCCGACGGTGTACAGCTTTCTCGGCGATTTGGGCGTGCACGTCGTGCCGGTGGGCCGCCTGGATTTCGCTACGTCCGGCCTGCTGCTGCTGACCAATGACACGCGGCTCGCGGATCAACTGACCGACCCGCGCTCGGCGGTCGTGCGCACGTACGTGGTGGAATTGCGCGGGCAGGTGGACGACGCGGCGCTGCAGCGCTGGCGCGATGGAATTCTGGACGACGGCGAAATGCTGCAGGTCGCGCGCCTGGAGTTGCGCAAGCGGTCGGGGCGCGAGACGACGGTGATTGTGCAGCTGACGGAGGGCAAGAACCGCGAGATTCGCCGGCTGGCGGCGGCGGTGGGCTCGGAAGTGCAGAAGCTGAAGCGGATTGCCTATGGTGGCGTCGTGCTTGGCGACTTGCCTGTGGGGACATGGCGGGATGTGGAGCTGACGGAGCTGTGATTGCATCACGCAGCCACCACAGTCCACTTGGATATCCGACCAGGGTCAGCCTGTTCAGAAGAACTGGTACACGCCAATGCTCAAGTTTGGGCAAAATCCACTCGCGCAGGTGGCGGCGACGAGCGGCACTGCACCGTCCACGCGCAGTCCGGTCTTGACCATCCAGGGCAGCAAGAATCGCATGCCCACGCCCGACGCCAGCATGGCTTGGGCACCGCCGGTGGTCCTGGCCGCCAGCGCCCCGTCGACAAAGCCGGCCGCCACAAGCGAAATCCAGCGCGAATCGTAAGCGACGTACCGCACCTCGGCATTTGCCAGCGCGTACCGCTGCGTGCGAACGAAATTGTCGACGTAGCCGCGGATGACGGTCAGGCCGCCCAAATAGAACTGCAGGTAGTCGGGCGCGTCGCCTTGCATGCCCATCTGGAACCGTCCAGCGAAATTCCACCGCTCGCCCACCGTTTCCAGCGCGAGCAATTCCAGCCAACCTTGGGCGAAGCCTTTCATCGAGGCCAGTTGCGTCGCGACCAGCGTCTCGCGCACTTCCAGACTCACGCCGCGCTGGCGTACCCGCAGCGTGTCCACGCGGCCGATGCGCACGCCCCATTCCAGAAGCGTGGACCAGTTGCGCGGCACGCCGGTGTCGTCACCGCCATCGAGAGGCAGCAGCACATCGTACAGCGCCTCCACTTTTGCCGTCAGGCGCAGCCGGTCATTCCAAGCGAGCCCGTTCACTTCCGTGCCGATGCGCAGACGCCGGTCGGCAAAATCCGGGCGCGGGCGCACCAGCCGGTCGACGATGACGACCCAATCCAGGCGCTTGCCGAGAAAACGCGGGTCGCGGGCCCAGGCCTGAAAGCCGTTGTAGTCGCCAAATCGCTCGTACTGCGCGCCCAATTCCAGAAACCGTCCCAGCACGTTGTTGTCCGAAGCGCCTACCCGCACCCAGCCGGCATTGCCGCCAACCGCGAAGGAAAACAGCGGATTGAGCGTCCAGTTCTCGTCGAGCACGAACGTCGCGACCACCTGGCCGGTGTGCGTCTCGCGGCCGATGCTGCTGGTGACGCGGTTGAACAACGTCGCGTTCCACAAGCGCGTCGCGGCAAACAGCCAAGTTTCCTCGCTGATCGTCTCACCCGCGGCAAACGGCAATTCGCGCAGCACAACGGCTTCGTGCGTCCGCGTCAGGCCTTGGATGGCGATTCGGTCCACGCGGATCGGAAACGTCACGACTTCAGTCGGCTCGGTCGGCAGCGGTGCGGCTTCCTGGGCGTACAGCGGCAAGGCTGGCAGCAGGATCAGCAGCAGGAGCAGGGCTCGAAGCATCTACTTGCCTGGCAGCGCGGCGACGTCGACCACGGCGGAAAACAGCACGCGCAGGCCATCCTGGACATTTTCGCTGGAGACGCGCTCGTTTTCGCCGTGCATCGTGCCCGTGTCCTCTTGCGTCGCCGCGAACGGCACAAAGCCATAGGCCCGCACGCCCAGCGGCCGCAGGTGCAGCGAATCGGTGAAGCCCGGCGACAGCACCGGTCCCACCACCGCGTGCGTCCGACCCGCGACCGCATGGCGCGCCAAAGCCCGGTAGAACGGGTCGTCCCACGGCGATGCGTTGGCGTCGGCTTGATGCAACACCTCAAAGCGGATGTTCGGATCGTCCACCAGCTTGACGAGATCTGCCAGCAGTTCTGATGGCTTATGGCCCGGCAGCAGGCGGCAATCCAGCAGCGCCCACACATCCGACGGCACCACATTCGGTTCGTTCGCGCCGCCAAATCCCGTGATATTGACGGTATCCGTCATCGCCGCAGCCGTCCCGGGATTGGCCATCAGTTGCCCCTCCGCCAGCCAATTCTGCAGCGTCGGCCGCTTCAGCACGTAGCCCGTCACGCCGCCCGCGTCGTGGCCCACTTGCGCCAGCGTTTCGCGGGTCGACGCCTGCCACTCCGCGTCGGGATGCCGCGCGCGAATCTTGTCCAACGCTTTCAGCAGCCGCTCCGGCGCCCGACCCGGCACCAGCGTTGAACCGTGCCCCGCCTTGCCGTGCGCGATCATCTTCAGCCACAGCAGGCCTTTTTCCGCGACCGAAATGGCGAAAATCGTCTGGCCCGGCGTCATCGCATCGCGAATGCCCATCCCACCTTCGTTCACCACGTGCGAGCAGTCGATCTGCGGCCAGTACTTCTCGACGATGAACAGCATCCCCCGGTTGTCGACCTCTTCATCCGCCACCGCCAGCAGGATCACATCGCGTTTGAGCGGCACGTGCAGGCGTTTCAGCCAGATCAGCGTCAGCGTCTCGATGAGCCCCATGCCCTTCATGTCCAGCGCGCCGCGGCCCCAAATCACGCCTTGTTCGTCGATCAGGCCAGAAAACGGCGGCTGCTTCCAATTCTTCGCTTCCGCGGGCACCACGTCGAGGTGCGAAAGCAGGCACAGAGGCTTTTCCGCACCGCTGCCTTTGAGTCGCGCGATCAGCGAACCGCGACCCGGCGCGAACTCGACGATTTCACTGGCAATGCCTTCTTTTTCCAACAAGCCGGCCAGGTACTTCGCGCCCAGCGTCTCGTTGCCCGGCGGATTGGACGTGTCCACCTGCAGGTAGCCACTCAACAGCCGCGCAGCTTCCTGCCCCGCATCCGGCCACTTCACGGCCTCGCGCCACGGCGCCAATTCCGGCGGCGACACGCCCAGATCGGCGCGCGGCAGCGTCGCACACGCGCAGGCGAACAGGCTCAGGAACGTCAGCGCGCGCTTCATTCTTTGCCGGCCGCGCACGCGTCCTCGGTGCTCTGGTCCCAGCTGACCATGTTGTCCAGGCTCTTGCTCGTGTAGAACGCGCCGCCGCTGACGAACATGTCCGTCACGTGCAGTTCCCGCCACGTCGCGTAGGCGTGCAGGATCCGGTTCGGCTCAATCTCCATGTAGACTTCAATTTGGTAGTCCTGTCGCCAATAATTGTCCGTGCCGTCGAACACCGCCTGACTCGGCAGGTACGTACGCTGCACAAGCGCCGGGCCCCAGGGCGACTTGCCACCGCCCTGATCCGGCACGTACCGCATACCGCCGATCAAGGTTTCGCTCATCGTCACGAGGTTGGTCGACGTCAGGCCGGCGCTCCACGTCAGGTTGGGGACCTTGCGCGCCAGGTAGTCGTCGCGGCTGGACGTGTAGGTGCGCGAGTAGGCATCGTAATTGCCGGGATAGATGCCGGACTGGTCGGTGTCGATCAGGATCTTCTCCAGTTGCGGCAAGTTGCACTTGAAGATGTTGACGATGATGAGCCCGGCTGTGCTCGACGGATCGTGATCCTTCAGGCCGAGGCTGGCGATGGCCGCCGCCGGAAGCGCATCCAGCTCCGCCTTCATCGGATGGCCGATGGTGACCACCGTTGCGGCGTTCGCCAGGTTGACCGCAGCTTCCGCGATCGTCTCGGTCTGGCCAGTCTCCCAATTCTGAAAGAAGTACGGCATCAAATCTGCGATATTGTCAGGAGCATGAGGCGCATGACTGCCACAGGCACCCAGCAGAACCGTCACGAACAGCATCCAACGCATCACGCCTCCTGCCTACGGGTCCGGCTCAAAGCCGGCGCGCAGCACCTTTTGCATCTCGGCCTCGGGCGAACCCGGCTCCGGCCGCACATCATACGCCCAGCGCGCTTCCGCGGGCAGGGACATCAGAATCGACTCGATGCGACCACCGGTCTTCAGCCCAAAGATCGTACCGCGATCCACGACCAAATTGAACTCGACGTAGCGCCCGCGCCGCAGCAATTGCCAGTGGCGGTGCGCATCGGTGTACGGATCGTTCACATGCGCCTCGGCGATGGGCAGCCACGCGGGCAGGAAAGCGTCACCCGCGGCTTGGACAAACGCGAACATGCGCTCGGGCTGTTCGTGGCGGTGGTCAAAGAAGATGCCGCCGACGCCGCGCGCTTCCTGGCGGTGTGGGATATGAAAGTAGCGATCGCACTCGGTTTTCATCGCCCGCCAATCGACGACGTCGGCAAATGGCGCGCAGGTCTTGCGGTAGGTGGCGTGAAAATGCTGGGCATCGGCGCGGTTGAAGTAGCTCGGCGTCAAATCCGCGCCGCCACCGAACCAGCCGCCCGATTCGCGCGCCAGGCGACGGTAGTTCATGTGCACGGTCGGCGCGAACGGATTGCGCGGGTGCAGCACCAGCGAAATGCCGGCCGCCATGAACTCCAGACCTTCGCCTGGCATGGTCGCGGCGAATTGCGGCGTGAATCGGCCGTGCACGTGGCTGAAATTGACCCCCGCGCGCTCCAGCACCCGCCCGCCGTCGAGCACGCGCGTGCGGCCATACCCGCCCAAAGCCGGACTGTCGCCCGCGGTCTGCGGCTCCTCGCGCGTCCAGTCATCGCGGCGAAAGGTGCCGCCGTCGAGCTGCTCCAGCGCCGCGACGATGCGGTCTTGCAGGTCCTGGAAGTAGGTGACGGCTTGCTGGAAGAGGGGATCAGCGATCACGGCGCGGCCCGGAAGCGACGTTTGGGGTCGCGGCTCGGCATTGTGGCGAATGGGCGGCGGGTGTCAAACGCGATGTCCCCGCCTGTGTCCGTGAGTAGGCCTACACGACAGCGCCGACTGCCGGCTCCGCGACGGTCTTCCGCTTGCGCCCACCCTTGCTCGGCGCGCGCGGCTTGATACCAAACGCCAGCAGCTCCGCCGCGCTCGCGCCAAACCAGCCGATGGCGCCCTCGCGCAGGCGTTTGCGGATTTCCTTGGTCCGCTTCACCAGCGCGGCGGTCGCCGCCGACTGCCCCTGGCGGCTCAGGCCCTTCGCGTCCCGCTGCACCAGCGCCGCACTCACTTCCACACCCAGCGCGATAAGTGTTTCGCCCGTGTAGCCCAGCGGCAGCCGCAGCTTGCGCTTCACCGCACCGCGTCCAGCCGCCTGCAGCAGGTCACCGAGGGTCGGATCCGTCTCGCCCAAAGGAAAGAAGTCGCCGCGCTTGGCTGAACCAATCGGATAGCGCGAGTTGATCAGCGCCAAGGCGCGCGCATAGATCGCCTCGCCTTGTTCAACGGCGTTATCGCGCACCACAATCGCCGCGTGCACATCGCCGCGCAGGTCCACCAGCGTCGTCAGCGCGCCGAGGTGCTTCAGCAGGTGCGCGCGGCAGACGTCTCGCGACAGGTCATCGGGGAAAAGATCCTCCGGCTCGACCTTCTGCTCGGCCAACTTCACGAGGCCGTTGTAGACCTGGATGGCCTCGCGCAGCAGCGCGACCTTCAGCGTGTCCGGGAGAACAATCAGGTGTGGCAGGGATTCAGTCTTCACGGCAACTCCTTTTTGCGAACAGTGCGGGGATAGCCGACGCAACCATGCGGCAGCATTTTTTGGCGTTTACGCTGGTTTTTGCGGCGCGCAAGTTTTTTGTTGCGGCTGGAGGGCGGGGGAATCGCGGCGATGCGGACGGGAATGGCGGGGATCGGGATGGAAATGGCGGCGAACGGGACGGGAAATGGCTTCGATCGGGACGGAAATGGCGACGAACGGCAGGGAAATGGCGCCGAGCGGGAGAGAAATCGCGGTGAACGGGACTGGAATGTCCGCGATCGGCGGGGAAATGCCTTCGATCGGCAGGGAAATGCGTTCGATCGGGACTGGAATGACCTTGAAGTGCGCTTTGCGGGGCCAGAAACCCGGAAGGTGATGGCGTTGACTGCGTGGAGCTGGCTCGAAGTCTTTGGCAGCGGCGGGCTTGGCGGGAATTGGCCGTGCGGCAAGAACCAACATGGGGCGAGGGCGCTATGGACGGGCCGTTGCGGCCAAAGCGGCGGAATTCAGGCCAAATGGCATGCTTGACGACGCGATCGGGCACGGTCAGACTGGGCTGGACGGTGCGGTTGTGGCTGAAAGGCGCGGCTGCGGGCGAGGTGCGGAGGTGGCATGTGGAACGGAATGGCGGTTGCGCGACTTACACACGTTCCTATCAGCATATTTCTGACGCACGGGCACGCCCGCGCTCACTATCTTGGCGCCTTACGCCTCTGGCGATCAAAGGCCAAGCAGTTTGCCGTGCCGCAGCGCTGTCAGACGCAAGGGAGTGTCGATGAGCGACCAGATTTCGTCAGACGCCACCAACCGCAAGGCCCGCTCGCCGTGGGCATACGGGGTCGCGGGCACGCTACTCGGACTTCTGGCCGGGGGACTCATCTGCGCTTGGGTGATCAACAGCACCACTTCGCAGACCAAGGCTACTGCCGGTGAACGTGCTGCTGCGATCAAGGACCGGGTAGGAAGCGATTCGTCACAGCCGATGTGCTGCTACCTCGACGTGTCGAAGGCCGCGACCGCCGCCAATGCTGAGGGCTGCTTCGAGAAATACACGGGAGAAGCTTGCAAGGAATGGGTTCGTTGGAAAAACCTACAGGCCGAGGAGGCATACGCGGAAGCTGTCGCCAGCTTTGAGTACGACCGAATTCGATGGCCCGACCTGCAAGCGGGCGAGAAGAGGCTGTCCGCGGCCACGGTAAACCACCCACCGAGGGCCGAGTTCGGCCATCGGGATGGGGCCGGAATTCGGCCACGAACTAGGTACCACCCGCTGGCGTGAATCGGCCCGTAATGTCATGGACTTCTCCCGGAAACGCTGG
>CAIYBN010000049.1 GCA_903924465.1 uncultured Myxococcales bacterium | reverse complement strand
TTGCGTCGGGTCCGGATCGCACGTGCCCGGCGACGGGCAGGAGCTGGAGTCTTCCGGCCGGCATGGCGCATTGTCCAGCGACGGATTGCCCGTGCCCGTGCAGATGAACGAGTCCGAGGCCGCGACGTGCGGGCCGCTTTCGTCGAACACGTAGCCGACAACGCGATCCTTGGTGTTCAGATTCTCGATGAAGTTGTTCGCGGCGTTGAAACGCGCGCCGTACCAGTCCGAAGCCACGTTGGTCAGCGGCGGCGGCGGCGGATCGTAGTAGCCATCGGCGTCTTCTTTGAGCATTTCCTTGTCGATGTTGCCTTTCATCGAACCCGAGTTGTCCAGAATGAGCGCCACGTTGATGCGCGTCGCTTCGTCCTTGGCCGGATCGCAGCGATCGGCGATGTTCTTGTAGACCACCGAGGACGCGTCGATCGGCTGTGCCGTCGCGCCACACGGTGACAAATCGGTTTGGGACCCGACACAGCGCGCCGCGAACTGGAAATTGCCGACAGAAACCGTCGCCGGCACGTCCGTGCGCACGCGCGTCAGGTTGATCAGCTCGCCTTCCTTGATCGACGTGTCCTTGTCATTCGCTTCGCCGCATGCCGGCTTGCTGAGGCTCGACGACATGAAATTCGCCGTCAGTTCCATACCGTTCGCTTCGCCTGGCGCCGGCTCCACCACCGGATTGCCGTCAGAGTCCACCGGCGGCTTGCCATCGACGTCCAGCAACGGCGCGCCGCACACGCGGCCCACGACGTGGCCGTTGGCGTCGATCTTCGCCGGAAAAGCCGTCACAGCTTCGATGGCATAGAACTTGCGATCGGGCACGGCGAACTTGGCCGTGGAGTCGCACGACGCCAGTCCACCGGTCACGGACCAGACGCCCGCGATGCCCAACAGGCTCGCGATCGATGGCAGCCAAAGGGTGGAAAGCGAACTGCGCCGCAGTTTCGGCTTGTTGGAGTCGGACTTGGCTCGGGTCAGGCGGTCCAGATTCATCGACATGACGCTCCTCAGGAACTGCGCGAGGTCGGGAGTGCAGACGTTGGCGGACGTTTCACGCCCGGAAACGGGTCACTCTGACGACGCGGGCGTGCCCGGAAAACCGTTTCGGCATCGCACGTTGGCTGCATTGAAGGACAAAATCCTTCGCCGACAGGGCGTTGATAGTTCCCGGTTGAGGCGCTCTAGTCAAGTCCAGTATCACGCCGGCCCTGGGTGTTGCGCGCGTGTTACACGCGAAGTCCGGTCACGGCATTTGGAAGTTGACGCGTCGCGGCAAGAACCCTAGAGTCAAGGGTTGGTGTGCGCACAGGTCGGGCGACCTCTGCGCCGCAAGACGATTTCGCCACAAACGGGATCTACGTGAAACGAGGACTTGCCGCCATGCTCTCACACACTCCGCTTCCATTTTTCGTGCAGCGGTCACTGGTTTTCGTGTCGGCATGCGCTGCGCTTGCTTTGGCCGCGACCGCCTGCAGCAACAACGCGCCGACCGGCACGAACCCTGGCCAAACGTCAGGTTCCGTGGCGTGCATCATCAACAGCCAGTTGGACTGCAGCGCCAAGGCGATGATTCAGTACGTCAGCACGAACCAGCTCGCGACCAACGGCGGCACGATTTCGGTGGCGGTCGCGTCGGCGGCGACAGATTCGGTCAACAGCAACGACTTTTCGTTCGCGATCAGCAACGTCGGTTCCACGACGGCCGCCGCTGAACTGCGAATCGCCAAGATGGAATTGGTCTACGAGCCGGCAAGTCCGCAGGAAGACAAGTTGACCGGCGATTTGGCGTTCACCTGCTGGGACTCGGAAAAGAAGGAGACGTGCGACAAGCACACGTTCAAGGCGATCGTGCCGACCGGCTTCGATGATGGCGCGAACCGCGTGACGGTCGAACATTTCATCATTCACTTCAAGCAGTTTGACACAAACGATCGGCATGCGAAGGTGAAGATCACGTTCTTGAACGACCTCGATCTGAACGCGAAGACCTCAGGCGTGTACACGATCAACTTGGCGACCAAGCTGGGCGTCCCGAAGATCACCGTCGACCCGACCGAAGTGGTGTGGGGCTACGTCAAGCCGGACACGCAGGAACACAGCGTCTTCACGATTCGCAATCAGGGCGACGGCATTCTGACGTGCAAGTCGATTCTGTTCACCGCGAGTTCGCCGGTGTTCACGATCGACGCGCTGGGCGGTCTGACCGACATTCCGTCGTCGTCGAGCAAGGTGGACTTGCCCACTCCGCTGAGCATCGCGGTCGGCGGTTCGCAGGACGTGCATCTCACCGTGTCGCCGACCGACGACAAGCTGAAGACCGCGACGCTGACCCTGTTTTGCAATGACCCGAGTGCGCCCAATGGCACGCCGATCCCGATCAAGGCCAATTCTGAAGTGCCCTGCCTCAAGCTGAATCCGACCGAGGTGAACTTCGGCGGCGTGCTGGCGGCTGGCGGTGAAGATTCACGAGTCGTTACGGTCACCAGCTGCGGCGGAACGGAGCTGTGCATCACCGGCTTCGATTTTGCCGATGGCACTGCGGCGGCCGGCGAATTTACCATGGACTTCACGCCCATGCAGGTCCTGTGCCCGGCGATCAGCGCCACCACGGGCCCGACGAAGGACACGCCCTGCTGCATTCCGGCGAACGGCAAGAGCACGACATTCAACGTCAAATACACGCCGAGCGACGTGAGCCCGCCGTCCGACCCGAACAATCCGTCGTCGGAGCCCGTGGCCGACACCATGACGATTCAGATCAGTTCCAATGCCTTTGCCAACCCACCGCCGACTGTGAAGCTGAGCGGCGTCGGCGTGAAGCAGACCTGCCCGATTGCCAAGATCGACGTGACGGAAGGCGCCGAAGTCGTGCCGCAGACGACGCTGCATTTGAAGGGCGATGGCTCCAAGGGCACGGGCGGTCAGCCGATCAAGACGTACAAATGGACCGCGAAGCAGCCTGCGGGTTCAGCCAAAGGTTTCCAGCCCGGCAACTCGTTCCCGAATCCGACGTTTGTGCCGGATGCCGCGGGCGAGTACGAATTTTGCCTGGACGTGATCGACTCGAACGGCGTCAAGTCGTGCTCACAGACCTGCGTGCAGGTGCTCGTGGTGCCGAACAACGCGGTGCACGTCGAGCTGCTGTGGGACACGCCGTCCGACCCCGATCAAACGGACACCGGCCCGGCCGCGGGCGCGGACATGGACCTGCACTTTGCCAATTATCTCGCGACCGGCCCGGATCTCGACTGCGACGGCAAAGGCGACCCGTGGTTCAGCAACCCATTTGACTGCTTCTGGTTCAACAACTCGCCTGCTTGGGGCGTGAACGATCCGGCCGTCAAGGACGACCCGACCCTGGACCTGGACGACACCGATGGCGCTGGCCCGGAGAACCTGAATCTGGAGCATCCGGAAGGCACGCCCGCACTGCCGCGCTGGTACGCGATCGGCGTGCATTACTGGAATGACCATGGCTTTGGCGTGTCGTTCCCGACGGTGACGGTGTACCTGTTTGGCGCCGTCGCCTTGAAGATCAGCAAGATTCCCATGAATCCGTTGGACATGTGGTACGTGGCCAAGCTCAACTGGCCCAACTCGTTGACGGGCACGAACGCTCCGCCGCTGAGCATTTGCTACCAGACCGCGGGCAGCAAAGCGGGTGACGTCTGCGCGGGCACGGCCAAAGCGTGGCAGCCGACGGGCGAATGGTGCATCACGCCCTGCTACGTAAATCCGACCTTTGCGGCCACGACGGGCGGCGCGACGCCGACCAATTGCAAACTGTGACCGGTCCTTGAGTGCGCGATCGGCGGAAAGCCACGCGGTCCAGGAAATGGCGAATCCCATGAACTTCCACCTGAACGACCGCCTCTGCCGCAATCTGATGGTCCTGGCGGGGCTGTCTGTGCTGGTTGCGTGCGGCGGCGGCAGTTCGCCGGGCAATGGCGACGCGACCAGTGGCCCCAGCAACAGCTGCTCGGGCGGGTCTGGCAACTTGGGTGCCGATCGCGCGGGCGTGTTCGTCGCAGCCTTGGGCTCCAAGCAGATCAAGTCCGACGACACGGTCAACGTGGCCACTTCGGCGACATCGAACAACGACATCGTCCTGAGCAACATGGCTGCCGGCTTTGGTGCGTTGGAAATCGCCATCGACTCGGTGAAATTGGACTACGCGACGCCAGCGGGCGGCAAGGACAGCGCGGCGCCCGCGTTTGACTGCCAGACCGATGACGGCACCGGCGCTGCGGGCGCGCCCAACTGGGTGCCGTGCACCAGCGCGACATGGCCGACGCTCATTCCGAATGATCCGTCCTTCGACGAAGCATGCGCGAGTGCCAAGCATTCGAAGAAACAGACGATTCGCATCGTCTACCACAAGCCGACGGATAACGGGCCGCGCAACGCGACGCTGACCGTTCGGCACATCGATACCGTGACGCCGGCGGGCAATGCCCCGACGATCACGACGTTTGTCGTCAAGCTGGCGGCGAAAGTCGGGACACCGGCGATCAAGCTCGACCCGCCGGAGCATGATTTTCTCACCGTGCCGCTGAACCAGGACGCCTCGACGACGGTGACGATCAGCAATCAGGGCGACGGCGATCTGGAAATTCACGCGTTGACACTGGCCAAGGTCGCGCCGAAGTTCTTCAGTTTGCAGACCGACGACGGTGTGAAATTTGAAGGCAGCCCCACGCCGTTCGCGATCGATCCGCCGTGGCTGTTGACGCCTGGCGCCGTCAAGTCGATGACCGTGACGTTTCACGGGCTCGATACCGTGGGCCACGGCGCGGAACTGACGTTCTCGTCGAACGATCCCAAGACCCCGGAAGCGACCGTGCAGCTCAAGGCCAATCAGAACGTCGCATGCATCCAGATCGTGCCGGACAAGCTGCTCAACTGGGGCGCCGTGCTGGTGGGTCAGGCTTCGGTGAAGTCGGTGACCATGAAGAACTGCGGCAGCGAAGATCTGTTGTTGGACAAGTTTGCCTTGGCTGATGACGTCGACACGTCA
This sequence comes from uncultured Myxococcales bacterium, assembly GCA_903924465.1. Lineage (GTDB taxonomy): Bacteria > Myxococcota_A > UBA9042 > UBA9042 > UBA9042 > CAIYBN01. The sequence continues at coordinate 52,242 of CAIYBN010000049.1, read as the reverse complement.
TTTCTGCTGGATCCGACGACCATCTTGCTGGGACAATCGCCCGCTGGCGTGGCCCCGATTACCGTGCACAAGAACCAACTGGTGACCGTGCCAGTGACGTGCACGCCGCCGGCCGCGCAAAAGACGCCGTTTGCCGCGAATCTGACGTTTACGGACAACACGCTGACGCCGCAGAAGATCGTGGCGCTGCAATGCACGGGCGTGACGACGAGCTGCGCGACGCCGATCATTTCCTGCCTGGAAGGCGAGGAAGTGCCGCCGCAGTCGGTGATTCACCTCGATGCGTCGGGGTCGCTGGTCGCGTCGGGCAAGACCTTGAAGTACAAGTGGTCGGTCGTGCAACAGCCGCCGGGCACCGATGCGTACGTCTTCTCGCCGTCGGACACCGCCGCGAAAGTGGTGTTTGGCACGTCGACGAACACGGTCAACGGCCCGCAAATTCAGCTGAACGTCGTCGGTGTCTACAAGTTCCAGCTGGACGTGAAAGACAGCGATGGCCAGGACGGCTGTGGGCCGACGACGTATACGGTGCAGGTCATTCCCGACGCTGGTTTGCACGTCGAACTGCTCTGGGACACGCCGTTGGACACGAACAAGACGGACACGGGCCCGGGCGCAGGCTCGGATCTGGATCTGCACTTTGCTCACCCGGATGCCGAGAAGGCCAACATCTGTGTCGATCCACCCAAGATGTGCAACGGCAAGCCGTGCGCTTGCCAAGTGGACGGCGATGGCGATGGTCAGCCCGACCCGTGGTTTGCCGCGACGTACGACTGCTATTGGTTCAATCCGCAGCCCTTCTGGGGCGATCCGCAACTGCCGGAGGACGATCCGTTTCTGGCGCTCGACGACACCGACGGTTGGGGCCCCGAGAACCTCAACATGGCGGCACCGCAGAGCATCATCTACCGCATCGGCGTTCACTATTGGGACGCCCATGACTACGGCGATTCGACCGCGACCATCCATATTTGGATCAACAGCCTCCTGGTGGGCACGTTCACGCAGCTGCTGCACGAATGCGACCTGTGGTGGGTCAAACGCCTCGACTACGTGAACCAGACGCTGACGGATTTCCCCAACGCTGGCGCGAACGGTAAAGTGACGCCAGCGTACAAGGCCTCGCAGTTCGCCGGTCTCGCCGCGAAGTGCCAGTAGGCGGCCTGCGAACGGCTTTGGAACTGGGGAGTTCGACATGACACGGCAGGCATTTCTGGCAACCGCGCTGACTTTTGCGGCATTTTGCGGCGCGTGTGGCTCGGATCCGGCGACCACGGGTGTGCCCGCGACGTGCACCCAGAACGACAAGCTGGACAGCAAGGGCAAGCTGGACTTGCGCGACGCCAACAAGGTCGACGCCAAGGCAACGCCGTACTTGCTGGACGTGTCCGGTATCGCGACTGGCCAGACCAAGGATCTGGAGTTCACGGTGGACAACGCGGCTGAGGCGAGTCTGGCCAAGCCTGTCGTGATCACCGGCGTGGACGTTGCCGAGACGGACGAAAACGATGCGGCAACGTCCTCGCATCAGTTCCAGTGTTTGGGTCCAGATGGTCAGGACTGCGCGATTTCGGTATTTCCCGCGATGATTCCAGTCGGTTTTGATTCGTCGTGTGCGCCTGATGGGGCGGCAACGGTGGGGCAAAAGCTGACGATTCGCTATACCCGCCCGCCGACTGCGAAGCCCCGACATTTCAAGGTATCCCTGCACCTGACCGGCGATCCGGCCTACACGTCCACGACGCGGGACATCCTGGTGGACACGGCTTTCGGTACGCCCAAGCTGAGTTGCACGCCGACGCCAATCGATTTTGGCGTGGTGTCGGCAGGCAGCCCGCCAGCGCCGCTGCAACTCACTTGCAGCAATGTGGGCACGGCTCCGGTGCAGATTTTTCAGGTTGAGCTCGACGGCACCTGGTATGGCGCCGTGTCCTTTGCCAGCCAGAAGGTGGTTGTCGGCACGCCGCAAACGTTTTCCCCAGGCTTGGCCATCGAAGCAGGCGGCAGTCTGGTGATGGACATCTCGCTGGACGCGGACAAGGCGACGCTCAAGCAAGGCGCGACGTTGGTCATCACCAGCAACGATCCCAGCAGCGGCGTGCTCAAGGTGACCGTGACGGCGAACTCGACCGGACCGTGCCTGAGTCTGGCGCCGATCGCAGTGGACCTGGGTTCCGTGGGACTCGGCCAGAAGGGCACCCAGCAGGTGACGCTGACCAATTGCGGCCTGGATCCGATCAACGTGACGGGCGCGACGCTTCAGCCGATCGACGGCACTGGGCTGGACGTGACCTCGCCAGGTGGAGCGTGTGGCACCGCGCTGCCGTCGACCGCAGTGCCCTGGGTGCTGCAGCCCAAGGCCTCGTGCGCGGTCCAGGTCGAGTATGCCCCGGCAGGCGCAGGCGTGACCGCGACGGGAACGCTGGAGGTGGACAGCGACGCGGGCGCCAAGACCGTGCCGGTGACGGCCAAAGGCGTGGCGGTGAGCTGCGGGTCGGCCTGCTTTACCATGAAGAACAAGGCGAACAGCCAGCTGATTTCCAACAGTGTCACGCCGCAGACGACGATCGTGCTGGATGGCGGCTGTTCGACCGCGGCGCCGAACCAGACCGTGGGCACGTGGAACTGGACGGTGCAGGCCCAGCCGCAAGGCTCCTACGCGTCGTTCCTGCCGGCCAAGACCGGCAAGACGGTGACGTTTCAGCCGACAATTGCTGGAACGTACACGATTCAGTTGGACACGATCGACAGCGCTGGCGCCCCCGGCTGTCAGTCCAAGACCGTGAATCTCATCGTTGTGCCGGATGACAAGCTGCACACCGAGCTGACGTGGACGACGGCCGGCGACCCGAATCCGACCGACACGCTGGGCACGGACATGGACTTGCATTTGGCGCATCCCAATGCTGTGAAGGCGAAGATGCCGGACGCGGACGGCAACGGCATTCCGGACCCGTGGGGCAACCTCTGCGACTGCTTTGTCAACAACCCCGTGACGACCTGGGGCGATCCCGCCGACCCCACCGACGACGCGATTCTTGCGCTCGACGATCGCGACGGCTGGGGTCCGGAGAACATCAACATCAACACGCCGCAAACCGGATTCACGTATGCGATTGGCGTGCGCTATTGGTTCGACAAGCCGACCGACGCGAAGACCGGCAAGATCGCCACGGATCCGTCAACCGGCAAGCCGTTTGGCAGCATGGGGCCGTCCATTCCGCGGGTGCGCATCTATCTGGACGCCAACGCGACACCGGCTTACGACCTTGCCGGACCGTCCATGGTCAGTGGCGACATGTGGTGCGTGGGCGAGGTCACTTGGCACAAGAACGCATTCGCTCCCTGCACCGGTGCCGACGCCAAGGGCGTTCTGCTCACGCATTTCTACCCGATCTACCCTGCCACGCTCGCTCCCTGTAACTGAAAGCCGTGACGCAACCGTGAATATTTCGCGGTCGTGCAGCAGTAAGCTCTTGACCACGCATGGGAAGTCGGCTAGAGTTCGCCGCGCTGTCGCACCCCGCACTGGTAGCGGTGGCATGCGCTTCGAACCAGTTTTCTCACCCAGGCCTGTGTCAGGCCGTGTCGCGTAAAGGCCAAGCAATTGCAAAATGACAGCGCTGGTGTCTCACGCAATTCCGCGCGAGGCAGTGGCTTTGGAATGAACGCTCTGTGAACAGCCGGAACGCGCCACGACCATCGTTTGTGTACGAAATCGCACAGGCCCACAACGCCAATTAGGCAGTATCAAGAGGCAAACATCATGACCAAGTCCGACCTGATCGAAGCCGTCGCCGCCAAAGGCTCCTTGACCAAGGACAAGGCCAGCATCGTCGTCAATTCGATTTTCGACCTGATGGTCGAGGCGCTCAAGAAGGGCGATCGTATTGAAATTCGCAACTTCGGCAACTTCACCGTCCGCAAGTACCCGGCTTACACCGGTCGCAACCCCAAGACTGGCAAGCCGGTCAAGGTGGGCGAGAAGAGCATGCCGTTCTTCAAGGTTGGTCTCGGCCTGAAAGCGAAGGTCGACAAGAAGTAAGCGAACGTCGGCAGGACAGGCTGCATGTGCCGAACCCGTTTCGTCACGTAGCGTGGATGTCGTGTGCGTTTCCGTTTGTGACCCGGCCGCTCGAGGCGCTTTTGCGGCGTTTCGGGCGGCCGCGTCGTTTCACGGCGCCGGGTTGCCGGTTCGATCGGCACGTTGACGATCGCCCCCTCGCGCCGCAGTGAGGATTTCATGTCCAGTCCCCATCTTCCCATTGCGCTGCCCGACTTGGCCATCGCTACGGTCGCGACGATCGCGCAGTTCGACGGCCAGCGCGTGCAAATCCGCGGCTGGCTGTACAGCCGTCGGTCCAAGGGCAAGCTGCACTTTCTGCAGGTGCGCGACGGCACGGGTATCATCCAGGCCGTGATGTTCAAGGGCGACGTTGACGACGCCACGTTTGCGCGCGCCGACCACTTGAGCCAGGAAACCTCCATTTTGGTGTCCGGGACCGTGCGCCGTGATGAACGCGCACCGATCGGCTTTGAGCTGGCCGCCGACGGTCTGACCGTGGTTCAGGAATCTGCCGCCGACTATCCGATTTCACCCAAGGAACACGGCGTAGCCTTCCTGATGGATCATCGCCACTTGTGGCTGCGATCGCGTCGCCAGCACGCGATCCTGCGGGTGCGGGCGCGCATCGTGAAATCCATTCGCGATTTCTTCGACAGCAGCGGTTATCTGCTTCTGGACACACCCATTTTCACGCCAGCTGCCTGCGAAGGCACGTCGACGCTGTTCGAAACCGAGTACCACGGCCAGAAGGCGTACCTCAGCCAGTCCGGGCAGTTGTACAACGAAGCGAACGCGATGGCGTTTGGCAAGGTCTACACGTTCGGCCCGACGTTTCGCGCCGAGAAGTCCAAGACCCGGCGCCATTTGACCGAATTCTGGATGGTCGAGCCGGAGGCCGCGTACCTCGATCTGAACGGCGTGATGGACCTCGCCGAAGGGCTGGTGTGCACCATTGCCGCGGACGTGCTGCGCGATTGCGGCGCAGAACTGGACACGATCGATGCCATCCGCAGCGAAGTGGAAGAGCAAAAGCAACTGAAGCCGCGACGGGAAGCGCTGGCGCTCATCCAGAAGCCATTTCCGCGGCTGGACTACGCGACCGCGGTTGAAATGCTCCACAAACTGGGCAGCGACATGCCGTTTGGCGACGATCTGGGCGCCGATGATGAGACGATCTTGACCCAGCAGTTCGCGACGCCGATCTTCGTGCACCGCTATCCCGCCGAAGTCAAAGCGTTTTACATGAAGCGCGACCCAGATCGTCCGGATCGCGCGTTGTGCGTGGACATGCTGGCGCCCGAAGGCTACGGCGAAGTCATCGGCGGCGGGCAGCGCGAAGACGACCACGACACCCTGCTGGCGGCGATCAACAAGCACGAGTTGCCCGTCGAAGCCTTTGATTGGTATCTGGATTTGCGCAAGTACGGCTCCGTGCCGCACGGCGGCTTTGGTCTCGGCCTGGAACGCACCGTCGCGTGGATGTGTGGGCTGCCGCACGTCCGTGAAACCATTCCGTTTGCCCGCTTGATGGACCGGTTGCGTCCCTGAGATCGTCCGCGAACTGGCGCTTCGTTTGACACACTGCGCCGGTCAAGCTAGCTTCATCGGGAAGGCCATGCGCGGTCACGGTCTGCCGCTGCTCTGACCGGCGCGAACTTTGACGGCCGCCACACAGGATCTGATGCCGAAGAAGGCAGTGACAACCGAGCCCGCCGCAGCGCCCGACGCGCAGTCGGTTGCGTCGGCCACACCGCGCGTGGCGCGTGAAGCGATGGTGCGGGAAGTTTTCGGGCTGACCGACGTCGGCTTGGTCCGCGACGGCAACGAAGATGCCCTGCTGCTGCTTGAGCCTGAAAGTTTGTATGTGGTCGCCGACGGCATGGGCGGGCACAGCGCGGGCGAAGTCGCGTCTGCGTACACCGTCGAAGCGCTGCGGGATTTCTACGAAAACCCCGAGTTTACGGCGCGCATCAAGCGCTACTGGCGGCGGCTGAAACGCAAAGGCGAGACCGGGCCGGATCGCAGTGCGGCCAGTCTCCGGCTGCGCAAAGCAGCGGAACGCGCCAACTTGACCGTCTTCACGATGGCGCAAGCCCACGAACAATTGCGCGATATGGGCACGACGCTGGTGGCGACGTCGTTTGTCGGCAATCGGGTCTACGTAGCCAACGTCGGCGACAGCCGCGTCTACCGGTTGCGCGGACGCAAGCTGACGCAGCTGACCGAGGATCATTCGCTGCTCAACGAATACATCCGGATGAACCTGTTGCAGCCCGAAGAGATCGAGAACTTTCCGTACCGCAACGTGATTGTTCGCGCGCTTGGCCTGCAAGAGTCCGTGGTCGCGGACATCACCGTGGCCAGCGCGCGCGTGGGCGACCAGTTCCTGTTGGCGAGCGACGGCCTGACGGATCTGGTCAAGGACCGGGATATTCGCGACATCATGGCGGCCGCGCCGACGGCAGAAGCTGCGTGCTATCGGCTGGTCGAGGCCGCCAAGTTGCGCGGTGGGCACGACAACATTACGACGGTGATCATCCGCATGCACGAGGCCAGTTGGCAGCCCGTGCGCGGCATGCCGCCACCGCCGCCACCGCCTGATTTTCCGCCGCCGCTGCCGACGCCCTGATGGGCGCTGCGGCAACTGCGCGCAAGGCTGAACCAACACAGATCGATTTGAGCTAGCCCAAGTCCATTGGAGGGTGTGATGACGCGTCGTTACAAAGTCGCTGTTCTTGGCGCAACCGGTGCCGTAGGTCGCGAAATGCTGACGGTTCTCGATGAGCAGCATTTTCCGGCAAGCGAAGTGATTGCCCTGGCGTCGTCGCGCTCCGTCGGCGAGGAAGTTGAATTTGGCCACCGCAAACTCAAGGTGCGCCTGGCAGAGCCGTCCGCGTTCGACGGCGTGGACATCGTGCTGGCCTCAGCCGGGTCCGCCGTCTCGAAGCTGCTGCTGCCGGAAGCGGTCCGACGTGGCGCGCTGTGCATCGACAATTCCTCGGCGTTTCGCATGGATCCGGACGTCCCGCTGATTGTGCCGGAGGTCAATCCGGAGGCGTTGGCCGCGCACAAAGGTCTCGTCGCCAATCCGAATTGCTCTACCATCCAGATGGTTGTCGCCTTGAAGCCGTTGCACGACGCTGCACACATCCAGCGCATCGTGGTGTCGACCTACCAATCGGTTTCCGGTGCCGGCAAGAAAGGCATCGACGAGCTGTCGACGCAGACGATCTCGCTTCTGAACCAGCGGCCGTTCGACGTGACCGTCCACCACGCGCGGATCGCGTTCAACACGGTGCCGCACATCGGCACGTTCATGGACAACGGCTACACGGACGAAGAATGGAAGCTCGTGCGCGAAACCCGCAAGATTCTGGAAGAACCGGACATGCGCGTGTGCCCGACGTGCGTGCGCGTGCCGGTGTTCGCCGGGCACTCGGAGTCGATCGCGCTGGAATTCGAACGGCCGATCACCGCGGCACAGGCTCGGACGATTCTGGAGGCTGCGCCAGGCGTTACGGTCGTCGATGATCCGGCGGAGAAGCGCTATCCGATGTCGATGGATTGCGCGGAGAAGGACGACGTCTTCGTCGGCCGGATTCGCCAGGACGAGAGTGTCGCGCACGGCCTGTGCCTGTGGGTCGTTGCCGACAACCTGCGCAAAGGCGCGGCGACCAACGCGGTGCAGATCGCCCAATTGGCGATCGCGCGCGGCTGGGTCCACGGCGCGGTGCACTGACTGAAATGGGCCGGAATTGCCAGATTGGCACGGGCGTCGCCGGACTGCGCGAATTGTGTGCCGCGGCGGCAGGCGCAGGAAGCACAGCGGTTGGGCAACTTCACGTGTTGACAAGGTAAAGCAACACGACGAATTGGCACGAAGTGTGCATGATGACCGTGATGGTGCCGAAGACGGCGCACCCGGCGAGAAGCGAGACGATGAAACGGCCGACCCACATCCATCTGGTTCCCTTGTTCACGGCATGGACCCTCGTCAGCCTTGTGGCGCAGCCAGCGCTTGCCGCAATCGTGCGCATTGATGCGATCGCGCCGACCACGTCGAAGAGCATCTTCACGCCCGATGTGACCCGCTTCGGCCAGCCGCCGTTTCAGGCCGCCAACTCGCTCGTGACGCACACGTTGAACATTGCGGACTGCAGGACGATTTCGACTGTCTCGTCAGCCAACGATGCGCGCGTGCAGTTCACCTGGACGTGGCAGGACAAAACGCAGGTGGCGCCGCTGAACTTGTCGCCGGTCTACGGCATCAAGATCGCGCCGCCGGGCACGAGCTGTGACGCGAACGCCATGATCGAGAGCACGACAGCGAACGGCTGCCTCATCCTCTGGTCGGACCACAGTTTTTCCAATCCGTTGACCGCCTCGTCAGAAATCCTGAACATCGATTTCAAGTTGCTGTTGGGCACCTACGGCGCGGATCCGTCCGGGCTGAACTGCGATGCCAATACCGAGACGGACACCAAGATTTACTTTGTGTTGCCGACCGGCACCTCCACTGGTGGCACGACTTCCGGGTACCTCGGTACGCAAATGACCGTGCACTTGGACTTGGCGCCGCCCGCGACGCCGACGATGGATACGCCTGCGCCAGGTAACACGAACTTGCGCATCTCGTGGACCCAAGCGGATCCGACGGACACCACCATCGCTGCGCGCGTTTACTGGTCGGACCAGCCGTTCACCGCAGACTTCGCGTCGCTGCAGACGAGCCACTCCGGGACGATGACGGGCACCAGCTACCAGATCACCGGGCTCGACAACGGCACGAAATACTACGTTTCGGTGACTGCGGTGGACGCCAACGGCAATGAAAGTGCGGGGGCACCGGTCCTGACGGGGATTCCGGTCATCACCTTCGATTTGTGGAACAAGTATCAGGAGGACGGCGGTCAAGAGCAGGGAGGCTATTCGCCCTGCAGCGCTCAGCCACACGGCAATCCCGGGCCGCTGGCGGTGCTGGGGGTGCTCGGCGTCCTCGTCCTGTTCGTCGCCCGGCGACGGCGCGCGCGCGTGCCCGTCACCACCGTCGTGTTGCTGCTGCTGTGCGCGCCGCTGGCCTCGCCGGCAGCAGCCCAGTCGGTCTCACCACAGACGGCGAGTCTCGACTTTCGCGTCAGCAGCTACAAACCCGGCATCGACAACGCGTTCAGCGGCCATTCACCGTACGCTGACGTCATGAAGGACGGCGATCTCGGCTTCGGCTTCAGCGTCGACTGGCGCATTTGGCACGCTTTTGGCGAGTTCGCGGCCGGTCTGGGCATTGGCCGCTGGTCGCATCAAGGCACCGCGTTGCTCACGGACGGTTCCGCTTCCAACGACAAGACGCAGCTGACCATCATTCCGTTGACGCTCGACGCCGTGTACCGATTTGACATTCTTGCGGAACGCTATGAATTCCCAATTGTTCCATACGCCCGCGTCGGTGCCGTCTACGGCCTTTGGTGGATGCTGGACGGCGTGAACAACATCAGCACCTACACGACCAAAGCGGGCAAGTCGGTCCGAGCCATTGGCGGCACGGGCGGCTTGCAGGGCACCATTGGCCTGCGCCTGCTGCTCGATGTCTTTGAGCCCGGCGCCGCGCGCAGCTTCGACATCGAGATGGGTGTCAACCACAGCTACCTGTTCGCCGAGGTGCAGAAGTTGTGGCTGAACGACTTCGGCAGCTCCAAGTCGATTGACTTGTCTGACACCGTCCTGGCCTTTGGTCTGGCCTTCGATCTGTGACCGAAGTGATCGATTCTGCGGCGCCGCCGTTCGAGCAGACGAGCAGACAGGTGTTGCTCTGGCTGCAGTTCGACGGCAGCGATTTCTGCGGCTTCCAAAGACAGAAACATGATCGCACAGTTGCGGCCTCGCTCGAGGACGCCTGGTTCAAGATGTTGGGCGAGACGGTGGTCGCGCGCTCGTCCAGCCGCACGGACGCGGGCGTGCATGCGCGGCGGATGCCAGTGCTGATCCGGACGGAACGGGACGTCGCACCGCGGGGCCTGATGCTCGGCCTCAACCGCTTTCTGCCCGCCGACGTGGCGATTCAGGATGCTCAGGACGTTCCGACCGACTTTGACGTGCGCAACGACGCGGTGGGCAAACGCTACATCTACCGGCTGTGGGTGGGACCGAGTCGGGCGCCGCTGTGGGGACGTTTCGCCTGGCACTTGCGCGGGCCGCTGGATACCGCAGCGATGCAGCAAGCGGCGGATCAGCTACAAGGCGTCCATGATTTCAGTGCGTTCCGCGGCGCGGATTGCGTGGCCAAGTCGACCGTGCGGCACATTCGCCGCGTGCACGTGGACGCGAGCCAGCCGCTGGTGCAGATCGAGGTCGACGGCAACGCGTTCCTGCTCAATATGGTGCGAATCTTTGCCGGAACGCTGGTCGACGTGGGTCGAGGCCGATTTCCGCCGAGCCAGATTGCCGCGATCCTGGCTTCGGGTGATCGCACGCGCGCGGGGCAAACGGCGCCGCCACACGGCTTGACGCTGGATGACGTGTTCTACGGTCCGGCCGGAGCGCGCCAAGGTCTCGACTACAAGAACCTGCTGGCCAACATGGACAACACGCGGTAACGACTGGGAAACGGCTACTGGCAGCCGGTGCCGGATCCGCTGGAAACGCAGGTCGACGATAGCGCCGCACAGTCCATGATGGCGACTGTGCCATTTTGGCAATAGACCCATTTGTTGCCGTCACAGGTACCGCTGACGGTCACGATGCCGCCGCACGCTGCGCCCACGACGGCCTGGCAAGCACCGGCGGGGCAGCCCCAGCCGGTTGGGCAGACGCCGCAGTCCTTGCCGCAGCCATTGTCGCCGCACTTCTTGGGCGTGCCATCGGGCAACGTGCAACTCGGCTTGCAGATCTTCTGGATGCAGGCGTTCGTCTGCTTGGCGATATCGAATCCACAGGTCTTGGTATTTTCTGGCAAAATCGCCGCGCAATCGGTGGCGATCTTCTTGGCCGCCGCGCCCGTGCCGGTGCAGGTGACCAGAACGTCGGCTTCGCAGTTGCCTTTCGGATCGATGCCCGCGCACACCGACTTGACGCACTGCCCCGCGTCCGAGCAGTACTCAGTCGACGCGCACACGCCGCAGTTCTTGCCACAGCCGTCGTCGCCGCAAACCTTGCCGGTGCAGGTCGGCTTGCAGTCGTTGGGATGGCACAGAAAATCGATGCCGCAGTTGAAGCCCGCGTCGCACACGCCGCACTGCCCGCCGTAGCCACAGCCGTCGTCGCCGCACATTTTGGTCTTGCCCTGGAGCGTGGTGCATTGCTTCACGCACGGTTCATTGCACTTGAGTTGGTCCGGCGCACAAATCTTGCCGCTGCCGCAAAACCCGCAGACCGAGCCACAGCCGTCCGGACCGCAGACCTTGGGCAGGCCCGTCGCGGTGTACTTGCACGATTTTTGGCAGCCGTCCGGAATGTCGAGCAGCGTCGCGTCGGTGATCGGCTGGTCGGTGTCGCTGTCGTCGACGTCGGTGCCGGGATCCACATCATCCCCGCCCAGGTCGGTCAAGTCGGTCACGTCTGCGGCGATCTCAGCCGCGGCGTCGGCATTGCCGTCCGCCGCTGACGCGTCGTCCGCAGTCTCCGCCTTCTTGGCGCTGCCGCAAGCAACAAGGCAAGTGCCTATCACTACAATGCAACTCAGACGAAATGCGATCACAAGGCCCTCACGGCGCACGCCAAGCCGATTGACGTATCTTCAGCATACTGGCCACAGCGCAGATCGCCAAGAGCCTCGCGGGATTGCCAAAATGGCACACGAATACCCGACAGCGTGAGCAGACGTGCCAGCGCGGCGCAACCTTTGCGCGCTTCTGATGGCCAAACTGGCGGATCAATGGCGATCTTTTTTTACACAAGCTGGCACGAAGCTTGCTTCTACAACGTACGGGCAACTGCGCCCAGCCTCAAACGCCGACAACGCGGCGCGCGGAAGACGATCGCATGGAGACCTTAGTCAAACGGCATTTCTGGGTGATCAACCTGCTGGCCCTGGGCATCATTGCCTGGCTCGTGGCCGGTTCGGTCAACGCCGGTGTGGGCGTCTTGCTGGCCAAGGCGGGACGCGGCACGGAGAAGGTCAACATCGCGGCGGCGTCGGGCGAAACGCGCGTGCAGAAACGCCTGACCGACGGGCGGATGCGCGACGAATCGGGCGCGCTGGTCTACGGCCGCAGCCTGTTTCTGATTGAGGAACCGCCGGAGCCGGCCGAGGAACCGGAGGCGGCGGAAGGCGGCGAAGGTCCCGATGGTACGACGCCAGAGAAGCCGATCGAGGCCACCTACGAGCCGACGACGCTGCCGATCAAGCTGCTGGGCACGATGGTGGTCAAGCCAGCGGCGTTCTCGTCGGGTTCGGTGGAAATCGACAAGAAAGAGCAGAAGGTTGTGTCGGTGGGCACGGTGCTGATGGATGGCAAGGCGGAAGTCGTGCTGATCGCGCGGAACTACCTGGTGCTCAAGGAAGACAACAAGTTGACGGTGGCGCTGATGTTCACCGGCAAGGAAGGCGAAGCGGCGGCGACGCCAGGTCAGCCGGGCCAGCCCACGCCACCGCCGACGATGGCGCCACCGCCCGATCGCGCGCCCAGCCGCCCGGCGACTCCGGTGCCGGCAACGAGCGGCAAGGCGGGGGATGCGCAGGGTGTCAAAAAGACCGGTGCGTACTCGTACGAGCTGGAGCGCAAACACGTGCAGGACAAGCTCAAGGACGTGACCAAGCTGGGCAGCGAAGTCCGGCCGGTGCCGAACTACCGCAACGGCAAGTACGACGGCGTGAAGATGCTGGGCATGAACGATTCCAGCTTGTTCAAGGAAATCGGTTTCGAGAACGGCGACATCCTGGAGTCGGTGAACGGCGAAAAGATGGATAGCGCCAACAAGTCCTTGGCGCTGTTCGACGCGCTGAAGAACAAATCGCGGTTGACCATCCTGATTGAGCGGGACGGCATCGCCAAGACGCTGCGCTACACGATTCAGTGAGCACGGACGCAATGAGTGAGTTTTCAGCGTTCCAGGACGCACGCACGGCCGCAAAGGCCGCGCGAAATGAAAGGCAACGGGCTAGACATGCTGAGTCATAACATGAAATTGAAGATGCTGACGGCCGCGACCATGATGTTCGCGGCCCACAACGCCCTGGCGCAAGCGGCCGGTGGTGCGCAGGCCGGAAAGCCGGAGCCGCCCAAGGCGGAGGCGCCCAGTGATCGGACGATTCCGGTTCGCACCGGCACCGGGACGCTGAACAAGACGGGCAAGCCGGGCGAGCTGAAGGCCGGCGGCGGTACGGGCGTGCTGAAGCGCAAACAGGGCTCGCTGGACCCGAGCTACGATCCGGCCGACACGACCAAGAAGCTCGTTCCCAAGGAAGATGACCCGGGCGCGACGCGTGGCGGCGGTACCGACAAGGCGGCGTTGCCCAGCGTGCTGAACGGCGGTGTGGACGCGAGCGACAAGAAGCTGCCCGAGGACATCATCAAGTTCACCGCGAACTTTGGCGCGGACATCCGCTGCAAGAAGATCCCGCCCAGCGCGCGCGTGACCATGGACTTCCAGGACGCGCCGATTGAAGCCGTGACCAAGCTGCTGTCGTGCTGGACCAACCGCAACATCATGATCGACACGCAGAAGAAGGGCGGCAAGATCACGATCCTGTCGCCGCAGCCGGTCAGCGTCTACGAGGCCTATCGCGCATTCCTGTCCGCGTTGGCCGCCAATGGCCTGACGATGACGCAAAAGGGCAGTTTCTATCACATCGTCGACAACGGCGAGGCGCGGGCGAGCGGTGCCAACGTGCTGGGCACGAAGTCAGCGGTGCCGTCGGACGACAACATCGTGACGCGGCTGATCAAGCTGAAGAACATCGATGCCAAGGACGTGGAGCAGTTGGCGGGCAAGTTCAAGTCCAAGGCCGGCGACGTCTTTGTCTACCCGCCCAACAACACGCTCATCATTACGGACACGGGCACCAACATTCAGCGGATCATGAAGCTGTTGTCGGACGTGGATCTGCCTTTGGGCGCTGAGAAGATTTGGATCCGCCCCGTGCAGCACATGGATGCTGGCGAATTGGTCGAAAAGATCACCTCGATCTTCGACGCGGGCGGCAAAGGTTCACCGGCTCCGGCCGCGGGCAAAGATGCGGCGCCTCCGGGTGCCGTGCCGTCGACGGCCAACAAGGTCGTGCTGTCCAAGGTCATCGCCGACGATCGCTCGAATCAAATCATCATCATCGCCACGCGGGCCAATTACCTGAAGGCCGACGCGCTGATTCGCAAGCTGGACGTGCCGATTCCGGGCGAAGGCGGCATGCACATCTACCACATGGAAAACGCCGACGCGGAAGACGTGTCGCAAGCGCTTTCTGGCTTGACCGGCGGTGGTGGTGGTGGCGGCAGCAAGCCGAAGGCCGGTGCCAGTGGCAGTGCACCCAAAGCCAGCAGCGGCGCGTCCAAGGGCCCAAGCGGCGCGGCGTCCTTGTTTGAAGGCGATGTGAAGATTACCGCCTACAAACAGTCCAATTCGCTCATCGTCCAGAGTTCTCTCAAGGATTACATTGCGCTGCAGAAGATCATCAGCGAGCTCGATCGGCGCCGCAAGCAGGTCTACGTGGAAGCGGTGATCATGGAAATCTCGACGTCGAAGAACCGCAAGATGCAGCTGGCGGGCTCGGCGGGCACGACGTTCGACATCGGCGGCGCGTCGGTTCCGCTGCTTTTTGGCCTCGGCGGCCTCGGCATGGGCGGCATCGATTTGAATCAGTTGAATCAGGGCGGTTTCGGCGCGGGCATGCAGGGACCGTTGGTGAGCGTGAACGCGGGCAATACCGGTACGAGTTCGGTGGCCGCGGCGACGACGCTGTCGATCCCGGCGTTCGGCTTTCTGATCCAGGCGATTCAGGAAAACTCGGATGTGAACGTGCTGTCGACGCCGTCGATCCTGACGCTGAACAACGAAGACGCGGAAATCACGGTCGGTCGCAAAGTGCCGTATCGCTCGCAGTCGATGGGCGGCATGGGCGGCTTGAGCAGCCTGATGGGCGGCATGAGCAGCGCGATGGGCGGCATGAGCGCGATGGGCGGCCTCGGCAGCATGATGGGCGGCATGGGCGGCATGATGGGCGGCACGGTCCAGCACCTGGACGTCGATTTGACGCTGAAGATTACGCCGCAGATCAACGAGTCGGACTTCATCAAGCTGAAGATCGACGAGCAGCTGAACGAGGTCGAAGGTATCGATCCCAACCTCGGGCCGACGACGTCCAAGCGCAAAGTGACGGCGACCGTGGTGCTGCGCGACCAGCAGCCGGTGGTCATCGGCGGTTTGGTCACGGATCGCGAGACGTCGGGCATGAGCAAAGTGCCGATTCTCGGCGACTTGCCGCTCATCGGCATGCTGTTCCGCAAGACCACGAAGCTGATCGAGAAGAAGAACCTGATGCTGGTGATCGTGCCACATATCATCAAGGATCCCAGCGACTTGGAGCGGTTGCACGAAACCAAGATGGCGCAGATTCGCGACTTTGCCGACGAACTGGCGACGCGCAAGAAGGAGTACGAGGGCAAGGTCGATTTCCGCAAGAAGAAAGGCTTCCTGGAGTCGCTGTTTCAGGCGGTCGACAAGGCGAGTGCGGAACGCAAGCTCGCGGAGAAGGCGTATTTCGACAACATGGACGTGGACATGGTCGGCAGCCCGGATTCGCACAACCTGGAACACGACGACTTTTCCGACAAGAAGGATGAGGAAACGCCGGATAGTTCGGAGCCGGACGTGATCGAGTTGCCCGCGGGTGAAGGCAAGCCGGCGCTCGAGAAGACCGGCGATGAGGCGGCGACCAAGCCGGCGACGGCCAAGGATGAAGCGGCGAAGGCGTTGAAAGCGGCCAAAGCGAAAGCCAAGGCCAAGCCGGGCAAGGCGGGTTCGAGCAAGGTGATCGAGAAGAATCCGGACGCGAAGCCGGCGAAGGCGAACGAGCCAGCGCCCTGACTGGGCGCGCGGCAGAAGCAATGAACGTTACTGAAATGTTTGAGTTGGAGTGAGCGACAAGCATGGTAGATCCAAGGACAATCGGTGAGATTCTGCTGGATGCGGGCATTTGCTCGGCAGACGCGATTGAATCTGCGCTGAGGACGCAAGAAGAGCGCGGAGGGCTCTCCGGGGAAATCCTCGTGCAGCAAGGCTCCGTGACGCGGCTGCAATTGATCACCGCGCTGGGTCAGCAGTTTGGCCTGGCGGTGCAGGAGAAGATCGACGACTCAACGCTGGATGTCTCGCTCGTGGCGACCATCACGATGGGCTATGCCCGCGAAGCGGAAGTGCTGCCGATTCGCAAGATCGACGGCGTGCTTGAAGTGGCGGTGGCCAATCCGCTGGCGCTGGACGCGCTGGACGACTTGCGCGTGATGTTCGGCGGCATGCGCGTGCAGCCGCTCCTGGTCACGACGGACGTGCTGCAAGCCGCGATCAACACTGCGTTTGATCGACGCGCCCGCGCCGATCAGGTCGTCGACGACATGGAGAAAGGCGACGACGGCGTGGCCGACATCGCCATGGAGTTGGAAGACGCCGCCAAGGACATTCTCGACGAGGATGACGAGGCGCCGATCATTCGGTTGGTCAATTCCGTGCTGAACCAGGCGGCCAAAGAACGCGTGTCGGACGTGCACATCGAGCCGATGGAGAAGTACGTGCTGGTGCGGTTCCGCCGCGACGGCGTGCTGAAAGAAGTCGTGCGGACTTCCAAGAAATTCCAGGCGTCGATCACCAGCCGCGTGAAGATCATGGGCGGCCTCAATATTGCTGAAAAGCGCTTGCCGCAGGACGGCCGCATTCGCATCAAGGTGGCCGGCCGCGACATCGATTTGCGCCTCTCGACCATTCCGACCGCGCACGGCGAACGAATCGTGATGCGTCTTTTGGACAAAGGCTCGACGACGCTCGATTTGAAGACGCTGGGCATGCGCGACGACGTGGTGACGGCGATCCAGGAGCTGGTGCACAAGCCGAACGGCATTTTGCTCTGCACCGGTCCGACCGGTTCCGGCAAGACGACGACGCTGTATTCGGCGCTCATGTCGATCAACAAGCCAGACATCAACATCCTGACGATCGAAGATCCGGTGGAATATCAGCTGGAAGGCATTGGCCAGATGCAGGTGAACCCGAAGATCGGCTTCACCTTCGCGAGCGGTCTGCGTGCGACCTTGCGTCAGGACCCGGACGTGGTGCTGGTCGGCGAAATTCGCGACTTGGAAACGGCGGAAATCGCGGTGCAAGCGGCGCTGACCGGTCACTTGGTGCTCTCGACGGTGCACACGAACGACGCCGCTTCGACGTTCACGCGTCTGGTCGACATGGGCGTGGAGCCGTTCCTGCTGTCGTCGTCGATCATCGGCATTCTCGCGCAACGCCTGTGTCGCGTCCTGTGTCGCGATTGCAAGGTGCCGCACACGCCGACGGCGCTGGAAATCGAGCAGCTCGGCCTGGACAAGAGCGATCCGCGGCTGGCGACGGCGACGTTTTTCTCGGCGAAGGGCTGCCCGCAATGCTCGATGTCCGGTTACGCCGGCCGGATGGGTTTGCACGAATTGCTGGTGCCCAACGAGGACGTGAAACGGCTGGTCGTCAGCAAGAACGACGCGGGCGCGATCAAGCGCGGTGCGGTGGCCAACGGGATGCTGACCCTGCTCCACGACGGCGCGTACAAGTGCATGTTGGGCAGGACGACCGTGGAAGAAGTGATGCGAATCGCGAATGCGGACGTGGAAGAGTAAGGAATCATGGCGGTTTACGAGTACACAGGCAAAGATGCGAACGGCAAGACCGTCAAAGGCGTCCTCGACGTCGACGGCGTCCGTGCGCTCAAAAATGCCCTGCGTCGCGACCGCATCTTCCTCATCGAGTACCACGAGTCCAACGCGCGCGGCAAAAACAAGGGCAAGATCGGCGTCGGCGGCGCGAAGAAACAGGGTTCGCGGGAAATCGACCTGGAAGAGTGGCTGATCCGCATCACGCCGCAGGATGTCAGCGAGATGACCAGGCAGTTGGCGACGCTCATCAAGGCGGGCGTGCCGCTGGTGGACAGTCTGGCGGCGATTGTCGAGCAGGTCGAAAATCCCAAGCTGAAGCGGATCCTCGCGCGCGTGCGCACGGACGTGAACGAGGGCGCGCCGTTCTGGCGGGCGCTGGCGGTACACGACAAGGTCTTTGAGACGACGTACTACAACATGGCGCGCGCCGGCGAATCGTCGGGCAATCTCGACACCGTGCTGGCGCGGCTGGCCGACTTCACCGAATCGCAGGTGCGGTTGCGCAACAAGATTATCGGCGCCATGACCTATCCGGTCATCATGCTCATGATTTCGTTCGCGATCGTCACCGGCATGATGGTCTTTGTCGTGCCGCAAATTACCGTGATGTTTGAGGATTTGGGCGCGGATCTGCCGCCGCTGACCAAAATCCTCATCGCGGCCTCGCACTTTGTGACGGGCTGGTGGTGGCTGTACGTGCCCGGCGGCGCGGCCGTGGTCATCGCGGGGCGCAAGTGGCTGGGGAGCGAGACCGGCGCGAACTGGAAAGACCGCAACTTGCTGAAGGTGCCGATTTTGGGCGACCTCATCCGCAAAATCGCCATTTCGCGTTTCTCCCGGACGCTCGCGACGCTGCTGTCGTCGGGTGTGCCGCTGCTGACCGCGATGGAAATCGTCGAAAACGTCGTGGCCAACCGGGTGCTGGCGAACGTGCTGCTGGAAGCGCGCAACGCGATCCGCGAAGGCGACAGCATTGCCGGACCGCTCAAGCGCTCCAACCAATTTCCGCCGATGGTCGTGCACATGATTTCCATCGGCGAGCGCTCGGGCGAGTTGGAAAACATGTTGAAGAACGTGTCGGAGAGCTATGAGAACCAGGTCGACACGCGGGTCAACGCCCTGACGTCGTTGCTGGAGCCGTTGATGATTGTGTTCATGGGCCTTGTGGTGGCGTTCCTGGTGGCGGCAATCCTGCTGCCGATGATGAAGCTCACGCAGGCGGTTCAACAGGGTTAGGCGGGAAAGAGCAGACTAAACCGGCGGTGTAGCCGCCATGTGAGGGTGTGATGGACAAGCGGGATTTGGCACAGATCGTGAAGCAGGCAGGCGCCCGGAACGGCGAACGCGGTATGACATTGATCGAAATCATGGTCGTCATCGTGATCATCGGCGTCCTGGGATCAGCGCTGGCCTACGGCGTTTTCGGCATGTTGGGCGACGCCAAGATCGACGCGGCACGCGCGCAGATCCAGACCGTCGGCGGCGTCATCGAGGCGTTCCAGGCGCGCAATGGCGACTATCCGCAGTCGCTGCAGTCGCTGACGGAAGGCAAGCGCGCCAAGCTCAAGACCGGCAACTTGAAAGATCCGTGGAAGCAGGACTTGCAGTACTCGGTGCAAGGCGACGACGGCTTTTCCTTGTGCTCGAACGGCGAAGACAAGCGCGCGGGCAGCCCGGATGACATTTGCTACGGCCAGCCGGACAACAACAAACAGTAGGCCCGGACGGGCCGACGAAGCGAGATTTGGTGCGGAATTCACGTGGCTTTACGCTGATCGAACTGATCGTAGTGGTCGCCGTCATGGCGGTGATCACTGTGGCGGTTGTGACCGGCGTCGGCAACGTGCGCGGCGCTTCGGTGCAATCGGAAACCGGCAAAATCGCGGTGGCGGTGCGCTATCTCTACAACCTGAGCGTGCTGTCCGGCAAAGTGCATCGTTTGGTCTTTGACCTCGACAAGCGGATGTATTGGGGCGAGGAACAGACGTCCGACGATCCGTGTCAGCAGTTTCTGCTGCCGGGCGAGGGCGACGACGAGGAAGCGAAGAAGAAGGCCAAGAAGAAACCGAAGAAGTCGGGCAAAGGCGGCAAGGTGGAGGAGGAACCGGCGAAGATGGACGCCGGTTTTACCCAGACCAAGTCGCGGCTGCTGGCCAAGTACACGATGGATCCGGGCATTTCGATTGCCGGCGTCATGACCTCGCACCAAAATGAACCGCTGAAGAAGGGCGCGGCATATCTGTACTTTTTCCCGAACGGCACGACGGAAAACGCGCTGATCTGGGTCAAAGGCGATGGCAAGGCGGAGGATGACGATTCCGACGTGATGACCGTGGAAGTCAAAGCGCTGCAGGGCGCGGCGAAGTTGCACAACGAGAAGGTTCCGTTTGAGAAACTCGACAAAAGCGACACCGAGAAGGGGGAGAAATGAGCTCTCGCCGCGGTTTCACGCTTTTGGAAGTGCTCATCGCGATGGCGATCCTGGCGTTTGCGCTGACCATCATCACGGCCGGCGCGTCGTCGTCGGCGGTGTTCTCCAAACGCGTGTACCGCTCGACCGCGGCCGCCCTGCTCTTGCGCGGCGCGGTTTTGGACATTGAGGAAAAGTACCGCAAGGACGGCTTTCCCACCAACGACGTCAACGGCAAGGACTGTGAGTTGCCCAAGGTCTACGCGCGGCAGTTCAAGTGCACGTACGACCTCATCGGCTTGAACTTGGACGACGGCATGATCAGCGACGTGACGAGCCGCGCCCAGCAGTCGCTGACCACGGCGCAGAATTCGCTGGCGGCGACGGGCGCCCTGGACAAGCTGAGCAATCCCGGTGCGACTGGGCCCAAGGACAAGCCGGCGAACCTGTCGCAATCGGCCGGCAACGCGCAGGACACGGGGCTGGATCTGACGCAAATCGCCAAGGGCGGCGACCTGATGGGCCTCTTGGGCGTGCTGCTGATGTCCGGTGAACAAGGGATGGGACTGCTGAGCCTGTGCGATATCAACATTTCGATTTTGCAGATGTCGATGGGCCTGATGATTTCCGAGCTGCTGCCGCGCGTGCTCAAGCGCGCGTCGGATCGCACGCGCAAGGTGATTCTGCATTTGAGCTGGAAGGACGACGAGTACGGCATGGATGCCGCGGCCAAGAAGCGCAAGACGCTGGTGGTCGAGACGTTTACGACCGCGGTGAGCAAGGAGGAAGCGGACCAGATCCAGCAGATGAAGAACATGGAGAAGGTCCAGGGCGCGGTCCAAGGCGCCTTGCCGCCTGGCGCGCCGGGCTCGCTGAACACGCCGTCGCCGATGGGCAATCCGCTGGGCGGACTGGGGATGACGCGATGAGCGCTTCCCGCGGCTTCACGCTCATGGAAATTCTGGTCGCGGTCGCCTTGCTGGCGATGATGGGCCTGA
Organism: uncultured Myxococcales bacterium; assembly: GCA_903924465.1. Lineage (GTDB taxonomy): Bacteria > Myxococcota_A > UBA9042 > UBA9042 > UBA9042 > CAIYBN01. Next base: position 30,930 of record CAIYBN010000049.1, on the reverse strand, counting down.
TCTTGACGACGGCTACCGGCTCGATTCTCGGTGCGATTCAGGACACGCGGGAAAGTCAGGAGCAGTACCACGCCGCGCGCGTGGCGCTGGGGCGCATGGAGCGGGAAATCGCCATGGCGTACCTGTCCAAGCACCAGAGCCTGTTCAAGACGACCAAGACCGCGTTCATCGGCAAGGGCAATTCGCTGACGTTCAGCTACATGGGCCACCGGCGCATGGTGCGCAACGCGCCGGAGAGCGACGAAGGCTTTGTCACCTACCGGTTGGAGCGCGACCGGCAGTCGGGCCAAAACATCCTCGTGCGGCGCGAAAAGCCGGTGATCGACGATCAGCCGGAGAAAGGCGGACAGCGGCTGGTGCTGGCGACGGGCGTGAGCAAGCTGTCGTTTTCGTACTGGGATTTTGACAAGGAAGCCTGGCAGTCGGATTGGAAGGTCGAAATCGACAACGCCAAGGAAGCCGAGATGAAGAAGTCGATGGCGGCAACGGCGATCGGCGCGGCGACGGGCAACAACGATCTGGGCAAGGCGCTGGTGCAGGCCTCGACGCAGACTGCGAAGCACGGTCCGGACGATCTGTGGCTGCCGGCGCGGGTGAAGATTTCGCTCACGCTGGAGACCGAGGACCACGTGTTGGCCTTTGAGACGCAAACGCGCGTGCGGGTGATGCAGCCGATTGAGTTTGGCGGTATCAGTACGCCCAAACCCTATGACAACACGCTGAATCCGTACGCGGCGATGCCGGCGACCACGCCGATGGGCTTTGGCGTTCCCGCCGCGGGCGGCATGGGCATGGGCGGCATGGGGCTGACACGATGACACGACGCTGGATCAGTGCTGTGGCAGAAGCGTTGGCCGCCGGTCGTCGTGCGGTCGGCGATGGCGCGCCCGGTCCAAGCGATCGGCAGCGCGGCATTGCACTCATTTTGGCGCTGGCGGCGATCGCGATCCTCTCGATTTTCTCATTGGAATTCACGTACACGTCGCGCGTCGCGGTCAAGACGTCGAATTACGTCGAAGCCGAAGTGGAAGCGCACCTGCATGCGCGCGCGGCGGTGGAATTGGCGGCGCTGGTGATTGGTTCCGCCGACATCGTCGAGAGCATCATCGGCAAGTACGCCAGCATGATGGGCGGGCAAAAGCCGCAGATCAACACCGGCGCCTATGCCTGCGAATTCGTCAACGCGTTCTGCAAAGGTGAGATGAACCTGATGGGCATCAAGCTCGTCGATCTCAAGGGCAATCCGGGCGCCAGCTTGCAGCGCGGCAGCTGTGGCTGCACGAGTACAGACGAGGATGGCCGCGTCAACGTCAACCGCGTCAAGACCATCGGCGAAAAACAGGCGGTGTTTGACACGCTGTACAAGGTGCTGGAGCGCAATGAAGGCGTGACGCATGTGGGCGAACTGGATAAGGAAATGGCGCAGTTGGCGCTGAACATCATCGACTGGTCGGACGCGGATCAGTTGAAGACCGATGTCGATCCGGCGACGCGCAAGCTTCTGGAATCGCAGGGTGCGGAAGGCTCGCCGTATGCGCGGCGCGGTGGCAAGGTCAAGGACGCGCCGTATGACACGACCGAGGAAGTGCGCATGGTCGACGGCATGACCGACGCCATTTGGTGCAAGCTGCGCAAGCAGCTGACCGTGTACCAGACCGAGAAGCTCAACGTGAATACCGCGAACATCGAGGTCATCAAGGCGCTGATTTGCAAAAACCTGGCGAATCCGGCGAACGAGAACATCGCGTGCGCGCGCGGCTTTCAACAGAACGCTTTTGTGCCGGTGAACATCGCGGGGCAATACATTGAGGTCTGCCGGACGTTGAAGAAGATGGTGTTCTCGCCGCCTTTCGCGAATCCGCAGCGTTTTGTGCAGTTCTTCAGCCGTCTGGGCATGGTACTGCCGGTGGACTACACGCAGGTGCTGCAAATCAATCAGCAGCGGATGCTGGAAGATATTGGAACGACGGGCAAAATCGTGCGCATCGAGGCGTATGGCACGTCGGGCAAGGTGGAGAAGAAGATCACGGCGCTGTTGGATACGTCCACGCAGAAGTACGTGTACTGGAATGAGGATTGAGGTAAGGAAGCCATGGCACACCGGATTTTAGGCTTGGACATCGGCCGACGCGCGCTGAAGCTGGCGATTGTCGACAAGACGTTGCGGCAGTCGTCGCTGTCGGGCTGGGACGAGGAGCCGCTGCCGCACAATGCCACGGACGACACCCGGGCGGCGGCGCTGAAGCGCTTGATGGACCGCAATTTGCGGCCGGACGACATGCTGGCGGTCAGCATGCCGACCGATGCCGTGATGCACCGCGTGCTGACGTTCCCGTTCCGCGACGACAAGAGCATTCAGGAAGCCGTCGGCTTTGAGCTGGAGAACCACATTCCTGTGCCGGTCGCGGATCTGTGCGTGGATTATGTCCGGGTCGGCGAAAAGGACGGCCAGACGGAAGTGCTGGCGATCGCGGCGCACAATGAAACCGTGCAAAAGGAACTGACGTGGCTGCGATCGGCGGGCATCGAGCCGCGGCGGCTCGGGCTGACGGCATTGGCGTACGCGAGCCTGATCCGCAAGCTGCCGGAGATGTCGGGCGGCTGGACGATGCTGTGCGACATCGGCACGCGATCGACGGACGTGGTGCTGCTGAATCAGGGCAAAACCGACGTCGTGCGCAGCCTGTCGGTGGGTAGCAACGCCGTGGCCGAGATCTTCGCTGGGCATTTCAAGACCGACCAACCCGTGGAGGACGTGCTCGCCGAGCACGCGTGGCTGCTGCCCAGCGGTGCGGTCGCGGAGAATCCGGACGAAAAACGGCTCGACGCAGCGACGCGCGAGGCGCTGGAGCCTTTGACCCGCGAACTGCGGCAGACGCTGGCGTATGCGATGCGTCGTTCGCATGTCCGACCGGACCGGCTGATCGTGACAGGCGGCCTCTGTCGGCTGGCCGGGCTGGACGAATATCTGGAGCGGGCGCTGGGGCTGCAAGTGCTCGGCGTGCGGTTGAACGAGTTGCCCGATCAAAAGCTGAGCGAATCTGCGACGCTGGGCGATCGCGGCGCGCTCGCGGTGGCTCTGGCTCTGGCTGCGGCCGATCCGGCGGCGGCGGACGACGACGTCAACTTCCGCCAAGGCGAACTGGCTTACGAAGGCGATTTCAAGATTCTGCAGGCGCGGATGCCGATGCTTGCTGCGTTTGCGGTGATGGTCGTGCTGCTCCTGGGCGTACGCGCGACGCTGACCTGGAAGGCGCTGGCGACTGAGCAGGACGCGCAAGTCGCCCACCTGGAGGCGCTGTCCAAGACGCTGATCGGCAAGACGTCGGGCGATTTTGACTATGTGCAGAAGGAACTGGCGCGCGAGCCGAGCTTGGACGTCGCAGCGTTGTATCCGGACATGTCGGCGTTCAAGGTGCTGGAGGAGATTTCCCAGGTCATCGACAAGGTGACAGAACCGCCGGATGCGCCGCCGGAAGTGGGTGGACCGGGGGAGCCGAATGCGCCCAATCCGGAGTCGCGGTCGCCCGTGGTGCCGATGGGGCCAATCGGCGATCCGGCGATGCGTGCGCCCGGCATGGTGCGTCCGCAGGTGGTGAGCGCGGACGACGAGGCAGAAGCGCCGCCGATCGATCCACGTCTGGAGCGGAGCAATCGGGCAAACGCGCGGCGTCATACCGTGGAGCCTGCCAACGTGGAGCCTGAAACACCGACGAGCTTGCTCCCGGAATCGGCGCGCAAGGCGGCTGAGAAGAAGCCGACGGAAAAGAAGGATACGGAGAAGAAGGACGGCGAGAAGAAAAACAGCGACGATGGTGACAAGTCCGACAAGCCGTTCACGGGCCACAAGATTGAGCTGAATGCGATGCAGATCGAACGCTCCGGCGTGACGATGCGCGGCGAAGCGGACACGCAGGATGCGCTGCTGGCGCTGCAGCAGGCGATCGACAGCCACAAGTGCTTCAGCAAGGTCAAATCGTCGTCGGATCGGATCACGTTCGAACGGCATCGCGACTGGTTCAAGTTCACGATGCAGTTTGAGGTCGCGTGCCCGCAGCCGACTGAGAAGAAGACCAAGACCAAGACTGCGACCAAGGCCGACGCCACCACGGCGGGCGACGGCAAGGGCAAGAAGGCCGACAAGGCTGAGACCGAGGAGGAACCCTGATGGCAGCGGCATCCATGGGTAGATTGGGCAGCATGCTGGAGCGGATGAGCGATCGCGAGCGCAACCTTGTGCTCGGCGGCGTTGTCGTTTCCGCCATCGTCGCGGTCGTGCTGGTTGGCGTGCTGATGTCGCGCAAGGTCAGTGCGCTGGAAGAGGAAGTGGCGGCCGGCGAGACGTCCTTACGCGAGATCGAGAAGCAGGGGCCGATGTACCTGGCCAATCGCGCGGAAGAAAAGGCCACGGATGAACAGCTGGAGCGCGCGAGCAAGGAGCAACTCCAGGCGACCGTGCTGAACATCGCCAAGACGATTGAGTTTGAGCGCAAGGACGAGGACGGCACGTCAACGGGCAAGGAGAAATTGAGTGAGCTCATCAAGTTCGCCAATGCCACCGACGTGCTGGCCGAGCTGACGCAGCGCAAGAAAGGGACGCCGGCGAAGAAACAGAAGAAGGCGAAGAAGGGCGGCAAGGAAGTGTTCCTGTCGACCATTGACGCAGTGTTCACCAACGTGCCGGAAGAGGCGCTGATGCGGTTTCTGGCCAAGCTGGAATCGCATCCGGACCCGCTTTTTGGCATTTCTCTCGATTTTACCCGAACCGGAACGACGCGAGAGCAGTTCGCTGCGACGATCAAGATTGGCCAGTTCCGCTACGGCGTGATGGAAGAGTGACGGCGCAAATTGGACGGCTGATGGCCAACCACGACGACGAAAGAGACGAGCATGTTCAGACTATTTGCCAACCCGCGCTTGCAGTCCGCAGTCCAGTTTTTGGGCTATGCGCTGTTTTTCTGCCTGATTGCGGTCATCGCCTTGCCCTACACGTTTCCCACCCGCCAGCTGCGGTCGTTCGTGGCACGGCAGGCACGCGCCCAGGGCTATCCGATTGAGATCGAGGACCTGAAACTGCACGGGCTGGGCGGGATTGAGCTGCTGGGTGTGCGCCTCGTGCTGCCGGCGAAACCGGGAGAGCCGGGTGAAAATGGCCAGGCAACGCCCGGTGTACCGGAGACAGAGCTGCGCATCGATCGCCTGAGCGCCCGGGTCGCGCTGTGGCCGGCGCTGATGGGCAAGACGATCGACGTGCACTTTGAGATGGACGCCGGCGGCGGCAAGCTGGAAGACGGTAGGATTGTTCAGAAAGGCGAGGACTACGACTTTGAGATCGGCAAGATCAGTGACATCGCCTTGGGCGAGATGGGCATTGGCAACCGGCTGCTGGCGGGCAACAAGAGCTTGAGCGCGGGCGTCGATGGCGATTTGAACGGCACGGCCAAGGTGCACTACGGCAGCGGCGGCGAGGACATCACGGGCGACGTCGATCTGGATCTGGCCGACGCGATCCTGAAATCGCCGGAGCTGGAAGGCGGCCTGCGCATGACCGATCTGGGCTTGGGCACGGTGACGCTGAAGGTGAAGATCGGCCTGAAGTCCAACATCGCGGCGTTGGCTGCGGCGCGCGGGAGTGACAAGGCGACGGTCATTCACATTGAGAAGATGGAAGCCGGCGGCGAGGGCGCGGACGTGGAGATCCTCACCGATGAAATGGCGCACATTCTGATTCCGCCGGGCAAAGGCATGCTCAAGCAGGCGACTTTGCAGCTGCACTTCGCCATCAACTTGAACGAAAAAGAGAAGAAGGATGCCAAGAAGCCCAAGGATGGCGACAAGGCGGCGAAGGCGACAAAGGCCGACGAGACCGCGGACGACGAGGAAGCCGCGGACGAAGAGAAGCCGGACAAGCCGGTGGATGACCGCGTGAAGTGGTCGAAGATTCTGACGCTCTTTGGCGCCAAGCTGAAGCCGTTTGAGCGCGCGGGGTTCATTGGAATTGGCTGCACCGGTCCGCTCATGCGCCCGCAGTGCAAGCCTGAGTTGCCGGTGATTGGCGTGGGGACCCGTGGCAAAGCGCCGGTTGGCGGGACGGGGCCGGACGGCAATCCCGCACCTGGTCAGCCGACGACGCCCGGTCCGGTTCAGCCGCCTGCACCGACCGTCGTCGCGACGCCGATGCCCGCCGCACCGATTCCGGAATTCAAGCCCGTCATGCCGCCGCCCACACCGACGCCAGCGCCGGAACCGCCCAAACAGGAGGAAAAGAAGCCGGATCCACCCAAGCCGGAGCCTGCGGTGGAGGACAAAAAGCCTGCCGAGGAGGAAACCGGGCGTGGCCGCGGACGACGCGCGCGTGCCGTGGAAGAGGACGAACCCGCGGCGAACGACGACGATCGGCCACGGCGGCGGGCGCGCGACGAAGGGGACGACGAGAAGCGCTCCGACGAGGGTGGCGATCCGCCGGGCGACGAACGACCGTAGATAAGAATTTGTGTGAGGCGGTCAAAATGTCGCACCTTGCGTTCACACAGCGTCTGGAGCGCGCTATGCTTGGCCGCGGTTGGCCGCGCCACGGTTGACCGATTCGGATAACCCATCCGATGCGACGTGGAAGATGTGGATAGCCATCGCGATTGTGGTGTTGATTGCCGCTGGAGTCAGTGCGTACTTGCTGCTGCGCGGACGCGCCGCGGCTAACGTGCCAGCCCGCACGCACACGCCACCAGCTGAACCGCAGACTGCCCTGCCACGTCCGGCGACGACGCGAACCCGTGCGCCCGCCGTGGTGACACCGCTCAATGCGGCGGAAGACTTGAAGATGATCTGCTGCCAAATCCACGGCGCGGTTCACGGTGCGATGCCGCCGTTTGGCAAGTTGCACGTCACGCCGACCGGCCTGCTGTTTGAAGCGACTTCTCGCGTCATTTCCAAGGCCGGTGACGCGCTGGACAGCAGCGACGGCGCGACGACGATGCAATCGCTTGGGTCGATGGAAATGGGCCAATATCGCTTTGAAATTCCCCGCTCCGCGACGCAGAAGATCCAGTTCCAGGGCGCAAAAGCGACGCTCTGGGTCGACGAGGACATCTACGTGCTGGAAGGCCTCGGGCCGTCCGCGGGAACGCTGGCGGGCTGGCTGCAGGCCAACGGCTTCGATTCCTAGCCTCACATCGCCTTGCGCAGCTCCACCAGCCATTTCGCCACAAGATCCGCAGACTCCGGCTGCACGTACAGGCGTTCCAGCACGGTCGCATCGGCGTAGCGGTCGTACAGGCGCGTGGCGTCGGCCAAGGGCAGCAGGTACGCATCGCCGACCGCTGGCTGTTTGCGGACATAGATCGACCGCGCGACATCATCTGGCTGGTATTTGGACAAGGCGCCCTGGGACGTCACGTGCAGGTACGCGATCTGCTCGGCGTCGAGTCGCGCCAGCAGCGGCACAACCGGCTCCGGTCGATCCGTCGGCGTGCCTTCAATGAGCACCGTCAGCGGCTTGCGGCGCATGATCCCCGCCGCCCACGGCGATTCCGCTTCCTTGGAACGGAGCGCCTGCCAGACGCGGTGGTCGTCCAGTTCCAGGTACGCCTCGGGATCGGCCGGCGCGCGGCAGAGTTCGGGAAACTGCTCGTAGAATCGCTGCAGCATGTGGTCGTAACAGACCGATTTTTTGTGAAAATACACCATGAGAAACATGTGGTGGCGGCTGAGCAGAAAGTCGTCAAACGTGAAAATCGCCCGATCGTCCAAGGTCAAATGCAGCGGTCCGCCCTGCGCGTCGTCGTGGCCAAGGTGACGGATCAGCCAGTCGCAATCGAACTGCCCGTAGCTGACGCCGGTGAAATAGCTGTCGCGCAGCAGGTAATCCATGCGATCGACGTCCAGCTCCGACGACGCCAGCGTGGCCAGAATGCCGTGCAGATTGCGGCCTGCGACCTCGAACACGCCCGGATCGCACTGCACGTCGTCGCTCAGCAGCGCCGCGACGTGTCGCGCTTCGATGCCCAAATCGCGGCCGACCTCGCCAATCAGCTGGGTCAGGCCGGAATCCAGCAGAATCTTCAGGGTCATGTGCTCGTGCGTCGCCTGCGCGTCCGGGTCCGGCAGACGCACGCCCGGCAACCGAAGCGCCGCCACCCGCGGCAACAACACCTCGGAGCTGTGCGAGAGCGGCGGGTGGCCCAGATCGTGGCACAGAGTTGCCAAGCGAATGGTCTGACGCAGACGCGCGCGCTCGTTGTCCACCAGCCAGGGCGATTGGCGAAAAACGGCGTCAAAGGCTTGGCCGGCGAGTTGCATCGCGCCCAGCGAATGCAGGAAACGGCTGTGGCTCGCACCGGGAAACGTCAGCTCCGAGAAGCCCAACTGCTTGATCGCCCGCAGCCGCTGCAGGTACGGGCTATCGGTCAGCACGTGTTCCGCCTCGGACAGCACAATGGAGCCATGAATCGGGTCGCGAATGTCCATTTCGGTCGTCTACTCCTTCACCGGCCACGTCGCCTGTAACAGCGTTTGCATCGCCGCCGCATCCGCGTGATCGCGATGCCGTTGGTACAGGTCGCGCGCCACCTTGTCGAGTCCGGGCATACCCGGTTGCGCCCGTTGCAGGTCGACCAGATGCTGCAACGCCTCCAACGGCCGACCGCCTGCTTCAGCACCAAAGGCGCCCGCAGTCGCCCACGGCGCGGATTGCCACGGCTGACGCGCGAGCGGCGCACACCACGCTTGCACCTCGGCGATTTGGCCTGCCGCCACACCGAGCGCGAACACATCCAGCGGCTGGCGCCCCCGCAACTTGCTCGGCGGAATCAGCCGCACCGCCGCCCAGCCGTCCTGCCACGTGTGGCACGTCATCGCCCAATCCAGCGCGATGCGCCGTGCCAGCACTGCATCCTTGGCCACATGCGCGAGCGTTTGCGCCAAGGGCACGCCGTCGGCGCAGCGACCTTCCTTGCGCGCCAGTTCCAGACCCAGCGCCAATGCATCCAAGTCGGTTGGCCGAATCCGTAGCGCGCGTCGTTGAAATTCCCGCGCTTCGGCCAGCCGCCCTTGCGTCATCAGCGTGTACGCAAGGTTGTGGGCCATGCGCATGGAATTCGGTTGGAGCCGCACGCCACGGGTATACAGCGCGAGTTCGTTGGTCCAGGCCGCCGCGTTCGCAGGCGTCTCGCGCAGGCACAGACCGAACGTCGCCAACGCCAGCACGACGACGACGGGCAACTGCACCTGCCGTCGCCGCAGCGGCCACGACTGCACCCGCTGCGCGACGAAGAGCGGCACGCCCAAGCACAGGGACACCGACGGCGCGAACAGCAGGCGATCGGCGTAGAGCGTCGTGGAGGTGAACAGCAGATTTGACACCGGCAGCCACGTCAGCAATCCCCACGCCAGTGCCAGGACGGCCATCTCGCCGGGCGCCACATCGTGTTCGTCCCGCAGCGGATTTTGCCGCGTTCGCCACCAGATGAAAGTCGCGCTGCCCGCCAGAGCGAGGAGGATGGCCAGACCGCCCAGCACTTCGGCATCAGGCTGGCTGACGGGCGGCCAGGCGTTGAAGGTGTAATCGGGCGCGAGGTCGACCGGCCAGAACAGGTGCTGCACGGCCCGGAGGACCACCGCCAGCGCGGTCCAGGTGCGCACGATGGGGGACACGACAGCCAGTGGATTGTCCGCCTCCGAGATCGGCAGCGCCGAGACCGGACCGAACAACAGGTGCCGCCACGTGAGCCAGGCTACAGCCATCAGCGCCCAGGTCAGCAGCAGCGGAAGAAAACGTCGCAGGAGGCCCGGCCGGGACAGCGCCCACAGAAACGCGATGGGCAAGAGCATGATTGGCTGCTCCTTGCTGCCCAGCGCAGCGGCAAAGGCCAGAGCGCCAACCACCAGCGACAGCGCAGTGCCGCGGTTTCGCCGATACCGCAGCAGCACCTCAAACGCCACGAGTTCCGCGAGCAGCGCCAGAAGTTCGGGGCGATAGGCGACTTGCATCACCACTTCGGCGTGCGCCGGGTGCAGGGCAAACCACAGGCCACTGGCGAGTGCGGTCAGACGCGCCGCGCGCTCCAGGTGCCACAGCAGGGCGAACCGGGCAACCAGCGTCGTCAGCCAGCCACAGGCCAGCGCGTAGAGCAGCACGTCGGTCCAGTGGCGCGCCCGGCTGGAATCCAGGCCAGCGGCGATTTCCACGGCAAAGCTGAGCGTCGCCAATGGCCGCGACAGGCGGATGTAGGCGTGATCGGCATCGCCAAAGTACGGCGCGCGGCTAATCTCAGACAGATCGACCGGCCATTTCACCGCCGGATGGTGCAGGAACGCGGGCCCATCGTCCTGCACGAACTCAGCGCGATCGGCAGGCGGGCCGAAAACCGCAAGGACCGCGAGCACCACCAGCAGGGGCGCGAGCCAGGCGCGAAGTTCACTCATCTGGATTTGCGCCGCGTCGAAATGTTGAGCAGAAATCCGGCGCCCAGCAGGACCGTGAGCGCGGACGAGCCGCCGTAGCTCAGCAGAGGCAGTGTGACGCCGACAACGGGCAACAAGCCGATGACCATGCCGGCGTTGACGAAGAACTGCCAGAAGACCAGACCGGCAACGCCGACTGCAAGCAGCGCGTCAAACCGTTCCTGAGCGTGATCGGCGATGTACAGCGCCCACCAGACCAAGCCGAGGTAGAGGCCAAACAGAAAGATGCAGCCGATGAGGCCCCAGCGTTCGGCGAAGCAGGCCAGGGCAAAATCCGTGTGGACGAACGGCACGTGGCGCAGCACGGAGACGCGGGCTTCGTCATCGGACCGCCCAGCGACGCGACCCGATCCGACCGCCCAGAGAGCCTTTTCCGCTTGCCAGTTGTCGCGATTCGCGCCGCCCTGACCGGTGTCCGGCGCCTTTTCGTCGTCCTGCATCGCGTGCCACCACGTTTCCGCGCGGCCCTTCTGGTAATCGCGGATCACGTCGAATTTCCATGCCAAACCGATGCCAATCAGCGCCACGCACAGCGCCAGCACCAACGTCCGTCGCTGCACGCCGTCGTACAACACTTGCCCAAGCGCGATCAGCGCGACGCAAACCGACGTGCCCAGATCCGGCTCGCGGTTGATGAGCGCGACCGGAACCAGAATCAGCAGCACCGGCATCAGGAGTTGCCGCAGCTTCCACGGCGCCTGACTGCGCTTCTTGTCAAACCAGTCGGCGAGCACGAGCGCTATGGAGATCTTCATGAACTCACTCGGCTGGATGTTCGCCGGACCGAGCTCCAGCCAACGCTTGGAGTAGTTGATATCGCGGCCAAAAAACAGCACGGCGACCAGGAGCGCGATCAGGACCTGGTAGACAATTGGACTCACGCGGCGCACGAATTGCATGTCGAGACCCGCCGTGACGCCGGTACCGATGAGCCCCACGACAATCCAAATCGTTTGTGAACGATGAAAGGTCGTGCCGAGCATGGAATCGGCGAAATGGAGGTTTTCGATGGCGATGACGCACAGGCCGAGCACGCAAAACAGCCCAAGCAGGGTCGAGGGCTGGCGAATGCGGGCGAAAACGGACATCGGCGGGCGACCTCAGGCCTGGGAAAGAAAGAATTTGACGGTCATGACCGCGCCGGTCGCGATGACAAATTGGCGCACGCGACCAGCGTCCACCTTTTTGGCCAGACGGGCGCCAAAATAGCCGCCGACGAGTGAACCTGCCACCATCAACAAGGCCGGGCGCCATTGCACGATGCCGGCGACCAGGAACGTGACGACGGCCGCCGCGTTGATCGCCGCGCCGAGCAGCGACTTGAGGCCGTTCATGGCGTGGATGTCGGAAAGACCGGCCAACGCGTACGTCGCGAGCATGAGGATGCCCATGCCGCCACCGAAATAGCCGCCGTACACCGCGATGACGAACTGGCCGGTCAGCAGCACCGCCGGATGCAGCACGCCGCGGTTGCGGGCGCGCAAAAAGGCCACGGCGCGACCAGAAATAGCGAACAGCGACGTCGCGGTCAGCAGCAGCCAGGGCACGATGCGGGCAAAGGTCTCGTTGCGCGTCCAAAGCAGCAGGAGCGCGCCGAGCAAGCCGCCGGCCAGGCTGACGCACGTGAGTCCAGCCAAATGTTCGCGCAAGCCATTGACATCCTTTCGGTATGCCCAAGTGCTGGCCAGACTGCCCGGCCAGAGGGCAACGGTACTCGTGGCATTGGCGGCGATCGGCGCGAGGCCGCCCACGACGAGCGCGGGGAACGTGAAGAAGCTGCCGCCGCCCGCGACGCTGTTGATGGCGCCGCCGACCATCGCAGCGCCGAGCAGGAGTGCGTTCTGGGCGACGTCGATCACGGCAGAACCTCGTCGCCGGTCTCGCCAGGCACATCGTGTGGTTCGTCCGCCGGACGGTTGGCCGGATCGTCTTCGTGCGGCACCGTCGGTACCGCTTCGGGGTCCGCGATCGGCGTTTCGTCCAGTTCCTCCTGCGGCACCGCCGCCTTTTTGTGCGCCTTCGCCTGCGTCGCCTCAGCCTCTTTGACGTGCGGATGACGGGCAAACCAGGACTCGACAATCTTCACGGCGATCGGCGCCGCGTTGTGGCCGCCCGATCCGCCGTGTTCCACGAATACGGCGACCGTGATCTCCGGATCTTCCGCCGGGGCATAGCCGACAAACCACGCGTGATCGTTCTGCATCCAAGCGGTCAGCCGTCCCAGTGCCAGCGGATCCGCCTTCAGCCGCTCCACCATGTCCGCCCGCGGCCGCTGCGCCGCCTGCGCGGTCCCCGTCTTGCCGGCCATCATCACGTTGGTCGGCTGACTCGCATACGCGGTTCCACCTTCATCGTTCACCACCGCGAGCAACGCGTTGCGGATGAACCGCAGCGTCGTGGACTTCACCGGCAGGTCGCGACCGCTCGGCCGCGGCAGGCGTGGCAGCAGCTTGCCATCAGGCCCTTCAAAGCCCTGAACCAGCGTCACGTTGGGCAAAATGCCCTCGCGCCCCAGCGCGGAGTAGACGCGCGCGACTTGGAGCGGCGTTGCGGTCACGTCTTTTTGCCCGACCGCCGTCGATAGCGCAAAGCCTGGATAATAGCCGCCTTTGACGTGTTCCGCGTACCACGCCCGCGTTGGCAGGCGGCCTTGGGCTTCGTAGATTTCGATACCGGTCGACTCGCCATAGCCAAGTTTGCGCGCCCAAGCCTCCAAGCGATCGAGGCCGAGCAGTTCGCCCAGATGGTAGAAATAGACGTCGCACGACGAGCGGATCGCTTCGCGCAGGTTGACGTCGCCGTGGCCGCGTTTGGAGTGGCAATGGAAGCGCCGACCGCCGAAATCGTAGTAGCCCGGGCAGTGGAAAGTCGTCGACGGCGTGACGACGTTTTCTTCCAACGCCGCGATTGCAGCCACGATTTTGAAGGTCGACGCGGGGGGAAACGCGTGCACGGCTTTGTCCAGGAGGGGCGCATACGCTGGCGTGTCCGTCGCAGTCTTGCCATGCGGCGCGCGTTTGCCGGACATCGTATTGGGGTCAAAGCTTGGCTTCGAATACAGGGCCAGAACCTCACCGGTACGCGCATCGATGACGACTGCGGCACCGGAAAAGACATCTTTCATCGCGACCTTGGCGATGCGCTGCAATTCCAGATCGAGCGTCAGGCGCAGGGTCAACCCCGGCACCGTCGGCCGTGGTTGCAGACCCGCGACCAGATCGTCCATGCCCTTGGCATTCTCGTCCGCACCGGACCGCCGCACGACGACTTGCTCCCCGTCCAGGCCGCGCAGCGCCGCATCAAACGCCCGCTCCAGCCCCGTCCGGCCCACGCGATCGGTCAGAGCGAAACGCGCCGGTAGCCAAGGCAGCCAGGGCGCGCGATCCGCGTCCGTTACGTAGCCGACGTAGCCCAGCACGTGGCTCGCGAGGAAACGAAACGGGTATTCGCGCTGGATTTCGGACTCCAGGCGGGCCTCCGGCAACAGGTGCAGATTGGCACGAATGACCGCCACTTCGTCGTTGAACGTGCGCTGGCAGAGCGGACATTTCAAATTGTGGTGGCCAACGTGCAGCGCATGGTGATCGTAGGGACAGACGCCCGCCGACGAGAACTCGCGTTCACAGGACGCGCAGCGCATCCCGTCGCCGCCCGGGATCGACTGGAGCTTGCGTTGGTCAAACGGGCACGCCTTGCGCGCCGGCACGGGCTCGAAATTGCGACCGCAGACTGGGCAGAAGCGGTATTCGACCTCAGAGGTCAACTCCAACTGGCTGGAATCGTATGGACAATGCGTCGACACCAGATCGCGACGCACCACCAGCGGCTGGCGCTTGCGTGGATCAGCCTCTCGCAACAGTTCGCCGCGCAGCGCTTCCAGTTCCGCGTCCGTCATGTCCAGCAGCTCGCGCAGCCGACTCACAATCGCCACAACGCGATCGGCTTTCACCTTGGCCGGCAATAGCTCCAGCGAATGGCTCTCCAGGTTGCGGGCAAGCACCGTGCCGTCGGATCCCTTGATCTGCCCGCGAGGTGCCTGAGAGCGCACTTTGCCGACCCGCTCGATCGTCGCGATCTTCTCGTAGTTGGCGCCCATCACGCCCTGGACAATCACCAAGCGGGCGATCAGCACGAGGACTGCGACAAAAACGCCGGCCATCGCCAGGCGATTGCGGGCATGAAAGCGTTGCGCATCATGGGAAGGGCCAAGGACTGTCATCGGTTGTCGCGCCGGCGGCGGACGGCGAGTGTCCGACGGCAGCGACGGCGGGTCAACCAGCACGCGCGGCAGCGGCCGGATCGCTGTGGATTCGTGGAAATTTGCGAGGACCGGCCGGGCAGGAGTGGCGACGGACGAATCTCCGTGTAGGATAAGCGCGGGTCGCGGCATTGCAGCCGTTTGGGGGAGATCGATCATGCGCCAAGTCATTGTTGTTGTGCTGACTACTTTGGGACTCGTCGCGTGCGGCACCAGCAGCGGCGGCGGAGGTGGCGGCGTCTACTACGGCGCCGACGGCAGCAACCTGTCGGATGTCACGCCAACGACGGACTCCGCGGCGGGCGAGGATGGCAAGGCGACGACCGACACGAAGACCGGTGCAGACGTCGCGACCGATGTCGTCCAGCCCGGATCGCTGAAGACCTGTATCGCCTCCTCGCAATGCGCCATCAACGCTTGCCAGGCGAGTTGGTCAGCGAGCTGCGGCCAAACCTGTGCCAACGCCACCGCAACCGCTGCCGCGCCCACTGCCGCGGCATTGCTGGATTGCACGGTCAAGAAATGCCTGCAAGGCAAGTGCGCGGGCACCACGCCGCCAACCCAGAAATGCATGGACGACTGCACGTCATCGGATTGCCCCAACGAGTTGGTCGCATGCTGGGCGCAGGGCAGCACGCCGGGCAGCAAAGGCTGCAGCACCATCCTGAGTTGCCTGACCAACTGCAACAGTGACCCCGAGCGATTCACGTGCCAGGCCGCGTGCTACAACGCCGTCAACACGACCGGCGAGGGCCAGTTCAAGACGCTGACCGATTGCGTCAGCGCCAACGGCGGCGACACGAACAAATGCGTCAAAGAGTCGCTGGCTTGCCTTTCCGACGGCAAGAGCGGCAGCGCGACGTGCTACGACTTGCAGGCGTGCATGGGCAAGTGCGCCGCAGGTGACACCACCTGCCAGGGCGCCTGCTACGGCGTTGGCAGTGCCTCCGCGCAGACCGAGTTGCTGACCCTGCTCAATTGCGTCACCGCGAGCGGCGCAAATGCCTGCCTCGCACCGACCATCACGTGCGCAACGCCCACCGGCAGCGTCGGCTGCATCGACACAGCCACCTGCGTCACCGGCTGTGGCACCGGCGCGACCCAAGCGGCGTGTGTCATGGACTGCCTGCATAAATGTTCGGCCAGCGGCGCCCAGGCCTTCGCGAAGCTCGCACCGTGCATGCAAAAGAACTGCGCGAATTGCACCGGCAGCGCGTGCCAAAGCTGTGCGACCAGCAAGTGCCTGAGCGAGGCGATGAACTGCAACAGCAACTGAACATGCCTGCAAAGAGCGGAGAGCAAATGCTGTTCGGCTGTTCGGCATGTTGAGGCTGCTGGCGGGGTCGCCAAGCTCGCGTCCCTGCGGGCCGACTCGCGGCGACACAAGAAGATTTGGCTCCGAGTCCAAGCAGGGATGTATAGCTACTTGCGACCCAAAAGCCCCGAGCGATGCGGATGCTCGAAGCGGCCGGTGATCCGATCCAGTAGACCAAACCACGGCGGCGCGACCAGCATCGTGATGAGCGCCAGCGGTAGGGACATGCGCAGCACGTCGCCATAGGCGTCAAATGCGCGGTGAAACACCGCTTCCAGCAGCAGGAAAACGACCGTCGCAGCCACGCTCAGCGCCGCGGACGTCGCCATCACCGGAACTGCGCTGCGCAGATCGACGCGCGGCTCCAGAAACCGGCCGAGCAGCGCGGCCAACACGCCAATTTCCGTGTACAGCCCCACCGGCACCGCGAGCGACAGGCCGTCCTTGAGCAGGCCCACAGCGAAACCGACGAGTACCGCGGTCGCCGTGCTCGAACGGCTGCCGGCATAGAGCGCCGTGAGCAGCGCCACGTCCGGCGCGAAGAACTGGCTGTCGAAATGCCCCAGCAGCGGCGACAGCAGCGCCAGTCCGAGAAAAGCCAGAAGAATCCAAGCGAATGGCTTCATGCGCTCCTCATGGCGGCGAATCCGGCGTGTTGGCAGGATCGACGGTGCGTTTGCCGTGCGTTTCCACGGGCGGCGACGGCGCCGCTTCGGCATCGGGACCATGATAGCCGGTGACGATGAGAACTTCCTCGAGCGTTGCGTACGAGACCGCCGCCGCGAGCACGAACTCCTGGTACGGACCACTCTGCGTCGGCGCTGCATCGGCAATGTGGCCAATTTCCAGCCCGGCCGGAAACACCCGATCGTGGCCCGTCGTCAGCACCGCGTCACCCGCTGCCAACGGCGCGCCGCGGTCCAGCTTGTCCAAATGCACGAACTGCGCGGTGAACTCGTTGCGCTTGCCATTGCCCTTCACGGACCCAATCACGCCCTTGCCCGGCACCGTCGCGTGCACCTGGCTGCGCGCGTCCGTCACCAGCATCACGTCGGCGAAGCCTTGCGACACGCGGTCGATGCGACCGACCACGCCATCGTCGGTGATCACCGCCATGCCTTCCTTGATGCCGACGAGCCCGCCCGTGTCGATCTTGATGCGCATCACCTGGAAGAACTGCGATACATCGCGGCCGATGACGCGCGCCGGAACCGTGCTAAAATCACGATGTTCCGCCTTGAATTCGCACAGTTCCTTCACCCGCTGCAGTTCTTCGCCAATCGCCCGTGACTTGAGCGCCTCGCCCAGCAGGATGCGATTCTCGTGTTCCAGCACATCCGCGCGGGCCTCCACGTTGGTCAGGAACACATAGCGTTTTGCCGACTTGCGCACCGCCTCGATGGCGTCGTGATTCAGCTGGGTAAAAGGCGACGTCAGGGCCAGCAGGCCGCGCTCGACAAAGGTCGACTCGGTGCGAGTCTTGCCATGCCAGTACATGGACGCAATCGGCAGCACAAGCACCAGCGTCAGCAGCAGCGATTGGCGATAGCGTTGGAAAAGATCGCGCAACATGCCGACAGCTTAGCTCCGAGACGTTCTGGCGTGGTGGGTGCGCCGCAACCGATAATGCGGCGCGAGCAGGCCGTGGACGACCAGAAACCCGGCGCACAGCAACAACAACGCGACGGGCAACCAGAACCACGGCGACGTATCCGGCGCCCACATCGCGCGAGGCGTGCGGGGCGCGTGCCACTGGCCGGCGCGGGCGCGATCAAAGAGCAGCAGCAGCCAGACCGCGTCCACAATCAGCGCCGCCAGCGTCGTCCACGTGCGGTGCAGCCAGTGGGCGCTTGGCCCCCAACGCATGAAATTGCCGATCAGCACGGCCGTCAGCAAGCCCGTCCAAGCGTAGACCTGCCAATCGGCGAATTGCTCGTGCAGCGCAACCAACGTCGCACTCAGCGTGGCGAGCAGGTGACAGACCAGCGCCCAACGCAACCACGTCGCGTGGCCAAGCACTTCGTCGACCGGCGCCATGGCGACGTCCGCGATCGCCGTCACCGCCTCCTGCACGGCGTGCTGCAACGGCGCTTCATCGGACGCGGCGGGCTGCGGTGCCTCGGGCATCGACTCAGCGTCTTGCGGTGTCTTGTCCTCTTCGGTCACAGCGCTCCTGCGGTCATCTCCGCGATGGCCGTCGCGTGGATGATCGTTGCGGATGGCCGCGTTGGCAAATCTCCGCCGTGGTATTCTCCGCGCCCGGAGGATTGCATGACCGAATTCGCTGGAAAGCAGACGACGATCATACTCTGGGGCGGTTTGGATCCCGGTGGCGAAGCCGGGCTGATCGCCGACCTGCAAGTCGTGCACTCGCTCGGTGCGGCCAGTCGCGTGGTCGTGACAGCGTTGACCGCGCAAACGTCGGAAACCTGGCTGGGGGGTTGGCCTGTCGCCCCTGATCTGCGCAACCACATCGTGAAGCATCTGGACGTTCCCAACGAGGGTGTGGCGATCAAATCCGGCATGCTGGCCACGCGCGCGCATGCCAAAGCGTTGGCGAGGTTCGCGCATCTACATCCCGCCGCGCCATTGGTCGTCGATCCGCTGATGGCGTCGAGCTCTGGCGGGTCCATGTGGCCGCGCGACGATCTCGCCGCGATGTCGGGCTGGCTGATGCGCCACTTGCTGCCCCACGCGCGGGTCGTGACGCCCAACTGGCCGGAGTTGGCTTGGCTGGTTGGCATGCCTTTGGCGACGCGCAGCGAGGCCGAGGCAGCGCTCCGTTTGCTGCCGTGCGCCGCGGTGCTCAAAGGCGGACATGCGCCAGATGGCATGCGCGGCGTTGATCTGGTCTGGAATGGTCAGGCCACCGTCGAGCTACAACCGCTCGAATTCTGGCGCAAAAGCCCACGAGGCACCGGCTGCCGCTTTGCAACGGCGCTGGGCATTGAGCTGGCACGCGGCAAATCCCTGTTGGATTCCGCATCTGCAGCCAAAGCAACGGTCGCACAACTGGTCGGAGATCAGGGCGTATAGCCGTGCTTCTTGAAGTTCGCGGCGACCTGTTCAGCCGTCGGCGCCGGGCCCTTGTGGACTTTGGCGACGGTGAAGCTGCCAATCGCGTCCGCAATCGCGCGGTTGCCTTCGATGTCCGCCTTGAAGATGGCCGGAACTTCATCTTCCTCGAAGATCGCCTTCCACGGGCACGCCGGCTCGCAGTTCGTGCAATCGATGCATTCATCCGGGTGAATGAACAGTTGATTCTTGTACTTGGCGGCGCCGCCGGATTCCTCGTAGATGCACTCGACCGGACAGACGTCGGCGCAAGCGGTGTCTTTGCAGTCGACGCAGAGGCTGGTAATCACGTATGCCATGGATAAATTCCTCCAGATATTTCAATAGTTTAGCGAACAATCGTGCGCCGTCTGACTGGTCCCGCAGCCCTAACCCGCTGCGCAATTCTGGCTTTCGCGCGCTTGCTTGTCGAGATCAAGAGCCACAGAACCCGCGCACGCGACCCGGTCAGGGCTTGGGCGTTGAGGTGTTCAGGTTGAATTGCAGCGTGCCGGTCGGCGTCGTGTCGCCGGCTTTGCCGCGGGTCAGCAAGTAGATGCCGCCGCCGAGCAGCGCCGCGCCGCCCACCACTGCCGTCCAGAACCACCATTCTTTGGTGATGGGGCGATCTTCTTTCTTCTCGTCCTCAAACAGCGGCGCATTCGGATCGATGTAGGCGGTCGCTGCATCCGTCGCCGCCCCCGCCTTGTTCTGCGTCACGACGCTTTGCCGCGCATCCAGCGGTGCGGTCGTCGGATCAGCCACGAGCTTCGAACCGGCGGTCGTCGCAACAAAATCGGCGAGCTTGTCCAAGTACTTTTCATCCTTGTCGATGGTGACCTTGACCGTTTTGAACACGCCGTCCGCGCCCAAGAAGAAGCCATTCAATTCCGTGGTCTTCTTCGCGAGCTTGGGCCGCAGCACCAGCATTTGGTCCGCGCCCAGTTGGTTGCGCAGTTCGCGAATCCGGTCTTCCACCAGCGCTGGCTGAGTGAAGTTGTCCATCAGCACTTTGCGACCGCCGTCCAGTTCCTGGGCAAACGGTGCGGCTTTCAAATCGAACTCGACGGTCATGACCTTGCCGGTCGCCACTTCCACGGTCTTGCGCTCGGCGGTCTGGCCAGGCGTCCGCACCGTGATGCGATGCGGCCCAGCGGCGACGTCTTCCAGCACCGCGGTGCCGGTCCCGCGATAGGCGCCGTCGACAAAAACTTCACCGCGCCCGCCTTTGCTGACGACTTTCAGATCGCCGGTGCCCAGGTTGGTCACCAGCTGCTTGACGGTTTCAAACATCTCCCGCGCCGACGCGCCGTAAGCGGAATACTCGTCGACCGTCTGATTCGGAAAAAGCACTACAGACTTGGCCATGGCGTCGCGGGCCTTGACCAAATCGTTGTTGGCCAGGTGCGCCAAGCCCGTGGCCTTGTAGTAACGCGCCAGCAGCCGTTCATCGCCGGCATTCGGCGCTTCCGTCAGCGCGGCGTCCGTGGCCGCGAGGCGCTCCTGGGCGCGCTTGGGCGTCCGCAGCAGCAGCGCGCGCAGGGCATCCTCAATATTTTCAGCAGCTTTAGCCGCCTGATCCTGCGCCGGCTGCGGCGACAGATCGAACGGCCGCACCGTATCCAGACGCCGCGACGCTTCGAACAACAAGCGCTCGATGCCTTCCGCCTCGTCGGTGGACTTCTTGTTGGTCGGCACGCACAGGATCGCCAGCGTGGAATTCGCCGCCGTCTGCGCTTCAGCCTGTGCCAGCCACTGGGTAGGCTGGCCGGCGAGGACCGACCACCATTGCAAGTTGACCAAGGCCACGGCGGTCAGCGAGGCAACAGCCACGCGAAACCCGCGCGAGCGCGGCAGAAGAGAAGTGGTTTGATGATGCTTCATGTCGGTCCCTACCAATTGAATCCTACAGGGAAACTTCGTGCTGGCTGCGCGTTG
This sequence comes from uncultured Myxococcales bacterium, assembly GCA_903924465.1. Lineage (GTDB taxonomy): Bacteria > Myxococcota_A > UBA9042 > UBA9042 > UBA9042 > CAIYBN01. The sequence goes on along the minus strand of CAIYBN010000049.1, from coordinate 9,904 downwards.
GGAGCGTCCCCGCGCTATTGCGCGAGGAAACCCGGGCAATAGACGTCGCTTGCGCCGCCATCGTGGGTCTTCAAGTCGTCAAAGCCGGCGACGCCGCCGAACAACAAGATGCAGTCGTTGCTGAGCTTTTGCGACGCCAGCGCGCCACGTGGCACGAACGCGGCAGCAGCAGCCGGAGGTGCAGTGCCCACGATCAGCGGGCCAAACGGGTCATCCGGGTTGGGCGCAAAGTCCGTCAGCGTCGCAGCACCCGTGTTGAGCGAGGCAAAACCGCCGCTGACGACAACGTGGCCACCGGTCGCTGTCGCGGTGTGCAGGTACACGCCGTCCGTCAGTCCGGGCATTTTCTGAACGAGAATCGTCTTTTTCGCATCGCTCACGGTCAACAACCACGCATCGTCCTTGCTGGGCTTGGCCCAAACGTTGTCCTTCCAGCGCGCGCCGCCGATCGCCGCAAAGCGCTCCACAACCTCACCCGAGTCGAGTGTGACCGGCCCCAACGCCGACAGCGTCGGGAAGAACAGGGAACCGGTCGCTTCGCTGTAGTCGGTCGTCGGATTGCCATCGGCGCCGACCAGGGCGTACGTGTCGTCGAACCGCGCGTCGCCAAGCATCGAGGATTCAATGCAAATTTCAGCAACTTTGCCGGCACCGGATGGAACACCCGCCGCCGAAATCGACTCGTTGCCGCCCCAGATCAGGTAGCGCGATGTGCCGGCTGCCGAGGGCGTCGTGAAAGGCGCTACCGCCGAACCGGCGCGCGACCCGTTCATCTTGAGCGCGCCGTTGGGCAACTTGGAAAAACCACCTTTTCCGCCGTCCACTTGCGTGGCCAGCGTCGGGTCAAACAGGTCGGCGCCCAAGAAATTGGTCGTTTCCGTCGTCGGCCATGGCGCTCCGCCTGATGCGACCACGTAGTCGGCCGTCAGCAGCAGCAAATTCGGCATCACGCGCGGCTTGACGTTGTCCTGGATCGAGTCGTCCGTCGAGCACGCCAGCTGGTTGTTGGTATCCAGCTGGCAGAGTTCCCAACGCGGATTGACGGCGTTGGCCGCGTTCCACGTCGGCGGCGCAGAACCGTCGCTCTTGACCTGCATCTCAGTCGCACCGCCAAAGATCAGGATTTTTCCCGACTTGGGCAGGTAGACCGCAGAGTGCGCGCCGCGGGCCGCGACCAACTGGCCAGCGTCCGTGAACGTGCCCTTCGCCGGATCGAACAGCCACGCCTGCGACTGCGGCAGCGAAAGCTTCAGGTTTGCACCATCCACCGCGGCATCCGCGAAACCACCTGTGATCAGGATCTTGTCGCTGGCGATGCGGGTCACCACGGGGAACGCGAGCTTGTTCACGCCGGCATCCGGTCCAACACAGGTGAATCCCTCGGCGGCCATCAGCATGATGTCCACCACTTGGGTCTCCAATTTGTTGATAGTCAGCGCAGACTTACGGGCGAACCAGGACACTTCGCCTGCTTGCGTGTAGCCCAGCAGGGTCACTTCGCGCGGGCTTCCTGCCGGAATGTTGGTGAACGTAATCGACTTGGACGAACCGTCGAAGCTGGAATCGATCGTCGTCAGCGTGCTGAGCACGCCCTGTGCATCGGGCTCGCGGACGATGAGCTTGAATTTGCGGATCTCGCCCAGCGGCGAGTTGGTCGATGCACTGCCGCAAGTCCCCGTCAGCGCCGAAACTTTCATGGCAAAATTGCCGGTTTCGGGCACGGGCTGGGCGGCGCAAGCCACCAGCAGGGACAGAGCACAGGACCAGCCAGCGGCGGCGGGAACGAGGCGAAAACGCTTGAGGGCCATCAGAAACCTCCGAACCAGAGAAACGGAACGACAACAAGACTGCGGCACGACAGCCACGGTCAGAACGGCGTCAAGAGCAGGATCTTCGGCTTGCCTTCGATGTCGCCAATCGTGATCGGCGGGGGCATTTGCTTGGCATCAGCCGTGACAATGAAGAATTTGCGGCCATTTTCAACCGGCACGCTCCGGCAAATCGTGTAGTCGGGCTTGCCGGCTTCCACCAGGTACTTGTGCACGTTGGCACGCAGCTGCGGCCAGAACATTTCCCGCAATTCTCGCTGGTTGCGATCCGACGGGAAGAGCGCGGCAAAGGCCTGAAAGGCCGCGGCATCGTCGGGACCGAGCGCGAGTTGGTACGCCCGCCAGATCGCCCACTCGGCCGTGTCGACCGCAGGTTCGCTGATGCGCTGGTTGAGCTCGCAGCCACCGCCTTTTTGCGCCAATTCGCCGGAACTAACCGTCTGCTCAGAGGCAGCTTTGGCAGCTCCAACGCCTCGACTCTTGCCAACACTCGTCGCGCCGTTGCAGCCAAGGACGGCCGACGCCAGCCAAGCAAGGACCAGCAAACGCCAGAAATGACGCGTGGTTATCGGTTTGCCAAAAGCACGGCGGGTCATCAACTTCCCTGAATCCGGCGGACGCCAACGGGCCGCAACCACCAGCATGGCAGTAGCGCCGCGCGACTGTAACAGATGGGCAGCAATCGGGCCAACCCCCAGATGTGCCATCGCCCGACCGGGGCCGCGCGTCGTGAAGTCGTTGACGACGGAGGACCGGAAATGACACGATGGCCGTCCGATCAACGGAGGATTCGATGCGTCAATTGCCTCTTTTTGTGCTGCTCTCGGTCCTCGCCATCGGGAGTCTTGCGTGCAGCAGCACCGTCGCGAACAACGGGCCCAATGGGACCGGTAGCGGCGACACGGGAACTGGCGACACCGGAACCGGACCAGATGGCACAGCCGCCGACGGCAACGACACGACGGGCGAACCGGGGACGGACGCCATCGCGGTCGACGTCGACAGCTGGGGCAGCGATGCTGCCAGCGGGACCGATGTCAGCGGGACTGACGCGGTCGAGACCCCCGACACCGATACGGTCGACGCGGAAATGACCGACATCGCAGACGCGGCGGATGATGTCGACATCGCGCCGGACGTCAGCACGACGGACGGCGACTTCACGGACGTGCCGGACGTCCTGCCGGGTTCGTGCACCAAAGACGCGGACTGCCTGGGCTTGAACTTTGCACCGTGCCAAATCGGCTTCTGCGACGGCTCCAGCAAGATGTGCAAGGTCAAGCCTGTGGCCGACGGCGCCGCGTGCGCGATCGGCGGCGCGTGCGGTGGCCCTGGAACGTGCAAGAAAGGCGGCTGCGACGCGCCGACGACCTGCATACCCGACGTTTGCTCGCCACAGGAACTGGCGTGCGGCAGCAAGATCACCATTGATCTGGCATCGCTGGGCGCCTCGAAGTTCAGCGGCTATGGCGGCTGCGACAGCAACAAATGGGCCGGTCCGGAGGCTGCAGTCTTGTTGACCGCCGACGTAACCATGACCGCAACGTTGAACTTGGATACGACCGGCGTGACCGCGGACACCCAGCTCTTTGACGTTGCCCCGACCCTCGACGGCAAATGCGACGCGGCGGCGTGCGACACCGCTTCGTACTATTCGCTGACGATCGGCCTTCCGGCCGGCGTGCCGCGCATCGTGATTCTGGACACGTCTGCCGCCGACACCGGCGTGGTGACGCTGACGCTCGACTGCACCATCGTCACCCAATGCGGTGACGGCACGTGCGGCGCAAACGAAACCTGTGCGAATTGCGCCAAGGACTGCGGCATGTGCGCCGACCCCGGCTGCGGCAACGGCACCTGCGACCCGTCAGAGAACTGCATCACCTGCGAACAGGACTGCAAGCAGTGCGTGGCCGGTTGCATGGCGAGCCCAGCCCCGAGCTGCAACGGCTGCGGCTGCGAAGCATGCGTGTGTGGCCAGGACCCGCTGTGCTGCAGCAGCTCGTGGGACGACATTTGCGTCGGCGAGTGCGGCAGCTGTGGCGCAACCTGCCCGCCGTTCAACGACGTCTGCGGCGATGGCGTCTGTGGTGCGAGCGAGTACAGCTCGAGCTGCCCGAACGACTGTGGCGGCTACCTGTACTGCGGCGACGGCGTGTGTTCTGCGTCCGAGAAGGAAGACTGCAAGGGCTGCGCCCAGGACTGCGGATTCTGCCTGACGACGGGCCTCGCCAGTTCCGGCTGCGGCGACGGCACCTGCACCGGCGACGAGAACTGCACCACATGCACCGCCGATTGCGGCGTCTGCGGCGACTACAGCTGCGCGTGCCTGACCGACGCCTCGTGCTGCACCGGCGATTTTGGCTACTACTGCCAGGACGCGTGCAACACCTGCATCGCCAACAACGGCGGCGGCAGCTGCCCGAAATCCAACTGCGGCGACGGCGTCTGCTCCGGCGAGACCTGCCTTTCGTGCTCCTCGGACTGTGGCAAATGTCCGGCGTTCTGCGGCGACAACAACTGCGACCCCGGCGAGGACAAGGCGAATTGCCCCGCTGACTGCAGCTTCGGCTGTCAGGGCAAATGCGGCCAGAGCACCGCGAGCAAGGAGGCCGATGGCACGTTCTGCTATTGCGACAGCCTCTGCGCCGACCCAACCTATGGCGACTGCTGCAGCGACAAGGCCACCTACTGCCCGTAGGCTGATCGGAGGGTGACATGGCCACTCGTCGCCCGAGCTTGCTCCTCATCGACGGTTCGCACGCGTTGTTTCGCGCCTACTTTGCGGTGCGTCATCTGGCCTCGCCAACGGGGCAGCCGACGGGCGCGGTCTTCGGCTTCGTCTCGATGCTGCAGAAGCTCCTGCGGGAGAAGAAACCGGACAAGATCGCCGTCTGTTTTGATGTCTCCGGCCCGACGTTTCGCCACGAGATGGACCCGAACTACAAGGCCAACCGCCCGGACATGCCCGAAGATCTGGCGCAGCAGTGGCCGATCGCGACGCGTGTGGCCGAGGAATTCGGCCTGCCGGTCATCGGCATTCCCGGGCTGGAAGCGGACGATTTGATCGCGACGCTTGCCGTCCAAGGCCAGCGTGCCGGCCATGACGTGATCATCGTGTCCGGCGATAAAGATTTGATGCAGCTGGTGGTCGATCCGCGAGACGGGCTGCCCGGCATCACGCAGCTGGACGACGGCAAGGGCATCGTCTACGACGAGAAAGCCGTGATGGCCAAATGGGGCGTGCGCCGCGATCAGGTCGGCGATCTGCTGGCGATCATGGGCGACACGGCGGACAACATTCCCGGCGTCCGCGGCATCGGCGAAAAAGGCGCGGTCAAGCTGCTGGCGGATTGGGGCACGCTGGACGCGGTCTATGCCAACATCGATCGGGTCTTGCCGCCTCGCGCCCAGGAGCTTTTGCGCGCCTCACACGACGCGGCACGATTGGCCCAGAAACTCGTTGCGCTGAAGTGCGACGCCGTGCTGCCTTTTGCGCTGGAGGACCTGACACCCAAGGCGGCGCAGCGTGCCGCGCTGGCCCAAACATTTGCCGATCTCGGTTTCAAGCGGCTCCTGGCCGAATATGCCGAGGCCGTCGACGAGGCAGCACCTCGTCCATTGTCCGTGGAAACCATCACGGATCTCAGGGACCTTGCCGGTATCACCGAGCAGATTCGCTCCACGAGGCATGTCGCGATCTGCGTGGTGCAAAGCCATCCGGATCCCGAGCGACTGATGCCGATGTGGGGCGAACTGGTGGGCATCGGCCTGTGCTGGTCGCCGCTGCATGTTGCGTACATTCCGATGCGCCACCGGACGTTGGGGGCGCAACTGCGCGTAGCGGACGTGCTGCGGGTGCTGGCGCCCGTGCTGACGGACGGCCGCATTGGCAAGATCGGCCATCACGCCAAATACGACGCCATCGCGTTGCGCCGCGCGGGGCTGGAAGTCCGCGGCTGGACCGGCGACGCGATGCTGGCGAGCTACCTGCACGAGCCGGAACGGCATAGCCACACGTTGCGCAATATTGCGTTTTCCTATTGCAATCAGCAGATTGCAGAGGACGGAGAGCACCTTGGCAAAGGCAAGACCCAGACCGGCTGGGACGCCGTACCGATCGACAAAGCCGCCGCGCACGTGGGCATGCGCGCCTACCTGTCGCGTCTGACGGAGTTGGAGTTGCGGCCGCTGCTGGCGGAAAACGGCCTGCTGCCGCTGTACACCGACCTGGAGATGCCGCTCAGCGACGTCCTGGCGGAGATGGAATTTGCCGGCATTCGCGTGGATGTCGCCGAGTTGAAGCGGCAGAGTGACTGGCTGGCGACGGAGATCGCCGGTGAAGAAGCGCAGATCCACGACCTTGCCGGCGGGCCGTTCAACGTCGGATCGCCGGCTCAGCTGGCGGAGGTCCTGTTCCAGAAGCTCAAGTTGCCGGCCAAGAAGCGCACGCAGAGCGGCTACTCGACGGACCAGAGCGTGCTGGAAAGCCTGTCCGATGCGCATCCGCTGCCGGCGCGCGTGCTGCGGTGGCGTCAGTTGACCAAGCTGAAAGGGACGTACACCGATGCCCTGCCGGAGCAGATTCAGCCGGAAACCCATCGTGTTCACACGTGTTTTCAACAGGCCGTCGCCGCCACGGGGCGTCTGTCCTCGATCGAACCGAACCTGCAAAACATTCCGGTGCGCTCGACCGAAGGCCGGCGCATCCGTCAGGCATTCGTTGCGCCACCCGGTTCGGTTCTGATTTCAGCTGACTACAGCCAGATCGAACTGCGCGTCATGGCACATCTGGCGCACGATCCCGGACTGCTCACGGCTTTCCAGCACGGCCGCGACATCCACCGCGAGACGGCCGCGCGGATGTTCAATGTTTTTCCAGAGTTGGTGACTTCAGAGCAGCGGAGCGCAGCGAAGACCATCAATTTCGGTGTGCTGTACGGCATGGGCCCGCAACGTTTGAGCCGCGAGATCAACGTCACACCGAAGGCGGCCAAAGCGTTTATCGACCTGTATTTTCAGCAATTTCCCGGCGTCCACGGCTTCATGGAACGGACGCTCGACGACGCGCGCCGCACCGGCGAAGTACGGACGCTTTTTGGCCGGAGGCGCCAAGTGCCGAACCTCGGCAGCCAGAATCCGGGCGACAGGGCAGCGGCCGAGCGGATTGCCGTCAACACGCCGGTGCAAGGCACCGCTGCGGATTTGATCAAGCGCGCCATGCTGACGGTCGCGACGGAACTCAAGCATGCGAACCTGCAAGCCAAAATGCTCCTCCAAGTGCACGATGAACTGGTGCTGGAAGCGCCGGAGGCTGAAATGCCGCGGGTCACGGAACTGCTGCGAACGGCCATGATGGCGGCGGGGCAACTGGCCGTACCGCTACAGGTCGATGTGCGTTCGGCGGCGAACTGGGCCGAGGCCCATTGACGATTCCTGTGTGACATTTTTGCGCAGGCCGCGGCAAATTTCTCCGGCGAGCGAACACCACCACCTCCCCCACCCTCTGAGGGTGGGCGTCCGTCTGCCGCCCATCCTACCCCACCGCCACGAGATACTGCTCAATCTGCCGCGCCTCGTCGCGCAGCCGCGCCGCCTCCTCAAACTGCAGATCCTGCGCGGCTTTCTTCATCTGTTTGCGCAAATCCGCCACCTGCCGTTCCAGCTGTTCGCGATCCTTCTTCGCGTCCGTCTGATGCTGCAGCGTCGGCGTGATCTGCACCGATTTCGCCGCCTGCGTGGCTTTCTGGATCGATTGCGGCGTGATCCCGTGCACCAAGTTGTGGGCGATCTGCTTGTTCCGCCGCGTCTCCGTCGCCTCGATCGCCGTGCTCATGGACCCGGTCATGCGATCCGCGTACAGGATCACGCGCCCGTTCACGTTGCGCGCCGCGCGGCCGATCGTCTGGACCAGCGAGCGGTGTGATCGCAAAAACCCTTCTTTGTCGGCATCGAGGATTGCGACCAGCGAAACTTCTGGCAAATCCAAGCCTTCTCGCAGCAGATTGATGCCCACCAGAACGTCGAATTCACCGTTGCGCAGCGCTCGAATCAGCTCAATCCGCTCCAGCGTTTCCACGTCCGAGTGCAGGTAGCGCACCCGCACGCCGAGTTCGTCGTAGTACTCGGTCAAGTGCTCGGCCATGCGCTTGGTCAGCGTCGTCACCAGCACCCGCTCGCCGGCCTCGACGGTCTTCTTGATTTCACCAAGCAGATCATCTACTTGACTGCCAACCGGCCGCACTTCGACTTGCGGATCGACCAAACCTGTCGGCCGCACGATCTGCTCGACAAAAACACCCTGGGTCTGCTCCAGTTCCCAATCGCCCGGCGTCGCCGACACGTAGATCGACTGCGGCACGCGCTCCTGAAATTCGTCGAAGCGCAACGGCCGGTTGTCCATCGCCGACGGCATGCGAAACCCATGCTCGACCAGCACTTCCTTGCGCGCGCGATCGCCGCGGAACATCCCGCCGATTTGCCCCACCAGCACGTGCGACTCGTCCAGAAAAGTCACGAAATCTTTTGGGAAATAGTCAACAAGTGTCGGCGGCGCCGAACCCGGCGGTCGTCCCGTCAGATGGCGCGCGTAGTTCTCGATCCCGCTGCAAAACCCACGCGTTTGCAGCGCTTCCAGATCAAACATCGTCCGCTGTTCCAGGCGCTGCGCTTCCAGCAGCTTGCCCTGCGCGTTCAGTTCCTGAAGCCGCACCTGCAGTTCCACGCGGATGGACTCCATCGCCAGGGAAATCTGCTCCGTTGGCGTCGCGTAGTGCGAATTCGGGTAGACCGACAGCTTCTCCGCCTTGTCCAGCACCACACCGCGCAGCGGATCGACCCATTCCAGCGCCTCGATCTCGTCGCCCCAGAGACTGATTCGCACCGCACGATCGTCGTGGTAGGCCGGCTGAAGCTCGATCACGTCACCGCGCACGCGGAACGCTCCACGGTGCAAGTCCATGTCATTGCGCTCATATTGAATGTCGACCAGCTTGCGCAGCAGATCATCGCGGCGAATCCGATCGCCCACCGCCAAAGGCACCCGCATGCCCAAATAGGACTCTGCCGCGCCAATGCCATAGATGCACGACACGGAACTTACGATAATCACGTCTTTTCGTTCCAGCAGCGCGTACGTCGCGGCGTGCCGCATGCGGTCGATCTCATCGTTGATCTGCGAGTCTTTCTCAATGTACGTGTCGGTCGACGGTACGTAGGCCTCGGGCTGGTAGTAGTCGTAGTAGCTGACAAAGAACTCCACGGCATTCTTGGGAAAAAGCGCCTTGAACTCGCGATGCAACTGCGCTGCCAGGATCTTGTTCGGCGCCATGATGAGCGCCGGTCGGCCCAGCCGCGCGATCGTCTGCGCCATGGTGAAGGTCTTGCCCGATCCCGTGACGCCCAAAAGCACCTGCGCCGCGTCCCCGCGTTCGATGCCAGCCACCAAAGCATCAATGGCTTGCGGCTGATCGCCCGCCGGTTCATAGGCCGATTCAAGTTCAAAAAGCGCCATGATCACCCCCGCGCCAAACGCGCATTCACGCAAGGTAGGTCGACTCGGCACCAAAAGGAAGGGGAAGTCTGGCGATTGTTTTGAGAACTTCTTGACACGCTGCCTCGTTGGTCTAGGATGTTGTCGGTTTGGAGGTCGTCGCCAAGCGGGGCATCGGTGCTGCCGCGCAACGAAGACTGCCTTTCGGGTGCCTCACCGTCTCCGCTTCAACAGGAGACGCAGTTGATTTGGGAAGCGAATGCGTGGCTGAAACGCTGCGAGAATGTGGAACAGTCAGTAGCGAAACAGGTTGAGCAACCCCTTATACAGGAGATGGAGCACAATGTTGAACCGCAAGATGTTTGTTATCGTTGGTCTGGGTCTGTCGATCGCCGTCGCTGGCTGCGAGAAGAAGGCTGAGACCAAGCCCGAGGGCGAAGGCGCTGCGGCTGCCGCGCCGGAAGGCGAGAAGACGGCTGAAGAGCCCAAGGCCGAAGAGAAGAAGGAAGAGGCCAAGCCGGCTGAAGCCGCTCCGGCCGCTGCTCCGGCTCCTGCTGCTCCCGCCGCTCCGGCTGCCCCGGCC
>CAIYBN010000048.1 GCA_903924465.1 uncultured Myxococcales bacterium | reverse complement strand
TACACACTCCGACCGAAGTTCGAGATCAAACCGTTTTCATCCGCGGCGTGCCACCGGATGGTGCACGCTCGCGGATCCAGTCCGAAATGCAACAGGTCTGACCGGAAGAACTTGATGTTGGACATAGGTCAGCATGTTTAGCAAAACGGCAGCGTTTGGGCGTGCACGCAGAAGGCTTGTGAGATCCATGCGACCCAGTGTTTCGACGGCAGCAAGTCTATCTTCATGATGTGCAAAGGCCACGTCGACCTCTTTTATGACCCCGGCGGCAAGCTGGTCGGCGAAAGGCTCGTGACAGACACGCCCGGGGCGACTCTTTGTGACACGCTGCACTTTGGCGTCGAGAATCCCTGCGCCGCGACGCCGATTGACCTTGGCTGCACGCCCTGAACTTCCGAGAATGCCGCGATTTCACACCTTGACGGACCTGCCGGACGGGGCATGATTGCCACCGGCCACACCGGCACCAGCGAAGAGTCACACATGAAGACAACCTGGTTCTTGGCCCTCCTGTTGGCGACCGGCTGCGGCGCAAAAGCTGGAGTCGCAGCCGTGGCGGACGCGGCCAATGCCGACGATACCGTGCTGAACACCGATGCCGGCGACGTCCAGGACGTGAAAGGTGACGCCGGCTGCAGCGGCACTCCGCCCATGAAGTGTTGCGTTGGCTTCACTCCACCAACGACGGAGATGGTGTGCAGCGCGGGACAGTGGCAATGCCCGGTCGGCTCGCAACCGCCTAATTTTGCATCGACTTGCGCCAATCCGTGCCTGGAGGGCTGCGACGTCCAGCCCGCCAGCGAGCTTGGCCCGGACAACGGCCTTGAACCCGACACGAGCGACGTCGTGGACGGCGTGACGCCGGTCGACAGCGCCGATGCACCGGACATTGCCGCGCCGGTGGACGTCAGCGACACCGGCAGCGGCGGCAAAGTCGGCGACCTGTGCGGCGAATCCGGCGATCCGGCCTGCGCCGCCTCGCTGGCCTGCTACTATCCGTGCGGTATGGCGGGCTGTCACAACAAGTGCGCGGTGCCCTGCTCCGGCCCTGGGTGCTTCAACGGCTGCCCCGCGTTGCCTTGAACGGCCCGCTGGAACAAAGAGACACCAGCCGAAGCGCGACCGGTAGCTGGCCGTCAGGCGAGCGCGGGATAGTCGGTATAACCTTCCACACCGCCGCCGTAGAACTTCGCGGGCTGGGGCGGATTGAGCGGCGCACTCGTCGCGAACCGTGCCGGCAGGTCTGGATTGGCCAGAAACGGCACGCCAAAAGCAATCGCCTCCGCTTCGCCCGCCTCGATCGCCGCCTCAGCGGTCTCTCGCGTGTAGCCGCCGTTCAGGATCAAGGTGCCATGGTAGAAATGCCGAATCACGGGCGACAGCAGTGGCTGCCCGGCGGCGAACATGACGCCACCAACGGGCTGAATCATGTGAATAAACGCAATCTTCTTGCGCTCCGCCAGCTTGGCAATTTCGGCCACCAGCGCATCGGGGTTGGAATCCGTCAGGCCTGGCCGACTCACGGGCAGAGACAGGCGCACGCCGACCCGACCGGCGCCGAAGACGTCGATGACCGCATCGAGAATTTCCGCCAGAAAGCGAATTCGATTGGCAACCGAACCCCCATACTGATCCGTGCGGACATTGCTCTCGTCGCGCAGGAATTGATCGATGAGGTAGCCATTCGCGCCGTGCAACTCGACACCGTCAAACCCCGCGGCCTTGGCGTTGCGCGCCGCGTTGGCAAAGTCACCGACAACGCGCGCGATTTCTGCCGTTTCGAGGGCGCGCGGCACACCGTAGGGCACGGGCCCGGTCGCGGTAAACGCCCGGCCCTGATCCGCCAGCGCGGACGGTGCCACCGGCAGTCCGCCACCCGGCTGAAACACCGGAAGCGATTGCCGGCCGACATGCCAGAGCTGGGCGACAATCTTGCCGCCTGCCGCATGCACCGCATCCGTCACCACGCGCCAGCCGGCAAGTTGCGCGTCGGTGTGCATCCCGGGCGTCGCAGGGTAGCCGACGCCTTCCTGCGAAACCTGTGTCCCCTCGGAAACCAACAGTCCGCCCGAAGCGCGTTGCGCATAGTAGGTCGCCGTCAGCGGCGTCACCACATTGCCGTCGCCGGCGCGACTGCGGGTCATGGGTGCAAGGAAGATGCGATTCTTCACGGCAATATCACCGACGGTCGTCGGGGTCAGTAGCTTGAGTTGGTCCTGGCTCATCGGGTTGCTCTCCAACGCGGAACTCGCGTTCATCCATGTAAGGAGGGATCGCCCGCAGTACAAGGTCTGCGGTAGAGACAGACTGTCCGACAGCAGAAACAATCCGGTGGTTGCGACTTCCGTTCGACCATTGACCGCGGCGCCCGGCGAAGTGTAGCGTTCAACAGCCACAGTGCTCTCGTGGCTGAGAACTTCCCCATGCCGTTCCTGCGCACCTTCGCTTTCGTCGCCGTCCTGCTCACAACGCCGCTGCTCGCTGTGCCATTGCTCGCTCAAGCGCCTGGCAAGACGCCGATGCAACAAGCCTCGCCGATTGTCGACACGCTCGCCGCCCGCGTGAACAAGCTGCAGCGCGACGTGGAAGCTGCGGGCGCGGATGCCGCAAAGGTCCGCGCGCTGACCGAGAAGTACCGCCAGGACAATGAGCGTCTGGAGACGCAGCTCGCCGGCATCAAGCAGCAGATGAAGCCCGATGACGCCGCTGAACTGGAAGTTTACACGCAGCTGAAGATGGGCAAGGCACCGGAGAAGCTGAAGGCGGCGCTCGACAAGGCGGCCAAGGAAGCGGCAGAGGTGGCGGCGAAGGTTGGCCCGGCGACGGTGGCCAAGTACCGCGAGACGACGGCGCAGTACGCTGAGGAAGGCGCCAGTTTGGTCAAGCGCATGCGGGACGCGGGCACGGACGCGGGCAAGCGGGAGCAGGCGTGGCAGGCGCTGGTCGCGTGGGACGGCAAACGGCACCAACTGGTGCATCAAATCCGCCGGGATCCGAACGTGGTAGAGCCGAAAGTGCTGACCGAGGAAGCCGAGGAGGCGTTGCAGCCGCTGGCGGTGCACGCGACCCGGTTGCATCGTTTGGGCGCGCAACCGGCGTGCGCGGAACTTCAGAAAGAGTTGGCCATCGCTCCGGGTCGGGCGAAACCCATCGCAGACTTGGAGCCGCTGTTCCAAAAGGTCGCGAGTGCATCGCAGCTGCATATGGCCAAGGCCCAATTGACACAGGCGCGCGAGGCCGCACTCGAGGTCAGCAATGCGGAGCTGACGCGCGACGAAGCGGATGAAGTGCGCGACACAGTGGCCGAGGCCATCGCGCCGGTGCTCATGCGCCTCAAGGAAGCGGAAATGAAGGCGTCGGCCCGGTTTGGCAAGGGCAAGTAGGCGCCGAAACTCCGCTTTCAGGGAGACGCGCGTCGCCTACACGACGGGCGCGCGGCCTTTGCGCGCATCGGCGTCGCGGTAGAAATACCAGCACGCCAGACTGCGCCACGGCCGCCACGCTTGCGCAATCGCCACAGCTTTGTGAGGAAAGTCGCCCTTTTCCAGGCCATAGTGGTGCATGAACGCCTCGCGCACCGCCAAATCGCCCAGAGGCAGCACGTCCGGCCGCCGCAGCGAAAAGATCAGGAACATGTCCGCGGTCCAGCGACCGATGCCCGGCACGGCGACCAGGGCGCTGGCAACCTCGTCGTCAGTCATCTGGTCCAACGCCTGCAAATCCAGACGCTTGTCCACGACGAACGCCGCGAGCGCCTGTAAATACTTCGCCTTTTGCCCCGACAAACCGGCCGAGCGCAGCTGTTCGGGCGACAGCGCGGCGATCGCTTCCGGCGTTGGCACGTGGTCCGGCAGCAACTCGCACATCCGCCGGTGAATCGTCGTGGCGGCCGCGCTCGCTACCTGCTGGGAGATGATTGCGCTCACCAACGCGCCGAACCGGTCCTCGCGGAACTGCATCGCGCACGGTCCGACGGTCGCGATCATGGCCGCCAGCGACGCATCCACCGCCTGCAGATGCGCCTCTCCGGGCGCGTGCGGATGGCCCACCATCAGTAACCGGTGCCGACGATCTTGGCGCCAAGCGCTGAAAAACGCAGGCCGATGCTGCTCGCGTCCTTGTTGCCGTCACCGTCGGTGTCGATGTCTACCGCCAAAAGCTGTTGCACGAGCACGAGCGCGTTGGCCTTGCCGCCGAGCGACGCAAAGACGCTGTCATCCATGGCATTGATGATGTCCACGACCACCGGCGACGGCACCGCACCGCCGAGCGCGCCGGACATGCCCTGCACCGCTTTGCCGTCCGGCGTGAACGTCACTTTCGCCTCGACCCGCGCACCCTTGACGTACAGCGTCGCGTTCTTGGCGCCAAGCAGCGACGCATCCATGGCAAACAGCGTGTCCGAACCGCCCGCTGTGAGCACGCCACCGGTCACGATCGCATCCTTGAACGAGAACTTTGGCTGGCAGCCCGCGGTAAATGCCGTCTGCATTGCCAGCCAATTGCACACGTCCTGCTGCTGATCGCAATTCACGTTCTTGCTGGAAATGTCCATGGTCGCGTAATAGAGATTGAGGGTAAATGGAATATTTTCACCTTGATAACCAGCCAATTCGGCGACGAACGTGAACTGACCGTTGTTCACGGAATCGATCAGCGGCTGGTTGACGATGAACGCCAACACGGACGCGGCGTTGTCGATGCCTGCCGAGCAATCGCCGTCCGGCGCGCACGTCTTGGGATCGCCGTCGACGTCGATGCCGTCGCCCGGATTGCCGCTGGTGCCAATCTGGAATTGCGTCAGCTTGCCGTCGAAATCGCTGAAAATCTTGTTGCACAACGGGCACATGTTGGTCTTGACGCCAATGCATTGCCCGCCGGTGCACAGGTCGGGATAGGTGCAATATTCGCCGTCGTCGCAGCTCAGCGTGTTGATGGCGTGAATGCAGCCTTTGGTGGATTTGCAGAAATCGTCGGTGCAGATGTTCTTGTCGTCACAGCCGACGGGGTTGCCTCCCTGGCATTTCAAGGTCGGCGAGCAGGTGGAGCCGCTGATGCACAAATCGCCGGTGGAGCACGCGTCGCCGACGTTCAGACTGACGTGCTTGCAGCCCGTCGTCGGGTCGCAGCTGTCGATGGTGCAGCCTTCCTGGTCGTCGCACGCCAGCGGGTCGTTGGCCGCCGTGCAGCCCACCTTGGGATCGCAGGTATCCTTGGTGCAAGGGTTCTTGTCGTCGCAGACGAGCTTGTCTGTGCCCGCCTTGCAGCTTCCACCCTTGCAGCCGTCGTTGAGCGTGCACGGGTTGCCGTCGTCGCACGCGCCGGTGTCCAGGTCGGTGTGCGTGCAACCAGCCGCGGCGGTGCAAGCGTCGAGGGTGCACGCCTTGCCATCATCGCAGCCGAGCTTGGCGCCAGCGCAGGTGCCGTTGGATTTGCACGAATCAAACTGTGTGCACGGATCGCCGTCGTCGCAGTTCAGCTTGATGTCGATGCTCCAGGCGCTGTCGGAAGTGCTCGGCTGGCAGCTCTTGCACGCCTCGGTGGGTGCCGGCGTGCCGCTGCCAAAACACACGCCGCCGATGAGGCAACCGTTCGTCTTGTGCAGGCAACCCTTGGTCTTGTCACAGCTGTCGTCGGTGCAGGTCACGTCGTCAGCGCATTTCACCGGAAGGCCGACGCACGCGCCGCCGTCGCACTGGTCGTTGTTCGTGCAGAGGTTGTTGTCGTCACACGCCGCGCCGTTGTTGCCGGCGACGCACGCCACAGGAGCGACGTCGCCCAGCTCGCTTGCGACCGCATCGCCCGTTGCGTCAGCCCCTGTGGAATTTCCACCAGTTGCGGCGGTGGTTCCGCACGCGGCGCAGCAGGCCGCGGCGAGGAGAATCCAATTTTGGGCAGTAGCAAAACGTGTTCGCATGGCAAGCTCCGTGGCAGCAGGCCCCAAGGATAGCGAACTTTGGCGATGGCGGCGAGTGTGCTACTCGGATCCGTCGCTGCCCGGCATCTCGGAATAGGCATCGGAGAGCCGATAGTCGATGATCGCTTCATCCAGCAAGATGCGCGTGACCGCCAACAGCGGCAAGGCCAGCAGAATCCCCGTCAGGCCCGCCAGTTCGCCCATCGCGATGATACCCAGCAGCACCACCACCGGTTTGAGGCCAACGCGATTGCCGATCAGCCGCGGCGTGATGTACAGGAGGTCAACCGAGTAGAATCCGCCAAACAGGAGCACGACGCCGCCGATTTGCCACGCCGAATGGTCGGTCAGCAGCGACATCAGCACGCAGAGAGAGACGCCGGTCAGCACGCCGATGTACGGAATCAGGTAAATCACCCCGGCAATCGGCCCCATCACCAGCGCAAAAGGCACATCGAGCAGCAGCAGGCCAATCGTGAAAGCGGTAATCGCAGTTGTCATGAGCAGCAGTTCACCGCGCAAAAAGCCGGCGAGCGCGCCGTCGATGCGGGAAATCACGTGCGTGACGCGCGCGCTGTGCCGCCGTGGCACCAGGGACGCAGCGCCGCGCACGATTTTCTCGTAGTCTTCCAGCAGGAAGAACGCCACCACGACGATCAGCACGACGTTGCCGATGGTCAGCAGCAAGTCCCGCGCGCTGGACAGGATCCAGCCCACGGCGGAATCGTCCGGACCGACGAACTCCTTGGCCAGCGCCTGCAGCACTTGGCTCAGGTTCTGGTAGGGCACGAAATCGCTGAGCTTTCTGGCAAAATGCTGTTCAAACCACGGATCCATCCGCAGGACCCAGTTGTACATCAGCTGCGGCAAGTGCGAACTGGCGTACTGGAGCTTCTGCGCCATTTGCGGCACGACGATGGTGAAGAACAGCACGGCGAGCGTGACGAACAACAGCACCGGAACCGTCAGCGCGAGGAACGGCGGCACGCGCCACCGGCGGAGGCGGATGACGACGGGATTCAGCGCATAGGCGACGAAGAAACCGAAGAGGATGGGCGTCGTGACGATCGAGAGGCGAACGAAGAGCCAGATCAGCAGCGTGAGCCCCGAGCCAAGCAGCGCGAACTGGAAAAACCGCGCCTGCCACGGCGATGCCGGCTGGGGCGGTGGCTGAATGTCGCGACGATGTGGCACGAAAAGAAAGCCCTCCAAGGTCAGAGGATAGCGGCGGGACCGGGGGAATGCTACTTTCTGGCTCGGCAGCGGGTGCGCGGCCGAGGGAAACCGATGGCGAATTGGCTCATGGGGCTGCTGATGTTGGCCGTGGCGAACGATCCGGGGGCGGCGCATGCGCTCGACCTGGCGTGGGTGCCACCACCGACCGCGGGCGTGCGCGTGCCCGCATTTGCGCCCGCCGTGACCGACCGTGCGCTGCTGCGCAAGCCCTGGTGTGACTTTGGCAAGCACGCGAAGCGGTATTCACCGGGTACGCCGGGGCCGGATGTGGTTTTCCGGCGGCCGTCCGAGGAAGCGCGGACCGCGCTCCACGAAATCCACGAAGCGATTGTGGATCCGACCAACTATGCGGCGCCGGCGGCAGCGGAAGCGCGCTTCGCCAAGTGGGTCCAAACCATCGACGGACCGGCGTTGATCCGCCTGACGGTGCAGGATCCCGACCCGCGTATGCAACTCCTGTCCCTGAAAGCCTCGCGGCTGATCGTCGCACGGCAGCCTCGTTTGGCGGCGTTCGCGACGGCGTACTTGAGTTCGGCCGATCCCGCGCTGGCGACCGCGGCGCTGGAAATGCATTTCGCGAGCGGCTGCGACACCGCCGCGCAGTATGCGCTGGACGGATTTCGCCACCCCGACGAGACGGTGCAGCTGGCGACGCTCCATGCAGTCTACGACGCCAGTCGCAGCCATGAGAACTTGCGGCTCGGCGACCGGATTGCGGAGCTCATGTCCCAGGGACGCGGCACGGCGCGCGCGCGGGTCGTGGCGCTTCGCCTGTTCGGTCGGCTCGGTCTGGAGTCTGTGGCGGCTTACGTGGAGCCCTTGCTGAAGGACAAGCAAGACGCGGTCGCGGCCGAAGCGCTGGCGACGCTGGCGATTCTGCAGCCCAGCATCGCGGAGAAGTACGCGACCAAGTGGCTCAAGGACAAGTCGCCGCTGAAGCGCGCGGGCGCGTTGCGGGCGCTCGCGCAAATCTACGCCGGACGTCGAGACCTGGCCGAACCGCTTTTGCGGCCGATGCTGAACGACAAGACGCCGGTGCCGGACGCGTTCGGTCTCGCGATGGCGCCAGGCGGGACGTTGGGGGACGTGGCGCAAGCGGCCTTGAATTACGTCGTGATGCCCTGAGCGGTGCGCGGGACTTCGCGGCTACCAGAACTTCATGATCAGCCGGCCACCGACCATCAGCACTTCCGTCGCGCGGCTGTTGCGCCCAGGAATCAGTTCCTGAGTCAAATAGGCGCCATACAGCTGCAGCGGCAAGCCAAGGCGCATCAGGCTGATGTCCGCCGCGAGCCGCACCGTGTTCTTGTCGCCTGGCAGCCACAGCTTGTTGTGGTCCCAGTCCCACATCGCCGACTGCGATTGCCAGGTCGATTGGTTGACATGCGCATACTTCAGGGACGCCGTCAGGGTCAGCAGCGCCGGCCACTGCGCCGACTTGGCTGG
Organism: uncultured Myxococcales bacterium; assembly: GCA_903924465.1. Lineage (GTDB taxonomy): Bacteria > Myxococcota_A > UBA9042 > UBA9042 > UBA9042 > CAIYBN01. The sequence goes on along the minus strand of CAIYBN010000048.1, from coordinate 28,570 downwards.
GTCGTGCTGGTTCATCCAGGTCGACAGCGTCGGGCCGATGAACGGCATCCCTTCCACCAACAGCATGCCGCCGAACTGATCGCCCGGATCAATCGTGTACGTGGGCCCAATGTACGGCGCAAACGTCATCAGCAGCGGTTCGCGCGAGCCGGTGGACGATTGGTACGTGTGCTTGGCAAAATACGCGTAGTGCAGATCGATGCCAAAATTCAGACGGGTAAAATCGTCCCATTTGATGGGCTTTTCCAAAGAATAGTGAAGTTCGACATCACCATAGTTGTTCAGATCCCACACCGTCGTTCCCGCGGCGACGAGGCTCTCCGGATCCGCCTGCTTGCCGGTCGGCAACGCGACCTGAGCACTGACCGCAGACCGCAGGCCATTGTTATCAAAGATCTTCAGCTTCGACAGGTTGTAGCGCAAGCCGATCACCATGTCCGCCGGAGTCCAGTTGTTGCCGGAGAAATCGCCCGGCTTGCCCTGGCCCATGCTCTGCGCCCATTGCCAAAAATCCGACTCGCTGTAGGGGCGCCCGAGGTTGTTCTGGTAGTCGCCCGGCGTCCAGCCCAACCGCGGCTGAATCGAGGTGTGGACGACTGTCGGCATCGCCAGAACGAGCGTCAGGTCATCGGTCACGCCGTACATGACTTGCGGCACGAACAGCTGGTATTTCACGTATGGATTCGCGGTAATCGAGCCCTGAAGGCCGCCACCCGGCTCGTAGCGCTGGAGGCCATCCATGAGCGAGCGCGCCGTCCGCGTGTCATCATAACGCACCGTCGTCGTGGTGTCGTAGTAGGCCGTGTCCAGAACAAACGTGCCGGTCGGCAAGGTCGACGTGTTGTTGCCGGCATAGGCCGGAACGGCGACAGCTACCAGCAGAAAAACGAGCAGCCGCAGGGACTTCATGGCGCACTCGTCAGGTCAAAGGTGTCAAAATCCGAATCGGTCGCCGGCTCGGTTCCGAGCGCCGCGTGCAGCTTGCCCAAACCAGGCTCAATCACCACCGCAGTCATCGAATCATGCTGATCGACGAGCACCGGCTGGCGGAGAATCGCAATCATGGTCGCCAGATCCAGCTTGCCGTAGTTGGCCGTGATCTGCTCGCCCAGGTTCGCCATCGCCCGCACCGACGAGAAATAGTACGAGCTCCAGTCGCGCTGCGGCCGCAGGTTGAAAATACCCAAATCCATCTGGAAGTCATTGGCCAACGGGCGGAAATGCGCGCCAGCCCGGATATCATCCAGCTTCTCCGACGCCCACGGCACGCCCCACTGATCGAGGCCCGCGGGATCAGCCGGATCCGGTGTCCAGTTCGCTCGCCCCTCGCCTGGATTGGCAATCACGCCGCCCATGCCGATATCCCGGCGCACTTCAACGGACCGCAACTTGCCGGCCTTGTCGGCAAACAGAAAGTTCCAGCCAAACGTCGGCGTCGTGTCGTAGGCCAGCGTCGCCGCTTCATCCGCGTTGTGCGCGGAAGCCAGGATGTCGCGCAGCAGGAAGCCGATGGGCTCACCACTGGACACCAGCTTGGCGTCAAAGAAATCCGTCAGAAATGCCCCAGCGAGCGGATTATTCAACGTATCCGAGTGATTGCAGCCATACGATACGCCATTGCTGTTCAGCCCGGCAAAGCCGTACGCGATGCCCACCCAGCCGACGAAAATGTAGCTGGGACCGGTATCCGGATGGTGAATTTGCACCACCGTGTGCTTGTGCGACGTCCCCGCGTCCAGTAACGAGAAATGGTGCGCAAGCCGCACCTGACCGTCCGGCGTGGCCGAATTGCGCACGGCGAAAGCGATCGACGGCGGCTGACTCGTGCCGTCGGAAATGCCCTTGTTCGCCACCAAATGCGGCGGTTTGCCATAACCCTTGGTGGACACCGTGAATTGTTCAGTCCGCATGCGGTGTTCGTGACTCGGCGGCGGATTGTAGGACATCTTGTTGTCGCCAGCCTGCACCTGGATCGTCACGATCGGTTGCGTCCACGGCTTGCTTGGCGTCAGCGTCACATCCGTGTCATGGATGAGCGGCAGCCCACCCGCGTCCGTTGGCGTCGCCATCTGCAGCTCCGGCGAGCTCTGCGTGTACACATCGCCGTCGACCAGCACGCGCACGGAATCCGGATCCACCTTGGCATCATCGTCGTGCAACCGGACCCGCAGCTTGGCGGTCTGCGGCACCTCCACCCACATCGCGTGGGGCAACGATTCGTACGGCGACACCAGCGATTCTGTCGCCTCGTCCGTCGTGCCATCGCCATTGTTGTCCACGCCATCGCCGACCAGACTGGCACCGAGCCACTCGATCTCCGTCACGCGCGGGGCGCCTGCCTGCTGGAGAAAGTAGGTAATCCCGCGCGCCGCGAGCGTCGTGTCGACGAAGGTGTTCAGCACCAGGATGTCCTGATAGTCCATGCCAGAACCATCGGCAATCCCGTGCATTTCGTCGATAAACGGCTGCGGAATTGATTTTTCCAGCACCACCGCAGACTCGCGCAACAGCAGCAGCGAGAACTGGCCGTTGCCGTACTCGGGATGCAACGTCGCGTCGTAGTTGTGCAAATACGCGGCGATATCCGGCTGGTTGCGGTTCAGGTACGGCAGCAGGGAAGTCGTCAGCAGAGTCGAATAAAACGACTTGATAAGACTGGACATTTGCTGGCCGTGCTGAAAACCGCGCTGGTACGCAGTGCCCGACACGGTGATGACCTGATAGCGCGGCGGCGGCTGAGCGGCACACGCAGCCAGAAACACAAGCAAGGGGAGCAGGATGGACGGGAACTTCAGCATCTGCCGCATCCTGCCCGCAACGCGCCGGGCTTGCAAGAGGCCGGTCTGTCCTCCGTTGCGCCATCGTGCTACAAGCGAGACGGAGGTCCGATGAGTCAGCCAGATACCTTTCAGCTCGTACAAGCAAGCCACCTGGAGATGGCGCAGCGCTGGCGGCACCACCATCACGCGTGGGGCGGCGGTATGCCGCTGGACTTGTACCTGCGGCGGGAAGAAGCGCTCAACGACGGCGAGCTGTGCCGGAAAGCGATGCGCATGTGGCTGCTGAAGAATGATTGCGACGAAATTCTGGCAAGTTGCGAAACCTACGCGGCGCAGATCTGGTACGGCGAAGCAGAAGGCGACTTGAACGGCTTGAAGCTGGAAACCGTTGCATCCGTGCTGGTTGAACCGCGTCTGCGGATGCAGGGCTACGCCGGAATCCTGATGCAGGAACTGAGTTCCCGGCTGAAATTTGAAGGTGTGGCAGGTGCGGCGCTGTATTCAGACGTCGGCCCTGGCCTGTATCGCCGTGCTGGCTATTTCCTCCATCCTTCTCGCGAGACCGTTCGACCCGTTGCTGGCGAACCGTGGCCAGAGGCAGCCGACGAGATTACCCTGGCCGAAGTGGCCGATTTGATCAAAGAGGAGCCGCGGCACGTGCATTCGCGGTTGGCCATGACGTCGGTGCCCGCGATCGTCGAGGTGCCCAATGCCGAACGCATCGCCTGGTTCACTGTCCGCAGCCAGTTTCGCGCCTGGGCGCGGGGCCAACAGCCGCCCATTGTGATCGGCGCGCGTGGTCCCGATGGCGGCTACATGCTCTGGGCGACCGATGCGGGGGAGACCGTGCTGCACGCGCTCCTGTGGCGGCCGCGCAGCCCCCAGGACGCCGCGATCCTCGCGCAAGCGGCCGCGGCGCAGGCCATTGATCAGTCGCTCCAACGGGTCATCTGGTGGGACGCGGATCGGGACACCGGATTGGATCCCTACCGCGCGCCAGAGCTTCAGCCGCCGAATGCGTTGGCCCGTGACCGGGAGTCGTCGCTGCCGATGCTCACGTGGTTGGATGAAAAGCGTCCGTTTCCGCTGGTTTGGGCGGGGATTGAACGCTTTGGCTGGTGCTAGACTTTGCGCCGCCGACGCCAGACCAAGCCCGCGCATCCAAGCAGCGCCAAAATCGCGCTCGCGGCCCCGGTCCTGCCGACCGCGCACCCGGATGCCGAGCCAGATCCACCGTCTGACGCGCCGCCCGTAGTTCCAGCGACTGCGGCGAGCAGGTAGCAGCCGCCGACTTGGATATTGACCGCGGCGCAGCCCATACCGGTGCCGCATTGGTTGTTGCTCGGGTCACACGGCGTCTGGCACCGGGTGGCGCCGCCAGCGGTGATATCGGGCGCACAGAAGAGCGAGGCGCAATCGGTGTCGGCGGCGCACGGCTCGTAGTTCGCCTTTCCGCCCGCGGCGTGGCAATTTCCCGTCGCGCCATCGGCCGCCACGCGTTGGCAACTCAGCCCGACCGCACAATTGCTCGGCGTCGATGTGATCGTGCAAGCACCCCCTTCGCCCGTTGTGCCGCCGACCGGATCGGGCGGCTGTCCGCCGACGCACTTGCCCGCCGTGCAGGTTCCGCCCGCGCACTCGCTGGTTGCGCCACATGCGCCGCCCGCGGGCACGCACGCGATCTTCTTGCCGGCAAAGCACAATCCGCCCGCCGTCGTGTTCAGGCACTCAAAGCTGCAGGGACACGTTGTCACGTCGCCCACCGTGCAGACCTGCGTGCAACTCTGCGTGTTCAAGCCCGCGACGCACAATCCGCTCGCGCAACTGTCTGAAGCGCCGCAGTTCTCGCCAATATTCTTCTTGTTCGCCGCGGCCGGAATGCACGCCTGTGAACCGTCAGCCTGCGCCGCGCACACGTCGGTTCCCGTGCAATCGGCGGTTTGCGCGCACGGTTTGCGGCACCAGCTTTGGGCGTCGTTGGCGTTGAGCTTGACACAACTTGTCCCGCTCACGCAGTCCGTCGTCGTCGTGCACTGCGCGCCGACCGGCAGTTTGCCACCGGTGCCGGGCACGCACGCGGAATAGCCTTCGGGTTGTACAGTGCAGCCCTGTCCGCTGGGACACCCGGACGTGCTCACGCACTTCGCGCGACAAGATCCCGCAACGCACGCGGCCGATTGGCATTCGCTGGAATCCGCACACGCGGCGCCGACGGCCTTCTTGCCGCTGCCGGCCACGCAGACGCCTTTGCCGGTCGTGCCGGTGGATTGGCAGTCCTGCGTCGCGGCGCATTGCGTTGGGTTGGCGACCGTGCACGCCACCCCGCACACCTTGTTGAAACACATGTTGGTGGTGCAATCGGTGTCGGCGGCACACGGATCGCCCGCGTTGGCCGTCGGACCGGTCGAGCCGCCCGTGGAAGGAACGCACGCGCCCTGCCCGTTGCCGTTCTGGTAGCCAATGCATGCAAAGCCGGTACCGCAGGTCGACGACGCGGTTTGGCACAGCTGGCTGCAGTACGACGTGGTATCGACCGGCTGGCAGAACAACGGCGAGGCGCAATCCGTGTCCAGGCTGCACACGGCGCCGAGCTTGCCCGGTGTGGGCGTCGTGCCGGTTGCCGTCCAGGAGCACTTCGACGTCGTCGTGTCGCAGTTCATTTTCGCCGCGTAGTACTCCTGGCCGCTGCTGTCGGTGCCGTTGATGTACGGGCAATCGGCGTCGGCGGCGCACGTGTACGGTGTCTTCGGATTCAAAAAGCAAATGATCTTCTGGTCATCAGCTGAAAGCGTCGCAGTCGCGCCGTTGGGATCCACTTCCGGGGCCATGGTCGGCGGATCGGTCTGCGAGTAGTTCTTCAGCACGTGCTGCGCGCCAAAAAAGTGACCTTCCTCGTGAATCGCCACGCTCAGCAGGTGCATTTTGGTCTTGGACGTCGGTGTCGGCGTTTGGCTCCACGGCCCCGCATCGGCAAAATTCGCGACCCAGTTGTAGTAGTAGCCGTTGAACGCGATGTCCGCTTCGTAAATTTTGCCCGTCTGCGGATCAAACGACGGCGAAGTCACGCCGAGCACGTAGGCGCCGAAAGTCCAAGCATTCGTGGTCACAAAGCCCAATTCGTTGCGGCTGTTCGTCGTGCCCAACGGCGTCAGATTGAGGTTCTTGGCGCTGGGACAATCCGCATCCGCAGTACAGTTGACGCCCTTGTCGTAGGTGCACGTTCCCGCCGCCGTGCAGTGGTGGTTCAACGCGAACTGCAGGTTGCCACACGCCACATCCATCCAACCCTGGAATCCGAGTTGCAGCTGAGCCGTGGTTGCCGCCGGCGTCGTGCCCGGTGCGCCGGACGCGTGCACGTAATACGGCACACTGGTTTGGGTCCAGTGCAAAAAGTTGTGCGATCCGGTCTGCGGCACACCGACAGAAAACGCCCAAAGCGTCTGTGGCATCAAGACGATGGCGAGCAGCGCGGGCCGAAGGAGCAAGTGGATGAACGACCGCATCGGCGTCAACTCCAGGTAAAGCTTGACGTGAACATGCGTCTATTTGACGCGCTGGACCGGAATCGGCGCCACGACGGGCAACGGCGCAGCCTTCTGCGCGGCAAGCACATCCGCCTTGAACTCGGCCAGCGTCTTGGCGTTCGCCACCGGCGGATTTGTCGGCGCCACGGCGCCAGTCTGACGGTTTTGCAGCAAGAAGTGCACGTCTGGCATCTCGCGCCGCACTGTCTGCTTGCCTTGTTTGTCGGTCTGCACCGTCCACTTGCCCTGCGGTCCGCCGCACGTCACGTAGCCCTGCGCGGTCTTCTCCAGCGCAACGACCACTTCTTCACCGACGGCAAACGCCGGCATCCCGGGTACAGATACCATCAAGCCGTCCGAGCGCAGCCCACCCGGATGCGCCCACGTGAAGCGCTTGCCCACGCGCGCGGGGCTGACTTTCAGCACTTCGCCGCCCTTCCACGCGTCGGTGACTTCCAGGGTCATTTCTGTCCACACGCCATGCCCGTCGGCACGTCGATCGCGGCTTTGCACGGCGACCACTTTGCCATGCAGCACGAGTTCGGAAGTCTGCACCAGTTGCGGCAAGTCCACGGCGAGCACCGTCATCGCCTGCGCCGGCGGGGCAAGCAAAATGGCCAGTGAAGTCAGCAGACAGCTCAGCAGGACACGAAAACAGGTGGACATGACTGGACTCGCTTCGCGCGGCGGTGCGCACGGACCCAAAGATAGCGGAATCTGGCAGGGATTCAACCGCTCAGTGACCAACGCCGGCCCGCGCCAAGGTCAAACCAGCTTGAGTCGCGCCGTTCAGCGCCAGCGCAGCATCACGCAGCGCATAGACGGGCATCTGCCGCATCACGCTTTCGTAGCGGCCTTTGGCCTGAAAGGCTTGGAGAAATGGCCCCTCGTGCAGAATCGGCCACAGGTGTTCCGTGAGCCCGCCCGCCAGATAGACGCCGCCCACCGACCAGACCGTCAGCGCGAGGTTGCCGGCTTGCGCGCCCAAGAGCCGTACGAGCCACCGGACGGCCTTGCCGCAACTCGGACACGCTCCGGACACGCCATGTTGGCCAATGATCGCAGGTACATCTGCGCCCGTTTCGACCGCCGTTTGCACGCCGGCACAGGCTGGTTCGCCGAGACGTTCCGTCAGACAGCGCCAGATCACGTGGAGCCCAGGACCGGAAACGACACGTTCCCACGACACGTGCTGCCACTCGGCGCGGGCGAACTGCCAAAGCGCCACATCGACGTCTTCCTGCGGCGCAAAATCGACGTGGCCACCTTCAGTTGCCTGCACATGTGTCTGACCGTGTGCCTGCCAAACGATCGCTTGTCCCAGACCCGTGCCCGGCGCGATCACGGCCAGCGGCCCTTCCCGACGCGTGCCGGCCTGCAACACGTGCCGTTCCCGCTCGGCGATCGTCAGCACACCACTGGCCATTGCCTCGAGATCATTGAGTAATCGCACAGGCACCTGAAGCAACCGCTGCAGCTCCGCCTCCGACACGTTGGGCCAGGGCAGGTTCGTGAACCGGGCGTTTCCATCGATAACCGGCGCGGCAATGCCCAGTGCCACCGCCTGCAATGCGTCGTCCGGCCGCAGGAACGTCTGTAGCAGCGTTGAAAGACCATTGAAATCACGACTCAACAGGCGCGCTTCACGGACGATCGTCGGCCCGTCCACCGCATCGCGCACCAGGCGCAGGCGCGCGTGGGTGGCGCCAACATCGCCTGCGAGAATCGACATTCAGGCCACCTGCCGATGCAACTCGTTCGGCAAATTTTCGCACTTGCAAGCGCTTCGCATGGCTTCCTTCCGCTGCTCAGGATAGCTGCGGAAGTCCTTGGCAAGCAAGCATTCGCGCGGCGGACGCTCGACTTTCTCACCGGCGGCGCGCATCCTGCTTGGCGTTCGGATGGACGCGGCCGTCCACCCGCCTCTACTTTCCCGGAACGGATCGCAGTCGGCAGCTCGACGCCTCCCAACGAAACCTCATGAATCTCAATGATCCCCATAGTTTACTGAGCGGCGCAAACCTCGACTTCGGTGAAGAACAGTACGCCCGCTTTCGCCAGGATCCGCGCACAGTTTCCGATGATTGGCGCGACTTCTTCACGCTGCTGGACCACGAACCGGTTGCCCCGCCGCTTGGCGAAGCCGGTGCTGTGCCGCAGCCGGGCGGTTTGAACGTTGCCGCGCGCCAGGAAGCGGTGGACCTGCTGATCCGCGTTTACCGCGTCCGCGGTCACGTCATCGCGCGGCTCGATCCGCTGCAAACCGAGCAGGCGACCCATCCGGAACTGGAACTTTCGGCTTTTGGTCTCTCGGATACCGATCTCGATACGGTGTTTTCCGCGCGCACGATGCACGGCGCGCCGACGCTCTCGCTCCGGCAGATCGTCGCCTCGCTGCGGACGACCTATTGCGGCGCGATTGGTGTGCAATACATGCACATTGACGATCCAGACGTCAAAGATTGGTTGCAGAATCGCATGGAAACATCACAGAATCACTGTGATTTGACGCGAGACGAGCAGCTGCGCATTTTCACCAAGCTCGTCGACGCGGAGACGTTCGAGAACTTTCTGCAGAAGAAGTACGTCGGCGCCAAGCGGTTTTCGCTGGAAGGTGGCGAATCGCTGATTCCGCTGCTTGATCTGGCGCTTGAATCGGCGATCGACCACAACATCGACGAAGCCGTCATCGGCATGGCCCACCGTGGTCGCTTGAACGTCCTCGCGAATATCGTCGGCAAGAACCCGCAGCAGATTTTCCGCGAATTCGACGATCAGGACGCGGATCAGAACATTGGCCGCGGCGATGTGAAATACCACAAAGGTTTCGCTGGTGTACGCAAGGGACGCAACGGTCGATCGCTGAAGCTGCAGTTGTGTTTCAATCCGTCGCACCTGGAATTCGTGGGACCGGTCGCGACCGGACGCGTGCGCGCGCGCCAGGACCGCTTGGGCGATGAACAGCACCGGCGCGTGATGGGCATCGTGATTCACGGCGACGCGGCATTTGCCGGTCAGGGCGTGGTTCAGGAAATGCTCAACATGTCGCAACTCCACGGCTATCGCGTGGGCGGCACGTTGCACATCGTGGTGAACAACCAGATTGGCTTCACGACGCCGCCGGAGTCATCGCGTTCGTCGCACTACGCAACCGACGTCGCGAAAATGCTGCAAATTCCAATCTTCCACGTCAACGGCGAGCATCCCGAGGGCGTGGCGCAAGTTGTGAAATTGGCGATGGATTTTCGTGAGAAGTTCCAGCGCGACGTGGTCATCGACATGTACTGCTACCGCCGCCATGGGCACAACGAAGGCGACGACCCGACGTTCACGCAACCGCTGATGTACAAGGCGATTCGCGCGCGCAAGTCGGTGGTGGAAGGCTATCTGGATTCGCTGCTCGCGCTGGGCGGCATGAGTCGCGATGAATCGCGCGAGATCGCCTTCCGGAGCCAGCAACGGCTGGAAGAAGCGCTGGCGTTGGCACGAACGGAGAGTGCGCCGTCGGAGAGCGACAATTCCGATTCGCCTTGGCACAAGTACATCGGCGGTGCGGATCGCGGCGTGCCGGAAGCGGTGACCGCGCTGTCCAAGAAACGTCTGACCGACGTGCTTGAGGCGCAATGCAAGCTGCCGAGCGGATTTACGCCGCATCCGAAGATCGACAAGCTGCTGCAGACCCGTCGCGAGATGGCGCAGGGACGCAAAGCGCTCGATTGGGGCGGCGGCGAGATGGCCGCGTTCGGATCGCTGGTGGCTGAAGGTCGCCCGGTGCGGCTGTCGGGTCAGGATTCCGGCCGCGGCACGTTCAGTCACCGTCACGCCGTCTTGCACGACTACGAGACTGGCACCGTCTTCGTGCCGCTGCGGACCTTGGCGACCGACCCGCGCCGCGTCGGCATCTGGGATTCGTCGCTGTCCGAGACCGGCGTGCTGGGCTTTGACTACGGCTATTCGCTGGACATGCCCGACGGATTGACGATTTGGGAAGCGCAGTTCGGCGATTTTTCCAACTGCGCGCAGGTCATCATCGACCAATTCATCAGCTCCTGCGAAGACAAGTGGAATCGCCTGTCGGGCGTCGTGCTTCTGCTGCCTCATGGCTTTGAAGGCCAGGGTCCGGAGCACAGCTCGGCGCGGCTGGAACGGTTTCTGAACGCGGCGGCGGAGGACAACTATCAGGTCGTCAACCTGACTACGCCGGCGCAGCTGTTCCATTGCCTGCGTCGCCAAGTGCTGCGGCGGATTCGCAAGCCGCTGATCGTGATGTCGCCCAAGTCGCTGCTGCGGCACCCGGAGGCAGTGTCGACGCTCGACGATCTGGCCAAGGGCACTTTCCAGCGGGTGATCAGCGACCCGACTGTGGATCCGAAGGCGACGCGGCGTGTGCTGCTGTGCACTGGCAAGGTGTACTACGACCTGCTGGCGGCGCGGCGTGAGCGCAAAGCCAACGACGTCGCGATCCTGCGCGTGGAGCAGCTGTATCCGCTGAGCGACGTGGAACTCGAGGCTGCGCTGTGTCCTTTCGCCGCATCGGTGCCGGTGTTTTGGGTGCAGGAGGAACCGCGCAACATGGGTGCGTGGGTGTTCATGCGCATGCGCTTGGGCAAGAAGCTGTTTGGCCAATGGACGATGCACGGGATCACGCGGCCGGAAAGCGCGAGTCCGGCGACGGGCTCGCACGGTGCGCACAAGCTGGAACAGGATCGTCTGATGGAAGATGCGTTCGGGCTGGAAAGCGCCGCGGATTGGTAACGCGTTGCGGTTCGGCAGTCGCGGCAAGTCTTCGTTTTCGTGCAGGAAGGGCAACTCATGGCAGTGAACATCAAAGTGCCGGCGGTAGGGGAATCGATCACGGAGGTGGTGATTGGGCAATGGCTCAAGGCGCCGGGATCCTGGGTCGCGCTGGACGAAACGGTCGTGTCGCTGGAGACGGACAAGGTCAACGTCGAGGTGCCCGCGCCCGTCGCAGGCATTTTGGGACAACCCTTGAAGAAGGTCGGCGAAACCGCGGCGATTGGCGATATCCTCGCAACCATTGAGGAATCTGCGCAGCCGGCGGCAACTGCCACGCCGGTCGCTGCGGCCGTGGCGGAAGCTGCTCCACCCGCGAAGGCAACGGCGGGCGAAACTGTGGTCATGCCAGCGGCCCGTCGCGTCCTGGCGGAAGCAGCGGTGGATGCTGCCCTGGCGCACGGAACGGGCCCGGGTGGTCGCGTGCTGAAGGAAGATGCCCAGCGCGCCGTGGCCGAAAAGCCGGTTGCCGGAAGCCTTTCTGCCGGGACCGCGATTCCGCTGGTCTACGCCGCGCCCGCTCCCGCTGCACCGGTTGCCGCCAAGGCTGTCGCCGTCACGCCAGCTGCAGCCGTGGCCGGCGACCGTCGCGTGGAGATCGTGCCGATGACGCCGCTGCGCCGTCGCGTCGCCGAGCGCCTGGTCCAGGCTCAGCATTCCGCGGCGATCTTGACGACGTTCAATGAAGTCGACATGAGCGCGATCTCTGAACTGCGCAAAAAGCATCAGGAATCGTTTGTCGCGAAGCACGGCATCAAGCTCGGTTTCATGAGTTTCTTCATCAAGGCTTCCGTCGCGGCGTTGAAGGAATTCCCCGGCGTAAATGGGCAGTTGCGCGGCACGGATATCATCTACCAGCATTTTTACGACATCGGCGTCGCGGTCGGCGGCGGCAAAGGGCTGGTCGTGCCGATTCTGCGCGACGTGGACCAACTGAGTCTCGCGCAGATCGAGAAAAATTTGGCAGACTTTGGTGCACGCGCCAAGGCTGGAACGCTCAAGCTAGAGGAACTGACCGGTGGCACGTTCTCCATCTCGAACGGCGGCGTCTACGGCTCGATGATGTCGACGCCGATCCTGAATCCGCCGCAGTCGGCGATCCTCGGCATGCACAACATCATCGAGCGGCCAATCGGCGTGAACGGCCAAATTCTCCTGCGGCCGATGATGTACCTCGCGCTGAGCTACGACCACCGGCTGATTGACGGCCGCGAGGCGGTGAGCTTCCTGGTGCGCCTCAAGCAGAGTCTGGAAGCGCCCGAGCGGTTGCTCTTGGATATCTAAAAGGATCTGAAAATGAGCGAGTTGCAGACGTTCGACGTGATCTTCATCGGCGGCGGTCCAGCCGGCTACACGGGCGCCATTCGCGCCGCGCAACTGGGGCAGAAAGTCGCGTGCGTGGAAGTCGAACCACGGCTGGGCGGTACGTGCCTGCGCGTCGGCTGCGTGCCGTCCAAGGCGCTGCTCGAGTCCAGCGAGAAGTTTCTGGAAACGAAAAATACCCTCAAGAAACATGGCGTTTTGGCAGAGAATGTGACGCTTGACCTTGCGACGATGCAAAAGCGCAAGGAAACGATCGTGACCCAGTTGACGGGCGGCATCGCCGGGCTGTTCAAGAAGAACAAAGTGACGCGTTTTCTGGGGCTTGGCCGCCTGGACGGCCCGGGACGCGTCGTGGTCACGGCGAACGACGGGACCGAGACCGCGATTGCGGCACAGCACATCATCGTGGCGACTGGCTCGGTTGTGACACCGCTGAAAGGTGTAGAACTGGACGACAACCGCATCGGCACGTCGACGGAAGCGCTGGCCTGGCAAGCGGTTCCGGAACACCTGGTCGTGATCGGCGGCGGCGTCATCGGCCTGGAACTGGGCAGCGTGTGGTTGCGGCTGGGCGCGAAGGTCACAGTCCTGGAGTACATGGACCGCATCCTGGCCGGCACCGACGCGGAAGTGGCAACGCTGGCGCAGAAGTTGTTCAAGCGTCAAGGCGTGGACTTCAAGCTGGGCGTGCGGGTAACCGGCGCTCGGCTGGACGGCGATCAGGTCGTCGTGGACATCGCAGACGCCGAGTCGATCCGTTGTAGTCACGTGCTCTTGGCTGTAGGTCGCAAACCCAATACCCAAGGTCTGGCGCTGGAAAGCTGCGGAATCACAACAGATACCCGCGGCCAAATTCCGGTGGACGGGCATTTCCGCACCTCGGCGGCTGGCGTCTACGCGGTCGGTGATGTCATTCACGGCCCGATGCTCGCACACAAGGCCGAAGAAGATGCAGTTGCCTGTGTCGAGCAAATTGTCAATGGCTACGGACATGTGGACTACAATTTGGTGCCCGGCGTGGTCTACACGGAACCGGAAATTGCCACGGTCGGCAAGAGTGAAGAAGACCTGAAGAAGGCTGAAATCAGCTACCGCAAGGGCAGTTTTCCGTTTGCTGCGAATGCCCGCGCGATCGCGCTCGGACACACGGACGGCTTCGTGAAGATTCTCGCTGACGCGCAGACGGATCGGGTGTTGGGCTGCGCGATCATCGGACCGCGCGCCGGAGATTTGATCGCCGAAGTGGCGGCCGCTATGGCGTTTGGCGCATCGAGCGAGGACATCGCGCGGACCTGTCACGCCCATCCATCGCTCGCCGAGGTCGTCAAGGAAGCCGCGCTCGCGGTTGATGGCAGGGCTGTGAACATCTGACCTGGCTGGCTTGGCAGTTGGCGCGCACTGCGCGATGATGCCGCTGCGAGGTCGTCGTGAAACGTTGGCTCATCTTGGGAATCGGGTTGGCAGGCTGCAGCGGCGGACAGGTCGGGCCTGATCCCACCACGCCCGCTGGCATGCAAACGCTCTGCGACATGGGCGACGGGCCCTCGTGTGCGCGTCTCGGCTTGAAACTTTACCGCGGCGACGGCGTCGCAACCGACCTGTCGCGCGCAGCGGAATTGCTGGAACGCGGCTGTTCGAGCGGCCAAGTGTACGCGTGCGGCGAGCTCGGCAACATGGTGCGTCACGGTGAAGGCGGCAAGAAGGACACGGCACGCGCCGCGGTGCTCCTGACGGGTGCGTGCATGGCCGGACATATGGCGAGCTGCACGCGCGCCGGTATTTTGTACGAGGCCGGAGATGGCGTTGCCGCGGATCAGGTCAAGGCGGCCCAATTCTATCAGGCCGCGTGCAATGACGGCGACATGCGCGCTTGCACCAACCTGGCTGGCCTGTTCTCGCAAGGAAAAGCCATCGCTCACGACGACCGCCGCGCGGCCGCACTGTGGACACAAGCGTGCGACCTGAACTACGGCCCGGCGTGCACGTCGCTCGGCAATGCCTATGAGCACGGCGTCGGTGTCGAGCAATCGGACACCAAAGCGGCCGCGGCGTACAACAAGGCCTGCGACGTTTTGGGGACCGGTTCCGGCTGTTTCATGCTCGCCATGGCTGCCGATCGCGGCATGGGAGCCCGGCCGGATCACCAGCGTTCGTTGGTCTACTTCAATCGTGCCTGTGAAAAGGGCCACGCAATCGGCTGTCATTACGCGGCGCTTGCCTATGAACAAGGAAGTGGCACAGCGGCTGATGAAGCCAAAGCCTGCGGACTTTATGAAAAAGCATGCGATCTGGCCCACGCGCCCGCGTGCATGCGAGCGGCCGAATTCTACGAGTCCGGAAAGGTCACACCGTACGCAACCACTTGGCACTACTTGGACAAAGCGTGTGTCGCCAAGTCCTGGATGGCGTGCGTCAAACTGGGCAGCGCACTTGCGTCTGGCGCCCGTGACTTGCCAGCCGACCCCGAGCGTGGCCAAGTCCTGATGCAGAAAGCGTGTGATGCAGGCGAGAAAATCGGTTGCGCCGGGCTCGCTCGCAAACCTTAGCGCGACGCCCCTTTGGGATGCGCACTCAACTTCCACGTGTTGTCATGGCTTTGAAACGGCCGTCGGAGGCCGAGACTTGACGGATATCAAGCTCCGGTGGACAGTCGCTCGGGTGCTTCGGCTTCGGGAGTGAGATGGGTGCGTCTGCTGGAAACCGCTATTGTCCCCGTTGCGGCTTGGCCTCGGCGGACGCCCTGTGCCCACGCGACGGCACGGCGACGATCGAGCGGACCGCCATCGACTTGAATGCCATGCAGTTTCGCCCTGGCGATGTGCTGGCGTCGCGGTATCGCATTGTGAAGCTTCTTGGCCGCGGCGGCTACGGCGCCGTCTTTGCCGCGGAACACACAGGGACCGGGCAGCCGGTCGCCCTGAAGCTGCTGGCCTCCGACCCGGGTCAGTTGGGCGACGAGAATCAGCGGCGTTTCTTCCGCGAAGCGGCAATCACCTCCCGGCTGCGTCATCCCAACACCGTGCGTGTGCACGATTTTGGTCAGGCGGAAAACGGCGCGCTGTTCATGGCATTGGAACTTATCGACGGCCCGACGCTTGCCCACAAGCAGCATGACTACGCGACCCGTGGCAAGGCGATGCCGGAACTGGCGACGATCGACATGGCGATCGCCGTGCTACGCTCGCTCGGCGAGGCGCACAACGCGCAGTTGGTGCACCGGGATCTGAAGCCGGCCAACATCATGTTTGCGTCGGTGCCAGGCGAAGAGCCGGTCGTCAAAGTGCTCGATTTTGGCATCGTCCGGGCTCGGGACTCGTCGCTGACGGCGACCGGGACGGCCCTCGGCACGCCCGAATACATGAGCCCGGAACAGTGCAGCGGCGACGCGATGGACGGCCGCAGCGATCTCTACTCGCTGGGCGTCATCCTCTTTGAGTGCGTGACTGGCCGTCTGCCGTTCATCGACGAAAATCCCTTGCGCGTCATGATGATGCAGCTATCCTCGCCGCCGCCGAATGTCAAGATGTTCGCGCGAACGCCGATCTCAGACGGGTTTGTCGACATTGTCATGACGGTGCTGGCCAAGAATCCGCTGGAACGGTTCACCGATGCCCGCGAAATGCGCGCTGCGCTGGAGGCAGCGCGAACGGAAGCGGCAAGGACGGACGGCGTTCGGCCCGCGTCTGGAATGGCGGCGACGTCTGCGGCCAAACGACCTGCAAGTGAGCCGCTCGCCCCCGGAACGCCGCTGACAGGGACCGGAGCGGCTGTGCGCAACGCCGATCCCGGACCAGCGACGCGAGCGCAGGCTGCGGCACAGACCAAAGCCCAAGCGACGGCGCCACGGTCGCGGGCGCGCATGTGGTTGGCGAATCGCGAGTTGCGCATTGCGGCACTCGGCGCGGGAACGGTACTGCTCTTGCTCGGCATCTTCGCCGGCGGCTACTGGTTGGCGTCGCACAAATCGGCGCCGAGCGCTCCGCCCAAAGTCGATCCGGCCATTGAAGTGGCTGAAAATGCCATCGAACCTGTGGCAGTGGCGCCTACCGCGCGATTTGTGCCGACCGCCGATGGCAAGACCGTTCGCGATGTCAAATCCCGGCTGACGTGGCAGCGTGATGCCCCGGAATACGCCCAGACCGCGGCACAGGCCGGACACTATTGCGCCGAACTGAGCCTCAATGGCCGCGGCTGGCGTCTGCCAAAACGCGAGGAACTTCTTGGACTCGCGGTAGATTTCGACGGAGTCGCGTTTCCCAACACGCCGCTGACCTGGTTCTGGACGGACTCGCCGTTTCAAGGTTCAGCGACCACGGTCTGGGGCGTCGATTTTGAAAACGCCCGGGCAAATCCCTACGACGTGACGACCGAAGGCCGCGTCAGGTGTGTCAAGTAGCGCTGGTCACAGGGTAAAATACGGATCCCAAATCTCGAGATATTGCGCCGCGTCGCCCAAAGGCAGCGACCGCAATGCGCCCGTCGGTTCCGCGGCCACAAGCCGTCCCGCCATGGCTTCCAGGCAGGCTTGGACACCATCGTGCACCGCGCGCAGGTCGTATCCGCCTTCCAGAACAAACAGGATCCGCCCTTGGCACAACAAGTCTGCGGCGTTGACCAAGTGACCGGCGATGCGCGCGAAGCCTTCGGTCGAAACGTCCATGCCACCCAACGGGTCGCTCGCGGCAATGTCAAAGCCCGCGGAAACCAGCACGAGCTCAGGACGAAATCGCTCCAACATCCGGGCGATCAGCCCACCGTAGATCGCGTCGTACTCGCGGTCGCCGTGCCCCGCCGACAACGGGATATTGACCGTCCTGCCGAGGCCCATGCCCTCGCCGATGTCCGTTGCTGCACCGGAACCGGGATAGAGCGGCGCTTGGTGGGTGGAGATGTACAACACCGCCGGATCGCGCCAGAACGCCTGCTGCGTGCCATTGCCGTGGTGCACGTCAAAGTCGACGATCGCCACCCGGCGCAGCCCCAAATGCTGCACGGCGTGCCGCGCTGCGATCGCGACGTTGCTCAACAGGCAAAAACCCATCGCCTGATTCGCTTCGGCGTGGTGCCCAGGCGGCCGGATCAGCGCGAAAGCACGCGGAATCGGTGACTGCACGACCGACTCTGTCGCTGCCAGCACGCAGCCTGCCGCCCGAATCGCTGCAGCGACGGATTGTGGCGAAGTCAGCGTGTCGGCGTCCAGATACACGCTTTGTCCGGCGATCGCGTGCAAATAGGCAATGTAATCAGCGGAATGCACCCGCGCCAGCTCTGCGTCCGTCGCATCGCGCGGCGTCAGCTGCTGCGGCGCCAGGGCTTGCACGGCGGGGGACAGAACCAGTTGCATCAGCGTTTGCAGCCGTTGCGGATTTTCCGGATGGTCCGGGCCCGGGTCGTGCTCCAGGCAAAGCGCGTCTTGAATCAGGGAAATCGGTCGCATCGCTTCCTCCCGCGTCAAGGTAGGCCGACGCCGCGGCTTCGCCAGATGCAGCGGCATGGTTGCTCCGACAGGCGGTCTCAGGCAACCTCGCGACAGGCGCCATCGCCCGGATTAGACCGCCGTGAAGTCACCGTTCGAGACATCTTTGCCGCGCGTCACGCTGATCAGTGCGTTCGATCGCCCATATGAACAGGCGGTTGCAGCCGCGCGCACGTGCTATTCCGGCAACGGCATCGTCACCGCCGATCAGGTGAGTGGCGTCGGCCAAAGTGCCGAGAAACAAGCAGCGCGAGCCGATCAGCGCGATCGCATCGCCCACTCGACATTCAAAGCGGGGCACCACACGACGCTGCAGCACGGTCATGTCAGCTTTGGCCTCGATGCGGTATCCCGGCATTTTGTCTGGTCTTTTCTGCACAGCCACCCGTTTTACAACAGCGAGCAGGTCAGTCAGCGCTATGTCGAGGTGAAGCCGGACCGGGTGACGGTGCCCGCCCTGCCCGCGCCAGCGGCGGCGATCTACCAGGCCTGCGTGGATCGGCAGATGCGCGACTACCGCGACCTGATCCAATTGCTGGAGCCAGTGGCAGCGGCGGAATACGCGCAAGTGTTCCCGGCGCGAGGCAAAAATCTGGAGCGCTGGCAAGGTGCGATTCACAAACGCGCGCAGGAGGTTGCGCGCTACGTGCTGCCCGTGGCAACGCACACGTACCTGGTCCACACGATCAGCGTGCTGACGCTGCTGCGCTACCGCCGCATGTGCCAGGAGCCCGACACGCCGACGGAGTCGCGGCTCGTGGTCGATGAAATGTGCCGGCTGCTGTTCGAGCGCGATCCGCTGTTGCAAAAGCTGGCCGTGGAGCCGCTGGAGACGACCCAGGCGACTCCGTGGCTCAAGGCGCCGGGCGATGTGCGCGCACATCAGCGATTTGTCGCTGAATTTGAGGCGGAATTGGCCGGCAAGACTGCCGCGTTGGTCGATCGCTTTGGCCACAACGAGCGGCGCGTGGCCGATGCGGTGCGCGAAGTGCTGGGCCTGCCGCGCGATGCGCTGACGGACGCGGACGCGATCGCGCGGGTGCTGGACCCGGCGCAAAATGTGCTGCTCGGCGATCCGATGAATACGACGGTGCATCAGAAGCTTGGCCGCGCGCTGCATGCCGCGCACTACGCCTTCAAGAAGAAGCTGTCGCACGCCGCGGACAGCCAGGATCAGCGGCATCGCCTGACTCCGGCGTCGCGACCGACGGTGCACGCGTATCTGACGCCCGATCCGGATTACGTGACGCCGCGTCTGGTGCTGCATGCCGGCGGTGAAGCGGAATGGCGCTACCGCGAGTCGATGGCGCAGACGTGGCGGGCGATCGGCCAACTGCGCGACCTCGGTGTGTCGGCGGAGTGGCAGGCGTACTTGTTGCCGAATGCGGTGACGATTCGCTTCACGGAAACGATGGATCTGGCCGCGCTCCGTCACAAACACGCGATGCGGCTGTGCTGGAATGCCCAGGAGGAAATCTGGCAGGCGAGCGTCGACGAAGCGGACGCGATCGCAGCGGTCGAGCCTGAAATTGCTCAGTTCTTGCTGCCGCCCTGCGGCGTACGCCACCGTGCCGGGCTGAGGCCGTATTGTCCGGAAGGCGACCGCTATTGTGGCACACCAGTCTGGCAGCTTGACCGCGCGGCGTGGCATCGGGTGCTTTAGGGAATGCTTTTTCGTCGCGCGGGATTGAATGAACCACCGATCTGACCGGTGATGCGTCCAATGCACGTGGCAATCGCGCCGCACCTTGGGCACACTGTCGGTTCGGCGTCGTGCGGACGCTCAGGCGGAAGGGATCTTGGCTGCGGTACACGCGGCCAGAAGTAGGCGGGATGGAATCAGGCGAAAAGCGCGAAAAACACTGGCAGCGGCGGAATTTCCTCAGTCTTCTGGGTGCCGTTCCGCTCTTCGCCTCGCGCACCGCGCTGGCCGAGGCACTGGTCAGCCAGCCCGTTTCCCACACGCCGATCGGCGCCGTCGACGTGCTGACCACCGCGCAGGTGCAGACGGGGATGAAAGGCTACGGCCTCACGGTCATCAAAGGCACGAAGGTCGAGCGCTTCGAGGTGGAAGTGGTCGGCGTGCTGAAAAATGCCATGCCGCAGCAGGATCTGATCCTGATTCGCTGCGCCGGGCTGGGCCTGGAGCACGCGGGCGTGGTCGCGGGCATGTCGGGCTCGCCGATCTTCCTGCAACATCCGCAGTTGGGCGAGCGGCTGGTCGGTGCCCTGTCCTACGGTTTTCCGTTCAACAAGGATCCAGTGGCCGGCGTGACGTCGATCGTCGACATGCTGCCGGAATTGGACCGCAAGCTGGGACCGATTCCGCTCAATCAACGCATCACGCTGGCGTCCGCGCAGGCGGTGGCTGTGCCGGGTCAAGGCGACATGCTGCCGGTGGCGCTGCCGCTGACGGTCGCTGGTGTGCATCCGGATGTGCTGGCAGCGATGCGGCCGCAGTGGGCGGAACTGGGATTCTCGCACATCAACGCGGCGGCAGGCTCGGGCAACGGCGCGGCGAACGTCGGATCGCCAGCCAAGCTGGAGCCGGGCGGATCGATTTCCGTGTTCCTCGCTCGCGGCGACATTTCGATGGCGGCGATCGGCACGGTGACCTGGGTGCGCGGCGACCGCTTCATCGCTTTTGGCCATCCGTTCAAAGGCTTGGGACAGCTGCACCTGCCCGTTGGCTCAGCGGACGTGCAGTGGATCCTCGCGTCGCAGCAGTCGTCGTTCAAAATGGCCAATGCATTCGGTGATATTGGCGTGCTCGATCAGGACCGACAGCCCGCGGTGGCGGGTCGAATTGGCCCCAAGGCGCAGATGGTGCCCATCGATGTTGTGCTGACCAACCGCGATCGCGGTCAGGATACGAAATGGCATGTGGAATCGACGGATCAGCCGTCGTTCTTCCCGCTGGTGGTCGGCATGGCGCTGGGGACGGCCGTGCGCGTGTCGGAGCCGATCGCCGAGAACGCCGCGGTGACGATGTCGGTGCGCTTTGACTTGCCGAACGGGCACGCGCCGGTCGAGTTCTCGGAGACGATGACCGGGCTGCAAGGCTCGGCGTCGCTGTCGGATGTCAGCAGCCTGGTCCAGAATGCGGCAAAAGCCATTGTATTCAATGGATTTGAACGGCTGCGCGTCGAACGCGTTTCGGCGTCCTTGTCGCTGGCCGACGACCGCAATATCGCTTTTCTGGAAAGCGCGCGGACGCAGTCGGAGGAGGTCGATGCCGAGGTGCCGATCGCCATCCAGGTGACGATGCAGCTGGCCAACGTGGGCCCCAAACAGGTGACGCTCACGCTGCCGCCGTTGCCGCGGGATTTGATGGGCCAGTCGGTGACGGTGCAAATCGGCGGTGAAAAAGCCATGGCGCCGGAATTGCCGGAGCCGGCGAATATCCACGACTACCTGAACGCCCTGCGTCGGCAGATTCCTCGCAACCGGTTGGCCGCGGTCCTGAATCTGCCCGAGCCGACCGTGCTGCTCCGCGGCGTGCGGTTGACGCAACTGCCGGTCGGCGTGCGCGATGAACTGTCCGGCCATACCGCGACCTACCGCACCGGCAAAGACACGCTGCGGACGCACGTGGACACGCCTTGGACGCTGAACGGGACGCTGTCGCTGAAGTTGCGCGTGCGCCAGACGCCCTAATTCTCTCTCGCTTTTGCGGAGTTCCGGATGACCTTGCCTCGATCCCTGACCAGTTTCCTCCTCGCCAGCCTGCTGCTGGTGCCGACCGCACACGCCAGCCAGCCAAGCCTGTGGCAGTTTGCCGATGACGCGGACTTTCGCCGCGGCAATCTTGATGGCCTCGCGCTACATCCGACCTTGGGGTTGACCGCTGCGCCGAAGCTGACGCGGCTGGACGTCGACGCTGAGTTCATTCACTGCTGGCTGCGCGACGGCCAGAAGCTGTGGCTGGGAACGGGCCTGAACGGCAAGCTGTTCAAGGTCGAAAATGGCATTGTAAATGAGGTGTTGAAGGTCGATAGCCCTTTGATCGCCTCGCTGGCGAGCGATGGCAAGGGCGGTGTGTACGTCGGGCTGGTCGGCACCGGTGAAATCCTGCATGTCGACGCGGCTGGCAAGAAGGAGACATTTGTCAAGTTGACAGATGTCCAGCACATTTGGGCACTGCAACTGCGCGGTCAAGTGCTGTATGCCGGCACCGGTCCGGGCGGCAAGGTTTTTGCCGTCGATGTGGCGACGAAGACCGCGAACCTCTTCGCAGAAACGACTGCGGACCACGTTCTTGCGTTGCTGTGGGACGGGGAGGCGCTGCTGGCTGGTACGTCCGATCCCGCGCTGCTGTTGCGCATCGATGGCGAGAAGTCCGTGCGGGCGCTGGCGGCGTTTCCGGGCGTGGAGGTGCGCAGCCTGGCGCGCAGTGGCAAGACGATTTACGCCGCGGTCAACGGGGGCCAGACTGCCGTGCCGCTCGCGTCGTTGAAGCCGACGCCGGATCGGCCGGGCACGGGCACTGCGGCGAAAGCGCCGGGGGCGAACAAGTCGGGCAAGGATGCGGCGGCGAAAGGCAAAGGTGCGGTGTGGAAGCGCACGCCGGATGGCCTCGTGTCGCGCGTGCTCGTGTCGCCGGAAGGGATGCTGAGCGAGGTCGGCGTGGTCGGCAAACAGGTGGTCGCGGGCGCGGCGCGCGGCGGGCGCGTGGTGCTGGGTGATGAACTGGGCGACGTTCAGAGCCTGTTTGACGTCAAGGAGGAGGAAATTCTCGGACTGGAAGTGGGCGCAAAAGGTGTTCAAACGCTCTTCACCGGCAAATCTGCGGCGGTGTACATCGTCGGCGAGCAGTTGGCCGATGCGGTGTTTACGACCGACGTCCTGCAAGAAACCGGTACGGCCGTGTGGGGACGCATCGACGCGATTGGCGAAGGCACGCTCGAGGTCGAGACGCGCTCGGGTTTTTCAGAGCTGCCGAACGACACGTGGAGCCCTTGGCAGCCGCTGCGGGCCATCCAGAGCCAGAGCGGACAGAGCCAGAGTCCGCCGGCCAATTCGCTCCAGGTGCGGGTCAAGCTGGCGAGTGTCGGTGCGCGCCTGCAAGAGCTGAAAGTGTTCCGGCAAGTGGCCAATCGCCCGCCGGTGTTGAGCAAGATCGACAGCACGTGGAACAAGGGCAAAGGCACCGTGAGCCTGTCCTGGGTCGCCGACGACGCCGACGGAGATACGCTCGGCTTTGTCGTGCAATACCGGCCGCGGGGCGGCAAACAGTGGCTGCTGCTGCACGACCGCCTGTATGACAAGAAAACCATGGACTTGAGCCCGACCGACATGCCGGACGGCTGGTATGAACTCCGCGTCGAGGCGACCGATTTGCCGAGCAACGGCCCGAAGAACGCCAAGGCCGTCGCGCGCATTTCCAAGCCGTTTCTCGTCGACCGCGGCCGGCCCGAAGTGGTGGCTGAAGTGAAGGGCCACACGGTGCACGGCATGGCGATCGACGCGATTTCCCGCATCACGCGCGTCGACATTTCCGTGGACGGCGAGCCGCCCATGTTGGCTGCTGCGGTCGACGGGCTCTTTGACCAACCGTCGGAAGCTTTTGAGCTGGACCTGCCGGAGAGCGCCTTTAGGGGCGCGCACACCCTGCTCTTGCAGGTCACGGATGAAGCCGGCAATACCGGCGCGCTCCGATTGCCCATCGGGCCGTAAACGAATCGGCTGTGGAGGCGCGGAACATGCGGCCAAACGGTGCAACTGACTTCGCGGTGTGTGCGGCGACGGCATTCCTGGCATTTTCGGGTTGTGGCAAACATGCCGCAGAGCCGGTGCTTCCGCATTCCGTACCGGTCGCACACGTCACCGCGGCCGAATTGCCCGTGCCTGCGACGCCTGCAGCCTTGCCGGCCATCGCTTCCGCGACCGCTCAAGCAGCGAGCGAGTCTCCAGTGGCATCCGTGGACATCCACGGCGGTCCTGAAGGGAATCCGGGCCCGGTGGCGGTCGGCGATGCCGCTTCCTTTCACGTGACCCTGCGCAATGCTGACGGAGCCTTTCTCCGCCCCCTCGATCCGCTCTTGGGCGGCAAGATGCTGCTGGTGGCGACGCGCGCAGATCTGAGCTGGTCCACCGTCGTGCGTGCCGATGAACTGTCCGACAAAGTCCACGGTGGTCATGAATTTCGTGTGGTCTTTCCGTTGGCCGGGATCTACCGCGCTTGGGTCCTGTATGCCTATGCTGGTCAAGTCCTCACCCAAGAGCTGTCGTTTTCCGTCACCGGTCCCCCGTCGGCCGGTCAGGAGCTGCCAGACATCCAGTCGGAATGGCAGGGCGAAAATGGCCTCGCTGGCCGTCTCAAGGTGTTGCCAAAATTGCCAACGACTTGTCAGCCTTTTCTCCTGGCGACGGCCTGGACACGCGACAACGTGCCGCTGCGGATGACGGCGGAGCCCGAGGCGCAGACGACCTGGTATGTCCTGGTGGAAGGCGGTCTCGCCGAGATCGTCACGAGTTCGTTGCAGCCACAGCCGGTGTCGGTGCCGGGCGACGCAACGTCCACAGCCGTCATGAAGATGGGCGGTGATTTGGGCACTGCGGTGACGCTGCAGGTCGCGCACCCAGGACGGTATCGCGTGTTTGCTGTCGCGACGCCGCCCGGTGCGAAAGCCGGTCATCCGGCGCCCTCCATCATCGCGGCGTTTGTGATCAACGTGCAGGGGGCAACTGCCGCGGATGGATGCAAGAAATAGTCCGGGCTACCGATTCAGCTTGCTCTGAAACGTCGTGCGCGCCAAGCCGAGAATCTCCCCCGCCTTGGACTGCTGGCCGCCCGCCCTGCGCATCGCCCACTGAATCAGCGCGTCTTCCACGCGGTGCACCAAATCCGCCATCGGCACCGACTCGCGCCCTTCCAGATGCAAGGTGAACAGGTCACCCGACGGCTCTTCGCGGCTGCCGTGAAGAAACGCCGGCAAGTGTTCCGTCCCGATCGTGCCATCGACGCACAGCGTCATGGCGGACTCCATCGCGTGGCGCAATTCGCGCACATTGCCCGGCCAATTGTAGCGCCGCAGACATTCCGCCGCCTCAGGCGAGAGCGTAGGTTCAGGCTTGCCCGTGTCCGTCGCAAAGCGCTGCAGACAATGCTGGGCGAGAAGCAACACGTCCTCACCGCGATCCCGCAGTGGCGGCAAGCGAATTTCCAGCGCGCGCAGTCGGTAAAAGACGTCGTCGCGAAACCTGCCCTTGGCGACGGCGTCCGCCAGGTCGACCTTGGTCGTCGCAATCACCCGCACGTCGACATTCACTTCCCGGTTGCCGCCCACGCGTTGAAACGAGCCTTCCTGGAGCGCACGTAGCAGCTTCACCTGCAAATTCAGCGGCAGATCATCCACGTCGTCCAGCAGCAGCGTACCCTTGTGGGCGCGTTCAAACGCCCCTTGGCGCGCGCCTGTGGCACCGGTAAACGCGCCTTTTTCGTGACCAAACAGCTCACTTTCCGCGAGTTCCGTCGGAATGGCGCCACACGGAATGGGCACGAACGGCCCCATTGCCCGCGGTCCCGCCTCGTGCAGCGCGCGCGCGACGACTTCCTTACCGGTACCGGTCTCGCCGGTGATCAACACCGGCACGGCGTGCGCGGCAAAGGTGTGCACCAGTTTGACGACCTGCAGGATTTGCGGCGACTGCCCCAGGATCCGCCGCGACGCCGCATCGCTTTCCAGCAACGTGCGCAAGTTGGACACTTGTTTCCGATACGCCCGCAACTGCGCGAGCGTCCGCAGGCGTATCTCCAATTCTTGAAAATGAAACGGCTTTGTCAGGTAATCGGCCGCACCATCCTGCATCGCGGTCACGGCTGTCTTCACGGTGCCAAAGGCCGTCATCACAATGACGTCGACGCCTGGGTACTCCGCCCGAATCGATCGCAGCAGCTCAAGCCCGTCCATCCCCGGCATCCGCAGGTCGCAGAGAACGACATCCCAGTCGCCTACGGCCAGCAGGTCGAGAGCCCGGTAGCCGTTCTCGACCGCTTCGGCGGGAAAGCCGGCGTCGCGCAATTGCCGCAGCGTCGTCTCGCGGACAAGACGCCCGTCGTCGACAACCAGGACGCGCAGAGGCGGATTCAGGCTCGCAGGCTCGGTCATGCCGGGCTCGAATAGGGCCGGTCCATGCCCTGTGCCGTCATGCTGCCCTCGCCGTGGGCTTCAGTGGCAAATCGATGCAAATCGTCGTGCCGGAGCCCAGCTGACTGGTCACGCGAATATCGCCATCGTGATCCTCGACCACTTGCCGCGTGATCGCCAAGCCCAGGCCAGTCCCTTCGCCGACCGGCTTCGTCGTGAAGAAAGGCTCGAAGATCCGGGCGATTTCGTCTTCGGCGATGCCCGAACCCGTGTCCGCGACTTCAATGCGCACGCCTTCGAGCGGCGCTGGCGTCGGCTGAATCCGCACGGTCACGCTGTCATTCGCCGCACACGCGTCAATCGCATTGTCGATCAGGTTGGTCACCGCATCCGTGAGCCGCTCCGTGTTGACCGGCAGGGCCGGGACATCCTGGACCTCGAGATGCACGTGCACGCCACGCGCGCGCGCCCGAACCTCCGCGAACTGCATCGCATCCTGAACCAGGAGGGCAATGTCGACCGGCATCGACGGCGGCGGCGTTTCGCGCGCCAACACGAGGAGCCGGCTCGTCACCGCTTCAATGCGATTGACGCCTTCCGTCATCAGATCGAGAATTTCCGCAGCGCTGCCGTCCTGCCGGTCGATGCGGTGCTGGAGCATGTCGATGCAACTCAGCACACCGTGCAGCGGGTTGCGAATCGTGTGCGCCACGCCCGCCACCAGACTGCCAATTCGCGCGAGGCGCTCGCGGGCCTGCGCCAACTGCTCGTGTTGCCGCCGCAGCGCTTCTGCTTCGCGAATTCGGTGCACGAGATCGTGGACAAAAATGATCACGCCCAGGCCGGTCAAGCCGTAAGCGGCGATGTAACCGACCATATAGAGTGGCGAAGTCCAGAGACTCGGCGTCGGGCTGACGTGCGTGGCGGTGCCGATGAGCAGCGGATAATGCGCCAGAAAGCCCGACGACTCCGCCAGGACCATGGTTGCGTAGAGAAGGCTCGTAAATACGCCAATCGCCAAGGCTTTGCGCAGCGGCAGCAGCATCCCAGCGAAGGCCATGTGAAAGACCGAGAGCATCATGAACGGGTTGTCGGCACCGCCGGCAAAATGCAGCAGGTACATCAACATCGCCAAATCAAAGACGATTTGCAGGGTAAGCAGGTTCTGCAAGACCTGTCGTGACACCTTGGACGACGCGCGCTGGGCGATGAGGTTGAAGGCAACGTTACCGAGCAAGTGCGCAAGACCCAAAGCAAAAAGCGTGGTCTTGGCGGTGACGATGTTCAAGGCGCTGGCCAGCAGCACGACGCCGAGAATCGCCGCCGAGGCACGCCAGCGCAGCTGCACGAACCAGTTCAGACGCTCCACGAGTTCCGCGGGCTCAGGCAACTGGAATTCGCCGCCGGCGCGCTGTCGCGGGCTTTCGATGCGCAGAACGGGCACAGGCAGATCCTCCATTTGAGGACAATCTGCACAATGTGGACCAATCTCGCAGGCGGATTGCGTATTCGATAGAGGCAAGCCACTTTCCAACTGCTCGCCCCGGCAGTCCGCGCGACGTGTCGCACGCATCGCGTCATGTTTGGCGAGCGCAGTCAGGGAAGCGGAGAGGGGTGTCATTGCCTGGCGACCATCAAAGGCGGCGTTCCCGCCACGTTAGCGTATCAGAACTGTCACCCGTGACCAGTGACACGCACATCGCCCCTGCCGATTTTTCGGCAGCACGTTGACAGCGTACCCGGAGACAGCGTTTCAAGCGCCTGACATTCAAGGAAAATCACAGCGCGCCGGGATTTCGGCAGCTCTGCCGATTTTTCGGCACGAAGAATGGGAGCCGCAAAGAAAGGCTGCCCAAGTGCCAAAAACGCCAATCCCCGGCATGGCATGCGCCAAACCGGGGATGTGCGTACGTTCCAGGAACGTGTCGGCCGACTATTTCTTGGTCAGCGTCTTCAGCCACGCAGCGATGGTGTCCAGTTCCGCCGGCGCGCCCTTGAACGCGATTTTGTGCTTGGTCTTCTCGCCCTTCTTGACGATCGAGTCGCGCTCGATTTCCTTGGTCAGCCAGCCCTTGAACCACGCGACATCATGGTCCTTGCCGACGCCGGAAAGGTCGATGATGGTCGGCTTGTCTTCCTGAGCAGCGATCCCTTCGGCGCTGATCTTGTGGCACTTCGTGCACTTCTGTTCAGTGAAAATGTCTTTGCCGGTGGCGGCCTGGGCGGCAAAGGGGGCCGCGGTCAGCGCGGTGACAGCAAACGCGAGAATGAAACGACGCATGTGAATCTCCTGTTCCAGTAAGGCCACTCGGGCCGAGAAGTGCGAGCTCGCACGGGCGAAACCCGCCAGAGCGTCCGTACCAGACAGCGGGCGCATGGCCAGCGGTAAGGACAGAGCGAGCCTAGTGCAAATTTCGCGCCAATTCCAGACGCGCCTTGCATTGGGCGCATCCGCAAACTGATCTTCGATCTGATTCCGCAGACTTCCAGCCGCCCGCTGTGCCAGTAGCCTCGTAACCTCGCAAAATGACAATGATGGCGTATCGTTCCGGTGACTTCAAAACCACCGCGTTCACCGTGAAC
>CAIYBN010000047.1 GCA_903924465.1 uncultured Myxococcales bacterium | reverse complement strand
GTTCACGGTGAACGCGGTGGTTTTGAAGTCACCGGAACGATACGCCATCATTGTCATTTTGCGAGGTTACGAGGCTACTGGCACAGCGGGCGGCTGGAAGTCTGCGGAATCAGATCGAAGATCAGTTTGCGGATGCGCCCACGACCGAATGCCCGGTTGCAGCATCGCGGCGACCCTGCCAACATGGTGCGGATGACTGTGAACGCGCCTGTAGCTCAGCCGAATCCACCATCTCTCACGCCGCGTTTCTTGCTGGTTCTGCTTCTTGTTTCCGCGGTGTGCGCCTTGGCGACGGGGCCGGTGCACCTCAAGGAGCAACCCGCGGTGCCCAAGTGGGTGATTCCGTCCCATCACGAGAACGCAGTGCTGCAGTGGCTGGGTCCGTTGACCGACGGCGCGCAAGTGACGCAGCAGTGGCGGGTTGCCGATGTCGCGATTACAGGCGATGCCCTGCGACTCCACCTGCAAAATGGCACGCAGCCGTCAGCGCTATGGGTGGACCTGCGTCCCGAGCGCGATCCACCCAAGCTCACGGTCATGGTGCCGCCGGACTTGCCGCCGGAGCCCGCGCAAGTCATCCGCCGGGAAGCGGCCAAGCTGCACCTGCCGGGGCCCTTCCAGTTGACCCAGCCCGTCGTTCGCATCGCGCCGCTGGTGCCGTGGGCGCAGCTGGACCTGGCCTACTTGACGCTGCGGTTCTTCTCGCTGCTCGCGGCGCTTCTGGCGGCAGCGTGGCTGTTCCGAAGTCTGCCGCGAACTTTGTGGCTCCCGTACGTGGCGGTGACGCTCCTGGCTGCGGTGATGCGCGCGTGGCTTTCTCCTGCGGCCTTCTTGCATGAGAGCTATCACATCAACGAATCCCTAAGTGGCTTGACGGGCCAGCCGGGTTTTTTCAACGGCTACGGCGGACCTGCGCTGTATTCGGCGCTCGTGGCGTGGATCAAATGGGATCCGTCGTGGATGTTTGCGGTCAACGCCACGGCGGCGACGCTGACCGTGCCAGCGCTGGGGCGCCTCGCAGCCTCGATTTGGCGCGACGAGCGCGCGGGCCTGTTGGCGTGCGTGTTGCTGGCGTTGTCGCCCCTGCACCTGCGGTGGGGCGCGGCAGAGGATCAGTGGATTCTGGGCGCGGCCTGGGCGGTCCTGGCGCTCGCGGCTTGGCTGGATGCGGTGGCGACGTCCGACCTGCTGGCGGCGACGGTGGCACTTCTGGCGGCTGTCCTGGCGATGCAAGCCCGCCCGGAGTTGATGCCGTTTCCCGCGCTGCTCCTGATGTTCGCGGTCGTGCACCGCTGGGGCTGGCTGCTGCCGTGGCTTCGGACCCGGCAGGCGTGGTTTGCCATCGGCGTTGCGGCGATGGCGCTCTGGCCACTCGCCCTGCTGATGCTTCACCGCCCCGAAATGCCCTTGCCAGTCCCGAGCCACGTGCACCTTGAGGGCACGTCGCAGTGGCTCAACGAGGACTGGACGCCGCTGTCGCTGCAGTGGCTGAGCGCGGTGGCGCTCTGTCTCGCGGTGTTCACCCGACGATGGACAGTCCTGCCGGTCGTGCTGACGGCGGCAGTCTGGACCTGGCTCTCGCTGAGCGTCTACACGGGAACGGGGCCATTTCTGGAACGCACGCAACTGCTGAGCACCGCTCTGGCCCTCGCGGTCGTCGCCGGTGCCCCGCCGCTTTTGCTCGGTTTCCTGCCGCAAAGCGTCTGGCTCTTGGCGTTTGCAGCGGCGATGGGCGTCGCGGTGCACGATCGTCGTGGCGAAATTCAGTCGGTGAGTGCCCAGCAGCAAGAGTGGCTGTTCCTGCGCGACCACGTGGCAAAATTGCCGCCGTTCCAGCGACTTGTGGCGCCGTCCGGCACTTCGCAAGACGGCTTTCCGGTCGCGCTCCTCTCGGCGCAGCATCCGCCGCAATTGTTGGGACTGGACCCCATCTTTGCGACGCACGCGTGGCCAAATCCGGGGCGCGATTTGCTGTATTATCAAAGCATGGCGTGTTGGTATGCCAAACCTTCCGAGCCGTTGACCGGGCGCAAAATGCAGCCGGCCTGCGAGGCTATTCACCAACATTTCGTCCTGGAACCGGTCGATGTGGTCGACCTGAGCGGACCGGTCATTCAGAGGCAGCTGACGCCGGCGCAAACGCGTTTCCGAGTGGGCTTTTTCCGGCTGACCGCCGCACGGGCTGACGCGCCATGACGCTGCCGCGATTTTACCAGCACCGTGTCAACACGTTGCGCGAGTTGCAGCAACTGCCGGCGGATGTCGGCTTGGAATTCGACCTGCGCTCCGATGGCGCCGATGTGCTTGTCACGCACGATCCGTTCACGACAGGGCCGACCGTGGAGGCCTTCTTTCCGCACATCGGTGCGCGGCCGTGCATTTTCAACGTCAAGTGCGAAGGCATCGAAGCGCGTGTGCTCGAAGTGGCCGAACGCAACGGAATCGAGGATTTCTTCTTCCTCGACCTCTCGGTGCCGGCCGCCTGGAAGCTGGCGCAGCGCGGGGAAACGCGCCTTGCCGTGCGCTGGTCGGAGGTGGAGCCGATCGACGCCGTGCTGGCCTGGCAAGGGCGCGCGCAATGGGTCTGGATCGACTGCTTTACGCGATTTCCCGGTTCGCTTGCCGACTGGCACCACCTCGCCCAACACTTCAAGCTCTGCGTGGTCAGCCCGGAGTTGCAACGCCACACGCCTGCCGCGACCGTCGCGCGGATGGCGGAGCTGAGCGACAAGCCTTTTGACGCCGTGTGCAGCAAGCAGCGGTCGTTGTGGCAGGCGCGATGAATCCGACGACGCTCAGCCTGCGCGAGTCCTGGCATCTGCTGCGACGGGATCCGCTGTTTTGGACGCTCATCGCGGTCAAATTGGTTCTGTCAGCGTGCTGCGGTTCGCACTTTGCCACCCGCTGGTTCGTGCCGT
The DNA here is from genome assembly GCA_903924465.1 of uncultured Myxococcales bacterium. Classification (GTDB taxonomy): domain Bacteria; phylum Myxococcota_A; class UBA9042; order UBA9042; family UBA9042; genus CAIYBN01. The sequence goes on along the minus strand of CAIYBN010000047.1, from coordinate 35,888 downwards.
TCCTGCACGATTTTGGCCAGATGCCGCTCGCGGATCCGTGGCAGCGCTATCTGGAGCTTGGGGAAACTCAGGCCTTTCCGTATGGCCCGACGATGGTCCTGGGTGCCGGCGCGCCGTGGCTGCTTGCGGCGCCGTTGGGCGTGACCGCCGGTAGCGCGCTTGGCCTGCTGCTCTTGCGGCTGCCGCTGCTGGGCGCCGACGTGCTGATTTGCCTGCTGTTGATGTCCTGGCTGCCGCAGCACGCGCGGACCGTGGCGCGCAGTTGGTCGGCGAGTCCCGTGGTGCTGTACGCGACCTATGTCCACGGCCAACTGGACCTGTGGCCGACCGCGCTGCTGCTCCTGGCGCTGTGGCTCGTCCTGGGCGATCGGCCGCGGCTGGGCGCGCTCGTGCTGGGATTGGGGCTGGCGGCCAAGCTGCACCTGCTCGTCGCGCTGCCCTTTGTCCTGACGTTTTTGTGGAAACGCCGCCGTGGGCGTCATGCCTTGCCCGCCGTCGTCGCGATTCTGGCCGGCGTGCTGCTCGTGGCGTACCTGCCGGTGCTGACGCCGGCGTTTGGCCTGATGGTGCTGCAGAGCCCGGAATCCGCGCGGCTGTGGGCCGTAGCGCTGCCGTTTGGTCCGCACCTGTCACTGTATCTGGCCCCGACCGCGCTGGCGCTCGCATGGCTGCGGATGGCGACCTGGCGGGCGGTCGAACGCGATTTGTGCCTGCTGATGCTCGGCCTGGCGTTTCTGGCCCTGGTCGCGTTGGTGCCGCCGCAGCCTGGCTGGTTCGTCTGGTCCGCGCCGTTCGTGGTGTTCCTGGGCGCGCAGTTCTCGCGCACGGCAAATTGGTCGGTGCGTGCGATGAATGCCGCGTACCTGCTGTACTTTTTCGTGGCGCAGACGGACGCAGTGCTGGAAGCCTTTGAACCCACTTTCGGCCACGGCAGCGTGGTGCGTTGGGCCCAGGAAATCCACCGCGCACTGCCGTTCCTCGCGGATCCGCGCGCGCCCAGTCTTTCGTGGACCTTGCTTTTCTGTGCAACCGCTTGGACTGCTTGGGAAATGACCCGACGTGGCATTCGCGCGCAAATGACGGGACGCCACGATGAAGCGTTTCTCATCGGCATCGGTGGCGATAGTGGCGCGGGGAAACACACGCTCGGTCGCGATTTGGCGGCGGTGCTGGGCGATCGTTTGGCCTTGGTCGACGGCGATGATGACCACCGCTGGGAGCGCGGTGATCCGGCGTGGCAGACGCTCACGCACCTGGATCCGCGCGCCAATCGCCTGCAAGCGCAGCTCGAAGCGCTGCAGCGGCTCCGCCAAGGCGCGGACGTCCGCAAGCCGCGGTACGACCATGTGCTTGGCCGCTTCACCCAGCCCATGCTGTGGCCGTCGGCGCGCGTGGTGGGGCTGGTCGGTCTGCATCCATTTTACCTGAGTGCGCAGAGGCGCCTGCTGGATTTGCGGGTCTTTGTCGACGCCGCAGATGACGTGCGGCGCGCGAGGAAGCTGGGGCGCGACGTTCAGGATCGCGGCAAGACGGAGGCGAGTGTCCTGGCGGAACTGGACCGCAGGGCGCCGGACGCCGAGCGGTTTGTCCGGCCGCAAATGCAGCACGCCGATGTGGTGTTGGGTCACATCGCCGAGGTCACGGCGTCGCAACTGGCGATGCGTGTCGAATTGGCCGGCCACCTCGATCCGTTTGCGCTGTTGGCGACGCTCCAAGCGGTGCCCGGGCTGCATGTCGAGTGGCTCGCCGACCCGACGCTGCACCGGGAGACGTTTCAGGTCACCGGGACACTGGACATGGCCACCGTGGCGAGGCTGGCGGCCATCGTTCTGCCTGACGCCGAGGACTGGCTGGCCGATGACGCCACGTGGCAATCCGGTCAGCGCGGACTGGGACAACTGGTCTTGTTGCACGCTCTGGGTTCGGTCTGGAACGCCGCCGACACGCGCGGGATGGCTTCGTGAACGTGCAACCGCTGCTGGCGTTGGGACGGCAGCTGTCTGGACTTGCGTGGGTGCAAGGGCCGGGCGGCAATCTGTCCGTCAAGCTTGGCCAAACGCTGGCTGTGAAGGCTTCGGGCACGCGCCTTGGCGACCTGGACGCGCCCCGCGCGCTCGCGTACGTGCCCCTGCGCGAGGCGTACGCAGCTTTGGCGGGCGATCCCACAGCGATGCGCACGCTGTTCGAGCACACGCCGCGACCGTCGCTGGAGACCTGGCTGCACGCGTTGCCGGGGCGGTATGTCGCGCACACGCACCCGTTGGGTGTCCTGCTGCTGGCGTGCTCGCGGCATCGGGTGCCCGACGGGATGGCCGACGTGCCAGCCGCGCTGCCAGGTCGCGATCTGGCGCTCGCGATGCAGACCGGTGGCCATGGCGACGCCTGGCTGCTGCGCAATCACGGATTGGTCGTGCGGGCAAGTTCGGCGCAACAGGCTTTGCGCCAAACGCGGGCGATCGACGCAGCGTGTCGCAAGCGATTCGGCGTGAAGCGTTCCGACGTGCCGCGCTTGCCGGAAATCCGTGGGCAAGACGTCAGCGGCGGCCACGTCTTGCCGTTGCCGTCGCGCGCGATCGCGCCGCCCCGCTATTTGTTTCCCGATGCCGTCGTGTTGGGCGCGGAAACGCCGGTGGCCGCGCTCACGACACAGGCCGCGGCGGAAAAGCTCGCGCTGGATCCGCGCCCCGGTGTGCTTGTCGCGCCAGACGGTCAGCGGTGGGCTGTCGCACGCAACCGCGACCAACTGCGTGACGTGGTGGAAGTCGTCACGGCGCACGACTGGCTGTTGGCGCGACTGGGCGCTGCCGCGGTTCCACTGCCGCAAGGCATGACGTCCGCCATTCTCGCCATGCCGGCAGAACGATTTCGGCAACTCGGAGTCGCCGGATGACGAGGCAACCGTGGCAGGCGCTCGTGCCGATGGGCGGCAGCGGTCAGCGTTTCCTCGACGCAGGCTATGATCTGCCCAAACCGCTGATCGACGTGGACGGCCGGCCCATGCTGGCGCACGTGCTGGCGGATCTCGCCGGTTGCGAACGGCTGATCTGCGCGGTGCGGGCGGAACACCTCGCTGCGACGTCCATTGCTGAGGAAATTCTGCGGCTGCGGCCAGACGCGCGCATCATCGCGGTGCCGGCGCACAAAGACGGCGCGGTGCGGACATTGCTGGATGCCGCCGAATTCCTGGACCCCGAACTGCCGCTGCTGGTGCATTACGCCGACTACGCGACAGGCTGGGATTTCGAGCAGTTTCGCCATTGGTGCGAAGCGAACGACTGGGACGCGGCGCTGGATGCCTACACCGGAACGATGCCGCACCTCGGCGGGCCGACGCGCTATGCCGGGCTGCGCACTGATGGCGAGCGCGTGTTGGAAATCCGCGAGAAGCATTGCTTTGCCCCGACGCTGCGCGAAGGCTGGCACTCGGCCGGTGGCTATTGGGTGCGGCGCGCCGGAGACTTGCTGCACGCTGCGCAGACGGTGGTGGCGGCCGATGCGCGCGTTGCAGGCGAGTGGTTTGTCTCGACGGCGCTGGGCCATTTGGTGGCGCAGGGGCACCGGACAGGCCGCTTTCCGCTGCAATTCTTTCACCAGTGGGGAACGCCGGAGGATTTGCGCACGTGGCAGATGTGGCAGCGTGAGATGTCGCAACTCGACGCGCATCGTGCAACAGCCGCGCAGCAACACGCGCGCTCGGCGCAACTCGTGCTGATGGCCGGCCGTGGTCAGCGTTTTGGTGCGGCGGGCGAAACGATGCCCAAGCCGTTTGTGCCAGTGGCGGGGCGGCCGATGGTCGCGCAAGGCGTGGCGTTTCTGCCGTCGCCGCCGTCGCGTCTCGTCGTTCTGCGCGAAGAACACGTGCCGCTGCTGCCGCCGCTGGGTTGGACCCGGGCGACGCTGGATGTGGTGGCATTGAACGACGTCACCGCTGGTCAGGCGATCTCTGCGGATCTGGGCCTCGCGCGAATGCCGCCGCACACGCCGGTGCTGATTGCGCCCTGCGACGCCGGCCACCTGTTTGATCTGGCGAAGTGGTCGGCCCTGGAGTCGCGTGCCGATGTGGATTTCGTCGTTTTCACCGCGCCGTGGCATCAGCCAGCGCTCTGGAATCCACCGGCCTACGGCTGGGCGGACGTGGCGGCGGATGGCCGCGTGCGGTCCATCGCGGTGAAGCAGCCCGTCGCGGATGTGCCCTTGACGCAGCAGCAGGTTCTGACGGGGCAATTCTGGACGCCGGATTCGGACGCTTTGCGCGCGGCGATCGTCGACCTCGTGCTGGCCGACGAGCGCGTGAACGGCGAGTTTTACCTGGACAGCGTCGCGCGGCGGCTGGTCGCGCAAGGTGCGCGGGTGTGGGCGATGCCGGTCGATCTGTGGCTTTCCTGGGGCACGCCGCAAGAACTGGCGGACTTCCGCTACTGGAACGATTTGTTCCGCCAGGGTCGCCCGCTGGAGGCGCCGTGAAGCCGCAGCTGACCATTGTGATTCCGTGCTGGAATGAAGCGGCGCACTTGCCGGCGCTGCTGACGGCCTGGGCTGCGCTGCACGTGGCCGGCGACGCGTGGGAGCTGATCCTCGTCGACAACGGCAGTACCGACGATTCGGCGCAGATTCTCGCCCAAGCGCTGCCGCACTACCCATTCCTGCGCGTCGTGACGGTGCCGCCGCCGAACGTGGGCTATGGCCATGGCATTCTGACCGGGCTGCAGCTCGCGCGCGGCGACGTGTTGGCGTGGACGCACGCCGATGGGCAGACGCCACCGGCCGATGTCCTGCGCGCCTGGGACGTGTGGCGCGACAGTCCGACGCCGGCGAAGACGCTCGTCAAAGGCCGTCGCCGCGATCGGCCGCTTGCCGATGTCGCGTTCACGACCGGTATGAGCCTCTGGGCCACGGCGCTGCTGGGCACGCCGTTGCACGACATCAATGCCCAGCCCAAGCTGTTTCCGCGGACGCTGCTGGCGGAGTTTCGCGATCCGCCCCAGGATCTGTCGCTGGACGTCTATGTGCTGTGGCTGGCGCGCCGGCATGGCTACACCGTCCAGACGCTCGACGTGGCGTTCGGTCCGCGGGCGCACGGCGAGTCGCGTTGGGCCACGAGCCTGCCCGCGCGGGCGCGAGCGGTGCGGCGAACGATCGGGCTGCTGTGGCAGCTGCGCGGACGCAAGCTGTAGCCGTCAGCAGATGGCCTGCAACGACACATCCAGATCCGCCATCCGCGGCCCGCGGTCGTGGATCGCGCGCTGCGGTTCAAACAGACGCAGCGGCTGCTCCGCCGTCGCGACGAAGTGTTCCGCCAACGTCAGCGCGGCGAGCAGCGTCTCCTGGGTCACCGGAGTCTGGCGCAGTTCAGCAAGCGCCGCGGCGTAGCGAATAGCCACGGCAATGCTCTCCAGCAATTCCGCCCAGGCGCGGGCCAGGGAGACGTCGCGGTCAAACGGCAGCGCCAAGAGCCGCACGCCGAGGTGCGTCTCCCAGACTTGCAGCAGCGAGCGTTCGGACGGCACCAGCCAGCGCAGCACCTGTTCGCGCCATTCGCCGGTCAGCACGTCCTGGAGCGAAGGCAGTTCCGCCGGATCGAGCGCGCATTCCGGCAGCATCGCCAGAGTCCGCGCGGCAAAGTGCGTCAGGGGCTGCGGGTCGACGGCGGCGCAGCGCCCCTCCAGAAACGCCCGAAACGCCAGGAATCCACGTGGCGTGAACGGCGGCGCCACCGACACGAGCGCGCCGGCTTGCAGCGAGGCATCCATGGTCAGGGCCAGGCGCGTGAGCCGGCCAAGGATCGGCAAAGTTGGGTCTGCGGCCAGATCCAGCAGCAGATCGCGCAGCGCCGCGAAATCGCGCCATGGCACGGTGCAATCGGCGAACAGCCGCACCTGCGGCGTACCGTCCGGCTGCCACACATGCAAGGGCTGGCGCCAGCCGCCCTCGCTGTGGGCGGGAATGACCGGTTCATCGCTCGCGAGCAGGTGCTGGCGCACGACCGGACACAGGGAGGAAAACGTCAGCGAGACGCCGTCGGGAGTCTGGACGGCCAGCAGCGGAAAGTCGTTCCACGGAGCGGAAGCGATGGCTTGCGTCTCGGATTCCAGCGCGGCCAGCACGGCGATGCGTCCGGGATGACCGGCACCCGGCGGGGACGTGCGCGCGCGCTGGCACAGGCACTCCGCGCGCTGGCAGGAAAAATCGTCCAGGACCGACGGAAATGTGACACGCACGAACTGCCCTCGCCGCGTGAGCCTTCAGCGCTTGGGACCCAGCCAAGCGCCACGGCTGTCGACCAGTCCCACGGTGTACAGGACAAAGTACCAGTCCAGCAACTCGCCCAGTTCCACGACCACATCGCGAGGCAGCGGTTCGCGCCAGCGTCGACAGTGCTGCACCCAAGCGCCGATGTCGCGCAGCAGCTCCAGCAGCATGCCCGCGGCCTTGGTCGCCGCCTCAGCAATTTCAGCCAGTTCGACGTGCTCGGGCACCTCGTCCGTCTGCATCCACGGGCGATCCTTGGTCGCCGCGCGCGGAAACTGCGACTTGCTCCGCGGCAGCCGCCGGACCGAACTGCGCGGCGCACGGCCCAAATTATCGGCGTACAGCGCGCCCGTTCCCGAGCGGCGGCGAATCAGAGGATGCGACATGTTCCGCGTTCGCGACTATTCAGCCGCTTTCTTGCCCGGCTTCGACGGCTCCTGAATCCAGATCAGGCTGCCATTGGCGCCCGGGCAGGAGCCCTTCACGACGATCAGGTTCTTCTCGACTTCCACCGAGTGAATCTTCAGGTTCTGGATCGTCACCTTCTCGACGCCGTACTGGCCCGCCATCTTGCGGCCCAGCCAGACGCGACCCGGCGTGGTGCGCATACCGAGCGAACCGCCGTGACGGAACACTTCATGCGTACCGTGCGACGCCTTCGGCATGTGCATGTTGTGGCGCTTGATGACGCCCGTGAAGCCACGGCCCTTGCTGATGCCGGAGATGTCGACGATCTGACCCGCCCGGAACGCGGAGGCATCGAGCATCATGCCGACTTCCACTTGGCCCACATCTTCCGCCGACACGCGCATCTCGCCGACGTGCGCGCAGATTTCGACGCCCGCCTTGGCGAACAAGCCCGCGTCAGGCTTATTGATTTGTTTGACTTTTTTCTTGCCAAAGCCGATGACGAGCGCGTTGTAGCCGTCCGGGCCAGCTTCGGTTTTCACGCGCAGCACCGGGCAGGGACCCACTTCCAGGACGGTCACCGGAATCCGCTGACCTTCGAAATCGAAGACCTGCGTCATGCCGATCTTGCGACCGAAGAGACCTTTGCCACTGCTGAGATTGTTCGCCATGTTGTGCTCCTGCGACGCCCTTTTTGACGTGCTTTTTGGAGTCCGAATCGAGAGGCTGACTTCGCCTTGTGCGGGCCAGCATCGACCAAGCGTCGGGTTGCGACGCGGAAGGGCAGGGAGTCTAGGGCTTTTGACGGATTGGGTCAAGTCCAAGGCGCTGGTTCAGCCGCGGGCTCGCGAGGACGCCCGATTGCAACCACTCGCCCAGCGCGTGCTGGCTGCCGGTGATCGCGACACCGCAACCCGGCACGCTCTCGATCCGCGCTTGCGCCAGGCAACGTTCCGCCGACGCCACCGCCACCTGTGCGCCCGGCGCCACCGCGTCCACAACCCGCGCCAGACCCGCCGCATCGAGCAGCGTTTCACCGGCCATGCGCGGCAGCCAAAAACCAGTCGCCACGGGCACCAGGGCGCGGACGAGATCGGCCGCCACGCGGTCCTTGCGCACCGCCAGGACGATTTGCCAATGATTGCCATGGCGCGCAAGCAGAGCCGCCAGCGCCTCGATGCCGGCCGGATTGTGCGCCGCGTCGACCACGACGGTTGGATCCGTCGCGATAACCTCCGCGCGACATGGCCAGTCCGACTCTGCCAGTGCGGCAACGACGTCGCCGATCTCCGCGAGCTCACGTTTGTTCTGCTCAAACCATTGCGCGACGCCCTGATACGCCAGGATGGCCAGAGCGGCGTTTTCCAGCTGATGTGTGCCCGGCAGCGCAATTTCCACGTCCAACGGTTCCGGCAGCATCGACCCAGAAATCACGGCATTTTGCTGCCAATTCACGCCGTTCGGCGCACCTGGTGCGATCGTCGCGTGCTGGCCCAGGCAGACCAGGCGGGGCGTCAGGCCGTGTTTGCGCAACGCGCTCTTGACGAGCCCGCCCTGCGCCGCGACCAGAATCCGACCGTTACGCGCGACCGCGGTTTTCTCCCCAGCGATCTGCTGCAGCGTCTTCCCCAGAATCGCCATGTGGTCGTGCGACAAATGGGTCACGACGCTGACGATCGGTTCCGTCGCGTTCACCGCGTCCAGCCGTCCGCCGAGGCCCACTTCGAGCACCGCGATCTCCACCTTCATGTCGGCAAAGACCACCAGCGCGGCTGCCGTCAGCGCCTCAAACGGGGTCGGATCCACATGTTGCGCGACCGTCTGCACGCGCGCCAGGGCGTCGTCCAGCACCTCCGCGCGCACGCACGTCGCGCCCACCCGCACGCGTTCGCGCGTCTCCACCAAATGCGGCGAGGTGTAGTGTCCGACCAGCAGGCCGGCTTCGCGCAGCAGCGCCGCCAGCATCGATGACGTCGAGCCTTTGCCGTCTGTGCCGGCCACGACGACGCACGGCATCCGTCGGTCCGGCCGGCCGAGTTGGTCCAACATGGCCTGAATCCGCTCGAGACCCAGCGACATGCCGCGCTGGCCAAGGCTCGCCAGCCACAGGTGCCCGGGACCGTGATGGGAAACGAGCGCTTCGTTCATCAGGGAGAATCGCTGCCGTCGAGCACGACAACGTCGCCCGGAATGCTGCTCGGCGCGATGTCGCCGGGGTCGACGACGTCGCCACTGCTGTTGCCAAAGAACAGCGAGCGGACCCAGGTGTCGCTGGCGCCATTTTCGCGGGATAAGCCCTCGCCGTTGCCGCTGACGCGCACGTCGTCGGCGGTGAGGCTGGAATGGACGAGCACGACGCCGGCCGTTTGCATGCCGCTGACCAGCGATCGGCCCAGGGTGACTGTGCTGTTCGTCGTGATTTCGATGCCATTGCTGTTGCCGAAATCGTCGGGTTTGCTGTTGAGGAATGCGCACTCGGACACGAGCGCGGCGCCGCCCGTTTGGGACCAGCCGACGCCAGTGACGCCGTCGGTGCGGCAGCCGTTGAGTTTGAGGTCCGTGCCAACGGCGCGAATGCCGCCACCGGTCGCGGACTGCAAGAATGCGCCACCGACGTCCAGGCTGCCTGCGAGGCTGAGGATGCCGACGCCTGACCAGTTGTGGGCGACCATGCCGGCGATGCGCAGGATGCCGCCAGCTTGAGCGACGGCGCCGTGGCCAGCCCCGACGGCGTTGGCCGTGACGTCGGTGACGCGCAAGTCGAACAGGTCGAGACTCGATGCCGCGCCACCGATTTCGCTGCCGTCGACGACAATGCCGACGCCTTGCGCCCCTGCAACCGCGACGCGGGCCAAGCGCGCCGTCGCGAGATTGGCCACCTGGATGCCGTAGCCGACGTTGTGTACCGCCAGATCGCGCACATCGACGCGCGTGGCACCATCGATCGCGAGCAGTCCGATCTCGCTGTGGTTCTGCAGCCGCCAGCGATGACCGGTCACGACGGCGCGATTTTGGACCGCGATGCCGCGCTTGCCGCCGTCGATGCTCAGGTCGTCGATGCTCGCCGTCGTGGTCGTATCGGCGACGAAAAGGCCGATGTCATGGCTGCTCTCGACGTGGACGTCGCTGAGTGTCGCTTTGGCGCCGTGGGAGATGCTGATGCCCCGACCCCAGGCGGGCGAACTGTTGACTTGCGTTTCGCTCACTTCCACGTGCGACGCTTTCAGCGAACTGCCAGTATCGTAGGCGAAAATGCCGTGGCCAAAGCTGTTCTGGACGCGGACTCCGGTGGCGCTCAACGCCGCGCCGCCGAGGATCTGGATGCCGTCGCCGCCGCTGCCGTCCGCGTTCATTTGCGTGAAGCCGATGACCACGCCGCTTTTCGCGTCGAGTTGGGTGCCGATGCCGTCCAACGCGAGGCCGTAGCCGCGGCTGCTCGTCGCCGTGACGCTGGCTTGGACATTGGCGCCTTCGGCAATGAGGACGCCGCCGCCGCCGGTTCCGTCGCTGGTTCGCGGCAAGGTCGCGTTCGCCTCCAGGACGGCATTCTTCACGCCCGTCGTTTTTGACACAATGACGATGCCATTGTCGTGGCTGTTGGCGACGCGCAAAGTCGCGTCGCTGACCTGGGAACCGGATTCGATCACCGCGCCCTGGCCGCCCTGGCCGTCGATTTGCGTGGAACTGGTGTCCTGCACGCGGACTGTGCCGCCGCTCCAGGTGCCGTTGCTCAGGAGCAAACCGGTGGTGTAGCTGCCGGCGATCGTGACGCTTCCGGCAGGCGGCAAGAGCAACTTTGCCCCGTCGAGGATTTCCATGCCGACGCCAGCGCTTTTGTCCGACACGCGTGGCTGCGTGGCGTCGATCACGGCGAAGTCGAGGCCAACCGCGGCATCTTGACCGGCGGCGCTCAGGCCGTGCGCGTGGCTGCCGTGCACCCGGAGCCCGCTAAACTGCGCGCTGGCGCCGACACCTTCGATCACGACGCCCTGGCCGCCGGTGCTGTCCGATGCTTGGGGTTGCGTATCGCTGACCAGCACGTTGTGGCCGGACAAGCTGGCGCCCGGATCGACGACCCAAATGCCGTGCTGGTGGCTGTTGGTGACGCGTAAGTCCGTGACCTTGACACTCGACGTGAAGGTGCCCAGACCGATGCCGTCTTTCTGGTCGCCGTCGGGCAACGTTCCGTCAATCCACCAGTTCTCGCCAGATGCCGCGATTTTCCCCTCGATGCGGACGCCAAACCCGCGGTTGCCGCTGACGCGCAGCTCGGTGGCGCTCAACGCGCCGGTGCCGACGATGTACACGCCGTAGCCGGATTTGTTGTCGGATTTCTGCGCCAACGTGGCGTCGACGACGAGTGACTGAACCGTGACGGTCGAATCGGCGCCGAACAGGCCGAATTCTCGGTTGCTGGTGAGCCGGACGTTGCTCACGTCCAATGTGCCACTCTCCACATCGATACCGCGGCCGTGGGTGCTGTTGTCGCCGGGCAAAGTTGTGTAGACGAACGTGTTCTGGACCTTGGCTGTCGCGCCATCCACCACGTAAATGCCGCCTTGCGCCGCGCTGTGGACGTAGGTGTGCTGGACCGTCGCCTGCACTTTGCCTTCAACCTGGATGCCATAGCGCCCGCCGGTGATGGTGACATCGCTCACTTCGCTGCCGGACTTTTCGCCGACCAATACCGTGGGTGTGCCGGCCGCGCCCTGCAAGATCACGTCCTTGGCGCAGGCGCCGCGCAGCAGGATCGGCTGGACCAGGGAGACATTGCCGCTGTAGCTGCCGGCACCGATCGCGATCGTGCCACCGGTGGGCAAAGCCAGGACCGCGTCGGCGAGATTTTGGAACGGCGCAGCTTGCGTACCCGTGCCGCCGGCAGCGGCGCTGGCAGAAACAAAGACGACGTTTGGACCGGGTGTAACGCCGCCCCACGGGTCGGTGCAATCGGCGGGATCAGGCGCGCAGCTATCGCCTGCCACGACGAAACCGGGCGGGCAGGTCCACGCGGGACCGGCAACATCTTGACACGCTGACGTTGCGGCTGGATTGGGCCGTTGGCCGATCGCGCACGCGGTGGAAACGCAGAGGGAGGGCGTTGCGGTGGCGTCGATGAGCGCGCCGGCCCCGTCGTAGCACCACATCGGCGTAGCGATCGGCTTGGGCAACGCGGGTGGACCCGTCAGCAGCGTCAGCGACGGCAACGCTGGGAGTGCGGCTCCATCCGTCCACGGCACAATCGCGCCCGTCGCACTGGGCAGGACGACGTCGCCCGCTGGCGCGCAGCTGGTCTCGGGCGCTTGGCCCGCCGGGCAGCCGATGTGGATATCGGCCGCGTTCGCCGGACAGGGCGAGGTGACCGCGCGGCAGGTTTCCGGTCCGGGCGTGCAGGGCTGGTGGTTGTCGTCGAGGTAGGCAAAGCACCAGCGCGGAACGCAGCTGGCGGGATCTTCCTTGCCGGAGGGGAAGCAGCCGGAAGGTCCCGCGGCGAGGCAGTTGCTGGTGGCGGCGTCCCAGTACAAGCCACTCGGGCAGCAGGTGCCGTCGCCTTTGCGTCCGCCTTCGGGGCAGGGGACGCCGCCGTCGCCGCTCGCTGAGTTGTCACCCGTTTGGACGTCGTTCTCGTTCTGCCACGACGGCAATTCCGTTGTCGTCGCATCCAGTTGCAGCAGGGGATCGACGACGTCTGTCGTCGTTGCGGCCGGCGTGTTCGAACAACCGAGCACGGCGAGCACAGCCAGACACGCGCGCACGTGAACGCTCGCGCGGTCGCGCACGTGGAAACCCTGATTCTGGTGATGCGGTCTCAAAGCGTGGGGCATGATCGCCTCCAAATCGGTCGGGTACACTGTGCCGGGAACAGCGCCACGATGCAACCGCCGCTTGCGATTGCCCGGCCAACCGGCGACGATCCGCGTGGACGTCGCGCGTCCGGAGGTGAAGGCGATGCTGGAAGCGCTGCGTGAATCCGCTGGACTGTGGCGCTTGCCGCTGACGACGCCGACATTGCCGCCCGCGACGATGACCAATCACTACCTGGTGGGCGATCTGGAGGCGGTGCTCGTGGACCCGGCAGCGCCCGCGCGCGTGGACCAGAACCGGTTGGCAGCGTTGCTGGAGGAAGCGCAACGGGCAGGCATTGTCGTGCAGGCGCTGTTCCTGACGCACCACCATCGCGATCACGTGGGCGCGGCCCTGGACCTGCGCGCGCGGCTGGGGTTGCCGGTCTGGGCGCACGCGCGTACGGCGGACCTCCTGCCGGAAATCCGCGTGGATCGGCTGGTGGCGGACGCGGAAATGGTCGCACGCAACGCGGATGGTTCGCCGTGGCAGGCCATTCACACGCCGGGCCACGCGCCGGGGCATCTGGTGCTGTGGCACGCCACGACTTCGGTGCTGGTGGCGGGCGACATGGTCGCGGGCGAGGGGACGATTCTCATCGACCCCCAAGATGGCCACATGGGCGACTATCTGGCGAGTCTGGACAAGATGGCACGCCTCCATCCGCACGCGCTCGCGCCGGCGCACGGACAGGTCCTGCACGAAGCAGTCGCAGTGCTGGATCACTACCGGCTGCATCGCCTGGCACGTGAGCAAAAGGTACTGGAAGCGCTGCCGCGGACCTGGACCGAAGTCGACGTCCTGTTGCCGGCCGCTTACGGCGACGTCTCGCGTCTGGCTTGGCCCATCGCGCTGCGATCCATGCAGTCGCACTTGATTCACTTGGCCGAATTGTCGCGGGTGGAGCGCTCTGGCGAACTCTGGCGGCGGCTGACCTGACGGCTAATGCACGTCTTCGCTCGCCGTGCCTTGCCCCACCACAACCGACGCCGCACGCACGACTTCATCGCCGACGAGCACACCGGCGGCCACACAGTGCAACACCCGTCCCGCTTGCGCCGGGTCGGTGACCGGCACCGACGTGACCGCCTGATGCCGATTCGGATCAAAAGACTCGCCGAGACCGTCAAACCGCACCAAGCCAAGTCCGGTCAGCGCGCCTTCCAACTGGCTGCGGATCAACTGCACGCCAGCGACGAAGGAACTGTTGACTTCGCCGCCCTTGGCGCTGTCCAAGGATCGGTCCAAGGAATCCAGCACTTCCAGCAAACCACCGACCAGCTTGAGCTTCTCGCGCGCGGCGTTGCGCTCGTTCTCACGCTGCACGCGCTCCCGCGAGGCTTGGTACTCCGTCCGCATCTTGTCTGCAGATTGCGCGTAGTGCCGGACCTTCTCCTCGGCCTCGGCCAGCCGGCTGTCGCGCTCGGCGATGTCCCGCTTCAAACGGACGACGTACGGATCCTCAGGCGGCTGATCGGACGCGTCACCGTCCGACGGTACGCCTGACGGATCGAGCTGCGCATCATCGTCCGCCGGTCTGGAATGCTTGCTATGACTTGCCGACACGACATCACCTATCTGGCGTTGACCCGGAAGAATTGGCCGGTGTGAGCTGCGCCTAATCGGCGTCCTTGACCGCGTCCACGATCGCGCATTCCGTCGTCAGCAGCATCGTCGCCACGGAAGCCGCGTTCTGGAGCGCCACGCGCACGACCTTGGTCGGGTCGATAACGCCCATCTTGACGAGATCGCCCATCTGGCCCGTGCCGGCGTTGAAGCCGAACGCGCCTTTGTGCGCGCGCACTTCCTCGACCTTGACCGAGCCTTCTTCGCCCGCGTTCTCGGCGATTTGCCGCAACGGCTCTTCGCACGCCCGACGCAGCACTTTCACGCCGTGATCCCGCTCATCGCCGAACTTCAGCGCATCCAACGCGCCGCTCGCCCGCAGCAGCGCCACGCCACCGCCGGGCACCACGCCTTCCGCCACCGCCGCGCGCACCGCATGCAGGGCATCTTCCACGCGCGCCTTGCGCTCTTTCATCTCCAGCTCAGTCGCCGCGCCAATGCGCACCACCGCCACGCCCGCCGCCAGCTTCGCCAGCCGCTCTTCCAGCTTCTCGCGATCCCAGTCCGACTTGGTCGTCTCGATCTCGCGGCGAATCTGCGCCACCCGCGCTTCCACGTCCGCCTTCTTGCCAGCGCCGCCGACGATGATCGTCTTGTCCTTCAAGATCTTGACGCTCTTGGCCCGGCCCAGCTGGCTCAGCTTGATGAGCTCCAACTTCTCGCCGATCTCTTCCGAGAACGCGCTGGTGCCGCACATGATCGCGATGTCTTCCAACATCGCTTTGCGCCGATCGCCAAAGCCCGGCGCCTTGACCGCCACGACGTTCAACTGACCGCGCAGCTTGTTGTAGACCAAGCCGGTCAGCGCCTCGCCATCGACGTCTTCCGCGATGATGAGCAGCGTGCCGGTGGCCTGACGCAGCTGTTCCAGCAGCGGAATCAGATCGCGCAGGCTGGAAATCTTCTTCTCGTGGATCAGGATGTACGCATTGTCGATATGCGCCTCCATCCGGTCCTGGTCAGTCACGAAGTACGGCGAAATGTAGCCGCGATCGAACTGCATGCCTTCCACGGTCTCCAGCTGCGTGTCGATGCCACGGCCTTCTTCCACCGTGATGACGCCGTCCTTGCCGACCTTCTCCATGGCTTCTGCAATGATTTTGCCGACTTCTTCATCGCCGTTGGCGCTGATGACCGCCACGCGCTCCAGATCCTTGTTGCCGCCGACGTCTTTCGACAATTTCAGCAGCTCGTCCGTCACCGCGATGACGCCCGCCTCGATGCCGCGCTTGATCGCCATCGGATTGACGCCGGCCGCCACCAGCTTCGCGCCTTCCAGCACCAGCGCTTGCGCCAGAACCGTCGCCGTCGTCGTGCCGTCGCCGGCCAGATCGTTGGTCTTGCTGGCCGCTTCCTTGATCATTTGCACGCCGAGATTGGCGAAGTGATCTTCGACCTCGATCTCCTTGGCGACCGTCACGCCGTCCTTGGTGATGAGCGGCGAGCCAAAGCTGCGATCGATGACGACGTTGCGGCCCTTGGGACCGAGCGTGACCTTGACCGTGTTGGCGAGCGTGTTGACGCCGTCCAGAATCGCGTTGCGGGCTTCAGAACTGTAGAAAATCGACTTGGCAGACATGGAAACTCCTTGAACGGGCAGGATGAGCAGAAGTGCGCAGCTTCGCGAAAAGGCTCAGTTGATGATGGCCAACAGCTCGGATTCCTTGAGAATCAGGTATTCCTCGCCGTCGTGCTTGATTTCGTTGCCGCCCCATTTGGCCAGCAGGACTTTGTCGCCGACTTTGACGGTCGGCGCCCGCAGGCTGCCGTCCTTCAGGACTTTGCCTTTGCCGACGGCTTTCACTTCGCCGTAAACCTGTTTTTCCTGCGCGGCGCTGGGCAGGAACAAACCGCCGGACGTGCGCTCTTCGGCTTCGGCGCGCTTGACGAGGACGTTGTCATACAGGGGACGAATGCTCATGGTAGCTCCTTGAAGTGAATGAAATGACAGGGATTGACCGGGTGATCCCAAGATTGGTCAGTGACGTTGCGGCTGGATCGGCGACGATGACAACCGCGCCGATCGGGACACCTCAAGCAAATTGCGTTCTTGCGCGCAAGGCCAGCTTCTCGCTGTCCAAGGCACGGCGCAAGGTAGGACACCGCGAACGCGCGTCAAGGGGGGGAACCGCAGCAATCAGTACTGGCAAAGTCGCCCGGGGGCGGGTACAAAGAACGCCGCAGCCTTGGGCGGGAATCCGCGGCTGTCAGGCAAAACGATCGGATGTCGAATCAGTCAGGTTTGGAGACGCGTCACATGCGGAATATGAAAATCTCGATGGTCAAGTGTAGCTGTTGCCTCGTCGCGCTTCTGGCGGCGCTTTCCTTGAGCGTGGCCGCTTGCGGCTCCGATTCCGCGGTCGCGGGCGCGCAAGGCGTGACGGAAGGCGATGGGACGGCCGGAGGCGATGGATCGCTGAGCGGCGCCGACGCGACAGCGGGCACGGACGACGCAGCCGTCGCGGTGAACGACGCAGTGGTGTCATTTGTCTGCGGCAACGGCACGTGCGAAGGACCGGCGGAAAACGCAACCACGTGTCCGGCCGACTGCGCCACGGTCGTTGGCCCGGATGCAACCGGCGGGCCAAACGTATGCGGCAACGGTATTTGCGAGGCGCCCAATGAGACGATGCTGCTGTGCGCGGCAGACTGCAAAACGCCTGCGACGCCGGCGGAAGACTGCAAGCACAAAGCCTGCGGCAAACAATACGACACCTGCACTGCGGATGCGGCGTGCGTGACCGCGATTCAGTGCTTCAACGCCGGCGGCGGCAACGAGTGCTTGACGTCGCAAAAGGTCAGCCAGGAAGTTCAAGCCCTGACGCAATGCGTGCAGCAAGCCAATTGTGGTGGCCAGACCGGCGGTGGCGGCGGCACGACGGCGACATGCGGCAACGGCGCCTGCGATCAAGGCGAGACGATGCTGACCTGCCCGAAGGACTGCACGAAGCCGCAGACGCAGACGGAAGCGTGCTACCACAAGGCGTGCCCCAACGAATATGCCGCATGCAGCGCGGATCCGAAGTGCGTCGCGGCGGTCGACTGCTTCAACACCGGCGGCACACCGCAACAGTGCGGCAACAACCAGAACCAGACGGCGCTTGACCAGTGCATCCAGGGCTCCACCTGCAACAACACGACCGGCGGCGGTGGCGGTCTGAAGAATTGCGGCAATGGTGTCTGCGATCCCGATGAGACGATGCTGACCTGCCCGGCCGACTGCAAGCAGCCTGTCAATCCGCAGGAGACTTGCCTGCAGACATCCTGCCCGACGGAATACAAGGCCTGCCAGGCGGATCCGGCGTGCGTGACCGTTGTCGACTGCGTGAACAACAACCAGAACAACCCGCAGCAGTGCCTGCAAGGCGGCGGCATGGGCGGCGCGGTGATGGGCATTTTCCAATGCGGCCAGCAGTCGAAGTGCTTCCAGAGCGGCGGCGGTGGCGGCGGCGGAACCGTGCAGACGACTTGCCAGGGCAACTGCGGCAACTATTCCAACACCCAGGGGTCTTGCCAGTGCGACAACCAGTGCCCGCAGAACAACGACTGCTGCAGCGACTATGCCAGCTTGTGTGGCGGCGGTCCGCCGGTCGTCTGCGGCGACGGGACCTGCTCGGCGCCGCAAGAGACGGCCACGACGTGCCCGAAGGATTGCGCGCCGCCCGCTCCGACTCCTTGCAAGACCAAAGCGGACTGCGCCACCACGGAAGTCTGTTGCGGGCTTGCCAGCGGTTCCGTCTGCACCGCCATTGGCCAGTGCAAGTAGACGATCGGTCGCGTCCCAAACCTTCGAAACGGTGCGCCCACCTTGGCCGATTCGCGTGTGACGTGTTAGTCTCCGCGCCCCCGGCCAGTTGGCCTGCTTGCGAGCCATGAGCAAACCCGCCGCTACGTTTCAGGAACTCATTCTGCGCCTCCAGAATTACTGGGCCAAGCGCGGCTGCCTCATTGTGCAGCCGTACGACATTGAAAAGGGCGCTGGCACGTTCAACCCTGCGACCTTTCTGCGGGCGCTCGGACCGGAACCGTGGAGCGCGGCGTACGTTGAGCCGTCGCGGCGGCCGACCGACGGGCGCTATGGCGAGAATCCGAACCGCTTGCAGCACTATTACCAGTTCCAGGTCATCCTCAAGCCGTCGCCGCCGGATCCGCAGAACGACTACCTGGACAGCTTGCGCGAGATCGGCATTGATCCACTGGCGCATGACATCCGTTTTGTCGAGGACGACTGGGAATCGCCGACCCTGGGCGCCTGGGGCCTGGGCTGGGAAGTGTGGCTGGACGGGCAGGAAGTCTCGCAGTTCACGTATTTCCAGCAATGCGGTGGGTTGGACCTGCCACTGGTTTCGGCTGAGCTCACGTATGGCCTCGAGCGCCTGTGCATGTGCGTGCAGGGCGTGGAAAACGTCTACGACCTGATTTGGACGATTGCGCCCGATGGCCGGCCGGTGAAATACGGCGAAGTGCATCTGGAAGACGAGCGTCAGTTCAGCGCGCACAATTTTGAGTTCGCCAACGTCGATCTGCACCTGACGCTGTTCAATGAGTTCGAGAAACAGGCGCTGCTCCTGTGCCAAAACGGCCTGGTCCTGCCGGCGTATGACTACGTGATGAAAGCGAGCCATGCGTTCAACGTCCTGGATGCGCGCGGGGCGATCAGCGTGAGCGAGCGGCAGAAGTACATCGGTCGGGTACGCGCGCTGGCGCGGGCGGTGGCGCAGGGCTACGAGGCGTTGCGGTACCGGCTGGAATTGCCGCTGTGCGCGCCGGAAGAACGCGATCGTTGGCTGACAGAGCGCGCGCGGCTGGAACAGCTGGCGAGCGAAAAGGCCGCCAAGAAGTCCGGGAAGGCCAGCGAGGTGCGGCCATGAGTGTGGCGCCACTTTTGATTGAAATCGGTTGCGAAGAAATTCCGGCAGGCGTCGTTGGACCCGGCGCGGAAGCGCTGCTGGCGGCGATCGTCGCGCTGTTGGACGGCGCGGGCGTGGCGCATGGCGCGGCGCAATGGCTCGGCACGCCGCGGCGGTTGACGGTGCACGTGGCCGACGTGGCGCCGGAGCAGCCGAGCCGGGAAGAACTGCTGACCGGTCCGCCGATTCGCGCGGCCAAAGATGCGACGGGAAATTGGACCCAAGCGGCGATCGGTTTTGCCAAAGGTCAAGGTCTTGAAATTGCTGCGCTTTTGGAGCTTGAAACGCCGAAGGGCGTTTACGTGGCGGCGAAAAAGCAGATTTCGGGCCAGAACACGAGTTGGCTGCTTGAGCAGTATTTGCCAGAAATTTTGCGGAGTTTGCCGTTTCCTAAGCGGATGCGCTGGGGCAGGCAGAGGCAGAATTTTATCCGGCCGATCCACTCGATCGTGGCGCTGCTGGGCGATGCCGTCCTGGACGTGGAATTCGCCGGCGTGAAGGCGGGCAACCAGAGCGCAGGTCATCGTTTTTACCACAACGAACCGGTGTCGGTGACTTCAGACCTCGCGGACTACAAGTCGGCGCTCTGGCATGCGAAGGTCATGGTGGACCCGGCGGAGCGACGGCAAGTCATCCTGCGGGGCATCGCGCAACTGGCGGCGGAAGCGAACGGGCGTTGGCACGAAGACCAGCAGACGCTCGAAACGGTGGTGCAGTTGGTCGAATGGCCGGCGCCGCTGTTGGGTACGTTTGCCAAGGAATTCCTGGAGATTCCCGCGCCGGTGATTCGCACGACGCTGCGCGAGAACCAGAAGCTGTTCACGCTGACTGGCGCGGATGGCGCGCTGCTGCCGCACTTCATCGCGGTCGCGAACACGCTGTCCGAGGCGAGCCGCGCGACGGTGGCGAAAGGCAACACGCGTGTCGTGTCGTCGCGCCTGGCCGATGCGCGATTCTTCGTCGCGGAAGACACGCGGACGCCGCTGGCCGACAAGGTGCCGCAACTGCAGAATCGTCTGTACATGCAAGGTCTTGCCGAACCGACATTGCGCGACAAGGTGGCGCGTCTGGAGCAACTGTCGCTGGCGTTTGCCGAACTCGCTTGCCCGGCGGAGATGGCGACCGTCCAACGCGCGGCGTTTCTGTGCAAAGCGGATTTGTCGACGAAAGTTGTCTTTGAATTTCCGGAGCTGCAGGGATTCATCGGCGCGGATTATGCCCGACGCGATGGGGAACCGAGCTGCGTCGTCACGGCGATCGCCGAGCATTACCAACCGCGCTTCGCCGGCGACGCGATTCCATCGACCGTGCCGGGTCAGCTTCTCGCCTTGGCTGACAAGCTGGATGCGATTGCCGCGTGCTTTGCGCTGGGCCTGGTCCCGTCGGGTACGCAGGATCCCTACGCATTGCGACGTGCAGCGCTTGGGGCTTTGCGCATTTTGGCCGAGAACGATGTGGCCTTGCGCTTGCACTTTGTCACTGAACAAGCCGTGCGTGCGGTGCTGCCAGCCGCGGCGTTCGATGCCTCGGGCGAGCCCATCGTCGCGGACATCCTCGGCTTCTTTCGGACGCGACTGGTCTCGCAGCACACCCAGGAATTTCCTACGGATCTCGTCGAAGCTGTCCTGGACGCCGGTTTCGACGACCTGCGGACCGTTCTGCCCCGCCTGCGCGCGCTCGACACGCTCCGTCAGGGCGATGGCTTCGCGCCGCTGGCGGCTGCGTTCAAACGGATCGCCAATATCGTGCGCAAGAATGGCGCGGAGCCGCCAGCCGGTCTGGCGATCCAGCCCGCGCTGTTCGTGCTTCCGGCCGAACAACACCTGCACGACGCGATGCAACAGGCCGGCATGCACGTGCTGAAAGCCATTGAAAAGCGTGACTATCCGGCCGCGTGCAGCCACCTCGTCGACATCAAACCCGCCGTGGATGGCTTCTTCGACGACGTCATGGTCATGGCCGACGACCTCGCCGTGCGCCACAACCGCTTGGCGCTTTTGCGTGGTTGTGCCAGCCTGTTCGCCCAGTTGGCCGACTTCGCAAGGATCCAGGCGTGAACCTGATGCCCAAAGCCGCGTTCCGCATGTCCTTTTTGTGCCTCGCGCTCGCCGCGACGGCTCCGGCGTGCCAGAACAACATTGGCTTGCCGCAGGACCAGTCGGACGGGTTGCGGTATCCGATCGCGCTCGTGGCTGACCCGTCCGGCAAGCAGGTTTTCGCGCTTGGTGCGAATTTCGATCGGGAATACCGGGCGGGCCGGATGCGCACCATCGACACCGCGACCGATAGCTATGTGCTCAATGCCAAAGGTGAAGTGACAGCGACCGAAGTGCCGAGCTTTGGCGGCAGCTTTGCCATGGACCCGGTGCCGGGCGCGACCACGACGGCGTTCCACTTGCTGGTCCCGGCGCGCGACGATGATTCGCTCAGTGTGCTGGATGTCACCGCTGCGACGCCAACATCCATGGATTGCAACGCGGACCTGATCACGGGAATTTGCGGCGCTGACCACCACATCGCCGGGACAACCGGCGTGTTTCCGGTCGGTGACGATCCGGTTGCGGTGGCGCTGTCCGATGCGCCGACGCCGACCGACCCGGCGGAGCATCGCCGGCGGCGCGTGCATATCGCGGCAGCGAACAACGGCCAGCTGACGGTGATGGACTACGATCCCACGGAACAGCCGATCAACCTGCGCGAACTCGACATTGTCTACATGCCGTCTGGGCTGAATTCCATCGTTGTCTCGCCGCTGACCGGCCGCGCTTACGTGACGACGACGCGTTCTGCGTCGATCCAAACGTACCGGATGGATCCAGGGCCCAGCGTCGACAAGCCGTGGGTGATTATCCAGGAACCGTCCGTCGTGCTGCCGGCCTCTTCGCTCGCAGATTATGGGCGCGGATTGGCTTTCTCGAGTGATTCTAGTCGATTGTATGTAGCCTGGCGTAGCCCGGCCGCGTTGGATATTCTGGACGTGGTCCCGGACGGTTCCGGCGTGCCGGGCAATCGCTTGGTCGATACCATCGTCTTGGGCAGCAAGCCGTCCGGACTGGCCGTCGCGCCAACCGGCCCAGGCGGCCGCGATTTGGTCTACGTCAGCTGCTATGGCG
Source organism: uncultured Myxococcales bacterium (assembly GCA_903924465.1). Classification (GTDB taxonomy): domain Bacteria; phylum Myxococcota_A; class UBA9042; order UBA9042; family UBA9042; genus CAIYBN01. The sequence goes on along the minus strand of CAIYBN010000047.1, from coordinate 13,741 downwards.
ACGACGCGATTTGGGTTGTCGATCCGGTCGTGCGCACCACCGTCGCGCGCATTCCCATGCGCTTGGGCATTCACGAGCCCGGCGTGGACGCGACAATCGTCCGCGGTTCGCCGTTTGCGATGGCGGCCGTCAACGTGCCGAAGCGCGGCTGGCAGCTCTACGCCGGTCTGTTCTCGGTTCCGCCCATCGCTGAGCATCACATCGTGGTCGTCCCCATCGGTCCGGGCGCCGTCAAACTCAACGTCGCCGACCACATCGTGCACGTTGCACCCGGAGTGGCGCCATGAACCGGACGCTGGCGTTGCTGCTGACGCTCTTGATTGTCACCGCTTGCGCGACGCCGACGGTTCCGGTGCGCCGCGGCACATCGATGCCCCACGCGATTGCGGCAGTCTGCTTGAACGGCGACGGCACCCCGGTCGCGCTCGACGATCCGGCCTGTGGCACCGACGACAACATGCGCGCGCTGATCGCCGGGATCGACAGCGTGGGTGCCGCGATGCCGGCACAGCGGACCTGGCTGGACGTCGATGAATCCACGCCGGGCTTCACGCCCTTGCACATGCCGGGCTTGCCGGGCGCGATTGCGGTGGACGCGCTGAAAGGTCAGGGCTACGTCGCGATTCCCCTGCTGGGCTGGATCGTGCGGGTGGACCTGAAAGGCCTGAGCGGCTACATGTTCGGCGTCATCGACTGGCAGGACGTCGGCGTTTCCGCGCAGGATTTGCTGATTGTGCAGACTCCCGAGCCGCGGCTCTACATGGCGGACCCGGCTGGTGGCAAAGTGTGGTGGTTGCCGCTCGACAACTTTGCCCGCACCGTTGGTGGCCAAAACTTCGCGCCGAAAGCCATCACCGTTGGCGGGACGCCTGCGAGCTTGGCCTGGTCGAAGCTCAGTCAGCGCATCTACATTGGCCATCTCGCGACCGGTTTTGTTTCCATCCTGGAGCCGATGCTGGGTGACGTGAAGCACATCAGCCTCGTCGCACAATGCCGCAACGGTTTGGACGACGACGGCGACGGCAAGACCGACCGCGACGACAGCGGCTGCGACGGACCCAGCGACACGTTGGAAGGCAACCCGGAGCGCGGCGCCCTCTGCTACGACCGCGTGGACAACGACGGCGACGGCTTCGTCGATTTCGCCGACGAGGGCTGCAGCCCGCGCAACGCCGAACACACCGTGGACGCCTGCCGCGATGGCAAGGACAACGACGGCGACGGCCTGACCGATTACGCCGTCGTGGGCGGCGATCCCGGCTGCACCGGCTGGGGCGACAACAGCGAATGGAGCGATCAGGTCCCGTGCCCGCCCGGCCAAACGGATTGCCGTGTCGTCGTGGAGGGTGTCAGCCTCTTTTCGGAAGTGACGAACGTGACGCTGTGCCAGGACGGCATCGACAACGACGGCGACGGCAAGACCGACAGCGCGGACCCCGACTGCAGCGCGCCGGGCAATGCCATCGAAGGTCCGTCACCTTGCGCCAACGGCATCGACGACGACCAGGATGGCAAGACGGATTTGGCTGACCCCGACTGCTACAACCGCAACAGCTTGGGCGAGATCAGCACAGCGACGGCCTTGCGCACGACCGTTGCGGCGACATTTGATGGTCGCTTCGTGGTGATCGCCGACCGAACGCGCCGTGCGCTGCTGATTATCGACGCGCAGACCAATCAGCTGATCCAGCCGGTGCCAGGCCAGACGTCGCCGTTTGCGCGGGCGAGCCGCCTGGATCTGCGCGACGGCATTGTCGGCATCTCCTTGTCTGACGTCCCGCTGTCACTGGCCGCGGCGCAGTTCAACGATGCGCTGACGGTGAACGATCAGTCCTACGCCGTCGCGCGGCCGTTGATGGGCGTTGGATTGGCGCAAATCGGTGTGCAATTCCTGCAGTTTTACCCGACCTTGGGTGATCCGACGCTGTCGATTGATTTCGTGCAGAATGTCGTCGACGTGACGCCAACTATGTCTACCGGACGACCGCTGTTGCTGGTCCCGGGGACCACGCTCGACCTGCCCTCGACGATTCCAACCCGCTACGCCGCGTTTGGTTCGAGTCTGTCGACGGACGCGAACCTCAACACAATCTACTACGGCCTTGCGCCAACGACGAGCTATCCGGACCAGCGCGCCGAGACGTGGCGCTTCACGCGCGAAGGCCCGCTGCCGGGCGGTGTGGGCACGCGCGCGCGCTTGTTGGCCGATGGCCTCTTGCACGATGCCACCGCGGATTTCTGCGCCGTCGGCGTATTGCCGGGCGACATGCTGCAGATCCAAGTGGCCCAGTCGTGTCAGGGCGGTGGAACCTACGATTTCCCCGTGCTCGCGGTGCACGCGGATCGCCTCGAGTTTGACGTCACGTCAGGCATCCTTGATGTGCCGGTGACCTACGACAATCAATTGCTCTTTGATTCCAGTGCGCAAAAGCCGTGGTTGGCATCCTTGCCGGCCTGTGTCGTGGACGGTGGCGTTACGTACACGGTGCGTGCCGGCGGGTGGTTGGTACGTGGATCGCGCACCGGAATTCTGTCCACACGCGCGTCGGTCGATGGCGAGTGTGCGCGATTGGCAGACGCCGATCGCCTTGCATCGCGGGTTCAGGAGACCACGTTGCAGCCCGGAAAGACGGCTGCAGACCTGCTCGCGTGTCCGTATGTCGGCGACGTCCTCGACCCACAGGTTTGGAAGGTGACGCCATTGAATCACCCGGGCTTTTCGGCGCGGCTGTCGCCGGGCTGTGACGCCTCGGGCTACGGTCTCAACAATAACCCCATCGTCAAGCTGGTGCCGAGCATTCGCGAGGCTGAATGGGTCTACGGCGTGACCGCTGCCACCTCGCCGCGCACGACTGCCGCCGGCGCGAACCCGGTCGCCATGGCGAGCGCGCCGTTCCTGAACACGATGTATGTGGTCGATGAAGGCGCTGGCCTGCTGCAGTTCGTGCAGATTTCCGACGGCCTGCTGCTCGATACGCCGCTGGACTGACCGCCGCGACATCGCGGGTCGTTCAGCTTGACGAAAATGGCCATGTCCGGTAATGGAAGACCAGATGGGGTGGGTCGTCAGATGGCGCAAGCGACAGACAAGATTCTACCATTGTGCCGGACTTGGACGCGGAGCCTGCGGCGTTTGCCCTGCTTGATGCTTGTGGTGCTGTGCCTGGCGGCCAGTGTGCCAGCGCTGGCGGTCGACAAGTCCAAGGTCGCTGAAGCGATGGCGGTGCAGGCTGGCAAAGCGTTTGAAGCCGGCGACTACATGCGGGCCGCCGACCTGTACCTCAATGCCTACCGGACGGACGCCAACAGCGCTTTTCTCTACGGCGCCGCGCGCAGCCAGCATCTCGCGGGCCGCACGGATCAAGCCACCGAGCTGTACCAGCAATTCCTGACGGCGGCCAACGCCGATCCGGAACGGCAAAAGCGCGTAAAAGAGTACTTGGCTGAGATTGAACGGTCCAAGGCCGTGGCGCTCGCTTCGGATGCGGAAAAGGCCCAGCGCGAGGATCCGAAACTGGCGGCGAGTCTCTACCTGGACGCGTACAAGCTTGCGCCGAGCCGGCCGGAATTGCTGTTTCGCGCCGCGGTGGCGGAGCAGCAGGCGGGTGATCTGACGGCGGCGAAGACGCGCTTTGAGGAATACCTGGCCAAGGCGCCGGCTTCTGCGGGTGAACGCAGTCAGGCGCAAGCGCGGCTGGATTCGATTCGCCGCAAGCTCAATCCGCAGGCAGTGATGGAACCGCAGCCCGAAGTGGTGCCGCAGCCCAAGCCGGAACCCAAGCCGGAGGTGAAGCCCGAGCCGAAGGCGGAAGTGAAACCGGAGCCGAAGCCCGAGCCGAAGCCACTGGTGCAACCGGAAGTGATTCGGCCGCCGATCGGCGTACAAGCGCCCGCGGTCGAGCCGGCGCGCTGGCCCGGTTGGGCGCTGGTGGGCACGGGCGGTGCGCTGGTGATCAGCGGTCTCGTGGTGTACCTGGGCGCGTCATCCGCCAACAAGCAACTGCAGAGCGACTTGGCAGGGACGAACGCGGGCGGGCTGATCAACGGCTTGACGCACGAAGAAGCCGCGGCGCGGGCGTCGAGCATCAACACGACGATGGGCGTGGCGGCAGGGTTGACGGGCGCTGGCATCGCTGCAGCAGGTGTGGGCACCTGGCTTCTGGTGCGGACGCCGGCGCGTGCCGCAGTCGTTGTGCCGCAACCCGGCGGGGCGATGCTGGTCTGGCGCTTCTGAGCGGGACGAAACAACCGCCGCCAACGGGCGCGGGCGCGGGCGAGGACTGAATGCAATTCCGGTGGTTAGCCCAGATGTTGACATGGCAATCAGGGCGCGTGCCGCTTGCCGGGCTGCTGTTCAGCGTGGCGCTGGCGGGCTGCACGCAAGTGCCGGGCGTGGAGAAGTTCCTGTATGCGACGAACGCGGACCGCGATGACGCGGTGGCGGCTGGCGATGCTGACGTTGTCGGTGTGGACGCTGATGGGCTCGCCCTGGACAGTGACACAGCGGGCGAGGACGCGGACGCGGCGTCCGATGGCAAGGATTCGGTTGCAGAGGTGGATTCGGCGGGTGACGCGGACGCCATCGACGCCACGCCGAGCTGTGCGACGTTGGGCACTTGCGACGACGGCGATCCGTGCACGGACGACAGTTGCGTGGAAGGAACGGGCTGCACGCACAAAGCCAAGAACTGCGACGATGGCGATCCGTGCACGTTGGACGCATGCGACGCAAGCGGCTGCAAGCACTCGCCGGGCAGCACATGCGGTGACGGCACCTGTGCGGGCACGTGCGGCGAGACCATGGTGTCGTGCCCCGCCGACTGCCACAAATGTGGCGATGGTATCTGCTCACCAGGTGAGGGCCCTGCGAGCTGTGCGGTCGACTGCTGCGGTTCCTGCGGTGACGGCAAGTGCATCGGATTCGCCTGTGGTGAAAGCGCCAAGACGTGCCTGAAGGATTGCGGCACGGCCTGTGGCAACGGGGTCTGCGACACCGGCGAAAACACCGGGAACTGCCCGGAAGATTGCAAGACCCAAGTTTGCGGCAATGGCGTCTGTGAACCCGGCGACGGTGGCGCGGCAGGTTGCCCACAGGATTGCGGATCGTCGTGTGGCGATTGCACGTGTCAGGCCGGCGAGACCTTCAGCAATTGCCCGGTGGATTGTGGCTCCTGCGGCGACGGCGTTTGCAGTCCGTGCGGCGGCCTTGCTGAGACAGCCACGTCCTGCCCCGCGGACTGCACGACCACGACCGACCCGTGCGCGGGCGCTTGGCAGACCTACTGCAACGACAACTCGGTGTGCACCGACGACACTTGCCAAACCGGCGTCGGCTGCGTGCACGTGCCCAACAGTGCGAACTGTTCGGACGGCGATGCGTGCACGAGCGGTGACAGCTGCGTGAACGGCACCTGCGCGCCCGGCAGCGCGCTGGACTGCAACGACAACAACCCATGCACGGCGGATTTGTGTGACGACGCCGTTGGCTGCTCGCATTCGCCTGCGGATGGAGTCTCCTGCAGCGACGGCAACGCTTGCACGCTCAATGACGCGTGCAACGACGGGGCGTGCGTCAGCGGCCCGCCTCCCGATTGCAACGACAGCAACGTTTGCACGGACGACAGCTGCAGCGCGGGCAAGTGTGTGCACCTTTCCAACACCGCGACCTGCACGGACAGCGACGCATGCACCAGCGGCGAACATTGCAGCGGCAGCACCTGTTCCGGCGCGACGGTAGTCCCCTGCGACGACGGCAAACCGTGTACCGCGGATTCCTGTGACGTCGCAACTGGTTGCGTCAATGTCGCGCTTTCCAACACGCCGTGTAACGACGAGGACGCGTGCACGGCGTCCGACACCTGCACTTCGGGCACGTGCGTCGGCGAGAAGATCGGCTGCGCGGACAAGGATCCGTGCACCGTGGACACGTGCAACTCGGCCATTGGCTGCGTCCACAGCTTGGATGCCAAGGCGCTATGCGACGACGGCAACGCGTGCACGTCGGACGACTCGTGCGCCACGGGGACTTGCGCCGGCTTGCTGCGCCTTTGGCAGAGCGAGGTGGCCACCGATCAGACGGTGTTGGCGATCGCGCCACGTCCAGACGGCGGTTTCGTCACCGTCAGCCAAAGCAACAAAGTCGTGGCTGTGCGGGCGTGGACCAAAGGCGGCGTGAACGAGTGGACGAACACGATCAGCACCAACTCGGCCCGCATGGGCGTCGCGGTTGCCGCCAACGGCGACGTGGCTGTGGCGAGTTCGACCGGGGTCGACGGCGCCGTCAACGTCTACACGAGCACCGGCGCGGTGATTGCCGCCACAGTTGTCCCGAGCAAGAGCGTTGGCGAATTGAACGCGATCGTCGCAGACAAAGCGGGTGGCTACCATGCCTACGGTCGTCTCGTGACTGCCACGGATCCGACCGGCGACGTGTGGCTGGTCGATTTGGACGCAACCGGCAAGGTGATGGCGCAGGTCTCCGCCGGCGGCCCCGCGCTCGACGCGTTCTATACCGCGACGGTCGCGAGCGACGGCAGCTATCTGATTGGCGGCATTGCCAGCAAGTCGTCGACGTCCGGTCCGTTCCTCCTCAAGGCCGCGCCAGGCAAGTCGGACCCGCAGAATTCGGTCTCATGGGGCTACAACTACCCGTCGCTCGGCGCTGGTCAATTCAATCAAGTCGTTGCGGCCAGCGACGGTGGTGCATTCGCGATCGGCGAAGTCGACATGGCGGGCACCGGCGTGATGCAAGTCCTGATGGCGCGTGTGGATGCCAGCGGCAATCTGCTGTGGAGCCACGTGGACAACGCCAAGGCGGGCGGCACGGGCACTGGGGCGGCCAAGCTGGCCGGCAATGACTGGATGACCGCGAGTGTGGCGTCCAACTTGATGAACCGATCGGCTCTGGGCGCCGATGGCGTAGCGCTGTGGACGATGTCACCGGGCACCGGCGGTGCTTCGAAAATGGCGACACTCGCCGATGGAACCGTGGCGATCGCCAGCTTTTCCGGCGGCAAGATGCAGGTCCAGCGGGTCGACAGCTTCGGGCACTCGGACTGCGCGGCTTCCGGCGCCTGTCTGGACAAGACCTTGGCGGACTGTGGGGACGCCAACGCGTGCACGTCGGACGAATGCACCGCCAGCGCCTGCGTGCATCCGGGACAATTCACCGGCACCACATGTTCCGATGGCGACGCTTGCCACGGCACCAGCCTCTGTGCGTCGGGCAGTTGCGCCGTCGGCAACGACCTCCTGGGCTTCGTGATGGACAACACCCATGGACCCGGCAACCAGATCGCGGCGCTTCCGGACGGATCGTGGGTGATCCTGACGACCAGCGCGACGAGCGCGACGTTGGCGGTCGTTGCCTTCACCTCGACAGGCGTCAAGAAGTGGGCGGTGCCGTACAGCACTTTCAACGTGCAGGCCATGTTTGTCGACGCCAGCGGTAACATCGTGCTCCTGGGCTCCGACGCGGTGACGATGACGCCTGCCATTCGCCGCCTTGCGCCTGACGGCACGGAAACCGGCAATTGGACCGTGAAGGTGGCCAACGCCACAGCCTTGACCTTTGGCGGTGGTGTCGATTCATCCAAGAACGGCTACGTCCTGACCGCAACTGACGCAATGCAGGGCTATCTGCTGCAGGTCGGCAACGACGGCCAAACCTGGGGCACGCACAACGTCGCTGGCTGGTCCCAAGTGCACGCTCCGGTGCTCGCGGCGGACGGCAACGTGTACGTGTCTGGCTCCAGTGCTTCGGGCGGAAATTGGAAGGCGTTCGTTGCCAAGTACACCCTCTGGGGCGATCAGGTTTGGCGTTACGATGACCAGCCCTCCGGTGCAATCGCGATGGCTCCGCTGACGGCGCCCGTGCTTTTGCCCGATGGCGGATGTGCCGTCGCGAGCGCCACTGACATGCTGCGCACGCTGCGGTTCTCGGCCGATGGCGCTCTCAAACAGACCGTAGCCCTCGCGACCGGCTCGGCCCCGGGTGCCATCCTCCCCGCCGCACTCGCCGCGACGAGCGATGGCAGCCTCATCGCGACCACGACGCAGGGCTCAAGCGCGCTGGTCTGGCGCATCGATCCGCAGGGCAATCTGGCGGGCAGCTTGCCGCTGGCTGTCTCCGCCATGCCAAGCAGCGCCATGGCCGTCGCTGTTTCTGCCCAGGATCGGGTCGCAGTGACCAGCGGCGCCATGTCGGGCACGACCATTCTCGCGCTGTGGCGGCTGGACGGCTTCCTGAACGACACGTGCAAGGCGTCTGGCACGTGCGTGGCGAAGGGTCCGGCAGCTTGCGATCAAGGCAACTCTTGCGCCGTCGACTCCTGCGCATCCGGCGGCTGCACACACATCACACGGGCCGATGGGGCGGGATGCTCCGACGGAAACTCCTGCACGTACGGTGACGCTTGCGCCAGCGCCGTCTGCAAGCCGGGCAGCCCCGTCCTCGGCTCGTGGCCCGGCAGCGCCCAATTGGGTGTTGCGGTCGTGCCCTGGGGCGTCAATAGCGCGGCCGTCAGCCAGACCAGCATCGGCGTCTATGCAGTCGTCACCAAGCGCGACCCGATCGGCACCTTGCTGTGGACGCAGAAGTCGCTTGCCGCCCACGTCGTCAACAACAGTCGGCCTGCGATTGACATGTTTGGCAATCTGGTCGTACCCGGTCACGACAACACGACCAACGCCGCTTGGATCTGGCAACTCGACGCCAGCGGCAATCCCGTTGGTGGCAGCACCGGCTACACCTTCGGCGCCTGGGCGAACAGCGAGTTTCGCGCGATCCTGACCAACAACGGCGTGTCCTACGCCGTTGGCTCGACCGGCACGCTGGGGGCCACGACCAACGGCGATTTCTGGCTGGTGCCCCTGAATTCAGCGCTGGGCCAGAGCGGCACCGATTGGAAATTTGACACGATGGACAGCACGTTCCACAGCAACGCGGACGTCGCTACGTCTGCGGCGCTCGCGAGCGACGGCAACGTGTTCATTATCGGCAGCAGCACACCAGTGGGCAGCGCCACGCCAGCGATGCACGTCCTCAAGGTCGACCCGCTGACCGGCATGGTCAACTGGCAGTTCACGAACAACATGTCCGGCAACGGCGCCAGCTACGGCAATGACATTGTCGCGACGTCCGACGGCGGTTGCCTCGTGGCCGGTTCCATCTCCGGTGGGGGCACAAGCCAGAGCCTCTGGGTCGCGCGATTCGACGGCTTCGGCGTCCAACAGTGGAATCGGATGATCGGTGACAATTCCGGCAAAGACATGATCGGCAACGGCGCTGCTGTGCTTCAGGACGGCTCTTTCGCCGTCGCCGGCCAAGCAGCGGGGAACGCTGCGCATGTCTGGCGTTTCAGTTCATTCGGTGACGCGAAAGGCGATTGGCCACTCACCGGCGCAACTGCATCGCGCATCGCGGAAGCCAGTGTGGGCGGTTTGCTGATTGCCATGACTGGTACGTCGCCGACGACGGATTCCCTTGTCCATACCGATGGTTTTGGCAACGTGACGTGCTCCGGGTCCGGTAGCTGTTTTGACTACACCACCAAGTCTTGTGACGACAACAACGCGTGCACGCTGGACTCTTGCACCGGTACGTGCACCCATACCAACGTCTCCGACGGTCAATGGTGCGAAGACGGCAACGCGTGCACGGTCAACGAAACGTGCACGGCCGGCGTCTGTGGCAACGGCAAGCCGGCGCTATGGGGCGTGGTCGATCCGGGCGGCGCGACGGCCGTTGTCAGCGCCGGTTCCAACGGTGGCAGCTTGACGACGGCCGCGTCGAGCTATGGCAAATTCGCGCTCCGCAGCTGGGATTGGTCGGGCACGCCAGCGGGAAGCGTGTCGCCAGCTGGCGCATACGCCGGCAGCGGCCGCATGCAGTTCAATGGAGACGGCAGTTTCGTCGTGGCTGGCCACACGGACAGCATGACCGACACCGATCCATGGATCGCCAAGTACAGCCAGAATCAGCAAAAGATGTGGATCGTGTCGAGCGGGCAAGTCGGCCCTCCGGATCGCCTCGATGCGGTCATCCAGCGCGGGCCCGGCGGCTATTGGGCCGTGGGGTCCAACATTTCGACGAATGGCCTCGAGCAGTGCTGGATCCAAGCGTTCGCCGAATCCAATGGCGCGATGGGCGATTCGCCTTCGATCAGCGATCCCAACGCCAACCTCACCTGCGTGAACGCACGCAATGCCAACGACGGTTCGTTCTTTGCGGTAGGTACGTCCATGGGCACGGGGCCGATGAAAGGCTTCATCGCCAAACTCGGCGGTGATGGGGTACAGAAGTGGACGGCAAGCTGGGGCACCACGGCCGGCGTGAATTTCTTCGACGTCGCGCCCACCTCCGACGGCGGCGCGATCGCCGTCGGCACCAGCGGCTACGCCAACAGCGATGTCGCACTCGCGCGCTTTGACGGAACCGGCATCAAGACGTGGGTGCGCACCCTGAACTATGGCGGCGTCAACGAGGGGCGCAGCATCAACCTTCGCGACGACGGCACCATCGACATCGCGGGCTCCTGCAACAGCCTGTTCTGCTTGATGCACCTCTCGCCGTCCGGCAGCAGGCAATGGCAAAAGACCTACGGCGCTGGTCGCGCGCTACAACTCGTGCCGCTCAACTACAATGGCGCGGTGTTGGTCGGCGAATCGACGGTCAACCAAATCGTCCGCATCGACTGGTCGGGCAACGCGACCTGCACCGATTCCGGCACGTGCATCACGATGGGCCAAACGAACTGCTCAACCAGCATGGAATGCTCGTCCGCCAGTTGCACCGCCAGCCAGTGCAACGTCAGTCAGGTCGCCGACGCTACGCCATGCGAGGACGGCAACCCCTGCACGGGCGGCGACTCATGCTCGTCGGGCAAGTGCTTTGCGGGCGGCGCCGGCTCTTGTGGCGACGGCATCTGCTCGTGTGGCGACACCGCAGCGACCTGCCCTGCGGACTGCCCGTAACGGCGGGACGACTACTTGCCGACGGTGAAACGCCAAGCCAGCACGTCGCCAGCGGCCAGCGTCAGCTTGACCGAATAAGTGCCGGCCGCGAGCGGCTTGTTGGCATACAGGCCAACGGTCTCCGGCGACAGGTTCTGCAAGTTTGCGTCGGTCTTGGAGTCCAACCACGTGTGGGCAACGGCCGTGCCGCTCGCATCCGTCAGTTCGTGCGCGGAGATCGGCGTGGCTTTGGCAAATTGCGCGGTGATGACCGGACCCGACGGGAAACCACCCGGCGGCGACGGCGGCGTCGGCCCTTCCAACCCGTTCCACGACGACGCGACGTTGTGCTGTCCCGGCCACGGCCAAACGACGATCGGATCGCTCGCCATGGCATTTCGCGCCGAGCTATCGATGACGTCAGCCGCCGTATTGCCAGACTTCTTGGCGCCATAGCCGATCAACTGCGTCGTCGGACTGAGCAGCGGCAGGCGGTGGTAAACCGTGTCGATCCAGCCCTGTAGTGCCGGGCCCGGCGTGCCGAGGAATGCGATGACTTCGCCGGACGGTTGGCCACTGAATCCCGCCGCAGTGTCGCGGTCCCAGAAATTCACGCCCGTGAAGTCGCTGCCATAGCTGGCGTCTTCCTCGTGCGGGCTCAAGCCGCTGCTGTTGTACTGGCTGATGTGCGCGACATAGAAATCCGCATGGGCCTTGGATGCTTTGGCCAGGTTGCAATCGCCGTTGACAACCGAAGCGCCAACAGCGTTCCGGTAGTTGTTCAGGAGCGTCACCGCGCTTTGCTGGTCACTGGTCAAGCAACTCAGGGGTGCAGGCGACGCGGCGTTCTGCGCCGGTCCTGGGTGGATGGTGCCAAAGGACGCGCCACCCCAGGCAGTGCTGCCACCGCTCTCATCGCTGCCGATGGGAGTGTCCGCGCCGCTTGTGTCGCTGCTGTTCGCGTCGCCGGCGTCGTCGCTGCTGCCACCATCGAGGTCGCCGACCCAAATTGCCGACCATGCGGCGGTGATGGTGCAGCACGTGCCGGCCTGCAACTGCAACGTGCCGGCGATGCTGGTGTCCGCGACGAAGTTGCCGCCCACGGTGCCGCTCGCCGGCGTCGCGAGAAACGACATCGCATAGGGCCAGGAGCCGATGAGAGGGCCGGACAAGCTGCCTTTGCACCCACCAGCGCCGCCGCACGTCTGCGGCGTGAGCGTCAGTTCCGTGACTTTGCCGCCCACCAACCGGAACGACAGGTCGCTGCCTTGCCAGAGGCCGGTCTTGGGCGAAATACCCAAGCCAGCGCCGCCGCCACTTGCGCCGGAACTGCTGCCGCATGCGGACAAACACACCAGAATCACACAAATAAGCCCGCGCATCGCGCCTCCCAGACAGGCGGCGGACGTTACGCTCGTTGCGGCGCGGTTTCAACGGCAAATGTCGGGGCGAGTCGCGATCCTAACGATTCTTCTGCACCAGACTGCAGTCAAACTGCGCGATGAAGGCCAGATTGGCCGGCTCAAATCCACCGGGCTGCGCGTCACTCTGCCAGGCAACGTGGCGCCGGTACGCTGCCTCCCAGACCGCTCGCGGCGCGCCATTCCAGCAACGCTCCAGGACCCCGACGACCATGCCCGTCCGATGCATTCCGCCGCCACAGTGCACGACCACGTGACCCTGCGGATCGCGACCGCCGGGCTGCAAGATCGCCTCGCGAATCACCCGCGCCACCGCGGCCATCGCCTTCTGATTCGCCGCCGGATCGTCGCGCAGCTCATCGCGCCAACTGGCCAACTCGGCGTCCTCTTGGACGTTGAAATAGGTGCCACCCGCCCGGGTGAACGTCTGCTGCTCGGCGGCTGCCAAATCAGCCGTGGGCATGGGCCCTTCGTACAGGTTGACGCCATGCTTGGCACCCACCGCTACGAGGCTCTGCAGACACGAACCGGCCTGTCCCGGCCGCGGCGTGAAACCACTGCGGAACAGCAGCAACGGTTTGCCGTCAGCAGTTTGCCGGTCCTTCACCGCGACAATGCCCAGGTTGTTCTGATCGCCGTCGACAATCGTCGCCCGGACCATGCGCCAGGTCAGCGCGTCGGCCAACACCTTGCGCGCGGCCTCAAGCGAATCCGCCGGAACCGTCAGCCCGAGCCCCTGCAACTGCGTCAGCATGAACTGCGCACCCGCCTTGGCCTCCGCCCGCAAGCTTGGATTCCAAGTGCGCTGGCTGTTGCACCGGATGTCAGCCGGATTCGCCGCGCTCGCCGTCAGCAGCGCCTGCTCGGCCAGCGGCAGCGCATCGTCCGGTATCTGTTGCAGGTTATGGCAGCACGCCGTCGCCAGGAACAAGCACAGCAGCGCGAAGCGGTGGAGTGTCTTCATGCCAGTTAGGGCAACACACCCGGACAAAAGTGGCAAGGGGGCCAGACTTCGCATCTACAAGCGCGGTGCTCGAATCGGGAGGCTGCGCCATCGAGCGGCCGTCGCGAGAGATCTGTCGACGGAAAGCCGATCACTCCGACTTCGTCGGGGCCCTTGTATGAGGCGGCCATCACAGTCAAGCGCGGTTCTTGAATTTTGGACAAATCTCCCCGGGGTCCAGGGGCGCGCAGCCCCTGGCAGGGTTTGGGACAGCGTCCCAATGTGCCTTGCCTGACGCGTTTGGCGGTTCGACGTCTCTGCTGGCAGACCGTGAATCACACGCTTGTATCCGGGATCAGTTCGCGGCTTTCGCCGGCGCGCCGTCCCATGGTGAGATCCGTGAGGGTCCGGACGCTGCAAACTC
>CAIYBN010000046.1 GCA_903924465.1 uncultured Myxococcales bacterium | reverse complement strand
TCGTGGCACTGCGCGCAGTTCGTGTTCTGCGGATGCACGCCGCCCGGTGGCGTCATGTGGCAGCTCGCGCCGCAGGAGTTGAACGTCCCATCGACCTGCGTCCACACCGGCTTGGTCTTCGTCGTCGCGGCATCAAACAGCGTCCCGCCGTGGCAGTACGCGCCGCTGCAGGTCGTCGTGCCGGTGTCAAACGTCGGCACCGAATTCATTGCCGTCGCCACCGCGCTCCAGGCGAAATCAATCACGCCATTTTGATGCTTCAATAGCGTCGGAACCACATGACAGTCCTCGCATTTCACCTGTCGATGCCAGGAACTGCTCGCCAGATGCTGTTGATGCGCCCCTACCGCAAGCTGGGTGGTATCGATCTCGCCGCCGGTGCCGAACGGTGGGGCAGGATTGCCGTTTTCTACGGTGCCGTGGCAGCTGTAACAGCCGGCCATTGGCGCAAAACCACCGTCGATCTTGGCGTCCGCCGTATCAGCAGTGTCCAACGGCGTTTCGACGTCGCTGCCCGTCGCATCCAGCTGCGGCAACTCGGTATCCACCACCACGTCGACCTGCTCTGGCGCCGTGTAGGTCGACTTGCTGCTACATCCCGTCCACAGGCATGTTTGCACGAACAGGCAAGCCATCAGCAAATGCCTTAGGTTGCGCAAGAATATAGCCATTTGTTGGAACGACTGATGCATGTTGGCTCTCGTCGGCGGGCGAGGCGGAACACATCCAGACCTCGTGACTCTGAGAATAGCCACGCCGTTGGCCTGTGCATCGGTTTTCGGCCGTTGGCCGACGAATCTTCACAGTCCTTGACAATCGCCGTCACGCCCGAGCCTGCGCAAGCAAATGCGACGTCGCACGGCAGGTTTTTCGCGATTCCGCTTGGTTCGCTGGGGTTGAAGTCGAAATTCCCACTCGAGCCGTCGTGGCTTACGGACAGCTGCGCGCTTTCGCCTTTGCCTCGTCGCTCTCCCGCCAAACCTCAACGCCGGCTTGATCGTAGCAGACGCCAACGTCGTACACGCCGGATTTCTTCCACGCGTGCCAGAGGCCGACCCGCACGTCTTCCTTGTAGTCGCCCGCCATCGCGACGTGCCGTGACTTGGGGTAATACGCGGTGTACGGGCCATGCTTGGCGAACGTGTTGTCGCGTGCACAGCATTCCACGTTGAAACCGCTGGCTTTTTCAAAGCCCTTCCACGGTGCGGACAGCGGCGGACAAGGCGACGCCTTGCAGCCAACCGACAAGATGCTCAAAACCAGCCAATACGCCCGCATTTACGCGTCACCCGTGGCCAGACGTTGGCGCAGGTCGGCGATCATCGCCACCAGACCTTCCTGCAACTGCACTTTCGGCGTCCAGCCCAGATCGTGCGTCGCGCGCGTGATATCCGGTTTGCGCCGTGTCGGATCGTCCTGCGGCAACGGCAGGTGCTGGATCTGCACGTTACCCACCTGCTTGGCGATTTCCTGCACGAGCTCCAGCATCGTGAATTCGCGCGGATTTCCCAGATTGTACGGCATGTGGTCGCCATGCTCCAGGACGCGCACGATGCCGTCAACCAGATCGCTCACGTAGCAAAATGACCGCGTCTGGAGGCCGTCGCCGTACACCGTCAGCTTCTCGCCACGCAGCGCCTGGACGATGAAATTGCTCACCACACGACCGTCGCCGGATTTCATTCGCGGACCATAGGTATTGAAAATACGAATGATTCGTGTGTCCACGCCGCGGGCATTGCGCCAGCCCATCACGGCCGCTTCGGCGAAGCGTTTGGCCTCGTCGTACACGCTGCGCGGGCCGATACTCGAGACGTTGCCGAGGTAGCTCTCGCGCTGCGGATGTTCGAGCGGATCGTCGTAGATCTCCGACGTCGACGCCATCAGAAAACGCGCTTGTTTTTCTCTTGCAATTTCAAGAAGATTCATCGTACCCAACGAACCGACTTGCAGCGTCTCGATCGGCAACCGCATGTAGTCGACTGGCGAAGCGGGCGAGGCAAAGTGCAGCACGGCGTCCAGCGGACCCGCCACGGAAAACGGGGCGGAAACATCTTGCTCCAGCAACTCGAAATGATGGTTCCCCAGCAAATGTGCAATATTCGCGCGACGGCCCGTGCAGAAATTGTCCACGGCCAGGACTTGCCAGCCGTCAGCGAGAAATCGGTCACACAAATGCGACGGGACAAAGCCTGCGCCGCCTGAAATCAACACTCGTCTGGCCATCTTCGGCACCCCCAGCGCCTCGCGCGGCCGGCAGGATAGCAGAAGCCCATGGCGGGTGGCGAGGGGCGCAAATAGTTGACAGTAACGGCCAGACAACTAGCCTCGGGGTCACGGCGCGGGCGAGCCATCGCGACCGGAGCTGAGCTTGATGACAACATTGCACGAACGAATTCGCGAACTTCTTTCCCACGCCACGCACAGCGCGCTTGGCGCTGGCCTGTTGCCGCAGGCGCTCACGCCGCAGGAAATCCAGCTGGAACGGCCACGGCAGGCGAGCCACGGCGACCTGGCGACGAACCTGTGTTTCACGTTGGCCAAAGCCGCCGGCAAGAATCCACGCGCGCTGGCGGATGCTTTTGCGCCGATCGTGCGGCAAGTCGATCGCAACGGCTGGATTCAGTCGGTCGAGGTGGCCGGCCCCGGCTTCCTGAATTTGCGCCTCTCCGACGCCGCGTGGCAGTCGGCCGTGACGGATGTGCTGCGAGAAGGCGCGGGATTCGGTCTCAGCGATGTCGGCCGCCAGGAGCGCGTGCTGCTGGAATTTGTCAGCGCCAATCCGACCGGCCCGATGCACGTCGGTCACGGCCGCGGCGCAGTGCTGGGCGACACGCTCGCGCGCGTGATGCGTGCCGCGGGCTTTGACGTCACGACCGAGTACTACATCAACAACGTCGGCAATCAGGTCGGCAAGTTGGGCGAGAGCGTGTGGTGCTGGATGTGCGAGCCCGAACTGCGTGCCGCAGCGCTGGCCATTTGGGCCAAAGGCGATCCGGTGCCCTTTCCAGACGCCTTTCCCCGAAATTTTCCCGAGGATGGCTATCGCGGGGCCTACATTGCGGAGACCGCCGAACACCTCAGCCGCCAATTCGAGACGGTCAACTGGCCGGTGCCGACCGCTCCGTGGCACGATGACCAAGCGTGGGCGGTGGACGAGCCGATGGCGAATCCGACGGGGCGGGCCGACAATCGGCGAATCACAGTCCAGTCTTGGATGTTCCAGTTGGACAGGATCACGAGCGACCTGAAGGCGCTGGGCATTGGTTTTGACAATTGGTTTGCTGAACGCAGGCTGCACGGCTTGGATCCGCAGACGATCGACGCGGTGCAGGACGTGGCGCGGCGCCTGGTTGCCTCGGACTGGGCGTACGAAGATGCCAGCCAGCCGGCGGACGATGAAGACGCCACGCCGACTGGCAAAGCCATCTTCTTTCGTGGCACCAGCGAACTCCTGCCCAAGGCGTTCCGCGACACCAAGGATCGCGTCATCATCCGCGGCGACGGTCGTCCGACCTATTTCGCCGCCGATATTGCTTACCACGACCACAAGCTGGCGCGCGGATTCGATCACCTGATCAACGTTCTTGGCGCGGATCACCACGGCTACGTCTCGCGGCTCAAGGGCGTGATTCACGCGCTGGGCCTGATGCGTGGCGACCCGCGCTGGACCGGCGATCGCTTGGAGGTCCTGCTGGTGCAGATGGTGGCGCTGCTGCGCGACGGTAAGCCGGTGCCGATGGGCAAGCGCTCCGGCGAATTCGTGACGCTGCGCGACGTGATCGACGAGGTGACGACCGGCGAGCCCACGTCCGGGCGTGACGCGGTGCGCTTTTTGTTCCTGCTGCGCAAGGCCGACGCCCAACTCGATTTTGACCTGGAAGTCGCGCGGCGGACGTCCATGGATAACCCGGTCTACTACGTGCAATACGGCCACGCGCGGATGTGCTCGATTCTGGAACGCGCGGAGAAGGAAGGCCGCTTGCCGGCCATCGATACCCTGCCCACGGCGCTGGCGCTGGACGACGAACGGGCACTGACGCTCGCCCTGGCGGATCTGCCCGACGTGATCGCGCGTGCGGCCCGAGCGCGCGAGCCGCACTTGGTGGCGTACTACCTGACAGACCTGTGCCGCGCCTTTCACGGTTACTACAGCCGCCACAAGAGTGACGCGCGGGTGATCGGCGAGGACGACGCAGCGACGCACGCGCGGCTCCAACTCGTGCGCGCCTTGAAACAGGTGATCGGCAATGGTCTGCGTTTGCTGGGCGTGTCGGCGCCGGAGCGGATGACCGCGCTGCCGGATGCCGCCGAGACGGACGCCGAGGGGTAAGCGATGCCGCTGCGCGATTTTGACCAAGTGCGCGAGCGGATTCAGCTGCGGGTTGAAGTGCGGCACATTGCCCAGGGTGTCGTGCTGCTACTGGTGCTGGTCAGCGCGGCTTTTGGCGTCGGCGTTTGGTATGCCCGGCAGCAGCCGTCGACCGAGCCGATTGCGGCTCCGGTCATGCGCACGACGGCGGCGAACGGTGCGCCATCCGCTGAAGCGGCCGCCGAAGCGGTCACACCCGTCGCGGAGGCACCGATTGTGCCCAAGCCGGTTGCGCTTGCTGCCGTTGATGCCGGACCTGTCGCCCAGGAGCCAGAGCCACCTGCCGTCGTTGAAGCGCCAGCGGCCGCCGAGGCGGTTTCGCCTGAGCGCGTTTCCGAACTTCTGGCGACGGCGCCCGATGAGCGCGCGGTGCCGCCCGCGGAAGTTGGCATGTCCCCCGCGCCGTTCGCGGCACAGGAGAGCGCCAAGGCCACACCGCCAACACCGGAGCCGCCACAGCCAGCGCTGACGCCAGCACGTCCGGACGCAGACACGAAAGCAGCCGTGGCCGCTGCGCCGATCCCGGCACCAGTCGCAGTGGTTGCAGCGCCGCCGCCACCCGCGAGTGCGAAAGTTGCCGCGCCACATGGTCTCGGTCTCTTTGGCACGTTGCGCATGGCACCGACCCTGGTATCCGCCGCACCGGTCGCGCCGCACCCCGAGGTCGTCGCGCCGGTCGAGGATAAATCGCACGTGACGCAGGTGCACAAAATCGTCGTGCGGCCTCGCGAAGACGATGTGCGGCCGCCGCCGGTTTCTGGCCATTATGTGATTCAGGTCAAGGCGTTTCGCGACGAAGTGGAGGCCAAGGCGTTTGAGGCGGACCTGCGTGGCAAGGGCCATGCGCCAAAGCTGACGAGCATTGAAGTGCCCGACAAAGGCACGTTCTACCGCGTGCGCCTTGGGCCATTTGACAGCCTGGAAGCCGCGCGCGCCGCGCAGAAGCAGTTCGAGACCGCGGAAGGCCACGTGACGATTCTGTTGGCCGTGCCCTGATTCAATCGTTCACTGCTTCTTCGGCAGCGCCCCGGCTTGGGGCGGTTTCGGCACCTTGCCCTCGCCGTACATCACGCACGCGCCCATTTCGCCAACGGTGACCGCATCGACGCTCCACGAACCGGCGCTGAGTACCGCCGGGTCGCCAATCTTGAAGCCGATGCGGAATTGCAGCTTGGCGTTGCTGTACTGGCCCAACAGGTACGACTGGCGCACCCAGTAGCTGTCGGATTGCGGCGAAGGGTTACCCACCGTGGACAGGAGCGTCTGCCAAGCGGTGCCGTCCCACACTTCCACGACGTTGTCCATCGCAGGCGAACCGTCCGAGATGAGCCAGCTCCAAAATTCCAAGGCCGGATTCTGCAATGCTGTCGTGTCGATGACCGGCGACGTCAGGTAGTAGTAGTCATGGACCACACGCTTCGCGTTGCCGCCGATGTCCACGCCGGCGATTTGCTGGTCCTTGTCGTAGCCGGTCGGTGGATCGCCGAATCCCATGTCGCCGACGGGGCCTTGCTTCGCAGTGCCCATCTGCCATTCCTGGCCCAGCGTCCAACCGCTGGCGTTGCCCTTGGCGAACGAGTCGCGGAAGACCGCAAGCTGCGTGTGGCTGCAAGCGCCGGCATCGCAGAGATCGGTGGTGCACGAGTCGCCGTCGTCGCATTTGGGTGCATAGGTGCAGCCGTAGATCTTGTCGCAAACGTCCGATTGGCATGGCGTATCCGGCGAGCACGTGACCGGTGTCCCACCCACGCACGCGCCGGTTGTCGTGTTGCACGCCTCGCCCGTCGTGCATGCGTTGCCGTCGTCGCACACTGACGCGTCGGTGTTGATGCTATGGCCACAGCCCGGAGCGACCGTGCTGCAGAAGTCGTTGGTGCACGCGTTGCTGTCGTCGCAGCCGGAGCTCGTGCCCGGCAAGCACGCAGTGCCGCTGCACAAATCGCCGCCCGTGCACGGATTGCCGTCGTCGCATGGACCGCCGTTCGGAATGTGCTGACAGCCCATGGCGACTGGCCCGGTTGTGTACGGCTGGCCGCAGTAGTCTTCGGTACACACGTTGTCGTCGTTGCATGGATTGGGAATACCGGCGACGCAGTAGCCGGCATCGCAAAAGTCGCCGACGGTGCACGCGTTGCCGCTGCTGCACGTCGCGTCGATCGGCAGATAGACGCAGCCGATCGTGGGGTCGCAGCTGTCGGCCGTGCACGTGTTCTCGTCGTTGCAGGCGACTGGCGATCCGAACATGCAGACACCGCCGCCGGAGCACATTTCGTACTCCGTGCACGCGTTGCCGTCGTCGCAGAGGGATTCGCCGGGTAGCTTCTTGTGCACGCAGCCGGAAGCGGTGTCGCAGCTGTCGGTCGTGCAACTGTTGCCGTCGTCGCAGTTCGCCGTGCCGGTGTTGTCGCAGCCCAAGCCGGTGACGCACGTGTCGATGTTGCACGCGTTCCAGTCGACGCAATCGGTCACGTCGCCGCCCAAGCAGATGGCGTTTGCGCACGTGTCGATCTGGGTGCACGGATCGCCGTCGTCGCAGGAACCGGTCGAGGCGACGAGCGTGCAGCCCACCGACAAGTCGCACGCGGCCGTCAAGCACTGGTTCTCGCTGCCCGGGCACTCGATCGCATTGCCCATGCACGTTTCGCCCGAGCAATGGTCGTTGGTCGTGCAGATGTTGGCGTCATCACAGGTGATCCACGCGTCAGGAAGGAGGTGATAGCAGCCCTCGCCGCCACAGAAGTCGTTCGTGCAGACGTTGTTGTCGTCGCAATTCTTCGGGCTGCCGGAGCACGCTGCCTCCGAGCAATGATCGTCAACGGTGCAGACATCGCCGTCATTGCATGGAATTGCGTTGTTCGTGTAGACGCAGCCGCTCACCGCGTCGCAGCTGTCCGTCGTGCAGTCATTGCCGTCATCGCAGACGCTCGCCGTTCCGGGCAGGCAAACGCCACCTTGGCACGCATCGCCTACGGTGCAGACGCTGCCATCGGTGCAGGTAACGGTGTTGGGCGCGTTCAGGCAGCCCTTGGCAGGATCGCAGCTGTCGTCCGTGCAGACGTTGTCGTCGTTGCAGGCGGTGGCGGGTCCGGGCAGGCAGGCGCCGTCCTTGCACGTGTCGCTCACCGTGCACGCGCTGCCGTCCGCGCATGCGGCGCTGTTGTTCGTGTGCAGGCACTTGCCGTTTTGGCAGGTGTCGGTGGTGCACGGCGTGTCGTCCGCGCACGTGGTGGCGGTCGTGCACTCCGGTGGCGCGACATCGGGCTGGACGTCGGGCTGGATGTCCACCTGAACGTCCGGGGTATTGACCTCAAAGCCAATCGTGTCCTGCTTCTGCACGTCCTGGAACCCGGCAACGTCCATTCCGCTGACGTCCACGTCCAGCGTGTCAAAGTCCACGTCAAGGGCATCGAAGTCGACCGTCGTTTCGCCACCAGAACCGGTGCCGTTGCCACAAGCCGTCGCCGCGAACAGCAGTGCGACTGCGAGCGTGCGCCACAAGCGGCGGGAAGACAAACGGGTAGCAGTATCCAGCGATTTCATCAGACCTCCGGTCGTTCAAAGCCAATTCTGGGCCGATGGTAACGACGTTGTCCGGACGGCGCAAGGCGCACGCCCGACCGGGGCGCATCCGCAAACTGATCTTCGATCTGATTCCGCAGACTTCCAGCCGCCCGCTGTGCCAGTAGCCTCGTAACCTCGCAAAATGACAATGATGGCGTATCGTTCCGGTGACTTCAAAACCACCGCGTTCACCGTGAAC
>CAIYBN010000045.1 GCA_903924465.1 uncultured Myxococcales bacterium | reverse complement strand
TGATGCAGCAGCGGATGAAGCGGTCGGGGATTCGGTGGAGTCACGCTGGAAGCCCGCCGATGCTGGCGCTGCGGGCGGCGTGGCGGTGCGAGCCGGCGGTGGCGCTACGGGCGGCTTGAATCAGTCTGCGGATGCGCCCCCAGGCCACCGCTGCCCGCGAAGACGCTGTCGGTACGCTTCAACCCAGACGATTGCCGGCGGCGGAGCTTGCTTCTTCAACAAGCCGGCCGCCACCGTGTAGCCCAACAAGGTGCCGGAGCCCAGCTGCGTCATCAGGGTCAGTCGACTGCCACTCTTGCACGACCTTGCCGTTCGCGATGCGCCGCGTGAACTGACCGACGATGACGACGTCCTTGCCCGTGGCCGGCGCGCCCCTGACCACGTGGACCGACGGCGTCACGCCATGACGCTCACGGAACGGACCGCTCGCGAAGTCGCAATGCTGGCTCTGCAGGTGGAGGAGTCGCTGCTGGCTGGCTTGCCGCAGGCGGAGAAAGCGGGCCTGGGCGAAATGCTGCGCGGGTTGGCACGCGATGCCGACGCGGGTGATTGAAACCAGGCCGCCGCCCAGGCTCGCGGACCGCGCACCTCAGGCCGGATGTCCATCGTTCGCCCGGCAGAGCCAATTGCAGCGTCGCGCTAATTACAGTCGTTGGCGCACTTGCCGCCGATACATTTGCTCAGGGTGTCGAAGCTAGTGGCGCAGGCTGCCGGAAGAGTTGGAATAACGTCCTTCGGTCCGCAAGAGGAATTGATGTCGGCCGCGGCATGGTCAACTTCGCACTTGCAAATCCCTTCGTACAGGCCACCGCACGGGGCTTTGGGATCATCCGCAGTCTGCCAAGTCGTGCCCAAGCATGCGCTGATTTCCGTAGCGCAGTTCGCTTGAAGGCAAATGGCGCACTTCCCATCTGGGGCACCGGAGCATGTCGCGGCAGTGTCACTCTGGGCATCGGTGTCATTGACCGCATCGCTGGTCGTTGTGTCGTTGGCCACGGTGTCGCCGGTCGCCGCATCCTCGCCCGACGTGTCACTGACAAATGTGTCACTGGACGACACGTCATCGGTGGAGGTGGCTGTGGTATCGACGGACGTACCGTCAGTCGCGGCCTTGGAACTGCAGGCAAACAGAAGCACGGTCAGAAAACAAATGGCTGGGCGCATGAAGACTCCTTGCCTCGGAATCACGGTGCCGAGGTCGGCTCATGGTGCGTTGCTACGAGGCCCCGGTCAAGCGATTTGGCGACGGCGACGACGTCAGGCGCCGGGACAATCGAGCCGCACGCTGCCGCCGGTATCCTGGCACGTGCACTGGGACGTGTTGGGCAAACTTTTTGCACACGTGCAGTCATGGCAGCCGCTGGGCAAATCGACACACTGGAACGAAGTGCACAGGCAGTGCATGCCGCCACCGCACTGCATCGCGCTGCAATTGGGTCCGCACTTGCCGTTGGCGTCGGGGGCCGGACCGCCGCAGACGCCCTGCCCCATGCTGGTGCAGGCCTGATTCGGCTGACAGCTCAAGCTCGCGCCGCAGGTGAATGGGCCGCCTGCCGCATCGTCCGTGCCAGTTGCCGTGTCGAATTCGACGTCCGGGCTGGCATCGGCAACGACGGCGTCGGCGGTCGCGGTGTCGGCTGCGTCGTTGAGCGCGGCATCCTGATCGGCGTCGGCGGTCGCGTCCGCTCCCGTGCCGTTCGCAGAAGCACCACAGGCATCGAGTGCGGCACAGACCGCGAGTAGGACGAGAAAAGGTTTCAAGATACGCCTCCCGAGCGCCGCGCGCCTTCGGACTGCGGCATCGATGACAGTTTGAGCGGTGGCGGCAGCAGCGGTCAAGGCGGGCGCTTGACCCATGGAAACCGCGGGACCAGACTCGAGAGAAAGGGGCCGATCGATGCTCGATGCGATGCACACGCGAATGAAGGCGATTGGTGTGCGACCCTGCCTCGTGTTTGCCGCCGTCGCATTCGCTGCGTGCACGGATCCGGAAGTTTCTCCAGCCAGCGCGGCCCCGAATGCCGCCAGCGATGCGTCAACCGCAGCCCTTGCGGACGTGGCGCTGGACCAAGCGATTGCCGACGAAAGCGCCCAGTCAGCGGCGGATGCGGATGCTGTGGACGATTTGGCGGCCGGCGATACGGCGGTGGATGTCACACCAGACGCGGCAGATATCGCGACACCAGACGTGGCATCTCCCGACGCAGGTCCCGGCGTCATTCCGCTGTGTGTGACGGGCATTCCGACCGATCCAAGCGCGCTGTGCGCTGGCATTGACTGTGATGACGGCGATCCGTGTTCGCTCGACCTCTGCGTCGCCGGTTCGTGCATGCACGCAGCTGTGGGCGCGCAGGTGGCTGCGATCCCGGGCGCGGCTGCGGGCGAACATCTGGGCGCGCACGTCGCGATCGCCAACAGTACACTCGTCGTCGCGGGCGACAACAGCGCCACTGCGCAGATCTTCCTGCGGAAATACGATGCTTGGCTGCCGGCCGTCGTGCTTTCCTTGCCCGATGCGGTGACCGGCACGGTCGTGCTCTCCGTCGCCGCAACGGACATCGCTGAGCCAGCGTACATGTCGGCCGCCATCGGCAGCAGCGCTGGTTCGGTCGCATACTTTGAGACGGAGCCCGCCGGATGGGCATTGCGGGAAGTGATACCAGCGCCCAACGGCGCAACCGGCGGACAATTTGGTGCGGCGGTCGCCATCGGCGGCTGGGGCGATCTGATCGTCGTTGGCGCACCGGGCGGCGCGGGCCATGTCTACGCCTATCACTATGCTCCGACAAATAATTCTCCGGTGGAGTGGGTGCTGCAAGCTGAGGTGACGCCCGCCAATCCGCTGCCCAACGACCACTTCGGCACCGCGCTCGCCTTCTCCGGCGACACGCTCGTCATCGGCGCACCTGGCGACGTCACCAGCAGCAGCGGCCGCGCGTACGTCTTCATCCGGATTGGCCCAACGTGGAGCGAACAGGCCAAGTTGCAAGCCAGCAACGGCGACTTCGGCGACCGGTTCGGCGAGGCCGTCGCCATCTACGGCGACACGATCGTCATCGGCGCCCGTGGCGAAGCCAGCGGCAGCAACAGCAACCCGGCCGACAACAGCGCGCCCGGGCGCGGCGCCGCGTACGTATTCACCCGCACGGGCGGCGTATGGAGCCAGCAAGCGTACTTGAAACCACCGGGCAGCGGCGGCGTCGGCTTTGGCACGTCCGTCGGGATGCACGGCGACACGCTCGTCGTCGGCGCGCCGCAGGACGGCAGCGGCGCGGTGGGCCTGAACGCCGCGGTCACCAGCGCGGTGGCGACCGATAGCGGCGCGGCGTACGTTTTCACCCGGTCCGACGACGTCTGGACGCAGACGGTCAGTGTCAAATCCGCGACTTCCACGTCCAGCGGCCATTTCGGCGCATCCGTCAGCGCCAGCAGCGACAGCTTCGCCGTGGGTGCACCCGGCGGCAGCGGCACGGCCAACGTCTTTCGCCTCCAACCCGGCTGCGACGACTACGACCCGTGCACCGCCGACGCCTGCGTGCCGCTCAGCGGCTGCAGCCACAGCGCAATCCCCGGCTGCCTGGCGACCTGCGGCAACGGCATCTGCGACGGCGACGAGACCGTGCCCAACTGCCCCGCCGATTGCAGTTTCCTGACGAACCGCTACGGCGGCCCCTGCGCTACGCCCGGCTCGTGGAACGGCTGCGAACCCGGCTTCATCTGCGTGGCACGGAGCGCCGCGGGCGGCGGCAATATTTGCGTCGCCGACTTTGAGACCTGGCCGCCAATTGCCGACCATCATCCGGCGTGCGATTTCACGGAATACCCGGAATTCGACGTCGACAACAAGACCGGGCTGATGTGGGCGAAGCAGCAGCTGAGCGACGTGACCTGGGACGTGGCGTTGACGGCGTGTACGACGGAGACGTACGGCGGCTATCAGGACTGGCGGATACCGACGGAAGCCGAGTTGCAATCGCTGGTCGACGCGTCGGCGGCGATAAGAGATTGCTCGGCGCCGAACTTGCAGTGGCTGAACCCCGACTTGATGTCGGGCGTGCCCAGGCTGGATCTCAACTCGGCAAACCCAAACATTCCGAATGGACAGACGTGGGGGACTCTCTTCACGTTCACGGCGCCAATTGGCAACATCATACTCCTGGGGCAACCGCGCGCCGTTCGCTGCGTGCGATCCAGCTTGGCCGGGGGCACGGGCTCGGGCGGCCGCTTCGCCTTGACGGACAATGGCACCACGGTGCGCGACCGTCGCACGGGATTGCACTGGCAGCAGGGCCTTGCCAAAGCCGCGCTCGACTGGAACGAATGTGTCGCATGGTGCGCCAGTACCCACACCGGCTTGCCGGGTAATGGTTGGCACTTGCCAACAGTCGGCGCGCTTCGGCAATTGGTCGGACGACAAACCAGCCCGGCGCTGGACAAAGTGTTCACCGTTGACGGGTCGTTGGACGGCTCCTCGATCAGTTGGACCAGCACGTCTGGCGTCGACTGGAAGGACCCTTCAAGCGGTTACATATGGCAGTATTCAGGTGATGCGGACTACGTGGACAATGGCATGGCGTGGATCGGACTCGGCTACAAAAAAGTGGCCATTGGCATCGGCCAGGCCCGCTGCGTCCGCTGACCCACGCCCTACTGCACCACCAGCCGATTCCAATCCGTGAACACGTCCGTCGCGGTATTGCCAAAACCCAGCAGCGCTTGCTGCCGCTTGGCGTCGAACAAGCCGATGCCGCTGCTGCGAATCGCCGGCTCGTTGGCCAAGGTGAGCTGCGTCCATTTCGCCTTGCCGGGACGGGCGTCAAAGGCGAAGAGCCCCGACTCGCTGGTTTTGGCATCGGCGGTGCCGCCAAAGACCAAGAGCCGCGGTCCGCTTGGATCCCACACCGCGCAGCCGTTGCGCCGACCGGGTGGCACACCGTCGGCGGCGCCATCCAGCAACTTCTGCCACACCGGCGGATCCGCGCGCATGTCCAGCTGCCAAGTGTCCTGCGCCGGATCCAGCGTCGTCGTGCCCTGCGCGCCGCTGAACAGGAACAGCTGCCCCAGCTGCTGATCCACACCGTAGAAAAAGCCGTACCGCGGCGAGGGCGAGAGCGCCACGGTCTGCTTTTGCCACGTCGCGGTATCGCCGCTCAGCGTCATCGTCCACAGGTCGTTGCGCGGGCCCATGTCGACGCCGCCGAAGACGAAGAAGCGGTCCGTCGTCGGCTCGTAGGCAAACGCGTGCAGCGAGCGCGCGCTCGGCCCGCCCGTCGTCTTCAGCTTGGTCAGCACCGGCTGGTCGGCGGAATAGTCCACGCGCCACAGCTCCTTGATGCTCGCCTGGTTCGGGCCATAGCCGCCCCACAGGTAGGCGATTGCCTGGCCCGGAATGAGCGCCACGCGTCGCGATGCACCAACGGTGAGCACGTCGCCGGTCGGCTGCAGCTGCGTCCAGGTCGACGTCGCGAGGTCAAAGGCCCAGACGTCGCTCAGCGGCGTACCATAAGGCTGGTAGCCACTGCCGCCCAACAGCAGCACGCGGTCATGCGCCGTGTCCAGGATCAGCGCGCCGTGCTCGCGCGCCTGCGGACCGTCGGTCGTCCAATTCGTCGCGTCGCCCCAGTGGATCGCTGTGACGTTCAGCGCCAACTTCGCGTCGCTCGCCAAATCGTTGTCGCCGCTCAGGTGCACCTGGATGGCGGCGGCGCCCACATGGTCGTAGTCGGCGTGCACAGAAAATGCCGTCGCGTCCTGCGCAATATCCACCTCCAGATTGGCCGGCGACTGCATCGCGATGTGCACGACGCTCGCCGAGCCGCGATCCAGGTCCAAGGCAAAACCGCGCGTCTGGCCCTGACCAATCGCCTGGACATCGGTCGGCGGCTTCGTCCACGTCGGCGCAACTGGTGTCGCTGCATCGTCGCCGGCGGACGCCGCGTCAGCGCCCGCGTTGGCAACCGACGGCGATGCACTGCCACAGCCCATGACCGAAGCGAATGAAAGGGCGACAGAGAACACAACGCGCAAACAGGAATTCATGGTCCAACCGATCGTGGCGTCACGCCGCGCCAAGCCTAGCGCGCCGCGCCCGCTGCGTCATCCAGATCGAGGATTTGGCCGATGAGATCCTTCTCGAACTTCGGCTGCACGTGCGTTTGCGGGAACGGGTCCGAGCAAGAACTGGCGTCGGTGGGAGAATCGATCAGGTCTGATCGGAGCGGATCGGGCCGTTGCGAGCAGGGCGCCAAGCGGTTAGTATCGCGGGATTGTCCTTGCGCCCGACCCCGGTCGCGTTTCCCCAGCAGCAGGTCCATCCATGAAGATTACGTGCCCCGCCTGCAACGCCAGCTACCGGCTGCCCGACGAGAAGATTCAGGGCAAGAACCGAATTTTCAAGATCAATTGCAAGCGCTGCGGCGCTGAGATCCGCGTCCGTGGTGTGGAAACCGCGGATGAGGCTGGCCGAACCACGCTGCCGTTCGCGCTGAGCGAAGGCGTGCCAACGCCCGCCGCGCCCGCACCGGTGTGGTTCTGCGGTATCGACGGCAAGCAAGTGGGGCCACTGACGCAGGGCGAGGTGTCGGACCACATCATGGCCGGCCGCTTGGGTCCTGAAGATTTGGTGTGGCGCAAAGGATTCGAGGCCTGGAAGCCGGTGCGTACCGTTGCGCCATTCGAGGATCTGGTTGCTGGCTCGCCGGCAACGGCTGCCGCAGGCGTCCACGGTCGCGCACCACGTCGGGCGCAGACGCTGGAATTGTCGTCGGCGATGATCGAACTGCTCGTCAAGCTCGACAATCAAGGCACCGAAGCGCCCGCGGCCCCGGTTCAGGAAGCGGCGAAGGCGAGCGTCGCGATTCCGCCGGTTCTGCCTGAAGAAGAAACACCGCCAGCGGTTCCAGAGCCCGTCGCGGCTGCCGAGGTGCCGCCCCCGATCGCCACAGCCGAATCCGCGCCCGCTTTGCCGCCGGCGATTCCGGAAGCCGCAGTTGCGCCGCAGGCCTCTCCAGCTGCAGCCGCGCCCACGCCAGCGAGTGTCAGCGCCATCGCTCCGGCGCTGCCACCACGCCAGACCGGCGCAACGCCGAGTGGTCTGTCCGTCGCACGGTCGGTGAGCCGCGACAACATCAAGATTGGTGTGGCCAAGACGGAAGCGCCCAAGGTGGAAACGCCCGCCGAACCCGCTGCCGTTCAGCCCGCAGCCCGCACGACCGTGGGTTACGGCGCGGGTTCCGCAGCCAAGGATGAGGCGAAATCGGCCCCGGTCAAGCCCGAGTCGGGCAAGGCGGCCGCAGGCAAGCCGGCGGACAAGGCGAGCAAGCCCGCAGTGTCAGCGACCACCGTTCTTCCGGCCAAGGCCGCAGAACCGGCGCCCCGAGCGGCCACCGCCGCCAAGCCAGGTGCGGCACCGGCGAAGTCGGGCGGATCCGGCATGCTTGTGGGTGTTTCCTTGGCGATCGTGGCTGCGGCTATCGGCATCATCGCCGTCCGTGGCAGCCATTCGTCGACTTCCACCGAAACACCGGCCGCAACGGAGACGCCAGCACCGGTCGCCTCGGCCGTGACGCCGCCACCCGCGCCTGCAGCGCTGCCACCCGCGATCGCGCCTTCGCCCACCGTCGCCGCCGCGCCAGAAGCCGACGCAGCGGTCGCTTCGGCGAGCGATGCCGGTGCGGACGCGACAGTCCAAGCGGATCCGAACGCGGAGGCCAAGGCCGCCGCCGAGAAAGCAGCAGCGGAGGCGAAAGCCGCGGAAGCCAAAGCGGCGGAAGCCAAGGCTGCCGAAGCGAAAGAAGCCGAGAAGAAGGCGGCCGAGGCCAAGGCTGCTGAAGCCAAAGCTGCGAAGGAAAAGGCGGCGGACGCCAAGGAAAGCGAGAAGAAGGCGGCGGCTGAGAAGGCTGCGGCGGCCAAGGAGAAAGCCGCGGAAGCGAAGGAAAAGGCCTTGGCAGCCAAAGAAAAGGACAAGGAAGCGTCGGGCAAGAAGAAGTCGGCGGAAGAGCGCAAGGCCGCAGCGAAGGCGGAGAAGGCGGAAAAGGCCAAGGCCGAAAAGAAGGCGGCGGCGGAGAAGGCTGCGGCGGCGAAGTCGGAGAAGGCGGAGAAGGCGGCGAAGGCCGCGGACGCCAAGAAAGCTGCGGCGGAACGAGCTGAAGCTGGGAAGAAAGCGGCCGCCGAGAAGGCTGAAGCGGCGAAGAAAGCTGAGGCCGACAAGAAAGCCTCGGCGGATGCCGCCAAGAAGAAGCCGGCTGCGGGTGATGACGACGAGATCGACGCGATCCTCGCCAAGCGCAAGGCCAAGGACGGCGGCGGCAAGGCGACCGCCAAGGAACCGGAGCCCGAGCCCGCCAAGAAGGAAGAAAAGGAGAGCCCGGCGCTGTCGCAATCGCAGGTCGATTCAATTGCAGCGCGCGCTTCGCAGAAGGTCATTCGCTGCTACATGCTGTATGCCGACGTTGACGGTGGCCAGGAAACCATCAAGGTGCAGCTCATGGTCAATTCCGACGGCTCCGTCGCGAGTTCCAAGGTGCAAGGCAAGCACGCGGGCGATCAGGTCGGCAAGTGCGTCTCCGAGGCCGTCAAGGCCCTGCCCTTCCCGCAATCGAGCGGCACCGCCAAGAAGTATACCGTGCGCTATGACGTCGGTGGTTGATCCGCGCAGCACGACGGGCGAATCCTGATGGCCTTCTTTCCCCACCGTCCCGGCAGCCTGGAAGTCATCTGCGGCTCCATGTTCAGCGGCAAGAGCGAAGAGCTCATCCGCCGCCTGCGCCTCGCGCGCATCGCCCACCAGCGCGTGCAGGTGTTCAAGCCGGCCATCGACACGCGCTACGCCGACGAGGAATTGGTAAGCCACAGCGATTTTCGCATCACGGCGCGCGCGGTCGCGACTTCCGGCGAGATTCTGAGCCAAGTGCACGACTTGACCGTGGTCATCGGCATCGACGAGGTGCAGTTCTTTGACGCGGGCATCATCGAGGTCTGCAACAAGCTGGCGAACCAGGGCAAGCGCGTCATCGTCGCTGGGCTGGACCAGGACTACCGCGGTCGACCGTTTCCGCCCATGCCGGAGTTGATGGCGGTCGGCGAATACGTGACCAAGTTGCTGGCCGTGTGCGCTGTGTGCGGCGATCCGGCCAACCGTTCGCAGCGCATCAAAGGCGGCGACGCGGTTGTGGAACTCGGTGCATCGGATCGCTACGAGGCGCGCTGTCGCCGGCACTTTGAACCCGAGGAAGACCGGCAGTTGGAACTGCTGAACGAGCGCGCGCTGGCGTTGCGGCCGCCGCGGCGGAGCCCAAAAGCATGAGTGAAGCACCGTCGGCCCAGCCGTTGGACAACCTCTTCATCGGCATCGCCGGCATCATTGGCGCCGGCAAGTCCACGTTGGCGACCGCGCTGGGCCGCCACATGGGCTTGGACGTCTACTACGAGCCGGTCGAAGACAACGAATATCTCGCTGATTTCTATCGGGATACCGCGCGTTACAGCTTTGCGACGCAGATCTACTTGCTCAACCGCCGGTTCCAGCAGCACCAGGAAATCATCTG
Organism: uncultured Myxococcales bacterium; assembly: GCA_903924465.1. GTDB lineage: Bacteria > Myxococcota_A > UBA9042 > UBA9042 > UBA9042 > CAIYBN01. The sequence goes on along the minus strand of CAIYBN010000045.1, from coordinate 5,044 downwards.
GCGCGGCCGGCCGGCGATTCAGGATCGGACCATCTACGAGGACGCGATCTTCGCCAAAATGTTGAGTGAAACTGGGCTGATGGAGCCGCGCGACTACCGGACGTACCTGCAATTGTTCAAGCACATGTCCAACTTCATGTGCCGGCCGAGCGCGATCATCTACCTGGATGTCAAACCGGCGCTGGCGATGGAGCGGATCCAGGAGCGCGCGCGTGGCGTGGAATCGGGGATCTCGCTGGCGTATCTGCAAGCGCTGTACGACGAATATGAGCGTTTTCTCTACGATATTTCCCACCGCATCCGGACGATTCGCGTGAGTTGGGCCGAGTACCGCGACGTCGACGAAATGGCCGATGTGATTCGCCGCGAAGTGTTGCACGCAACGTTCCTGCGCGAAGTGACAGCCTGGGACGCGCCTTCGCGCAAGTGATCCCGAGTGGCAGGAATTTTCGCCAATTTCACGATCCCGTGACAGAATCACCCCGAGCGCTGCGGACGGCAACGGCCTTGGTCCCAGGCTCTGACGAGTGAGGCTAGCGGTGATTCTCCCCGATGACATCCTGAACGCCCGCATCCTGATGGTCGACGACCAGCCGTACAACATCGCGCTTTTGCGCATGATTCTGAAGGAAGCCGGCTACACGAATCTGGAAAGCACCACCGATTCGCGGGAAGCCCTGCCGCTGTATCAGGCGCACGTGCCGGACATCGTGCTGCTGGACCTACAGATGCCGCATCTGGACGGCTTTGGCGTGATGGCGCAACTGCGCGAAATCGAAGGTGATATTATCCCGGTTTTGGTGCTGACTGCCGAGACGGATCCGGAAGTGCGTTACCGCGCCTTGAAGTCCGGCGCGCGCGACTTTCTGAACAAGCCATTCGACAAGATCGAGACGCTGTCGCGCATTCGCAACCTGATTGAAGTCAACCTTCAGCACAAGCGGATTCTTGCTCACAACGAGGAACTTGAGCAGAAAGTCATGGATCGGACTCTGGAATTGCGCAATACGCAGCTGGAAATCATTCACCGGCTGGGCCACGCGGCGGAGTACAAGGACAACGAGACGGGCTACCACATCATTCGCATGAGCCTCTACTGCGGGCTGATGGGCCAGGCCATGGGCTTGTCGGCGGAGGAAGTCGAGACGCTGCGGCGCGCGAGCCCGATGCACGACGTGGGCAAAATCGGTATTCCCGACCGCGTGCTCCTGAAGCCGGGCAAGCTCGATGCGGACGAGTGGTCGATCATGAAGACGCACGCGGCGATCGGCGCGGATTTGCTTTCTGGGTCGAATTCGCCGCTGATCCAGGTGGCGTCCATCATCGCGCTGACCCACCACGAGAAATGGGACGGTTCCGGCTATCCGCGCGGCCTCAAAGGCGGCGAAATTCCGCTGACCGGGCGTATCTGCGCGGTGTGCGACGTGTTCGACGCGCTGACTTCCGAACGGCCATACAAGAAGGCGTGGACGGTGGAGGACACGATGACGGAGCTGCGCGCTGGTTCGGGCCGGCACTTCGACCCCGAGCTGGTCGCGGTGTTTGAGACCATCCTGCCGCAAGTTCTGTCTATTCGCCAGCAATATCAGGAAGATTAGCAGCTTGCCGCCTGCTCAAGCGTGCTCTCGGTCGGCGCCTTGCGCGCAGGATCGCGCAGGCGCACGCGAGCCTTGGCTGCGGAGGGCGATCGTGGGACGGAGTGACCCACGGCTACCGCTGCAAACGCTGATGTCCCAGTCGCACCTGCATGTGCGGATGTTCGTTGGCGATCTGACGCAGTGCATCCAATGACTTCTGATTCAAGGCCCGGTCGGCCGTAAAGCTACCCGGCGGCACGCCCGTCTGCCAGCCAAATGCGGTGTGGCAAGTGTCGCCGGTGAAGAGCACCGGTCCGTCCGGCGTTCGCGCCACGTAGGAAACACTGCCCGCCGTGTGGCCCGGTGTCCACAGCGCCCACACCGAGCCATCGCCGAAGACGTCGATCACGCCGGCAAACCGTTCGTCGGCGTCCTCCTGGAACCGCCACTCCAGCACTTCCTTCTGCCCGCGCAGCAGCGCATCGGTCACGCCTTGCACGAACAGGTGCTCAAATGACCGCTGGCTACTCTCGTTCGGCCCCACGTACAGCGGCGTCGGCGGCAGGTCCGGCACGCCCCAGATGTGGTCGATGTGCATGTGCGTCAGCAGCACGCCCGCCACCTTTTCCGGCTGTTTCGCAAGCCATGCGCCCAGCGGCGTCGACGCTTTCAACGTGTCGCCATGCATGAAGGTGCGCACCAGGCCCTGCACCCGCGCCGCGTCCGGGTGATCGCGCTCGGCCGTCTCCACACCGGTATCGATGAGAAACAGGCCAAATTTCGGGTGGCGAATCGCGTGAAAGTACACCTCAATCGGCTCATCGCGGTTGGCCAGACCCGCCGCCTGGGCGCGCGGATCGCTCAGGTCCAGCAGGCCACTGAGGTCCACCTGCCATTGCGCCGAAGCCACGGTTTCCACGGTCACCGGGCCAGGCAAGTCGATGACCGCCAGCAAGTCCGCCGATCGCCGCGGCGTACCGAGCGTCGCTTGGGACACCGCCAGCGTGCTGGCCTGACAGCCCACGAACAGCAAGAGCGCGCCGAGCGCAGGAACGAACCCGAAAACATGTCGCATGTTGCCTCACAAGATGGCGTGGACAGGCAGGATGCGTGCCGCGATCGGCAGTATAGTCATGCGCAGAACGATGAGCACTGGCGGAATTGGCATCGCATCATGCATCATTGCATAGCCGGAACCGTGTTTCGCCGGCTGGGAGTGGCTCGATGCAAGCGGATCAACTGGCATGGGATGACGTACAACTGTTTCTCGCCATTGCTGAATGTGGCGGCGTGTCCGCCGGTGCACGCCGTTTGCGCCTCGGACAGCCGACCGTGAGCCGCCGGCTGGCTCAACTGGAGAACCAAGTTGGATTTGCCCTGTTCGAGCGGCTCAGTACCGGCGTACGGCTGACCGGAGCGGGCGAGCGCCTCCTGGCACCGGCGCGGCGGATGGCCGACTACGCGGCTGAGGTCGCTCGGGCGGCACAGGCGTCCGATGTTGCGCCCCATGGCGTCGTGCGCGTCGCTGCTCCGCCGGGCGTCGCGTTCGAGTTCGTCGCACCATTTGCCGCTTGGCTGCACGAACGCTACCCGCACCTGCAGCTCGAGGTGCGGGCCGACATCGCCTACGCCGATCTCGCTCGCGGCGAAGCGGATCTGGCGCTGCGGCAACGGCCTGCCGACCGCGATGAGTTGACGACCGTCGCAAGCGTGCGCCTCGAGAATGCGGTGTGCGTGTCGCGCGCGTTGTTGTCGCGCCTGCCACCGAATCCAGGCTTTGCCGATTTGCCGTGGCTGGCCTGGGCGCGTCCCTACGAGCACTTGCCGCCCAATCCGCAGCTGGCGGCCGCGATTCCCGACTTCGTGCCGGCGTTCACGTCCGACAACTTCCTCGTGCTGCTGCGCGCGGCGGAAGCCGGTGTGGGCGCGATGGTGCTGGCGCGGCCGCTTCAAGGATTTGGCCAGGACGCGAACTTGGTGCCGCTATCGCTTGCGCTGGGAGCATTTTCCCATGCGGAAATCCACCTGGTCGCCGCCCGTTCCGCGCTGGGCATCGGCCGCGTCGCGCTGGTCGCCCATCTCATGGCCAGCGAGTTGCGGCGGCGCGTGGAAGACGGCCCAAGTTCGACAGAATAGCCCAGCCACTACCAGCAGTAATTGTTGTGGTTTTCTCCGTGACAGGAACCGTTGCACCGCGCAGTCTTGCAGGTGTCTCCCACCGTCCGCGTGGCGGTGATGTTGCCGGTGTACGGTGCGCCGGTGATGCTCGCCAAGACATCGCGCAGGCCGTTGACGTGGCTGGAGGACGACGCAGCAGGATGGCAGCTGGTGCAGTAGACGTTGTTACTGCCGTTCGTATGCTCACCGTGATGACCTGTGTTCGGCGTGGCCGGGTGACAATTCGCACAACTGCCCGCCGTCCACGAACCACCCGCCCAGTACGGTGTGACAGCCGGTGCGCCGCCGCGGCCGTTGGAGTGACACGCACCCGTGCAGGTCGCCCGCTCGGAGATCGGATTGCCCAACACCGCAGCGACATTCCAGGTCATCGCGCCCGTCGAATTGACGGCAGCGGGAGGCGTCGGGAACGTCACATCGCCGTGATGCCCAGGCGTCGTCAGGTCCGCGCTCGGAACGTACTGCTGCGTGTGTGCCACATCGCCAGCCACGGGCACGACGTGGCACGCCGTGCAGTCAATCGCCGCGTGCGTAGCGCTGGCCGTCACGTGAGCCGGATGCCGGCCCACCGCGAGCGTCAAATTGGTCGATTCATCAGCAACACCCGTCGGCGGATTGTTGGCCGTCGCGCTGCCATGGCAGAAATTGCACGCGTGCCAATCGCCGCCCGTGCCGCCAGCGGGATTCGCCCCGTGACAGTTGATGGTCGAGTTGTTGCACGACACAGCGACCGGACCGCCGTCGAGGTTCGCGCCGTGACAGTCGGTGCACGCTTGGCCTTTGTCATCCAAGCCGTGATTGACCAGAAAATATCCGTAGCCGTGGTGATTCGGATTGACCACGCCGGTCGGTTCGAATTTGGGCGAGACCCAGCCAGGCAACGCGTGGTACGGGTTCGACTCAATCAAGCCATCAACATGCAGTGCAGGATTCGCCCATGTCACCGCACCGGTCGACCCATTCACGCTGGAAACGACGGCGGCATGGCAAATCGCGCAATTGGGGTCCGGCGGATGGGCACCGCCCGGCGGCGTCATGTGGCAACTCGCGCCGCAGGAATTGAACGTGCCGTCGACCTGCGTCCACACCGGCTTGGTCTTCGCCGTTGCGGCATCAAACAGCGTCCCGCCGTGGCAGTACGCGCCGCTGCAGGTCGTCGTGCCGGTGTCAAACGTCGGCACCGAATTCATTGCCGTCGCCACCGCGCTCCAGGCGAAATCAATCACGCCGTTCGCATGCGTCGTCGACGTCGGCACCGCGTGGCAGTCCGTGCAGTCCACCGTCCGATG